>NZ_CP126115.1:337500-992376 GCF_030123505.1 Neobacillus sp. YX16
AGGACCGGGATGGACGCACCGCTGGTGTACCAGTTGTCTTGCCAAAGGCATCGCTGGGTAGCTATGTGCGGACGGGATAAGTGCTGAAAGCATCTAAGCATGAAGCCCCCCTCAAGATGAGATTTCCCATAGCGTCAAGCTAGTAAGAACCCTGAAAGATGATCAGGTTGATAGGTCAGAGGTGGAAGCGTGGTAACATGTGGAGCTGACTGATACTAATCGTTCGAGGACTTAACCAATTTTTAAAGGCGAACTCGTTTTACAACTTCTTCTGAAATTATCTAGTTTTGAGGGAATGATACCTCAACAAAATAGTCTGGCAGCAATGGCGAGAAGGTCACACCCGTTCCCATACCGAACACGGAAGTTAAGCTTCTCAGCGCCGATGGTAGTTGGGACTTTGTCCCTGTGAGAGTAGGACGTTGCCAGGCAAAACAAAGCACAACCTGATAAAGGTTGTGTTTTTTTGTGTTGTTCGAATGGACAACAGGTTGATAATAAAAAAATGGATTGAGAATCGTGCCCGTGCTGTGATGATTTTAGAGAAAAAGGTAATGAATAGGAGTTAATCGAGACCGTGAGCCGGTATTTTTAAAGAAAACTGTAACGAATAGCATTCATTCGTGCCCATTCAATGCCGTTATCAGTGATAACGGTAACGAATAGAACTTAAACGCTATCAAACCCCATTAGTTGATTTAGGAGCTGCTAATTCAAATAAACACTTTATTTAATTAAAGGAAAAGAAGGATAAATAGGTTGGAATAGAGAAATCAGATGTTAAACAAGCTAAATCAAGGAGGATAAATATTCAATGAAACTAGTAACCATAAAAAAAGAAGGCAAGCATGTGTTAGGTGTTAAAATGGAGAATGGCCTAATTGACCTTGAAGAGGCATTAAGAGAAAATCCTAATAATCAAGTACATACAAATATTATGGAGGTAATCGCGGGCGGAAATGATGCTCTTTCTGTAATCAAGGACTATATTGCGAATTTACCGACCAATAATAAACCAAATTATATAAGAGATGAAGAAGAAGTTGAGTGGGGACCGTGTGTTACACAACCGAACAAAATTATTTGTGTAGGATTAAATTATCGGAAACATGCCGATGAAACAAAGTCTCCCTATCCGGAAGTACCTATATTATTTAGCAAATTTAATAATACATTAACAGGACATAAATGTGAGATAGCTGTGCCAAAAGTGACCCAAAGGCTGGATTACGAAGTTGAATTAGGGATAGTAATTGGCAGGGAAGCGAAGTATGTAGGTAAGGAAAAGGCATTAGATCACGTATTTGGCTATTGTACCGCTAATGACTTATCAGCACGTGACCTCCAGAAAAAGACACATCAATGGTTACTTGGAAAAACATGTGATGATTTCAGTCCTATAGGTCCTTATCTTGTTACAGCAGATGAAGTGTCTAATCCTAACAATTTACAATTAAAAACATATGTGAATGGAGAAAAACGACAGGATTCCAACACCTCAGATATGATTTTTTATGTAGATGAAATTGTCAGCTATATTTCGCAGCACATGACGCTTACACCTGGTGATGTCATTCTTACTGGAACTCCTGAGGGTGTAATCATTGGCTACCCACTGGAAAAACGAGTTTACTTGAAGCCCGGTGATGTAGTAACCGTTGAAGTTGAAAAATTAGGTACCCTAACCAATAAGTTAATTGAAGAATAACTTTGTGGAAAGAGCCAGGCACTTAACCTGCCTGGCCATCCCATAAATTAGTGCCCCATATATAAACTAAATACCTCATCCTAGCTCCATTTTTCATAATAGGAGCTCTCCAAACTAAGATCATTAATCCAAAGTGTTTCTTTCATATGATAGGCTGAAGAAAACATTTCTTAGACGACCATTTAAATTCACTTGTAGAGGCAAAGATTTCATTTCCATCAATCTTAATGGTATAAAAGTGGTTAATAACAGCCTTTTCTTTTTTCCCCAAGATAACTTTTGATAAAATAATAGCTGAATCAGGTCTTACAAAAGCTGCTTTCGGATTCTCCTTAAGTTCTGCTGATGCGGTAACTGGAAGGTAGATAAATATTATATATATCAAGAAGAGTATCTTTTTCATTAGGTAAGTCACCTGCCTATTATCTTTAAATCTAAAATTTCCCATTAAAAGGAGTAAAATATGTTCAAAATTTTTATTGTTGAAGATGATAAACAACTTGTAACGCTGCTTGATGAACATTTACATAAGTTTGGCTTTGATAGACAGACAGTTAATCAGTTTGATTCGGTTTTGGAACAATTTGAAAGGTATTCCCCGCACCTTGTTCTACTTGATGTTAATTTACCTAAATTTGATGGCTATTATTGGTGCCGTCAAATTCGCAAGGTTTCCACCTGTCCGATTATTTTTATTTCTGCGCGAGAAGGAAAGATGGACCAGGTGATGGCTCTTGAAAATGGTGCCGATGATTATATTACAAAGCCATTTGATTACGATATAGCGGTTGCCAAAATCAATAGCCAGCTTCGTCGTGCATACGGAGAGTTTGCTAATTCTCAAGGTGATCGGTTAATCGATGTAGAGGGACTAAGACTAGATATAGAAAGATTAACTTTGAGCTATCAAAATCAAAAGATAGAAATCAGCCATACAGAGGGCAAGATACTAGAAGAATTAATGAGGAGGTCCGAAAGAGTCGTAAGTCGTGACCGTTTGCTTGAAAAAATATGGGATGACCAAGTTTTTGTTGATGACAATACGTTAAATGTATACATTACACGCGTACGAAAAAAGTTAATAGAATTGAATATTGAGGACGCTTTGCAAACGATTCGTGGACAAGGATATCGTCTTTTACCTAATTGGGGGACACACTCTTGAAGCTTTTCTTAAAGGAACAAATTCCGCTTATTATTATCTATATAACTCAATTAGTTCTTATCTTATTTGTATTTTGGCTGGATGGGTACCGGAATTTTTCCATTAGCTTGTATGCAGGAATCCTCAGCGGCTGTTTGTTTATCGGTTACCTGATCTATCGGTATCTAACCCATCGAAACTTTTACAAGCGTTTGGAAGAACCGCACACCTCTTTGGATGAAATTCTCGAGGCTGGTTCTAGGGCTCCATTACCGGCAAGTCTACATCTGTTATTAAAAAGCCAATATCGTCAGTACCAAAATGGTTTACATCATTATCAGCATAAATTAAAGAATCATATTCAGTTTATAAACCAATGGGTGCATCAAATGAAAACTCCCTTATCTGTTATTCATTTGATGATTCAGGATGAAGATGAACCTCGTTTCACGGCAATAGGTGATGAACTTGACCGTCTGAAAAAAGGGCTGGATATGGTGTTATATACAGCCCGCCTAGATGAATTTGAACATGACTTCTATGTAGAAATGCTTCCGTTAGAAAAGATCGTACGCTCGGTTACCTCCGATCAAAAACGATTATTTATTCGAAATCGTGTTTTCCCTTCCGTAGAGGTGGATAAAAGTTTGATGATTGCCTCCGATGAAAAGTGGCTGAGTTTTGCCATCACACAGATTTTGACGAATGGTGTTCGGTATACTACTGGAGACCATCGGAAAATTTTCCTTAAAGGCTTTAAACGGAGTCCGAACGTGGTATTAGAAATAGAAGATGAAGGAGTCGGAATTCCTAAGAGTGACCTCCCAAGAGTCTTTGACCCTTATTTTACAGGTGAAAATGGACGGAATTTTCAAGAGTCTACCGGAATGGGGCTCTTTTTAGTTAAGCAGATATGCGGTAACCTAGGACATCAAGTAGAGATAGAGTCCACAGTCAATAAAGGGACTACTATCCGAATTATTTTTTAAAAATCTACCTTACAATCTTGTAAGCTAAGTGTAAGTTTATGAAATGGTTAGGGCGGCCTTTACAAGCTAGAATAAAGACATGAAATAAAGAGCAGGGAGTGAAGGTCTTGTCTATCTTAACTGTAAAAGAATTAGCAAAGATATATGAGGGAAAAGTGGCGCATAAAGCCTTAGATAATATAAATTTTTCAATCGAAAAAGGTGAATTTGTCGGGATTATGGGTCCGTCAGGGAGCGGAAAAACCACCCTGTTAAATTTAATCTCAACCATTGATCAGCCTAGTTCTGGTGAGGTATTAATCAATGGTAAAAATCCACATCAATTAAAAAGAAAGGAAACAGCTCTTTTCCGCAGACATGAACTTGGGTTTGTCTTCCAACATTTTAATTTACTTGATACGTTAACTGTAGAGGAAAATATTGTCCTGCCACTAACGCTAGATGGAGTGAAGGTCAGTGAGATGGATAAAAAGCTTAATTATGTTGCACAAAAACTCGGAATTGATTCGATCTTAAAGAAACGCATATACGAAATTTCTGGAGGGCAAATGCAAAGAACGGCAATCGCTCGGGCGATTATTCACCAGCCTTCGCTTATCTTAGCTGATGAACCAACTGGTAACTTAGATTCAAAATCTGCTAAGGATGTCATGGAAACCATTTCGACGATAAATAAAGAGGATAAGGCAACTGCCTTAATGGTAACCCACGATGCCGTTGCGGCGAGCTATTGTCACCGTGTTATCTTCATAAAAGATGGACAACTATATAATGAGATTTACCGGGGAGACAATCGCCAGGCATTTTTTCAAAAAATCATCGATATGCTGGCGCTGTTAGGGGGTAATAGTCATGACCTTTCAACAGTTCGCCTTTAGAAATGTGATTCGCAATAAACGGACCTATGCCGCCTATTTTTTAAGCAGCGCATTTTCTGTGATGATTTTCTTTGTTTATGCTCTATTTATCTTTAATCCTGATATTAATAACGGTGTAACAGCTAGTGCAGCGATTGAATTAATGACAGCAGCTGAAGTGATTATGTATGTTTTCTCATTCTTGTTTGTCCTGTATTCTGTCAGCACCTTTTTGAAATCAAGAAAGCGTGAATTTGGGATATTAATGATGCATGGGATGACGAGAAGCCAGTTAAACCTTATGGTTTTTTTAGAAAATATGCTGATTGGCGTTGCTGCCATTTTTACAGGGATTGGCGCCGGTATCATCACAGGTAAATTGTTTTTGATGATTGGCTCGAGAATGATTGGGATTGAGTCACTGCCATTCTATTTATCTGGGAAAGCACTAGGGTGGACGATCGGGGCCTTTTTGGTATTATTCCTATGTATTTCTATTTTTACTACGATCTTGGTAAGGGTTAATAAGTTAATTGATTTATTTCAGGCAGGAGAAAAGCCGAAAAAAGAGCCAAAGGTTTCCAAGGTTCTTTCTATATTATCCGCCATTCTATTAATCACTGGTTATTATTTAGCAGCAACAACCACAATGGAAACGATATTGTTTCGAATTCTACCTGTTATTGGGATGACCATTATCGGAACCTACTTCTTTTATACCCAGCTATCGGTTTTTATAACAAAATTACTTCAGAAAAACCGGGCCCTGTTTTGGAAAAAAACAAATATTATTACCTTCTCAAGTTTGGCATACCGCTTAAAAGATAATGCCAGGATGTTTTTCATGGTTACCATTGTCTCTACAGTCGCTTTTTGTGCGGTAGGAACACTTGCATCCATGAATGTGATGAATAAGGAATTTCGAGAGAATTATCCCGCGGCAATCAGTTATATTGCGAAGGGTGAACACCCCATCCACGAGCAAAACATGCAGCAAATCAAACAGGAGTTAAAAGAGAATAATGTAGACTATTCTACACTGAAAATTCCTATTAAATTTGTTGAAATAGCGGATTCCTCAGACGAATATGCATATGAAAAGATGCCTGTTATCGCTTTTTCTGACTATAAGAGGTCTTCAGAAATGGCCGGTTATTCATTTACTGAAGAGAAGCTGACAGGGACTGAAAGCTTAGCCTTGCTAACATCTTCACTTGAGACCTTTGATTCACAGACCTATACGTTAAAACAAGAAAACATTAAGCTTCTACAAAATAAAGCAACCGAGCATGTTGTTTTTCCTTATCAAATTTTATTTAGTGAAGGTCTTGTCATTAGTGATGAATTGTATCAAAAACTTTCAGCGGTAAGTATGGATACATTTACAGGATTTTATACAGATGAGTTTGAAAAAACGGCTGGGATCACTGATCATTTAGTGGAAAATGGGGCTGCATATGCTCCAAGAGATGATGGGGCTGCTATTATTGATTCAAAAGAATTTGCAATGAGTGTTAGTGGAACTTTGTATCATATTAAAATGAGCATGTATCGAATGATGTTATTCGTGGCCTTCCTTATCGGTGCTGTCTTTTTTATTGCTGCCGGAAGCTTCTTGTATTTCCGTCTATATGCAGACCTAGAATATGATCGCCGCTTATATTTAACGATTAAGAAGGTAGGATTGACAGACGGGGAGCTGAACAAGATTGTGACGCAGCAGCTTGTATTGCTTTTCTTTGTTCCCATTATCGTAGCCATTATTCATAGTGTATTCGCCTTTATGGCTTTGCAAAGCTTTTTCACGATGTCGATTGCAACTGAGATGATCATCGTCCTTGCCTGCTTTTTTATTGCGCAAGTCATTTATTTCTTCTTTATCCGTCATAATTATTTAAGAAACTTGAAAAAAACGTTAATTTAGAGACTAGGCTGGTCCTCCAGCCTAGTTTTTTTAAAACCTATACTTAAGGTTGCTTAAATATTTAGGGATATTTATAATGAGAATATAAAGAGGTGGAAGTGAATGGAAAAGGATTTAGCTATCCTATGCAGTAAAATTGTAGATTATTCAAATGCTTTAAGTTCTCTATTTTTAGAGGATTATAAGAAGTTAGTAACAGATGAATTTGCAGATCTTTCAACGAAACAACAAGTGATTCTGGAGCTTTTAAGAGTAAACAATCGGACCGTTAATGAAATTGCTCACTTTTTATCGATTACGGCTAGTGCTGCAAGCCAGCTCATCTCAAAGCTTGAAAAGCAAGAGTATGTAAAAAGAGAGATTAATCCTGATAATCGCCGCGAAATTATTGTACAACTTGGTGAAAAAGGTCATTACTATAATCAAATGGTAGATAAGAATCAGCAGTATATCATTGAAAAATATTATGCGAAATTGCCAAAGGAAGATTTGGAAAAGCTATTGGACATCCATGAAAAACTCTACCATATCGCAGTCGAAGCTCATAAAGAGTAATAGTAAAATAATCCTAGCGTAAGACCTGTCAAATGGCAGGTCTTTTTTAAATGAAATGAAAAGTTTCATAAAAAAGGTTAAACTAACAAATACAACTAATAAAATGGTCAAGTAGAGAACAGGAGGGAATAGATGTTAGAGAATAGTTTTATGATGGTTGCGATCATTCTAGTCATAAACATCGTTTATGTTTCATTTTTTACGATAAGAATGATTTTAACGTTAAAAGGTCAGCGGTACTTGGCGGCTTCTCTTAGTATGATTGAAGTCGTTATTTATGTGTTAGGTCTTGGTCTCGTTTTAAATAATCTGAATGAAATCCAAAATCTGATTGCGTATGCGGTTGGATATGGAATTGGGGTTATTGTCGGGATGAAAATAGAGGAAAAGCTGGCTTTAGGCTATATTACGGTAAATGTGATTACCAATGCATATGATAAAGACATGCCTAAAACATTAAGGGAAAAAGGTTATGGTGTGACCAATTGGGAAGCAAACGGTCTAGAAGGTGACCGGATGGCCATGCAAATCCTAACACCAAGAAAATTTGAACTTAAATTGTATGATACGATAAAAAGTTTGGATCCAAAGGCATTTATTATTTCTTATGAGCCCAAGTCAATACATGGCGGATTTTGGGTGAAATCTGTGAAAAGAGGGAAATTATTTTCATGAGTAAAAAGAAAATGCAATTTGAAGTGCAAGATAATGAAAGTATTGATGATTGTTTAAATCGGATGAAAAAACTGGGGTATGTACCTGTTAGCCGGACGGAAAAACCTATCTTTCAGGAGGTAGTTAATGGAAAAGAAATTTCCTATGAACCGGTGGGAAGGCAGATTGTATTTGAGGCCGTACTGAATGAGTAAAAGCGAACGTTAGATTTTAAAAAAATAAAATCGTTCGTTTTTATTGACCATTTGCCCTGTAAATTGTAATATAAAGGTGTCAAAAAAATATATAACGTAACACCCTCGTATAATAATGGGAATATGGCCCATAAGTATCTACCCAATTACCGTAAATGATTGGACTATGAGGGGAAGTGGAAATGCCGGAAACGTTAACTCGTTTCATGGTCATTTACTGTGCCGATATCAGCCCGGACAGACTGCTTTCTCTCATTTCATGAAATTGGGGAAGTATCTGTTTAGGGCTTTTTATATTGGTAAAGTTAGGAGAGAGAGTATGAATCCAATTGTAGCGGTAATAATGGGGAGCAAATCAGATTGGGAAACGATGAAGCATACTTGTGAAATCCTTGACACGTTAGAGATTCCATATGAAAAAAAGGTGGTTTCAGCCCACCGCACTCCTGATTTGATGTTTGAATTTGCTGAGAATGCTAGAGTAAGAGGTATTAAGGTAATCATTGCAGGTGCTGGAGGTGCTGCTCATCTGCCAGGCATGGTTGCTGCAAAGACTACATTGCCAGTAATCGGTGTTCCTGTTCAATCGAAGGCATTGAATGGATTGGATTCACTATTATCGATTGTTCAAATGCCAGCAGGGGTACCGGTGGCAACGGTGGCTATAGGAAAAGCAGGGGCAACCAATGCAGGGTTATTGGCAGCCCAAATTGTATCGATTAATGATTCGAAAATACAAGAAAGACTAGAGCAAGTTCGCATAGAGTCAAAAGTGACAGTAATAGAAAGTAGTGATGAGCTTGTCTATTAAAACTATTTTACCAGGACAAACAATTGGAATTATTGGCGGCGGGCAGCTCGGAAGGATGATGGCTCTATCCGCAAGAGAAATGGGTTATCGAATTGCTGTATTAGACCCTGTTGAAGATTCTCCTTGCGGCCAGGTGGCAGATTATAAGGTAATCGGGGACTACGATGACTTAGAAGCGATAAGGAAACTTGCTGAAGTCAGTGATGTCATTACTTACGAATTTGAAAATATTGATGCTACAGCGCTTGAATGGCTTTGTAATCAGGCTTATGTACCGCAGGGTAAGAGTTTACTTGAAGTTACTCAGGACCGAGTGAAAGAAAAAGCGGCAATTGAAAACGCCGGTGTTCAGGTGGCACCCTATGCCGTAATCAATTCGCTGAATGATCTTCATGAAAGCTGTGAACGATTAGGCTATCCCGTTGTATTGAAAACAGCAAGAGGCGGCTATGACGGCAAAGGGCAAGTTGTTCTAAAAAGTCATCAGAATCTTGAAGAGGCTCAATTGCTTCTCGATAACGGACAATGTATCCTAGAAAAATGGATTTCTTTTACGAAAGAAATTTCTGTCATTATTTCAAGAAATTCAAATGGTGAAACAGCTGTATTTCCGGTTGGAGAAAATATTCATCGCGATAATATTCTTCACCAAACCATTGCTCCAGCACGGATAAGTAAGCAAGCAGAGGATAAGGCAATTCAATCAGCGATACAGCTTGCTAATGCATTTGAGTTAGTTGGGACACTGGCGGTTGAAATGTTTTTAACAGCGGGGGACATCATTTACATAAATGAACTCGCTCCTAGACCGCATAATTCTGGGCATTATACAATTGAAGCTTGTGAAACGTCACAATTCGAACAGCACATTAGGGCTGTGTGTAACCTGCCCCTTGGTAAGACAGAGCTATTAAAGCCTGCTGTGATGGTTAATATATTAGGAGAGCATGTTCAAAACGTGTTAGATAAATTAACAAACGTAACAGATTGGAAAGTTCATTTTTACGGTAAAAAAGACCCTAAGGTAAAAAGAAAGATGGGGCATGTTACGATCCTATGCGATTCTGCGGAGAATGCAATCGCAGAAATTGAAAAAAGCTTAATTTGGGAAGAAAAAAGTTTGGAGGCCAAAAGATGATTGATCGTTATACAAGACCTGAAATGGGTGCAATTTGGACAGAGGAAAACCGCTTTAAAGCTTGGCTCGAAGTTGAAATCCTTGCATGTGAAGCATGGGCAGAGTTAGGTGAAATTCCGAAAGAGGATGTAAAGAAGCTTCGTGAAAATGCATCCTTTAATATTGAACGGATTAAAGAAATTGAAGAGGAAACAAGACATGATGTTGTTGCCTTTACGCGCGCGGTATCTGAGACATTAGGGGAAGAGCGTAAGTGGGTACATTACGGTTTAACTTCAACGGATGTAGTTGATACTGCAAGTTCTTACTTATTAAAGCAAGCCAATGCGATTATCCGGAAGGACCTTGAAAACTTTATTGAAATCTTAAAGAACAAAGCAATTGAACATAAATTTACTGTCATGATGGGGCGTACGCACGGCGTACATGCGGAACCGACTACCTTTGGTTTAAAGCTTGCACTTTGGTATGAAGAAATGAAACGAAACCTGGAGCGTTTTAATCAGGCAGCTGCTGGTGTTGAGTTTGGAAAGATTTCCGGAGCAGTGGGAACTTACGCTAATATCAACCCATTTGTTGAACAATATGTGTGTGAAAAACTGGGTACCCAGCCGGCACCAATCTCAACTCAAACCTTGCAGCGCGACCGTCACGCACACTATATGTCAACGATCGCTTTAATTGCGACTTCGATTGAAAAATTTGCGGTTGAAGTTCGTGGATTGCAAAAAAGTGAAACGCGTGAAGTGGAAGAGTTTTTTGCAAAAGGACAAAAAGGATCTTCTGCGATGCCGCATAAACGAAATCCAATTGGGTCCGAAAATATGACTGGTTTGGCGCGTGTGATTCGCGGCTATATGATGACGGCCTATGAAAATGTTCCACTATGGCATGAGCGCGATATTTCACACTCTTCTGCAGAGCGGATCATTTTACCAGATGCAACGATTGCCTTGAACTACATGTTAAATCGTTTTGGCAACATCATTAAAAACCTAACCGTATATCCAGAAAATATGCTTCGCAACATGGACCGGACGCTTGGCTTGATTTATTCACAACGAGTCCTCCTAGCGTTGATTGACAAAGGTTTATCACGTGAAGAGGCGTATGATACCGTCCAGCCAAAAACAGCGGAGTCATGGGAAAATCAAGTGCCATTCCGTACTTTAATTGAAGGCGAAGAGAAAATAACGAAATTGCTTTCTCCAGAGGAAATAGCCGATTGCTTCGATTACAACTACCACCTGCAGCACGTTGATACGATTTTTGATCGATTAGGCTTGAACGGGTAAAAAATAAATATAGGGGTGCTCTTGCGCCCCTTAGTTATCCAAAAGATTCCCAATATTGCAAATAGGAGTGATTCTTAATGAGAGAACTTCTCTATGAAGGAAAAGCGAAACGAATTTTTAGAACCGACGATGAGCAGACTGTTTTGATTGAATATAAGGATTCGGCAACAGCTTTCAACGGGCAAAAGAAGGCAGATATCACGGGTAAAGGCCGTTTGAATAATGAAATTACTAGTTTGCTATTTTTAAAGCTTAAAGAAAACGGAATTCCTTCACATTTTATTAAGCGTATATCTGAAACAGAACAGCTGGTGAAGAGGGTAACCATTGTCCCGCTTGAAGTTGTCGTTCGAAATATTGCTGCTGGAAGTCTTTCAAAGCGATTAGGAATCGAAGAAGGTAAGGAATTAACAAAGCCGCTCGTTGAATTTTATTTAAAAAATGATGATCTTGGCGACCCATTACTAACCACTGACCATATCTACGAATTGAACATAGCAACAAAAGAGGAACTAACCATCCTAAAAGAAAAAGCGCTAAAAATTAATACAGTTTTATCAAGCTTTTTTACAGAGCTAGGCATTAACCTCATTGATTTCAAATTAGAGTTTGGTAAGGACCATGATGGCCAGATCCTATTAGCAGATGAGATTTCACCAGATACCTGCAGATTATGGGACAAAAAGACAAATGAAAAGCTCGATAAGGATGTATTCCGTCGCGATTTAGGTAGTTTAACAGAAGCCTATGAAACTGTTTTTAATAGATTAGGGGGAAAGCAAAATGTATAAAGTAAAGGTGTTTGTCACGTTAAGAGAAAGTGTATTAGATCCACAAGGTAAGGCAGTAACTCATTCACTCCATTCATTAAATTATCCGGAAGTATCCGATGTTCGAATCGGTAAATATATGGAACTTACGATTGAGAAATCAGAACGTAATCTTGATGAAGTCATTAATGAGGTTTGCAGCAAGCTACTCGCAAACCCTGTTATTGAAGACTACCGTTATGAAGTAGAGGAGTGTGTTCCTCAGTGAAGTTTGCAGTCATCGTTTTTCCAGGGTCTAACTGTGACATCGATATGTACCATGCGATTAAGGATGAACTTGGTGAGCAGGTTGAATATGTATGGCATGACACAGAGAGCTTAGATGAGTTTGATGGAATCCTACTTCCAGGTGGATTTTCATATGGTGATTATTTACGCACAGGGGCCATTGCACGTTTTAGTAAGGTCATGAAGGCAGTGGTAAAAGCAGCCGAAGCTGGTAAACCCATTCTTGGTGTCTGCAACGGATTTCAGATTTTATTGGAAGCAGGATTACTGCCTGGGGCAATGAGACGAAATGAAAGTCTATCGTTTATCTGCAAACCGGTTGAATTAAAGGTAGTGAACAATCAGTCGATGTTTTCTACCGCCTACACCGAAGGAGAAACCATTTCGATTCCTGTCGCGCATGGCGAAGGAAACTACTATTGTGATGAAGAAACACTCGCTAAGCTAAAAGCGAATAACCAAATCGTTTTTACTTATCAAGATAACCCGAACGGAAGTTTAGAAGATATCGCAGGAATTATCAATGAAAAGGGTAATGTCCTCGGGATGATGCCACACCCGGAAAGAGCCGTGGATGAGTTATTAGGCGGTGCAGATGGCTTGAAATTATTTCAATCGATAGTAAGAAGCTGGAGGGAAGCAAATGTTGTTAAAGCATGAACCAAGACCAGATCAAGTAAAGACAGAAAAACTTTATCAGCAAATGGGCTTATCCGATGAAGAATTTACGCTTGTTGAAAATATTCTAGGCCGGACGCCGAATTACACCGAAACTGGCCTTTTCTCGGTTATGTGGTCGGAGCATTGCAGCTATAAAAATTCAAAGCCTGTCCTAAGAAAGTTCCCTGTCACAGGTGAAAGAGTCCTTCAAGGACCAGGTGAAGGTGCAGGAATCGTTGATATCGGTGACAATCAAGCGGTTGTTTTTAAAATTGAAAGCCACAACCATCCATCAGCGATTGAACCATACCAAGGTGCCGCAACAGGAGTCGGTGGAATTATCCGTGATATTTTTTCAATGGGTGCACGTCCTATTGCTCTATTAAACTCACTTCGCTTCGGAGAACTTGATGAATCTGCAAGGGTACGCTACTTATTCAAAGAAGTTGTAGCAGGAATTGCAGGCTACGGAAACTGTATCGGAATTCCGACTGTCGGTGGAGAAATTCAATTTGAATCTTGTTATGAAGGCAATCCTTTAGTTAATGCGATGTGTGTCGGCTTAATTGATCATAAAGACATTAAAAAGGGTCTCGCACAAGGTGTTGGCAATACGGTGATGTATGTTGGGGCAAAAACAGGCCGCGATGGGATTCATGGGGCAACCTTCGCTTCTGAAGAATTAACTGAGCAATCGGACGAAAAACGTCCAGCTGTTCAAGTTGGTGACCCGTTCATGGAAAAGCTTTTACTAGAAGCTTGTCTTGAGCTTATCCACTCTGATGCCCTTGTTGGTATTCAAGATATGGGTGCAGCAGGGTTAACGAGTTCATCTGCGGAAATGGCAAGTAAAGCAGGAATGGGAATTGAAATGAATTTAGACCTTGTTCCACAGCGCGAAACAGGCATGACAGCTTATGAAATGATGCTTTCAGAATCCCAAGAACGGATGCTAATTGTCATTAAAAAAGGCAGAGAGCAAGAAATCAACGAGCTTTTCTCTAAATATGATTTAGAAGCAGTAGCCATTGGTACCGTAACGGATGATAAGAAACTAAGACTGATTCATAACGGAGAAGTGGTTGCGGATGTTCCAGTCGACGCCTTAGCTGAAGACGCTCCTGTTTATCACAAACCATCTAAAGTACCTGCGTATTTTGAGGAATTCCAATCTATGGAAAATGATATCCCTCAGGTTGCAGATCTAAAGGAGACGCTTTTAAAGCTATTAAGCCAGCCAACGATTGGAAGCAAGGAATCGGTTTATCAGCAGTATGACTATATGGTGCGCACAAATACAGTTGTGTCTCCAGGTTCAGATGCAGCGGTTGTAAGGATTCGCGGTACACGTAAAGCATTAGCGATGACAACGGATTGTAATTCACGCTATGTCTATTTAGACCCTGAAGTTGGCGGGAAAATTGCCGTAGCAGAAGCAGCTCGAAATATTGTCTGCTCAGGTGCGGAACCATTAGCGATTACCGATAACCTCAATTTCGGAAATCCGGAAAAACCAGAAGTATTCTGGCAGATTGAAAAAGCCGCAGATGGAATCAGTGAAGCTTGCCGCGTACTTGAAACTCCAGTCATTGGCGGGAACGTTTCCTTGTATAACGAAACAAGCGGAACGGCTATTTATCCAACACCGGTCATCGGAATGGTTGGATTAGTTACAGATCTTGACCATATTACGACACAGAATTTTAAAAATAACGGCGATCTTATCTACTTAGTTGGAGAGACAAAGGATGAGTTCGGCGGAAGTGAACTTCAAAAGCTGGTTTATGGAAAGATTTTTGGAAAAGCTCCGGAATTAAATATTGATGTTGAAAAAGAAAGTCAGAACCAAGTTTTAGCTGCCATCCGTGCAGGTGTTGTTCAATCTGCTCATGACCTATCAGAAGGTGGTTTAGGAGTAGCTGTATCAGAGAGCTTGTTTACGAATGAACAACTTGGTGCGGAAATCAACATCACAGGAAATCAGGTTTCTGCTTTATTTAGTGAAACACAATCTCGTTTCCTTTTAACTGTGAAAAAAGAAAACCAAGCAGAGTTTGAAGGTTTAGTAACTGCTAACCTGATTGGTGAAGTAAATAATACGGCGACATTAAAAGTCAAAGCTGATAATAATACCGTTCTAGAAGCTTCTGTAAACCAATTGAAGGATGCCTGGAAAGGAGCTATCCCATGCTTGCTGAAATCAAGGGATTAAATGAAGAGTGCGGAGTGTTTGGTGTCTTTGGACATCCAGATTCTGCACAGCTTACCTATTACGGACTTCATAGCCTGCAGCACCGCGGTCAAGAGGGTACAGGAATTGTTGTATCCAACGGAGAGAAGCTTAGAGTTGTGAAGGGTGAAGGCCTAGTTTCAGAGATTTTCACAGCGAACGTGATGGAAGAACTAAAGGGCACCTCAGCGATTGGGCATGTTCGTTATGCGACAGCTGGGGGCGGCGGCTATGAGAACGTCCAGCCCTTGCTGTTCCATTCCCAAACTGGAAGTCTTGCTCTTGCTCATAATGGGAATCTAGTAAATGCTAATTCCTTAAAACATCAGCTCGAAACACAGGGCAGCATTTTTCAAACGAGCTCTGACACAGAAGTACTAGCTCATTTAATTAGAAGAAGCGGTTTTTCACAGTTAAAGGATCAGGTGAAAAATGCCCTTTCGATGTTAAAAGGAGCCTATGCTTATTTAATCCTAACCGAGAAGGAGTTAATGGTTGCTCTCGATCCTCATGGATTAAGACCTCTTTCGCTTGGCTGTCTTGGAGATGCATATGTGGTTGCTTCGGAAACCTGTGCCTTTGATGTTGTTGGAGCTGAATATATCCGCGATATCAGACCTGGAGAATTGTTAATTATCAATGAAGAGGGAATTACCTCTGAGCAATTCGCATTTAACTCTCAGAAGTCGATTTGTACGATGGAATATGTTTATTTTTCAAGACCTGATAGCAATATCCAAGGAATCAATGTTCATACAGCCCGTAAAAACATGGGGAAAAGATTGGCAGTAGAGGCACCAATCGAGGCCGATGTAGTGACAGGAGTTCCGGATTCTAGTATTTCTGCAGCCATTGGATATGCGGAAGCTTCGGGTATTCCCTATGAGATGGGATTAATTAAAAACAAATATGTTGGCAGGACCTTTATTCAGCCAACCCAATCGTTACGGGAGCAGGGAGTAAAGATGAAATTATCTGCTGTTCGTGGCGTTGTTGAAGGAAAACGTGTTGTTATGGTCGATGACTCAATCGTTCGCGGGACAACGAGCAGACGAATTGTAAACCTGCTAAAAGAAGCAGGAGCAACAGAGGTACACGTTGTTATCAGTTCTCCGCCGATTAAAAATCCTTGTTTCTATGGGATTGATACATCATCGAAGGAAGAATTAATAGCCTCAGATAAATCAGTCGAAGAGATTAGAGAGCTGATTGGTGCTGATTCCCTAACATTCCTAAGTACAGAGGGGATGGTAGGAGCAATTGTCAAAACGGAAGGAACAGAAGGTTTTTGTCTCGGCTGCTTTACTGGAAACTATCCAACTGAAATTTATCCAGACACACTCCAATATTATTATCAAAAATAGGGGGGACCATCATGGCGAACGCTTATAGAGAAGCAGGGGTAAACATCGAAGCAGGTTACGAGGCTGTTGAGAGAATGAAAAAGCATGTACAAAAAACAGCCCGAGCGGGTGTGTTAGGCGGGTTAGGTGGATTCGGCGGAATGTTTGACCTATCCTCGCTTAACCTAAAAGAGCCTGTTCTTGTCTCAGGAACAGACGGAGTGGGCACTAAGCTTATGATAGCTTTTTGGATGGATAAACATGATTCGATTGGTATTGATGCCGTTGCGATGTGTGTTAATGATATTGTCGTCCAAGGGGCAGAGCCTTTGTTCTTTTTAGATTACATTGCATGCGGGAAGGCTGAACCTGAAAAAATCGAGGCAATTGTAAAGGGCATTGCAGATGGCTGTGAACAGGCTGGATGTGCACTTATCGGTGGAGAAACAGCTGAAATGCCTGGATTATATAGTGAAAATGAGTATGATCTTGCTGGCTTTACGGTTGGTGCCTGTGAGAAATCCCAATTGATTACGGGGGAAAATATCAAGTCAGGCGATGTGCTGATTGGATTAGCTTCGAGTGGAATTCACAGCAATGGCTATTCACTTGTTCGCAAGGTTTTCAATAACTGGTCATTAACAGAATATGTTGACGAGCTCGGAAGCAGCTTGGGAGAAGAGTTACTTAAGCCTACAAAAATTTATGTAAAACCGGTTCTGTCAGCTTTAAAGAAATTTGAAGTAAAAGGAATGGCCCATATAACCGGCGGCGGTTTTATTGAGAATATCCCTCGGATGCTCCCTAATGGACTTGGGGCAGCCATTTACGATAAAAGCTGGGAGATCCCGCCGATTTTTAATCTAATCACAACGGTTGGACAAATCAATCAGCAGGAGATGTATAACATCTTTAATATGGGTATCGGAATGGTAATGGCCGTTGATAAGAATATCGCCGCAGATTTAATTGATCATTTGAAGCAATGCGGGGAAACTGCTTATGAAATTGGTGTGGTAACAGAGCAAGAAGGAATTATCCTAGGTGGTCGCCAATGAAAAAAATAGCTATTTTTGCTTCAGGAAGTGGCAGCAATTTTCAAGCGATCATTGATGTAGTGAAAGCTGGAGAACTTGAAGCTGACATAGCACTGCTCGTTTGTGACAAGCCTGAAGCCTTTGCTATCAAGCGTGCCAATGCTGCACAAATCCCTGCATTTGCTTTTAATCCGAAAGAATATAGCTCCAAAGAAGCCTATGAAAAGGTTATTTTGGAGAAATTAACAAGCTTTGGTGTAGAATTTATTGTACTCGCAGGTTATATGAGGCTAATAGGTCCAACCTTACTCGGAACATTTTCTGGCCGAATTGTTAATATCCATCCTTCGCTTCTTCCTGACTTTCCTGGTAAAGACGCGATTGGTCAGGCGCTGGCGGCAAAAGCGAAATGGAGTGGAGTTACCATTCACTTTGTTGATGAAGGAATGGACACCGGACCCGTTATTGTCCAAGAACGAGTCCAACTGAGTGAAAAGGAAACAAGAGAAAGCCTGCAGCAGAAAATACAAAATATCGAACATAAGCTTTATCCATCTATCCTGCAAATGCTGTTAACGAGAGGGGAAGTTAAAAGTGACAAAAAAGCGCGCACTTATTAGTGTTTCTGATAAAAATGGTATTTCTGATTTTGCTAAAGAATTAGTCAGCTTAGGTTTTGAAATTATTTCAACGGGCGGAACAAAAAAGGCACTTCAAGAACAAGGTATTCCTGTCCTTGGAGTAAGCGAAGTAACCGGCTTTCCAGAAATATTAGAAGGTCGTGTAAAAACGTTAAATCCTTTTATTCATGGCGGCTTACTTGCAAAGCATGATGATGAACAGCACCAAAAGCAGCTTGAAGAACATAGCATTGATCCTATTCAAATTGTTTGTGTGAATCTTTATCCTTTTCAACAAACGATTGCAAAGCCAGATGTAACGACTGAGGATGCAATTGAAAATATAGATATCGGCGGTCCAACGATGTTACGTGCTTCAGCTAAAAATCATCAATATGTAACAGTGGTTGTTGATCCAGTTGATTATAAACAGGTAATTGAGGAATTAAAAGCAGACGGTAAAACGACACTTGAAACACGTAGAAAGCTTGCGGCAAAGGTGTTCCGCCATACAGCAGCATACGATGCCCTAATTGCTGAATATATGACAGAGCTTGCACAGGAAGAAACACCTGAAAAATTAACCGTTACATATGAGCTGAAGCAGTCGCTCCGTTACGGGGAAAATCCACATCAAAAAGCTGCTTTTTATAAAAAACCACTTGGCTCCACGTTCTCTATTGCAAATGCAGAACAGATTCATGGAAAAGAGCTTTCTTATAATAATATAAACGATGCAGACGCAGCTTTGCAGATTGTAAAAGAATTCTCCGAACCTGCAGCTGTTGCCGTGAAACATATGAATCCTTGTGGTATCGGTACGGGTACCAATAGTTTTACTGCTTTTGAAAAGGCGTTTGCTGCAGATCCTGTTTCTATTTTTGGCGGAATCATTGCCTTTAACAGCGAAGTAGATGCAGAGACAGCTGGCAAGCTCTATGGGATTTTCTTAGAAATCATTATTGCGCCTTCCTTCACGGAGGAAGCATTATCGATCTTAAAAGCCAAAAAGAACCTGCGTTTACTAACGGTTCCATTTACTTTTGCCAAGAAACCAGAAATGAAGCTGACTACCATTGAGGGCGGGCTGCTTGCACAAGAGCAGGACACGTTTACGTTAGAAAATGCAACGATTAAAGTAGCTACGAAAAGACAGCCAACGGAGCAGGAATGGAAAGCATTAAAGCTGGGCTGGAAAGTAGTCAAGCATGTGAAATCGAATGCCATTGTCGTAACGAAAGAAGACATGACAATTGGAATTGGTGCAGGACAAATGAACAGGGTTGGCGCTGCTGAAATTGCTTTAAAACAAGCCGGTGAAAAAGCAGCAGGAGCGGCACTCGCCTCTGACGCCTTCTTTCCAATGGATGATACGGTAGAAGCTGCAGCGAAAGCAGGAATTACCGCAATCATTCAACCAGGCGGTTCCATTCGCGATGAGGATTCTATCAAAAAAGCGGATGAATATGGAATTGCTATGGTGTTTACCGGAGTTAGACATTTTAAACACTAAAATGGGGTGAGATGTGTGAAGGTTCTAATCATTGGCCGAGGCGGAAGAGAACATGCTCTGTGCCGAAAGGTAAGTGAAAGCTCGCTGGTTGAAAAAGTATATGCAGCTCCGGGTAATTACGGAATGGAAGATGTTGCTGAACGTGTTCTGATTGAAGAAAATAATCATGAACAACTTATACAATTCGCAAAGGAACAGGGAATTGGTTTAACGATAATCGGTCCGGAAGTTCCTTTACTTGAAGGGTTAGCTGATAAATTTGAAGCTGAAGGTCTAGCCGTATTTGGACCACGCAGATTGGCAGCTGAAATTGAAGGAAGTAAATCGTTCGCAAAGGAAATCATGAGAAAGTATGAGATTCCTACTGCTGACTATGCTGTATTCACTAATTATGAGGAAGCAAAGCAATATATTGAAGAAAAAGGTGCTCCTATCGTCATTAAGGCAGATGGGTTAGCGGCTGGAAAAGGCGTTACCGTTGCTTTAACCCTGGAAGAAGCCTTACAAAGCACCGAAGAAATGCTCGTTGGTCAAAAATTTGGTGAAGCTTCAGCCCGAGTGGTAATTGAAGAGTTTCTAAGCGGTGAGGAATTTTCACTTATGGCATTTGTGAATGGAGAAGTGGTGATACCACTAGAAATCGCTCAAGATCATAAACGTGCCTTTGATGGTGATAACGGTCCAAATACAGGCGGAATGGGTGCTTATTCTCCAGTTCCTCATATTGAGCATGGAATTGTTGAAACGGCTATTGAAACCATTCTTAAGCCTGCTGCTAGGGCTATGGTTCAAGAGGGAAGAAGCTTTTGTGGAATCTTATATGCAGGTTTAATTGCAAGTGAAAATGGTCCAAGGGTTATTGAGTTTAATGCCCGTTTTGGAGACCCAGAAACACAAGTGATTTTACCAAGATTAAAGTCCGACTTGGTTCAGACCATCTTAGAGGTTTTGGACGGTGGTAGCCCTGAGCTTGTGTGGGATGAACAATCAATGGTTGGAGTTGTGGTTGCAGCCAAGGGGTATCCAGAGCAATATGAAAAAGGTGCAGTTCTTAAAGGAATAGCTGACTTTTCAAAGGAAGTATATACCTTTCATGCAGGAACCAATAAAAACGAGCTAGGCGAATTTGTTACTGATGGAGGCAGGGTTCTCTTAATAGGAGCAAAAGCTGAGAGTTTAAAGGATGCACAAGATACTGTCTACCGTGAGCTTGAGAAATTGTCATGTGACGGTGTTTTCTATCGAAAGGATATCGGTTCGAAGGCTATCGGGCGCATCTTTTGTTAGAGCGTCGGATAAATACGTATACAACAATACGCCGATTAAGCTGATGACATATCTAATTAATATTCCTAAAACATAACAGGTACCTTTCTTTCAAGGGCTGACCATCTCCGGTCAGCCTGTTTTTTGTGTGTAGTTTTTTGGTGCTATTCGTTACCGTAAACCCTAAAAATACGAGGAGAGGGGCACGAATAGTGATTATTCATTACCGCAAACCCCAAAAATACAGGGAGAGGGGCACGAATAGTGACTATTCGTTACCGCAAACCTCAAAAATACGAGGAGAAGGGTACGAATAGCATTCAAGCTAATCTTTTTTGCGAAATTATGATGGATTGTACGGCAGGACTTCATCAACATCCATTTCGTTCGAGCCGTCGCCAAGGGCAAGTGGTGTTTGCTGCTCCATTTCCTGATATCTTTCGAATAGTGCAGTTACCGGGCAAAAACGAACAATTCCCTCAGCCACCTTCATTGCTCCGCAAATAGCAATCAATAAGTAGGAGTCTCTCCATGGAAACTTCACCATTTTGGCGGTACTCCAAGAAAGAACGGTAAGCCCAATCGTAATCCTTATTAATGCGTTTAATATCCCAATATTTTTAGTAATGTTCATTATGTTCACTCCTTCACAAAATATTTACAGTGAATATCCAATTCTTTAATGCGTTAAACAGTAAAATATGTTAGTATAAAAATAAACAATTTTGTAAGGGCTTTCTTTATTGATAAATAAGGTTTTATTATAGATAGATAGCTTCTAAGAAAGGGAGGGGTATCGTATGCTGGAACAACGTTATCGATGGAAAAATAAACATTTACGCATGCATGTATCCGTTTTAGATGGGAAAACTTCACCAACCACTTTGTTAAAAAATGCCTTGTATTTAAATCAAACATTTCGCCAGTGGATGCGCGCGAATATTTGGATATATGAAGATCGGATTGTATATGTCGGCGAGAATTTGCCGGCAAATTTGGAAAACTGTGAAATCATTGACTGTACAAATGAAATACTTGTTCCAGGATATATTGAGCCACATGCCCATCCTTTTCAATTATATAATCCCCATACTCTGGCGGCCTATGCATCCCAGTTCGGAACAACAACCATCATTAATGACAACATGTCCTTGATTATGAATTTGAAGAAAAAGGAAGCGTTTTCTTTACTGAAGGACTTACGTTCCATCCCAACAACCATGTTTTGGTGGTGCCGGTTTGATCCGCAAACTGAAATTTTAAATGAAGAAGATGTGTTTTCCCATAGCAATATTAAGTCTTGGTTAGAGCATGACGCAGTTCTCCAAGGCGGCGAGCTGACTGGCTGGCCTAAATTGTTAGACGGCGATGATATGATGCTGCATTGGATGCAAGAGACAAAAAGGCTGCATAAAAAGATTGAAGGGCATTTTCCGGGGGCATCGGAGAAAACATTAGCTAAATTGATGTTGTTAGGAGCAGATAGTGACCATGAGGCAATGACTGGTGAAGAAGTATATAACCGCTTAATGCAGGGGTATATGGTTTCATTGAGATATTCCTCCATTCGTCCTGATCTGCCAGATTTACTCGATGATATGAAACGATTAGGAATAGAGGCCTATGATCGGTTAATGTTTAACACAGATGGTTCAACATCCACTTTTTATGAGCAAGGAATCAACGATCAGATGATTCGAATTGCCATCGAAAAAGGTGTGCCTGTAATTGATGCCTATAATATGGCCACAGTAAATATTGCTCGTTATTACAACATTGACCATCTGCATGGCAATATTGCAACTGGCCGTGTAGCGAATATCAACTTCTTATCAAGTATTGAAAATCCCACACCTCATTCTGTCCTTGCAAAAGGAAAATGGGTAAAACGTGACGGTCAAGTGATGGACGCGTATCATTCCATTAATTGGGATGAGTATGGGCTTAAGCCAATGGAACTGGACTGGGCATTAAGCGTTGACGATTTACAATTTTCCATGCCGTTTGGGATTAAGATGGAGAATTCAGTTATTACCAAACCATATTCCATTGCGATTGATGCCTCAGGAGATGAGTTATCAACCGACCACGATGAATGTTTCTTCACGCTGCTAGATCGGAATGGCAAGTGGAGGATTAATACGTTGCTAAAGGGATTTGCAACCAATCTTTCAGCACTCGCTAGTTCATTTTCTAATACAGGAGACATAATCTTAATTGGAAAAAATAAACGTGATATGCTTGCTGCCTTCGATCGAATGAAGGAATTAGGCGGTGGTATTGTCATGGTTGAGGAAGAGCAGGTTGTATGCGAAGTACCGTTAAGGCTTAATGGAATTATGTCAAACCTCCCGATTAAGGAATTAATAAACGAAGAAAAGAAATTGCTTGTGGAATTAAGAGAGCGCGGATATTCCTTCTCAGATCCGGTTTACAGCTTGTTATTCTTTTCGGCTACTCATTTGCCTTATATTCGAATTACCCAACAGGGAATGTATGATGTTATGAACAAAACTGTACTCTTTCCGTCGATAATGCGTTAAAATGTTAAAGTAATTATTTGGATATTATCGTCAGAATTCTTTTAGAAAAGAGATAGGAGTGTTTTTGGAAAATGAAGAAATGGGCTGTTGCAGCAACAGCAGCTCTTTTACTGCTCTCTGGGTGCAGCGATAAAGAAAAGGTGAATGGACCTAAGGAGCCGGTAAAAGAAGTTGAGGATGTAGTACAAGAAGAGGTAGAAAAGGATTTACCTTATCACTATCCATTAACTGGTGTGGGTTCAGAGACTAAGACCGATGGCAGAGCAGTCGCAGTTATGATTAATAATCATCCAGAAGCAAGGCCGCAAACAGGTTTAAATAAGGCAGACATCGTCTATGAGCTTCTTGCAGAAGGAGATATTACTCGTTTTCTAGCTGTTTTTCAAAGTGAAAAGCCGGAGAACATTGGTCCAGTAAGGAGTGCAAGGGATTACTATATGGAGATTGCAAAAGGGCTGGATGCTTTATATATCACTCATGGATCGAGCATGGAAGCAGAGCAAATGATGAGGCAAGGGTATATCGATCATATTGATGGGATGATTTATGATGGCACATTGTTTAAAAGGGCCAGCTATCGAAGAGCGCCCCATAATTCCTATATCACGTATGAAAATATCTTAAAAGGTTCGAAACAATTGAACTACTCGATGAATCAGACGCCGCCTCCCTTTACTTTTCTAAAAGAAGAAGAAAAGAAAACTGTAACTGGGAACGAAGCAAATGTAATAAAAATTACTTATTCTGCTGGCGGAATATCCAATTCCAATTATGTGTTTGATGCCGCCACTGGTAAATACAAGCGTTTCTCAGATGGAGAGCAAACCATTGATTTAGATACAAAAGAACCGATCCTACTAGTTAATCTGTTTATCGTTGAGGCTAATCATCAAATTGAGGATGAAGTCGGTCATAAGTCTATTGATTTAGAATCTGGCGGAAATGGTTACTTGTTCCAAATGGGCAAGGTAATGGAAGTGGAATGGAAAAATGATAACGGTCTAATCGTTCCTGTGAGAAATGGTGAAGTTGTTCCGTTTGTACAAGGGAAAACGTGGGTCAGCGTTGTTCCAACAAATCCTGGCCTGCAATCAAGTGTTTCAATTAATGCAAAATAATACTTTATGAATTAAGGGGTAAAACATATGCAAATAAATAAATTACGTGGAAAAGAGCTTGATCAGTTATTCCAAGCTGTTCTTTCCTTGAAGGATCTTGAAGAATGCTATGCCTTTTTTGATGACTTATGCACTATTAATGAAATTCAATCATTAGCACAACGTTTAGATGTTGCTAGAATGCTTCGTGAGGGAAACACCTATCATAAAATTGAGACCGAAACTGGTGCAAGCACGGCAACAATCTCACGAGTAAAACGCTGCTTGAATTTTGGGAATGATACCTATGAAATGGTATTAGAGCGAATTAAAACAGAAGAAACAACTGAAGAAAAATAAACGAAACCGAAGACATAGCTCTTCGGTTTTTTTTATCTAGCTCCAGCGCCTAGGGGCTCGGGATCATAAGCCAATCTGTCAAGAAGGTTAAAGAGCAACCTTCTAGCCAGCTCGTCTTATGCCTGTCGCCCCGAGGAAAAAATGAACTGCTTTTTTCCCTGTTCAAGGCGCTTCCGCTTTTTATTTTGGTTAAAGTTTCTATTATTTGAATTAGTGTTTTCTTTTTTTATCGAATGTGCTAATGCTATAATGGTTTAATGTAGGATGAATGGGAGGATCTTGGGATGTATGATTTTCGCGAGTGGCGCCATGTGTTTAAACTCGATCCAAATAAAGAGATAACGGATGATAGGTTAGAAAAAATATGCGAATCCGGAACAGACGCAGTTATTGTTGGAGGAAGTGATGGGGTAACCCTGGAAAAGGTTCTTGATCTTATGGCTCGAATTCGCCGCTATACTGTTCCTTGTGTCCTCGAAGTTTCAAGTATTGATATCGTTACCCCTGGCTTTGACCTTTATTTTATTCCGACAATTTTAAATAGCAATGATCCTAAGTGGATAACCGGACTTCACCATAAGGCAGTAAAAGAATTTGGTGAAATTATGGATTGGGAAGAGATCGTCATGGAAGGCTACTGCATATTGAATGAAGAATGCAAGGCAGCTAAACTGACGTCAGCCATTACGGAAGCCTCAACCGAAGAAGTAAAGGCGTATGCCATGATGGCGGAGAAAATGTTTCATTTGCCAATCTTTTATCTTGAATATAGCGGTAAATATGGTGACCCTCAATTAGTTTCGGAAGTTAAAAAGGTACTTGAGGAAACAGTACTATTGTATGGCGGGGGAATTTCATCCGTTGAGCAAGCCGTTGAAATGGCCAAGCATGCAGATGTCATTGTGGTAGGAAACGCCATTTATGATCATTTTGAACAGGCGTTAGCAACAGTAAAAAGTGTACGGTGAAAATTTGCTTAATTGGGTATAAAGAGTTAAAATAAGAACAAATGTTTGGTATGGTGGTGAAGGAATTGCAATACTTATCAGAAAAGCTTTTAAATGGGTTAAACCCAGAACAACAAAGTGCAGTAAAAGCAACGGACGGTCCGCTTTTACTAATGGCAGGTGCAGGAAGTGGAAAAACGAGAGTACTAACACACCGTATAGCCTATTTAATCGTTGAGAAACGTGTAAATCCTTATAACATATTAGCGATTACCTTTACAAATAAAGCAGCTCGCGAAATGAGAGAGCGTATCAGGAAAATGATGGGCGGTGCAGCCGAAGAAATTTGGATATCTACTTTCCACTCTATGTGTGTAAGAATACTGCGCAGGGACATTGACCGAATGGGCTTTAGCCGAAACTTTACGATTTTAGATACTGGTGATCAGCAATCAGTCGTTAAAGGAATTCTTAAGGATAAAAACCTTGATCCGAAAAAAAATGACCCACGGGCAATTTTAGGGGCTATCAGCTCAGCGAAAAATGAATTGATTGGTCCGGAAGAGTATGCAAAAACTGCTGGGGGTTATTTTGAACAAACCGTCAGTGATGTTTTCACAGAATATCAGAAACGGTTACGGAAAAATCAAGCTCTCGATTTTGATGACTTGATTATGATGACGATTCAGCTATTTCAGCGTGTACCGGAAGTACTTGAATATTATCAACGGAAATTTCAATACATTCATGTGGATGAGTATCAGGATACAAACCGAGCACAGTATATGCTGGTCAAATTTCTCGCAAACCGTTTTAAGAATCTATGCGTTGTCGGGGATTCTGATCAGTCGATTTACCGCTGGCGGGGTGCAGATATTGCCAATATCCTCTCGTTTGAGAAGGATTATCCGAATGCTGCGGTAATTCTCTTAGAGCAAAACTATCGTTCCACAAAGAGAATTCTATTAGCTGCAAATAAAGTCATCGAAAATAATGCAACACGTAAAGCGAAGAACCTTTGGACAGAAAACCCAGAGGGAAACAAACTGGTTTACTATCGTGCAGATAGTGAACAAGGTGAAGCACAGTTTGTTGCAGGGAAAATCAAAGAATTAACAAAGGGCGGCAAGTACAAGAATTCAGACGTCGCCATCCTTTACCGGACTAACGCTCAATCCCGTGTAATGGAGGAAGTGCTGTTAAAGTCAAATATTGAATACAGCATTGTCGGCGGAACGAAGTTCTATGACAGAAAAGAAATCAAGGACATGCTTGCTTATTTGAGGCTTATTTCTAATCCTGATGATGACATCAGCTTACAGCGTATTATTAACGTGCCAAAACGCGGTATTGGGTCTAGCTCAGTAGATAAAATGGCTGACTTTGCTGCCATGCATGATATTTCTATTTTTCAGGCGCTCGACTCTGTTGAGTTACTAGGATTAAGTCCAAAGATTACTAAGGGCGCTAGAGAATTTAGAGATTTAGTTAAAAACTATACTCAAATGCAAGAGTTTTTATCTGTAACGGAACTGGTAGAGGATATTTTAGATAAGTCCGGTTACCGTGAAATGCTAAAGGCAGAGAAATCAATCGAAGCCCAAAGCAGGCTCGAGAACTTAGATGAATTATTATCTGTTACGAAGAACTTTGAAGATGCGAGTGAAGATAAGAGCTTAGTTGCTTTCTTAACGGATTTAGCACTAGTCGCCGATATTGATTCGTTAGATGATGACGGTGAAAAAACAGATTCCATTACTCTTATGACCTTGCATTCTGCAAAAGGGCTAGAATTTCCAGTCGTCTTTTTAATTGGATTGGAAGAAGGAGTTTTCCCTCACAGTCGTTCATTAATGGAAGAAGCAGAAATGGAAGAAGAGCGACGCTTGGCATACGTAGGCATTACTCGAGCGGAGCAAACTCTTTTCATCACAAATGCTCAGATGAGAACGTTGTACGGACGTACTAGCATGAATCCTGCATCCCGGTTTATCAGTGAAATACCGGAGGACCTTTTAGAAGGTGTGGAAAAAGAGGAGAAACGGGTGAATACTCCTTTCGGATCTAGAGGGACTTCTTTTGGAAGAAGCACATCTGGAACGACAGGAACCTCCATCGGAACACCGGTAACTAGAAAACCAGTCATGAGGCCTTTAGCTGCATCTACTGGCGGAGATACCGTCGGCTGGAGGGTCGGCGATAAAGCTGAACATGGTAAATGGGGCATTGGAACAGTGGTAAGTGTTAAAGGAGAAGGCGAAGGAACAGAGCTGGACATTGCCTTCCCAAGCCCAACCGGTATAAAGAGACTGCTTGCAAAGTTCGCTCCCATTACAAAAAAAGTATAGAAAAAAGCGTAAACCCATAGGCGCTGAAGCTAGACAAAAAGAATTGCCCCTGCTATGGGGCTATTCTCGTATAATTTCTCAATGAAAGGGCTGGATATATGGACCTTCAAACAGCGGAATTGAAAGTCAATGAACTAAGAAGCCTATTAAATCAATATGGCTATGAATATTATGTACTCGATAAACCTACAGTGCCTGATGCAGTGTATGATCGTTTGATGCAGGAATTGCTAGAGATTGAGGCAAGCTTTCCGGAATTAAAGACACCAGACTCACCATCTGTTCGAGTTGGCGGTCAGGTACTAGATTTATTTGAAAAAGTAGAGCACCGCACATCTATGCTAAGCTTAGGCAATGCTTTCAACGAGCAGGATTTAAAAGATTTTGACCGCCGTATTCGCCAGGCGGTAGGTGATGATTTCAGCTATGTTTGTGAATTAAAGATTGATGGTCTTGCTGTTTCCTTGCGTTATGAAAATGGTTTGTTTATCCAAGGAGCAACAAGAGGAGACGGCACCATTGGCGAGGATATTACGGCTAACTTAAAGACTATCAAATCGATTCCTCTCCGTCTGCGGGAAAATGCAACATTAGAAGTCCGCGGTGAAGCATATATGCCGAAAAGCTCCTTTGAAGCGCTAAACAAAGCAAAAGCAGTACGTGGTGAAGAATTAGCAGCAAACCCACGTAATGCAGCAGCAGGTTCTTTACGCCAGCTTGATCCGAAAATAGCTGCCACCCGAAACCTTGATGTCTTTTTATATGGAATTGGCGGTGGTGGTGAAATGGTCGCGGCATCCCATAGTGAAGGACTTGACTACTTAGATCAACTTGGCTTCAAAACAAATAAAGAGCGACGAAAGTGTCCTTCAATTAACGAGGTTATTGAATATGTAAATAGCTGGGTTGATAAACGCCCTAATTTGCCATATGAAATAGATGGAATTGTTATCAAGGTAGATTCCTATGAACACCAGAGCAAGCTTGGAACAACTGCGAAAAGTCCGCGTTGGGCGATTGCTTATAAATTCCCTGCTGAAGAAGTCGTTACAACTCTTTTAGATATTGAATTAAGCGTTGGCCGGACAGGTGTTGTCACTCCAACTGCCATTTTAAAGCCGGTTAAGGTAGCGGGTACAACGGTTCAGCGTGCATCCTTGCATAATGAAGACTTGATTCGAGAAAAAGATATAAAGATTGGCGATCAGGTGGTTGTTAAAAAAGCTGGGGACATTATTCCTGAAGTAGTTAATGTCCTTGCTGACCAACGAACTGGTGATGAACGTGATTTCCAAATGCCAACGCATTGTCCAGAATGCGAAAGCGAGCTTGTCCGTTTTGAAGGTGAAGTTGCTTTACGCTGTATTAATCCAAAGTGTCCGGCGCAGATTCGTGAAGGACTGATTCATTTTGTATCACGGGATGCGATGAATATTGACGGTCTAGGTGAAAAGGTAATCAGCCAGCTTTTTGCCGAAAAATTAATCTCGGATGTTGCGGATATTTATAAACTAACCTATGATCAGCTGATAGCCTTAGAGAGAATGGGAGAAAAATCAGTTACGAATCTGTTAAAAGCGATTGAAGCATCTAAAGTGAATTCATTAGAAAAGCTTATATTTGGACTAGGTATTCGCCATGTTGGTGCGAAAGCTGCAAAAACACTTGCCCAAAGCTTTGATACGATGGACAAACTAGCTGTTGCAACGAAGGAAGACTTGGTTGGAATTAATGAAATTGGAGATAAAATGGCAGATTCGGTCGTTGCCTTTTTTGAACAAGAAGAAGCGGAAGCGCTGATAAAGGAATTAACAGAGGCCGGAGTAAACATGGAATACAAAGGAGCAAAACCAGTTTCAGCACAAGAATCAGATAGTATTTTTGCTGGAAAAACAGTCGTTCTGACAGGTAAATTGGAACAGCTCTCTAGAAATGAAGCAAAAGAGAAGATTGAAGCTCTTGGAGGGAATGTTTCAGGGAGTGTCAGCAAGAAAACGCACCTTGTTATCGCTGGTGAAGATGCGGGTTCAAAGCTTACGAAGGCCGAGGAGCTAGGAATTGAAGTTTGGGACGAGGAGAAGCTCTTGGTAGAATTAAATAAATAAGAGGTGTATCGATGTGAGAAAACTCTCATTGCTCGCTCTTTCCCTTGTCATTCTTCTCAGTGGATGCGCACCAAACTTTCAAAAGCAGGAGAATGTTGTGCAAACAAAGGAAGAAGCGGAAGAGAAAGCAATTATTCCGAAATATAATATTTCCGACAATTATTATCGGACGATTTTACCGTTCGAGCCTGGGGAAGCACGCGGATTAATAGTTGGAAATATTAATACTAGATATGACATTAATGAATTTGAAACAGGTTTGATGAGGATTGCGCAGCATCAATTTGACCCTAAAACCTATTTATTCCGTGAAGGACAGGAATTAAAGCGGAACACTGTGAGATTATGGTTGAATCGTAAATTTACGGCGGCACAATTAAGTGAAGAAGGTTTAAAGGAAGATCAAAATATTGGATTAAACCCGCTTTTGGAAGACGGCGCAGATTTTCAGGAAGGAAATAGTAATAATCCTATCTACTTAGCCCACATCTTAGAACAAGATTACCTCATCAAAGGAGAAGATGATACAGTCAAATTGGGGGGTGTCGTTATTGGACTAGCACTAAATTCCGTCCATTATTTTCGTACTGCAGTAGGTGAACCTTACTTTGAGAGGGAGATTGACTTTGCCGAAATGGAACGGGAAGGGAAAAAGATAGCCGAAGAAGTCCTTAAACGTCTCCGAGCAACGAAAAATTTGAAGGATGTTCCGATTACCATTGCTCTATTCGAGCAACAGAGCAGATCTTCTGTTGTACCCGGCACTTTTTTCACCTATGCCAATGTTGATAAAGGAAGCTCAACCATTAATGCTTGGGAGCCTGTTTCTGAAAAGTATTTCTTATTTCCATCAACTGAAGCTCAAGAGGCGCACCGTGATGATGTAACAGCTTTTTTAAACTTTAAGCAGGATGTTGAGGAATATTTTCCAAACTTTAACGGTGTTATTGGCCGGGCCTTCTATATTGGAGATCAATTTACTGATTTAGATATTACGATTCCGATCCAGTTTTATGGAAAATCAGAGGCCATTGGGTTTACTCAATATGTAACGGGTCTTGTCCTCGAGCATTTTCCAAATTATATATCCGTTTCGGTAAGTGTAACGAGTGTTGACGGGCCAGAGGCACTAATTGTCCGCAAGGCAAACGAAGCCGAACCATTTGTGCATATTTACTAACCTGACTTATTGGTCAGGTCTTTTTTTACCAAAATATGCTCTTTAAGGCTATCCATTGATAGCTATAAAAGAAACATGTTAGAATGTACAAGGATGTTATGTTTTTTAATACATAGGAGGTTTTAGATATGGTGCAACCTTATAAGCATGAACCATTCACAGATTTTACAAATGAAGAAAACCGTCAAGCATATTTAAACGGTTTAAAGACAGTTGAGAGTTACTTAGGCAAAGATTACCCGCTTGTAATCGGCGGCGAAAGAATCACAACTGAAGATAAAATCGTTTCTTATAATCCATCTAATCATAAAGAGGTAATTGGCAGCGTATCCAAAGCTAGCAGGGATCATGCGGAACAAGCCATGCAGGCTGCAGTTGAGGCGTTCAAAACTTGGAAAAAAGTGAAAGCTGAAGTACGTGCGGACGTATTATTCAAAGCAGCGACCATTATTCGCCGCCGTAAGCATGAGTTTTCTGCTCTTTTAACAAAAGAAGCAGGTAAGCCATGGAGAGAAGCGGATGCTGATACAGCGGAAGCGATTGACTTCCTTGAATATTACGGCCGCCAAATGCTGGCACTTAAAGATGGCGTTCCAGTAAATAGCCGTCCTAACGAGTTTAACCGTTACAACTACATTCCACTAGGTGTTGGAATCATCATTTCACCTTGGAACTTCCCATTAGCAATTATGGCTGGTACAACAGTTGCAGCGATTGTTTCTGGAAATACGGTTCTACTTAAACCTGCTTCCACGACTCCTGTTGTTGCAGCGAAATTCGTTGAAGTCATGGAAGAAGCAGGTCTTCCTAAAGGCGTATTAAACTTCGTACCAGGAAGCGGTGCTGAAGTGGGTGACTACCTAGTAGACCATAAAGATACTCGTTTCATCAGCTTCACTGGTTCACGTGATGTCGGACTTCGTATTTTCGAACGTTCTTCAAAAGTAAACCAAGGACAAGTTTGGATGAAGCGCTTAATTGCTGAAATGGGCGGAAAAGATACCATCGTGGTTGACTCAGAAGCAGACCTTGAGCTTGCTGCACAATCAATCGTGGCAGGAGCATTTGGTTTCTCTGGTCAAAAATGTTCAGCATGCTCTCGTGCCGTTATCGTTGAGGATGTTTATGATAACGTATTGAACCGTGTTGTTGAATTAACGAAGGAATTAACAGTAGGTGACCCAACTGAGCAAGGAACATTTATGGGTCCTGTTAATGACAACAATGCTTTCAAGAAAATCATGGAATATGTAGAAATCGGCAAGCAAGAAGGTAAGCTAATGACTGGCGGCGAAGGTGACAATTCTAAAGGTTACTTTATACAACCAACAGTAATTGCCGATCTTGCTCCAGATGCACGAATCATGCAGGAAGAAATCTTCGGCCCAGTGGTCGGTTTCACGAAAGCGAAGGATTTCACGGAAGCAATTGAAATTGCAAACAATACTGAGTATGGCTTAACAGGTGCCGTTATCACGACTAATCGTGAGCACCTAGAGCAGGCTCGTGAAGACTTCCATGTTGGTAACCTATATTTCAACCGTTCATGTACAGGTGCGATTGTTGGATATCAGCCATTCGGCGGCTTCAACATGTCTGGAACTGACTCCAAAGCAGGCGGTCCTGACTACTTATTGCTTCATATGCAAGCTAAGACTACATCTGAAATGTATTAATATCCAATTTTTAAAGCCCAATTCATATGAGTTGGGCTTTTTAATTTATGATTTATGGAAAATAATGTCTAATGGTCCATAACCCCTTGAAAATAGTCCAAAACTATAAAAAAAAAGTCCATAACTCACTGAAAATAGTCCAAAACCCCACAGAAAAAGTCCATAATCCCACAAAAATAGTCCATAACTTTTTCCCCCTTCAAATTTCGTATTGATATTTGACAATAATGTGAAATGATTCACAATCTAACGTTGAGTTGTGAAGTACGTCACAATCAATCAGCTCCTCAGCATTTACAATGTTTTTATAGATGAAAACATAATTAACGTAAATTCATAGATAAACCACTATAAAGGAGCGAATCCACATGAAAAAACTAGTGATGATCGGAAACGGGATGGCGGGAGTTAGAACAATAGAGGAAATTCTTAAACTTTCACCAAATCAATTTGAAATTACTATTTTTGGACAAGAACCACACCCAAACTATAATCGCATAAAATTATCAAATATCCTTCAAGGGGATGCAAGCTTTGAAGATATTATTATTAATCCATTAGACTGGTATAAGGAAAATGATATTCAGTTATTTACTGGTGAAGCAGTAACAAAGATTGATTTAAAAGCAAAGAAGGTATTTTCCGACGAAGGTCGTGAAGTAGAGTATGACGAACTCATTATTGCAACAGGCTCCAATTCTTTTATCCTGCCAATTCCAGGTGCGGACAAATTAGGCGTGACTGGGTTTCGTGATATAAAAGATTGTGAAATGATGATCAATTCAGCGAGTCAATACAAAAAGGCAGTGGTAATCGGAGGCGGACTTCTTGGTCTTGAAGCGGCAAGAGGATTACTAAACCTTGGAATGAAGGTTGACGTGGTACACTTAATGCCGAGTTTAATGGAGCGTCAGCTAGATCCAATTGCATCATCCCTACTTAAAGCAGAGCTCGAATCACAGGGTATGAACTTTTTAATGGAAAAGGAAACGGTTGAAATCATCGGGGATGAACGTGTTGCTGGACTTCGTTTTAAGGATGGGTCTTTTGCGAGAGCGGATCTTGTTGTAATGGCAATCGGGATTAAGTCGAATATCGGTGTGGTAAAAGACAGCGGAATTTATGTGAATCGCGGTATTGTTGTTAATGACTATATGGAAACAAGTGCACCGAATGTCTATGCTGTTGGTGAATGTGCCGAGCATAGGGAGATTGTTTACGGCTTAGTTGCGCCATTATACGAGCAAGGTAAAATTCTGGCGGAAAGAATTTGTGGGAAAGAAGCAGCGCCATATGAAGGCTCAGTAACAGGAACTCAGCTTAAAGTCGCTGGAGTGGACCTTTACTCAGCAGGAGAAATTTTTGAAGATGGTACTACTAAATCCATTATGGTCTATAACGAATACGAAGGTATCTATAAAAGGGTATTAGTCCGCAATAACAAAATTGTTGGGATTGTCCTCTATGGTGATACAAAAGATAGTACAAGATTGTTCCGAATGCTGACCAAAAAAGAGGATATTACGGGGGTATCCATTTTTGAATCACAATGTTCAGCTGAGAGCGGTAGCGGCGACATTGCCTCAATGCCAAATGATGAATTGGTATGCGGATGTAATGGTGTTACAAAAGGCGCGATCGTTGAGGCAATCAAAACGCAGGGTTTGACCACACTTGATCAAGTAAGCCATTGTACCAATGCCGGCCGTTCTTGCGGACGCTGTAAGCCGATGGTGAATGATATTTTAGCTTATACACTTGGTGACCAATTCGATGCCGCTGCAGCGCAAAAAACAAGCATTTGCAGTTGTACAACCATCAGCCGAGAAGAATTGATCGCTGAAATTAAAGAAAAGGGCTTAACAAGTGTTAAAGAAGTAATGAACGTTCTTGAATGGAATAACGAAGAAGGATGTACGAAATGCCGTCCGGCTATCAACTACTACCTTGGCATGATTCACATGGATGAATACAAGGATGATCGTGACTCACGCCTTGTAAATGAGAAAATGCATGCGAATATACAGAAGGATGGAACATACTCAGTTGTACCTAGAATGTATGGCGGTGTGACAACAGCTGCTGATTTGAAAAAAATTGCTGTGGTTGCTGAAAAGTATGAGGTGCCATTAGTAAAATTAACCGGCGGACAGCGGATTGGCTTGTTCGGAGTGAAAAAGGAAGACCTGCCAAGCATGTGGGAAGAGCTTGATATGCCATCAGGTTATGCATATGGAAAAACACTTCGTACCGTTAAAACTTGCGTAGGTGCACAATTCTGCCGCTATGGTACACAGGATTCAATGGCACTTGGAATTGAACTTGAGAAGAAATTTGAACGTCTTGATACACCACATAAAGTAAAAATGGGTGTGTCTGCATGCCCAAGAAACTGTTCAGAGGCAGGAATTAAAGACATTGGCTTTGTTGGAATTGATGGAGGCTGGGAAATCTATGTTGCCGGAAATGGCGGTGTCGATCTTCGTGCTGGTGACCTATTAGCTACTGTCAAAACAGAAGCTGAGGTTATGGAAATGACTGGTGCTTACCTTCAATATTACCGAGAAACAGCTAATTACTTGGAGCGTACTTCAAAGTGGGTAGTACGAGTTGGCTTAGAGCATGTAAAAGAAGTCCTGGCAAACGAAGAAACGAGAAAAGCATTGAATGAGCGCATGGATCAAACGTTGAAGAAGTACATTGAACCTTGGAATGAAGCAATCGAAAGTGAAAATATTAAAGATAAATATTATGCAGTTCACACTGTAAAGGCTGGAGAGTGATTATAAATGATTTTAACAAAAACTCGGACCCTAGTTGCTAATTATTCTGTTCTCCCAGTAAGGGCTGGATATTCTGTAAAACTACATGATAATGAAGTAGCGTTATTTAAAGTTACAAATGGTAAGGTATTTGCGATTGAAAACCGAAGTCCGCATCCAAAAGGTGGTGTTTTAACCGAAGGTCTAGTGAGCGGTGAGTTTGTTTTCTGCCCAGTCTATGATTGGAAAATCTCATTAGCTGACGGGAAAGTTCAAGCACCAGATGAAGGCCAGGTAAAGACCTATCAGGTGGAAGTAGAAGAAGATAACGTTTATATTATAAAATAAGAGCTTTATACAAAGAGTTTGGAAGGATGGCTGCAGGATGAAAACAGGAAAAGTATTTCTAGTAGGAGCAGGGCCGGGGGATGTTCGCTTAATCACTGTAAAGGGTATGGAGGCAATCCAGCAGGCTGAAGTTATTTTATATGACCGGCTTGCCAATCCAAAGTTATTGGAGTTTGCTCCTGATGATTGCGAGCTGATTTATTGCGGTAAATTACCTGACCGCCATATTTTACGCCAAGAGAATATCAACGACCTTTTAGTTGAAAAAGCACTGGAAGGTAAAGTGGTGGTCCGATTAAAGGGCGGAGATCCTGGTGTTTTTGGACGAGTTGGCGAAGAAGCCGCAGCCCTTGCCCGCTATCAAATTCCATTTGAAATTGTTCCTGGTATTTCATCGGGGATTGCAGCCCCCCTTTATGCAGGAATTCCTGTTACCCATCGGGAGTATGCAGAATCGTTTGCAGTTGTAACGGCGCATGATAAATCAGTTGATGGCAAGCCAATGCTGGATTGGGAAGGCCTTGTCCGCGGTGTTGATACGATTGCTTTTTACATGGGTGTTGGAAATCTGCCATATATCTGTGAAAATCTTATCGCTCATGGCAAACCAGCGGCCACGCCAGTGATTTTAATTCAGTGGGGAACATTCGGGCGCCAGAAGACCTTACAAGGAACTCTAACAGATATTGCAGCAAAGGTATACGAGGCTAAGTTTAGCAATCCATCGATTATTCTTGTTGGAGATGTCATTTCCCTCCGAGAAAAAATCAGTTGGTTTGAAAAAATGCCCTTGTACGGCAGTCAAATATTACTTGCCCGTACTGGTGAAAGTGTTAGTGGCATAGCGAAGGAATTGATGGAAAAGGGCGCAGACGTTATCGAGTTTCCTAAATGGAAAAAGACTAAATTGCCTGTTGAATTAGGTAATATTATGGACTACGATAAAATTTTGTTCTCCTCGCCTGAAAACGTCGGTGAATTTTTTAATGCAATTATTGAAAAAGGGATAGATATTCGAAAAGTTAGAGCTGAGTTCTATGGCTGCTCCAGTAAATCTATTAAAGCATTAAGAGAGCGCGGTTTTATTGCTAGACTCATCGAAGGCATGCCACAGGAAGGAAGCTTACTGGTTGTCGGGGAGAATAATAAATATGAGTTTGAAAATGCCGACTTCCTAGTCACGAGTAAAAAAGCGCTAGACCAGCAGTTCCTGCCAATTTTTCAACGTATGCTAGAAGAAGCCGAGGTAAATACGATGGTATTTCCAAGCGCGGCATCCGTTGAAGTATTTATCGAGAGCCTGAAGGAATGCGGTATAGATGTGTTTGAACTTTTAAAAGATGTACAAGTGGTTTGCATGGGACACATGACAAAAGAGGCAGCTGAACGCGTGGGCTTGGTTTCAGATGGAATGCCCGATTCTCCAACAAGAAAAGCTTTGGTAGAATACTTAATCCAGTCTAGGAAAGCCTGAGGAAAGGTGGGATGAATACTTGAATTCGAACTATCCGATTATGTTAAGGCTCGAGGGGAAAAAAGTAGTGGTCATAGGCGGCGGCAGGGTTGCAGAGCGGAAAGTAGCCGGATTGCTTGGTACGGGCTCGCTTATCACCGTGATCAGTCCCCAAGCTACAGATAAACTAAAAGGGCTTGCAGGTAGTGGATGGATAGAGTGGCTAGAAAGGTCCTTTTCAAAAGAAGACATTGAAGGCGCGTTTTTAATTTTTGCTGCAACGAATGACAATGTGTTAAATCAGTCTATTAAAATGGCAGCGAGCGAACAACAGCTGGTGACCATTGCGGATGACCCGGAAGGATCGGATTTTCATGTGCCTTCCCATATTCAGCGAGGGCGATTGAGCATTGCTGTATCAACAGGCGGCGCTAGTCCAACACTGGCAAGGAAAATAAGGGAACAGCTTGAGCACCAATTTGATGAACCTTTTGAAGAGTATCTAGAATTCCTATTTTCAGCCAGGAAGCGAATTTTAAAAGAAGTGAAAGACCCCTCTAGAAAAGGAAAAATATTAAATGCAATCGTAAGTGAGGAGTTCTTGAAAAGTCCAAATCGCGAAGCTGACTTGTCCCGATTACTGCAAGAATAAACCAGTGCTTATAAAAAAGTAAGACATAAGAAATGACGTGTGAATTCCTTAATTCGTACACGTCATTTCTTCTTTATAGTATTACAAATTTATATGGTCGTTGTTGTACCTTTCCAATTGTTCTTGTAGGTTTTCTATATAATCCATCATGGCAATCCTCACGATAGATGGATAATAACGGCTGTTAAGCTCTTGTTCACATTCCTCTAAATCCATCTTTTTAACAGCAATAATTTTGCTTAATTCATCCACGCTCATTGCTAGTCACCCCTACTATTAAAAACTTCATGCTTCCCCACTCTCCTAATCTATTTTTATAGTATTCAGCATAGACAACTTTTTCATAGTTTATACACGTCTTTTTATTGTATAAAAAGACTGTAAACGGGCTAAAAAGAAAGGTAAAAAGTAATCGAGGTTGAAATGATGAATGAGAGAATATTTCACAGCTATCAAATTTTAGATCAATTACGTTTGCCGCATGGATTGTATTTGGCCTCTTCGTCAAAGGACTATCATTATGTCTGGTTACGGGATTCTTTTTATATGTCCTTGCCTTATTTGGAAAAAAACAATCAAATTTATGAAATGACCTACCACCGGATATTGGACTTATTTAGAGAATACGAATGGAAGTTGGATATTCATACCGTTCAAAGGCCAAGAGAGCAATGGGAGTACATTCACGCTAGATACTCTGCTTCTGAAGTAAAGGAAATTGATACACCTTGGGGACATGCTCAGCATGATGCCATTGGAGCCATACTATGGGGAATTGGGATGGGTCAAAAAAGGGGTAAAAATATAATAAGAGATGATAAGGATCACGAGATTGTACAAAAGCTGGTTGGCTACTTAGGCTGTGTACAGTACTGGGAAGACGCAGATAACGGCATGTGGGAGGAATGGAGAGAAATCCATTCAAGTTCTGTCGGGGCGTGTGTGGCAGGCCTTCAGGCAGTAAAAGATATAGTATTTGTGCCAGGAGAATGGATTACGAAGGGCAGGCAGACCATTACTAATCTTTATCCACATGAAAGCAGTGACCGTCCATTTGATTTAGCGCAGTTGAGTTTAACCTTCCCATATGGGGTTTTGATGGGGGAGGAAGCGAGAGTGGTGGTTGACCAAATTGAATCACACTTATTACGTGAACGCGGGGTTATCCGGTATAAAGGGGATTCCTATTATTCCACAGTTGAACATGAAGGAAGGCATCACGATTTACCTTTTTATTATGGGACCGAGGCGGAGTGGACCTTTGGGCTGCCATGGCTGGCACTTTGCCATTTAGAGTTAGGTAATGTTGAAAAAGCAAATCATTTCATAAAACTAACAGAAAAGGTAATGCTCAGTGATGGGAGTTTGCCAGAACTGTATTTTGCAAGAACAGATAGCTATAATTCCAATACACCGCTAGGCTGGGGAAGTGCGATGTATATCTTAGCAAAAGAAAGATATGAACGCATTTCATAAATAGGAGGGCTGTCTCGGAATATTTCGACAGCCCTTTTGTTTTTTCCTACCGTTTATTCCGATAAAGAGGATTTAGCTGCATTTTGTGCTTGCGTTACTGCACTTAACGCAGAAGAGATTTCGTTGGAAGCTTGTTTCATCGCTTCCTGAGCTAGAGTAGGGTCTGAATTTGCCTTTTCAATTGCTTGACTCAGCAGGGTTTGTGTCAGTGTAACATTAGCTTTCGCTTGATTTAATTGATTGACATCGATTTGTGGCATAACATCTATTCCCCCTTAATTAATTTTGAATCACCTCTATATAATGACCTTCCATCTGCTAAATATTATTGGAAAAATTCACCTTTTAACTGAATGAATCAGATTGGAAATAATACTTAAAAAAACTTCAACAGGGAATTTGTACCTATTTTTGAAAATTTTCTGAAAAGTAGTTCCATTTTGAAAAATGGTGTTATATAATACAACACATGGATATATACTGTATTATAACAAAGAGGTGAATACGTTCATGTCGACACAGACAACAGGAATTGAAGTGGTTGGTGCCCTCAAAGCGCGATACGATGAGGTTTTAACACCAGAAGCGCTGAAATTTATCGAGGAACTTGAGCAAAACTTTGGTGCAAGGCGAATGGAACTGTTGCAGTACAGGCAGAAACGCCAAGAGGAATTGAATCACGGAAAGCTTCCGGATTTCCTTCCTGGAACAAAGCATATTCGTAATGGGGATTGGACAATTGCTCCATTGCCAAAAGACCTTCAGGATCGCCGTGTAGAGATTACTGGACCGACGGAAAGAAAAATGGTCATCAACGCACTAAATTCGGGTGCAAAGGTTTTTATGGCCGATTGTGAAGATGCTACTTCACCAACCTGGGAAAATATCGTCGAGGGACAAATCAACTTAAGAGACGCAGTAAATCGGACGATTTCCTATGAAAATCAAAATGGAAAAAGATATGTGCTGAATGAGGAAACAGCAGTCTTGTTTGTTAGACCGCGTGGACTTCATTTAGAAGAGAAACATGTGCTGCTTAATGGCAAGCCTATTTCTGGGAGCTTTTTTGATTTTGGATTTTACTTTTTCCATAATGTAAAAAATTTGCTGGCCGGGCGAACAGGTCCTTATTTTTACCTGCCGAAGCTAGAAAGCCATTTAGAAGCACGGCTTTGGAATGATGTCTTTATTTTTGCGCAGAAAAATCTTGGAATACCTCAAGGAACGATTAAAGCAACAGTCTTAATTGAGACCATTCTGGCAGCATTTGAAATGAATGAAATTCTATTTGAATTAAAGGAACACTCAGCAGGTTTGAACTGCGGCAGATGGGATTATATTTTTAGCTATTTAAAAAAACTGCGTAACCATGAAACTATCATTCTGCCAGATCGATCCCAGGTAACGATGACTGTACCATTTATGCGTTCCTATTCATTGCTTACCATTCAAACCTGTCATCGCCGGAAAGCCCCTGCTATTGGAGGGATGGCGGCACAAATACCGATTCGAGACAATCCGCAGGCAAACGAGGAAGCATTCGCAAAGGTTCGTGCTGATAAGGAACGTGAAGCGTGTGATGGTCATGATGGTACGTGGGTAGCACACCCTGGTCTTGTCCCGGTAGCTCTAGAAGTATTTGATCGAGAAATGCCGATGGCTAACCAGATTCATACAAACAAACAACAAAAGATTACGATAACAGCCAGCGATTTGCTTGAGACACCAAACGGTAAAATTACCGAAGAAGGTGTGCGCGTTAATATCAATGTAGGAATTCAATATATTGCTTCGTGGTTATCTGGAAGAGGAGCTGCACCCATTCATAACTTAATGGAGGATGCGGCAACTGCTGAAATCTCACGGGCTCAAGTTTGGCAATGGATCCGCCACCCAAAAGGTGTACTCACCGATGGCAGAAAAATAACTGCAGATTTGTATGAGCAATTTAAGGATGAGGAATTAGTAAAAATAAAGAATGAAATTGGCATGCACGCTTATGAGAATGGCCGTTTCACTGAAGCTGTTGAGCTATTTGACAGCTTGATCGTAAATGATGAGTTTGTAGAGTTTTTAACATTACCTGGGTATAAGTTTTTATAAAATACATTAATAGATTAATAGGAGGAATATAAAATGACAAATTCAAGAGCGAAGGAATTACAAGAAAGCTGGGAGTTAGATAAACGTTGGAATGGGATTACTAGACCGTATAGTGCTGAAGATGTCATTAAGCTTCGTGGTTCTATTGATATCGAGCATACATTGGCTAGACGTGGAGCAGAAAAGCTTTGGCAGCAAATGAATGAAGAAGATTACGTTAATGCACTAGGGGCGTTAACAGGGAATCAAGCTGTTCAGCAGGTAAAAGCGGGGTTGAAGGCAATTTACTTAAGCGGCTGGCAGGTCGCAGCGGATGCTAACCTTTCTGGACATATGTATCCGGACCAAAGCTTGTATCCGGCAAACAGTGTGCCGAGTGTGGTAAAAAGAATTAACCAAGCACTTCAGCGTGCTGATCAAATTACCCATTCAGAAGGCGATGATTCTATCGATTGGTTTGTTCCGATTGTAGCTGACGCAGAAGCGGGCTTTGGCGGACAGTTAAACTGCTTTGAATTGATGAAGGGAATGATTGAAGCAGGAGCTGCAGGCGTTCATTTTGAAGATCAGCTTTCCTCTGAGAAAAAATGCGGTCACTTAGGCGGTAAAGTCTTATTGCCAACACAGACAGCTGTTCGGAATTTAATCGCTGCTCGTTTGGCTGCTGATGTTATGGGTGTTCCAACTGTTTTGGTTGCCCGCACGGATGCAAATGCTGCCGATTTAATTACGAGTGATATTGATATGAATGACGCACCGTTTATTACTGGCGAGCGGACAGCAGAAGGCTTTTTCCGTACAAGTGCAGGACTTGATCAAGCGATTGCCCGCGGCTTAGCATATGCACCATATGCCGATTTAATTTGGTGTGAAACTTCTGAGCCAAACATTGAGGAAGCGAGACGTTTTGCAGAAGCGATTCATGAAAAATTCCCTGGTAAAATGCTTGCTTACAACTGTTCACCATCCTTCAACTGGAAAAAGAAACTCGATCAAGAAACGATTGCAAAATTCCAGCAAGAGCTTGGAAAAATGGGCTACAAGTTCCAATTCGTTACCCTTGCAGGCTTCCATGCCTTGAACCACAGCATGTTTGAATTGGCTCGCGGCTATAAAGAGCGAGGAATGGCTGCATACTCAGAATTGCAACAGGCTGAGTTCGACAGCGAGCAATACGGCTACACAGCAACAAGACATCAACGTGAGGTTGGAACAGGCTACTTTGACCAAGTTTCCATGGTCATCACAGGTGGAACATCCTCAACAACCGCGTTGAAAGGATCCACAGAGGAAGAGCAATTTACAAAATAATCTTTACGTTATATCCCCCTTCTCCATGTTGAAAAGGGGGATTTTTGGCTTGCCGGGAGGAATTAGTTGCGGATGGCGGAAAATACTTGCGGATGGCAGAAAATACTCTCGGATAACGAAAAATACTCTCGGATAGCAGAAAATACTCTCGGATAACGAAAAACACTCTCGGATAACGAAAAATACTCTCGGATAGCAGAAAATACTCTCGGATAACGAAAAACACTCTCGGATACTGACCTCTTTTTTGGAAATGAACATTTTTTAGGGTATTATCATACATAATAATACCCCTTTTAATGGAGTTGATCTGTTTGAAAAAGTCGAACGTGGAGGAAGTCCTTCAACAGGGAATACATGGACCATTGGAAACGAAGCCGGATGAAAGGCGAAAATTTTTAGGTACCTTACGCGAGCGCATCATTCTTGCTCTTAAGAAAAGCCAAGTGGCAGAAGCGACGATTTATCCCCAAGTCGAGAAGGAAATGAAGAAAAATCCCCAGGTAAATCTTTTGCTAAATGGAAATATGGACTATTCAGTCTTATCTAAATATGTAAAATTAGCAGCTAAACACAATATTGAGCATAAAATCGTAACCAATAAGGAACATGATACAGAAGTGGGCTTATTGCTAGCGATGGACGAAGCAATTGATAAAGAAGATATTTACATCACTACGAAAGAAATTAGTCAACCTGAACCCCCAAAAAGCAAAGGACTATTTGCAAAACTTTTTAAACGATAATGCACAAAGGCAGCAGTCAATCTCGACTGCTGCCTTTATTAATTCATTAGGTTCATCAGGAGGAGGTATTTAGAACTATATTTGGGTATAACTGGAATTTAACAAAAAATTAGAATATTATACAAGTAAGGAGATTACCATTTTAGTCACTTATAAGGAGGGGAGTAAACTAGATAATAAACTCATAATAGGAACGAAAAGAAAAATGGTCAGGTAGGAAGTTGGTATTAATTTTGCCTTGTACTTTTTACTAGAGATTACTAGATTACTAACATCTGACCAAATCTAGGAGGAGAGAATTATGAGAAAATGTAAATTACTCTTTATCGTGGTTGTTCTAATGCTTACACTTTCAGGATGTAAATATCCAACTCTGGAAAAGGCCATTGCAGAAACGATCCCTTTTGAAGTAAAAGAAGTTTTATACAAGAAGAAAAGTGATGGGATAACAATCGTCCTTTACTCTACAAAAGCAGAAGGGGAAGAGGTTGAACACATAAAAGAGCCGGTGCTGGGTGTTTCTTTCTTTGAAGGGAACGATGAAGAAGGATGGAAAAATGATGGTCCGAATGGGTGGGAACATGCGGAGAGTGAAACCTATTCCATTTATAACGAGAACTACACCAAGTATGATGACAAAGGTAATGCTCTTAAAGATATTTACGTTGTGTTTGGAGAAATCAATAATGAGAATATCACAACCATCGAAATCGCCAATCAGGATACTGAAGATTATAAAAAAGCAAAAATGATTAAGAAGGATGGAAAACGCTACTATGTAGGGTTAGGCTTCCGCCCACAGGTTAGAGCATTAAATGGTAATGGCGAGGTTATTCCACAATAATTTAATACATATTGAAATTCTGGGGGGATGAATATGCTTGAAAATAAAACACTTTTGATTTCATCATTGGTTTTATCTATCGGAATCATTATAGGCTGTTATCTCCTTGCTTCAAAACCTGACTCAGCAGTAATTGATTCTTCAAGCAAATCTGAGGTACAAGGCAGCATACTACTGAATATAAAGGATACATCTGCACTTTTAGGGATATCAGAAGATGAATTAAAGAAGATTATGGCTGAGGAAAAACAAATATTAAATACTACAGGTTCTTATGATGGTGCCATGCTTCCATATATTGTGATTGAGGGGAAGCGGTATTTTGAAAGAACACAATTATTAATATGGGCACAGGAGTCAGCTACACTGCATAAGGAATATGGATTATAGATAGGGGATCTCAAGCTAGATGGCAAAGAAAAGTTTCTTTAAATTATTTGCTAAGAACATTAAAAAGTCTATGGGACCAGGCCAATATCAAGTAAATGGAATTAATGTATCCTGTGTACATTGTAAATATGGTTGGTTTGAGCAGGGACATGCTCAATTGAATACATCTATAGCGACCTTCTTTAATCTTGACTTTGCCAATCCAACCGCCACGATACTTACCTGTCGTCAATGTGGATATGTCCATTGGTTTTACAAAAAGGTTAATAGAATCGATTGAACAAAATCAAGGAGCTGCGGCTCTTTTTTTAATGCCAAAAATCTAAAAAGTAATGCTTTTGACAATACTGATGAGGGAATCATTGCGGTGAAGCGGAAAAGTTTGGTATTATCAATAATAAAATGACTATGCAAAAGAGATTGGGGGTAAAAAAAATGACAAGAATCTCAAACGAGCAAGTGAAACATGTAGCAAACTTGGCTAGATTAGCGATAACAGAAGAAGAGGCTGAGAAGTTTACGAAACAGTTGGACGCGATTATTACATTTGCAGAACAGTTAAATGAATTAGATACGGAAAATGTTGAACCAACCTACCATGTGCTGGATATGAAAAATATCTTTCGTGAGGACATCAAGCAAACAGGATTACCACGTGAGGAAGTACTGAAAAATGCACCAGATCACCAGGATGGACAGATAAAAGTACCTGCAATAATTGGGGAGTAAGAAAAGCGGAAGCGCCTTGCTCGAGGGAAAAATGCAGTCCAATTTTTCCTAGGGGTGAGCCCCTAGGCGTTGGAGCTAGCTAGAAGGAGGAAAACGGTGAGTTTATTTGATTATAAAGTGTCAGATCTCCATGAACTTTTACATAAAAAAGAATTAAAAGTCACTGATCTTGTTGAAGAGTCCTATAAAAGAATTGCTCAGGTTGATGACAAGGTACAAGCATTTCTAACGTTAGACGAGGAAAAGGCACGACGAACTGCAAATTCACTAGATGAGAAGCTTACTGCCAACTCTACAAATAACTTGTTATTTGGAATGCCGATTGGCATAAAAGACAATATTGTCACAAAAGGACTACGGACAACCTGTGCAAGTAAGATTCTAGAAAACTTTAATCCCATCTATGATGCTACTGTTGTTCAAAAGCTGCAGCAGCAGGAAACTGTAACGATTGGAAAGTTAAACATGGATGAGTTTGCAATGGGTTCTTCTAACGAAAATTCCCATTATCAAAAGACCCGGAATCCATGGGACTTAGAGAGAGTACCAGGCGGTTCATCAGGCGGATCAGCGGCTTCTGTTGCGGCAGGCGAAGTACTATTTTCCTTAGGTTCCGATACAGGGGGATCTATTCGTCAGCCAGCATCTTTTTGCGGAGTTGTAGGGTTAAAGCCTACATATGGCCGTGTATCTCGTTTCGGGTTGGTTGCATTTGCATCCTCCCTTGACCAAATTGGACCGATTACAAGAACGGTTGAAGATAATGCTTATCTTTTGCAAGCCATATCTGGACTAGATCCAATGGACTCCACATCAGCGAATGTGGATGTACCGAGTTTCGTCTCTGCATTAAATGGGGATGTTAAAGGATTAAAAATCGCCGTACCTAAAGAGTATCTTGGTGAGGGTGTGACTGAAACGGTTCGCCAGTCGGTACTGGATGCTTTAAAAGTGCTTGAAAAACAAGGTGCAGTATGGGAAGAGGTTTCCTTGCCCCATTCTAAATATGCATTAGCTGCCTATTATTTGTTGTCTTCATCCGAAGCTTCTGCCAATCTAGCTCGCTTCGATGGTGTTCGCTATGGCTATAGGACACCAAATGCTGATAATTTGCTTGATTTATATAAAAAATCAAGAGCTGAAGGCTTTGGTGACGAGGTAAAACGTAGAATCATGCTTGGTACCTTTGCATTAAGTTCTGGTTACTACGATGCTTATTACAAAAAGGCACAACAGGTTCGTACGTTAATTAAGAAGGACTTTGAAGATGTATTTGAAAAATATGATGTCATCATTGGACCAACTACTCCAACTCCAGCTTTTAAAATTGGTGAGAATATTGATGATCCGTTAACGATGTATATAAATGATATTTTGACGATTCCTGTGAACCTAGCAGGCGTGCCTGGAATCTCGATTCCATGCGGATTTGATAATGGACTGCCGCTTGGCTTACAAATTATCGGCAGGCATTTTGATGAGGCGACCATTTATCGTGTAGCACATGCATTTGAACAAGCAACAGACTACCATAAACAAAAGCCGGGAATATAGGGGGTGAAGATGATGGAATTTGAAACAGTAATTGGTCTTGAAGTGCATGTTGAGTTAAAAACGGATTCGAAAATCTTTTCGGCCAGCCCAAACCATTTTGGGTCGGAGCCAAATACGAATACAAGTGTGATTGACCTTGGTTATCCCGGAGTGCTGCCGGTCCTTAACAAAAAGGCGGTAGAATTCGGGATGAAGGCAGCAATGGCCTTGAATTGCCAGGTAGCCACTCACACAAAATTTGACCGGAAGAACTATTTTTATCCAGATAATCCGAAGGCCTATCAGATTTCTCAATTTGATAAGCCGATAGGCGAGCATGGTTGGATTGATATTGAGGTAAACGGCTACACAAAACGGATTGGAATTACGAGGATTCATTTAGAAGAAGATGCAGGAAAACTGAGTCACGGGAATGGCTATTCATTAGTGGATTATAACCGCCAGGGAACTCCTCTTGTGGAAATCGTTTCTGAGCCAGATATCCGTACTCCAGATGAAGCATACGCCTATCTTGAAAAATTAAAATCCATCATTCAATATACAGGTGTTTCTGACTGTAAGATGGAAGAAGGTTCATTACGTTGTGACGCCAATATTTCGATTCGTCCAGTTGGACAAGAAGAGTTAGGGACAAAGACAGAATTAAAGAACTTAAACTCTTTTAACTTCGTCCGTAAAGGTCTGGAATTTGAGGAAAAGCGTCAGCGTGAAGTTGTCACAAGCGGCGGGACAATTGATCAAGAGACACGTCGATTTGATGAAGCAACAGGGGCTACATTGCTTATGCGTGTTAAAGAGGGATCGGATGATTATCGATACTTCCCTGAACCAGATCTACTTGATATCTTTATTGATGAGGAATGGAAAAACCGAATCGCTGCTGAAATTCCTGAACTTCCGGATCACCGGCAAAAGCGTTATATAGATGAACTAGGATTACCTGTTTATGATGCCAAGGTACTAACGGTAACGAAAGAAATGGCTGATTTCTTTGAAGGAACTGTGGCAGCAGGTGCAGAGGCGAAATTGGCTTCGAACTGGATCATGGGAGATGTTTCTGCTTACCTGAATGCAGAGGGGAAAGAACTTCACCAAATTGCTTTAACTCCTGAAGACCTAGCTAGTATGATTAAGCTCATCGAGAATGGAACCATTTCTTCAAAAATCGCAAAGACTGTTTTCAAAGAATTGATTGAAAACGGCGGCGAGGCTGAGAAAATCGTTAAGGACAAAGGGCTCGTACAAATATCAGATGAAGGAACACTGTTGAAAATCATTTCAGAAGTTCTCGACGCGAATCCACAATCCGTTGAAGATTTTAAAAATGGTAAAAATAAGGCAGTTGGTTTCCTCGTTGGGCAGCTAATGAAAGCGACCAAGGGACAAGCAAACCCACAAATAGTAAACAAATTATTAAATCAGGAATTAAGCAAACGATAAAATACAAAGCTGGCAGAAATCATTCTGCCAGTTTTTTTGTCGAAAAGAACTCGACATATTTTTTTGAAGTTTCCCCGGGAAAACCCATTATCTATACGGCCTTGAATAAAACTAATCAAACGTTTGATTAGACGACATCATTCATCCCTTTTTTTAATGGAAAGCTTTTAATAATATGGCTTGATGTATTTTTTAATCAAACGTTTGATTAGCCTTGGTGCTGGTGATTATTGTCGAATGGGTACCAATTGGAAACCTGTAATGATAATGGACTGGTTTCGGACCGATAAATCGACAATCCTTTTAATACCATTTAGGCAAAAAGTCATTAAGATAAAGGGTTTTATCGTTATTTAATCAAATGATTGGTTAACTGACAGGATTCTACCGTTTTTTAATTAAAAAACCTTTAATATCAGGAGTTGAATCAAAACTAATCAAACGTTTGATTAACTAGAAAAGGAGGAAATTGTCGGTCAGTCAGATAGATAAAAAAATACCCGGATACTGATATCCAGGTATTTCTAAAAATTTCTATTCCTTTGTTAATAAGCGGACACTTTCATCAAATTCTTTTTCAATCATTTCATTTTTCTTATAAGTAATAAAGCTTACGATAACAGCGACGATTAGGTTAAGGACAAAGCCTGGAACAATCTCGTAAAGTGTGTCGCCAAGGCCAACATTTTTCCAAACAATAACGGTGACTGCACCAACGATCATTCCAAAAAGAGCTCCCCAATGGGTCATCTTTTTCCAGAATAAGCTTAGTAAAATGGTTGGACCGAAAGCAGCACCGAAGCCTGCCCATGCATAAGCAACAAGATCCAAAATAGTGCTGTCTTGGTCAAGAGCAAGTACAGCAGCAACTACAGAAACGAGAAGAACAGCCATTCGACCTAAGAAGACAAGATGTTTGTCTGAAGCTTGTTTGTTCATAACCACTTTATATAAATCTTCCACTAATGCACTGGATGTAACGATTAATTGTGATGAGATTGTACTCATAATCGCTGCAAGAATGGCTGCTAAAGCAAATCCAGCGAATAAGGGATGGAATAGAATCTGACTTAATTCAATAAATACAGCTTCAGGATTCTCTAATACATGCTGTGGATTGTTATGGAAGAAGGCAATTCCGATGAATCCAGTAAAGATCGTACCAATAAGTGAGAATATCATCCAGCCCATTCCAATGCGGCGGGCACTTTTTGTTTCTTTTACAGTGGTGATGGCCATAAAGCGTACAATAATATGCGGCTGGCCAAAATAACCAAGTCCCCAAGCCATTGCAGAAATAATTCCTAAAGTTGTTGTACCTTTAAAGAAATCAAGATATGTTGGATCAATAGCACGAATCGTATCAAAGGTTTCCGCAGGACCACCTACTGAGAAAATTCCAATAGCCGGAACTAGGAGAAGGGCAATCAGCATCATTAACCCTTGGATGAAGTCTGTATAACTCACAGCAAGAAAACCGCCAAATAATGTGTATGCAATCGTTACACCGCCAACAATTAATAGACCAGTAAGGTAACTTGTACCGAATGAGCTTTCAAAAAAGACAGCGCCAGAAACTAAACCAGATGATACATAGAAAGTAAAGAAAATAAGGATAACGATACCAGAAACGATACGTAGTAGTTTCGTATTGTCTTTAAATCGATTTTCAAGATAGCTTGGAATCGTAATAGAATCATTGGCAACCTGTGTATAAGAGCGTAGTCGAGGTGCAACCAATAACCAGTTGAGATAAGCGCCTATTGTTAAACCAATCGCAATCCAGGCATCCGCTAAACCAGTTACATAAATTCCTCCAGGTAAGCCCATTAACAGCCAGCCGCTCATATCTGCAGCACCAGCACTTAAGGCGGTTACAGCAGGTCCTAAAGACCTTCCTCCGAGCATATAATCCGTTAGATTGCTAGTTTTTCGATAGGAATACCAGCCGATAAAAAGCATCATCGCAAGATAAATCCCGATGGATACTAACTGAAGTGTTTCATTGGACATATTTTTCTCCCCTTTGTTATGTTAGGAATAAATTAAAATAATATTTTCTATATATAAAATATTCTATCAACTTAAGATGACTATATCCACTAGTATTTTTTTACTTTCCTAAAATAGGTTAAAGTACTCTTGGAATAATAGTAAAAAAGGTAGAAATCCTTTCATTTGTAAGTAAGAAATGAAAGGATTATGATAAATAGAAATAGGAGGGAGTGTTTGGTGTGGAATTAAATTTATGGTTTCAAAAGGGTCTTACGAAAGAGGAGTACATAAGCTCAATGACTCGGAATAAAGAAGAAATGACTTCCATATATGATCGCTTTGAGTTAACCGAGGGTGATAAAAAGAAGCTTGAAGCAGTCCAGTCAAAAAAATTACGAGCTATTGTTTTAACAGAGGATTGGTGTGGTGACGCCATGCTTAACAACCCGGTATTGCTTAGAGTGGCCGAAGCGGCAAATATGGAGGTGCGTTTCGTACTAAGGGATCAAAACCTTGAGTTAATGGACCAATATTTAACGAATGGTACTTCTAGAGCGATACCAATTTTTATTTTCATTGACCAAGAAGGAAATGAAGTTGGAGTTTGGGGGCCGCGTGCACCTGAAATGCAGGTTCTTGTAGAAAAGGGACGTGCAGAACTGCCTGATAAGGAAGCACCGGATTTCCAAGAGAAGCAAATGGCGTTATATAAGCGTCTTGGGACATCCTATCAGACTGATTCATCCATTTGGCAAACTGTTGCCAACAGCATTATGACAGCCTTTTTGTAAAAATAAATCCCTGGCGTTTTCAGCCAGGGATTTTTACATTTTTAAACCGTTATTCTTAGGTGGAATCCGGTCGTTAATTAGGTTCTTGTCGTTAATTTTGGGTTCGATTCCAAGAATAAGGTTACGTATATTAGAACGGTGAAGATAAATCAAAAATAAAGTAAAAAAGAAAAAGATAAGTTCAAATTTAATTTCAGGTGAAAAATAAGAATAAATCAGCAAGCTAAGTCCTACAGAAATTGAGCCGAAAAATACGTATTTTGTTAAAAAAATTACCAAGAAGAACGTTGCGTATGCAAGTAAAGCTAAGGGGAAACTTGCTACTGCTAAAGTTCCAGCAGTTGTAGCGATGGCTTTTCCACCGCGAAACCCGGCAAAAATAGGATAGCAATGTCCTGCTACTGCCATCAGACCAAAGTAAAGTGGTTCGACATCAAGGTTGAAGTATAAAGGAAGGTAAGCAGCGAGTGCCCCTTTACCAATATCGACGAGTACCACGATAATGGCAGATCCTTTTCCAAGAACCCTTAATGTGTTCGTGGCACCAGGATTTTTGCTTCCATGGTCGCGAATATCAACCCCAAAGACCAGCTTGCCCACAATCAGAGCAGTCGGAATGCTTCCAATCAAATAGGAGGAAAGGAGCAACAACCAAAGCATATCATCATTCCTTTGTCAGAGTATCTTCTATAACATTAGCATTTTACCATACTTCAATGGTATTATTTTAATAATTCCTGAAATAGGAAATATTAAAGGGGCGACCGACATGGAACAAATAAATTTTGGTCAAGTTGCTAAAAGTTATGCGAAAGCAAGAGAAGATATTCCTGTTAGTTTAATGGATAGCTTATACATCCGAGGAGTTTACTTTGATGGGAGAAAAGTAGCGGATATTGGCTGTGGTACTGGTGCTTTAACAAGGAAAATGGCAATGAGAAAAGCAGATGTTATTGGCGTAGATCCGTCTAAAGAATTACTGAAATATGCAAATGAATTAAATAGGTCAAAAAACTATAAAATTCCGTATATGCAATCAAGTTCTGAGAGTACGGGTTTACAAGATTCTCAGTATGATATCGTAACCGTAATGCGTGCCTGGCATTGGTTTGACCGTGATAGGGCAATTCGAGAAATTAAACGAATATTAAAAGAAAAGGGTACATTAATAGTAGTCGATTCTGGCTTCCTTACTGGTTCTGGAGTGGTTGAGGAGACATTCAAGGTCTTATCTAAATACGTAAGTGGCGGATTAAAACCTGCTGGAGCTAAAGCCGAGTCAAAGCAGAGAATAAACGGATATCCGATTGAGTGGTTTGATGAATGGCAAAACAATGGCTTTGAGTTACGTGATTTTTATAGATTAAACTATTCAGTTCCCTTTTCAAAAGAAGAATGGGTAGAGAGAATAGAATCTGTCTCCTGGCTTGCAGGATTAGATGAGAAAGTAAGAGGAAATGCACTTCAGGACTTAAGAGATTCCTTATCAGCCGATGAGCCATACATCATTCCACACGAATGTAATGTTTGTATATTAAGGCTGAAAGATTAGAAGAAAGACTAGAATGACCAAAAACGTGCGAATATCCCGCACGTTTTTTTATGCTACTATTTTTATTGAAGAGAATAGAAAAAAATTTTTAAAAAAAGTGTAGGGGTTTGTAACAATCATCTCGTCTATTAAGTGAAGGTCGCAATAGAAAGGGGGAGAGAGCGATTAGTGATTCAGTTTTAATACAAAAAGTAATGGACGGCAGTGATCATGCCTTTCGCCTTTTGGTTGAGAAGTACCGCAATGATGTGTTCCGGACCGTCTTTGCTGTTCTTCGTGATCAAAAGGAAGCAGAAGATGCCGCACAAGAAGTATTTATGAAAATATATAACTCTCTCTCCCAATATGAAAGCCAAGGCTTTAAGACTTGGATGACCAGAATAGCTGTAAATCATGCAATCGATATAAAGAGAAAGCAAGCACGAAGAAAAGAAGAAGTGGCGGTGGCTTTGGAGCAGCAGGCACTAGGTACTCCAAAGGATGGTGTTGAGAAAGAACTTATCGTTAATGAAAGGCAAAGGCTCGTAAGAAAAAGACTTGATGAGCTTCCTGAGAATTATCGAGAAGTCATTTACGGTTTTTATATAGCTGAAAAAAGTTATCAGCAATTGGCCGAGGAACAAAATGTACAGGTGAAAACGATTGAAACGAAGCTGTACCGTGCGCGTATTTGGATGAAAAAGAATTGGAAGGAGGACGATTTTTCATGAAGCATTTTAGTTACAATGAGTGGTTGGATTACGTGAAAGATGAAACAAATGAAAAGACCCGTGAGGAATTTGAAAGTCACTTATATACATGCGACCAATGTCTGGACCTTTATTTACAAGCAGTATCTGTCCATGAATCATCACTTCCAATCCTTTCAAATGAGTCCAGCTTTACAGACTTGGTAATGACAGATATATCGAAACAAAACGCAGGCAATAAAAGACTTGAGGTACAAAAACAAGCAGTAAAGGCTAAAAAGCCATTTTATCAACAGGCTGCGTTTCATTATTTATTAGCCGCAGCAGCTACTTTGTTGCTTACCTTTTCAGGAGTGTTTCAGTCTCTTGCTACTTATGCAAGTGCTGTAGAAGCACCGCAGAATATGGAGGAAAAAAGGCCTTCGGTGACAGAAGGCGTTATTGATAAAACCTTTGCATGGATGGATTCTTTGGAGAAAAAGGAGGCAAATAAAAAATGAAAAGTTCAACGAAGGCGTTAACACTATCGCTATTCCCGGGCCTCGGTCATATCTATTTCGGTAACATGATACGGGGAGTGCTTTATTTAATGTCTGTGGTGGGATTAGCATTCATTACAGTCATTGCGTTATTTTCCAACAATGGTGAAGTGGCTATATTGTGCTTTATGGTGGGTATCTTTATTTATTTAGTTAGTTTTATTGACTTGGGTGTTCAAATTTCCAAACAAAAGAAAGCAATAAGGACAACAAATCCCGATGAACCTCAAGCACAGGTTACACAGGAATCAGAACGGTTCTATACGATTGTGCTGTCGTTTGTCCCAGGCTTAGGCCATTTTCAGCTAGGACTGATGAACCGGGGGCTCACATTGTTAGCAGCGTTTTTAGGACTCGGTATTATGGTGATTTTTATAACAGCTCTTAGCAGTCGTTCAGAGTTTCTTGTATTCTTAATGGGTTTGCCGATAATCTGGGTGTATGGATTTTTTGACTCGGTACAACAGTTGAATAAAAAACAGCGCGGTGAGGAGCTCATTGACCGGACGATCTTTGAAGACTTTGAAACACGCAGAGATGATGGGAAGAAAAGCAAGTCCATTGCAACCTTCCTCTCGATTTTTCCTGGTGCAGGACACTTGTATTTAGGCTTACAACAACGCGGAATTCAGTTGATGGCAGCCTTCTTGTTCTCTATCTATATTTTAGATGTTTTACGCCTAGGGATTTTCTTGTTCTTGATACCAATTATCTGGTTTTACAGCTTTTTTGATGCCATGCAAAAGGTATCAAAATATGGTGAGGAAGAAATCGAGGATGTTCCGATTATTTCTTACTTAATTAATCATCAGAAGTGGGTTGGAATTGGATTAGTTGTTATGGGGCTTTACTACCTATTCATGAATGTGGTGATTCCAGTCTTCTCTCCAATGATCTCTAATATCGTCCAAATTGACTTAATGTTTTGGATACAACGATATTTTCAAACGGGTCTTGTCTGTGTGCTGCTAATTGGCGGGGGTATAAAGTTATTATCCGGAAGCAAGCAAAAAAGGGAGGAAGGGAAATCATGAAAAAATGGAAGAATACACTAACAGGAGTTCTTTTAATCGGAGCTGGAATTGGTTTTCTTTTTAGAAAAAGAAAGGAGGAACAGGCATGAGAACATGGCGTGTTGGTACGTTTTCGATGGGGGCCTCGCTAGTATTCCTTGGCCTCTTCCTTTTTCTTTCAGGTTTTCTAGGATTTGATCTTGTTCATGTGATGACAGCATGGTGGCCAATTTTATTAATCGTTCTTGGGATTGAAATTCTCCTCTACTTATTTTTCTCGCGGCAGGAGAAGCCAGTTTTAAAATATGATTTTTTAAGTATTATCTTTGTTGGTCTGTTAGGAACAGTGGGAATTGTGTTTGCAATGCTTAGTGCAACAGGAATCATGGAGAAACTAGAAGATGTTGTTGCGAGGGAAGAAAGATCTTTTGAACTGCCTGACTTTTCCTATCAAATGGATGATAGTATCAAACGGGTTGTCCTAAGAACAGTAGGCTACCAAACAACGATTGAAGCAACCGATGAAAAAGAGGTATCAATGTTTGGAACCTATCGGACACAGACATCAAAAAAGGAAAATCTCTTAACAAATGCGGATGAATATGTGTATGCGAATAAAAAGGGAGATACACTTTATATTAATGTTAAGACACTTCCTAATGAATTGGGACCATTTTATAGTCATCAGGAAATTGCCTCAACCATTCTAATCCCAAAAGGTGTGAAACTTGAGGTTATTGGAAACGGAAATGACCTTACGTTAAACCCGCGGGCGCTTGAAAATGACTGGAGTATAAATGGTGCATCATCAATAGATGTAAAGGTTGCTGAAAATAGCAATTTGAATATTGCAGCCGTTGGTGTAAGTGAAGTAAATGGTAAAGATGGAGCATGGCAGGTAACGGAAAAAGGGGATCCAAATGAAGGTATTGAAAGAAACGCCATATATCAGTCTGGTGAGGGTAAGTATCGTATTAATATCACCAATACTCAATATGTCAGTTTGAATTCGAATTAACTATCACATCTTATTTTTTGCAAAAAAATAAAAAAAAGGTATGATAGTAGACGGCAGTGAAATGGATAGAATAATAATTGTGTCTTGGGTTAATAATTGTAAGCTAAAGGGTAAATTGGTAGAATATAGGAAGATCCATCATATGCCATTTATTGATTTCATAGAAATAGGATGATGAATGATGAAACGAGCACGATTAATATATAATCCCACTTCAGGACGGGAAATTCTAAAGCGCCATCTAGCGGAGATTCTTGAGAAGCTTGAGATTGCCGGGTATGAAGCTTCTTGCCATGCGACGACGGGTGCAGGTGATGCAACGGCTGCTGCTAGGATAGCAGTTGAACGACAATATGATGTTGTGATTGCTGCAGGTGGTGATGGTACCATAAATGAAGTGGTCAATGGTCTTGCAGAGCAGGAGTACAGACCAAAGTTGGGAATTATTCCAGCAGGTACAACAAACGATTTTGCAAGAGCCCTTCATATACCAAGAGATATCGGTGCTGCAGTGGATATCATCACAAAGGGTGAAATGATTCCTGTGGATATTGGCCGAATCAATGATCGATATTTTATTAACATTGCAGGCGGAGGCAGAATCACGGAGCTTACATACGAAGTTCCGAGTAAATTAAAAACAATGCTTGGACAACTTGCCTATTATTTAAAAGGGATGGAAATGCTCCCTTCCATTAAGCCCTCGGACGTTAGTATTGAGTATGATGGAAAGCTTTTTGAAGGGGAAGCAATGCTATTCCTTGTGGGGCTGACGAATTCAATCGGCGGCTTCGAAAAGATTGCGCCAGATTCATCGATCAACGATGGTTTATTTTCATTGCTGATATTGAAAAAAATTAATTTGGCGGAGTTTGTTCGGGTCGCAACTTTAGCGATTCGCGGTGAGCATGTAAATGATCCAAATGTCATTTATGCGAAAGCGAGCCGAATTAAAGTACATTCGAATGAAAAGGTACAAATAAATCTTGATGGTGAATTTGGCGGGTTACTGCCGGCAGAGTTCGCAAATCTATACAGACATTTAGAGGTATTTGTTCCACTCGATGACATTCGACCACTCGATAAACCAACCGATTGGGTACCGGGTCAAAGATATAGTTGAAAAAGTTCGTTCCGAGGTGGAACGGACTTTTCTTTTTAAAGGAAATAAAGTTTTGTTTATCCTTACAATCTTTATACAGTGATTTCCTACTTTTCGCACACTTCGATTAAATAATCCTGATTTCAAAATCCTACTTTTCGTCTATAATCAGCTAGTACTTAAGTTACTTTACATATTAAGCTTAGGCTTGTTACTATTTAATGGTAATTATTAAATATTCTGCATATTAGAAGCATTTGTAAAAATGAAACCCGTTTCATAAAACAGGCCAAATTGGAACTTTAGCTGGCGATGGGATAAGTTAAATTACTTCTAAGCATTTTTAAGGAGGTGTATGCCAAGAGATAATTTACACTAAATAAGTGTATGCCATTTTGTTTAGTTTTCTTCATTTTGTATTTATTTTTATGAAACCGGTTTCAATAAAAAGATTTACAATAAGACTGGAGGTTTATTATGTTTCGAAAATTTACTAAACTCGGGATAGGAATTCTTCTTCTCAGTTCTACCCTTTTTACTGGAGGAGCTTCTGCAAACACTAATCCAACCGTGGCAGACCGTGAGCCAATGAACACGGAGGTGAAATCCATTGGTGGAACAAACGTTTTGTTTCAATATGGTGAACCAGTCCCATCGTTTGATACTTGGACACAAGAAGAGCGGAGTAGAAGCTACTTATCACTTGATGGGAAATGGAAATTTGCCATGGATTCCAATAGTCAAGGGATGAATGAAAAATGGTACCAAAAAGATTATAATGATTCAAATTGGCAGCAAGAAAAGGTGCCGGGCAGCTGGGATCTTTATGATACACCTGGGTTTGGTACATACGATGGTTCAAATTTTGGTGAAGGAACGGCATTTTACGATGGTGACGCCTGGTTCCGGACACACTTTTCACCTGATGCCAGTTGGAGAAATCAATTCGTAAAACTTAATTTTCTCGGCGTTAACTATCGTGCATGGGTTTATATTAATGGTCATTTTGTAGGCGAACATGAAGGTGGAAATACCCCTTTTGCGCTTAATGTTAGTGAATATTTACAACCAGGGAAAGATAATGTGATTGCGGTTCGAGTACATCGCAGAGCAGACTTTGATTCTTATACAAGTCCGGATGCGAAGCCTGTTACCAATGACGTGGAACTGCCTTACAAACCTGTAGACTACTGGCGATATGCAGGAATTACACGCAGCGTCTATTTGGAAGCAACATCAAATGTAAATGTTAGTAAAATCCTTACTTCAACAGGTGATCATACTTTAACAACAAAAGTGGTTGTATATAATCATGGAGATAAAAAAGTAGAACGTCAACTAGTTGTAAATCCAGGTGAACAAACTGGAGGAAAGCCTAAGTCAAAGGAAATAAAATTAAATCCAGGCGAAGTAAAAGTGGTCTCAATGGATTTTGATATTAAGAGTGCAAGCTATTGGACACCGGACTCCCCTACTCTATATGAAGTAACCGCAACTCTTTATAAGGGAAAAGGTGAAGGTCAAGTTACACAGAGTGGAATTGGCTCTGTTGATGACAGCCTTTCAACAAATTATGGAATGCGAACAATTGCTACAGAGGGTAGTAAATTAACATTGAATGGAGAACAGGTATTTTTAAAAGGTCTTAACTGGCATGAGGAAACAGCTGCAAATGGAAAATCTATGACAATTGAAGAGTATGATACCGAGTTGAATCATGTTCTGAATGTAAATGCAAACTTTATTCGTAACAGTCACTACAACCGTCACCCATATGTATATGATTTTGCTGATAAGCATGGATTAATGGTATTAGATGATGTTGATAATATGTGGCTTGATACAAAGCAAGAAGCGTTACAAACAAACTCATACGGACTTTCAAGAGCATTAGTATTAAGTATGGCATGGAATCAAATTAATCGCCCTTCTGTTATCATGTGGTCATTACAAAATGAGTCTCAAATTTGGGATGATCAGCAAGTTTACCGTGACTGGCTTTCGGATATGAAGAGTGCTGTCAAAAGTGTTGATATCCAAAACCGTCCTGTCACATGGGCATCTGGAAGCAGTTGGGACCCAGCCTATGACTTGGCAGATGTCATCGGTTTAAATGAATATTTCGGTTATTTCTATATGAAGGATGAGGACCTAGGGACTACTTTAGAAGCAGTTCATAGAAACCATCCTAATAAACCGATACTAATTACGGAAAATGGAACGTGGGCCTATGCAGAGGAGGAACTCAAACATGGAGAACCTACAACGTCCGGGACCGAAGAATGGCAATCCGCTAAATTCCTAAATCACTGGAACCAGGTAACAGATTCCAACCGTCTAGATTATATGGCTGGATATACGTTCTGGGTGTTAAAAGATTATAAACAAAGGTTAGGCTATAACCAACAGATAAACGGAATTTCTACCATGGGATTAATGCGATTCGACAACGAAGAGCCACGCTTGGTATATGAAACCTTTAAAAACGCAGCAAATCCATTTAAATAAGAGTTTTTGTACTATAAAACCTAATTATTAACAATTCTGCAATACCTTAAAAAAGGTAAACACAATTTAGTTATGTGTTTACCTTTTTTAATATTCATATAATCACAAGGGGCATGAATGGGCATTAGGGCATTTTGAACAATCACTTGGTGTGCTGGTTAAATAGTTTTTATAATGGTAAAATTATTTAATATGTTGAAAAAGTAGTTGTTCGGAGGGTTATGATGAAAAACATTTATCAGGATGATAGCTTAGCACTGCATACTGATCTATACCAGATCAATATGGTAGAAACGTATTGGAGAGACGGAAGATATAATAAACGCGCAGTGTTTGAATTGTTTTTCCGTAAGCTGCCTTTTGGGAATGGATATGCTGTTTTTGCTGGATTGGAAAAAGTCATTCAGTTTATCCAGGGCTTCCGCTTTTCAGAAGATGATTTGGAGTATTTAAAAAATGAAGTAGGCTACCAGGATGACTTTCTGGACTATTTAAAGAGCTTGCGCTTTACGGGTACTATTCGCTGTATGAAAGAAGGCGAGCTGGTATTTGGAAATGAGCCGATTTTAAGTGTAGATGCCCCGCTTTGTGAAGCTCAGTTGATTGAAACGGCACTATTGAACATCATTAATTATCAGACATTAATCGCGACAAAGGCTTCTCGTATTAAACAGGTTCTTGGTAATGAAATTGCAATGGAATTCGGTACTCGCCGAGCTCAGGAAATGGACGCAGCCATTTGGGGTACACGAGCTGCATACTTAGCCGGTTTTGATGGAACGAGTAATGTTCGAGCGGGTAAATTATTTCAAATCCCCGTTTCTGGTACGCATGCTCACTCGATGGTCCAAGCCTATAAGGACGAATATGTAGCTTTTCGTAAATATGCTGAAACCCATAAGGATTGTGTCTTTTTAGTTGATACATATGATACGCTAAGGTTAGGTGTTCCAAATGCGATTAAAGTCGCCAAGGAGATGGGCGATTCTATAAATTTCATAGGAATCCGTTTAGACAGCGGTGACCTTGCCTATCTTTCAAAGGAAGCGCGTAAAATGCTCGATGAGGCGGGATTTAAGGATGCAAAAATCTTTGCTTCAAGTGATCTCGACGAGTATACGATTCTGAACTTGAAAGCACAGGGTGCGAAAATTGATAGCTGGGGAATCGGTACTAAGCTGATAACGGCATACGAACAAGCAGCACTTGGGGCTGTCTACAAAATTGTTTCGATAGAAGGCGAGAACGGCAAGATGGAGGATACAATAAAAATCTCTTCCAATCCGGTAAAAGTAACGACCCCAGGTATTAAAAAAATATATCGTATTATTAATAATAAGAATAACCATGCTGAAGGGGACTATATTGCACTTGAGAATGAGAAACTGCCTGAAAAGCAGCTGAAAATGTTCCATCCAACCCATACGTATATGAATAAGGTGGTTACAAACTTTACGGCAAAAGAACTTCACGAAGTAATCTATTCCAACGGTGAGCTTGTTTATGAAATGCCATGTCTTGAGGAGTCTCGTGAGTATTTAAAGCAAAATCTTTGTGCTCTCTGGGATGAGTATAGACGGACCATGAATCCTGAGGAATATCCTGTTGACCTTAGCCAAAAATGCTGGGATAACAAAATGAGAAATATTGAAGAAGTAAAAGAGAAAGTAGCCGAAATGAAGGCAGAATAGGTAAGTGTGGCACCCATTAATGGGTGTCTTTTTGTTTGAAAAAAGGGGGTTCGCGGAATTATTTCCATTTCACGCGGAATAAACAAAAAATCCCGCGGGATTTTTTTGAAAACCCGCGGGATTCCTGTTTATTTTTGTTTAAAGAAATCCATGAAAGCATGGTAAATTTCTATACCTTGATACGTAAGCATTCCTGCTGCTGTTAATGAAAATACACCAATCATTAAAAAGCGAATCCACATTCATTTTTCCTCCCTTTTTGTAAGTTTTAACTTATCAAATCAGGAGAGGAGATAACGTAATTCGACTGATGAAAAACGGGTAGAAGGAAGATAAGAATCTTAGTGTATATTCTAGGAGTAATTCTGTGAAGGGTGACTACGATCTGTGAAATTAAGACAAGTACTCCAATAAAGTTAAAATGGTATAGATGTTTTTCTTCATCGTCGGATGTTGATTGCGTATTCCAATCATCAATGGTTAGAACGGCTTTATGTTCATGATGTAGATGTGTAATTACCTTAGACTGGTGAAGAAGAACTGTAAAGGATACGAAGGCAAGGAGTAATGCGATGGGAAGAATTTTTACCTTCTTTATCGTAATCACCTCCTTCCGGGATTGTTTTAATTATAAACACTTTTGTTGTGTTGTTAAATCAATATGCTCCGACAATTTACGCGAAAGTAAATGGGATAGAATCAATTTATGGCTGATTTCGCAATTAGATTGGGTTTATGATACAATCTTGCTAGTCAAATCGGAGTAAAGGAAGTAAAAAATGAAAAAAACAATACCGGTTAATAAAAATGATTTTATAGATGTGGTATTTGAAGATTTAACACATGATGGGGCAGGGGTCGCTAAGGTGGATGGATTTCCATTGTTCGTCCCAAACGGGCTGCCTGGCGAAAAAGCACAGGTTAAAGTGATCAAAGTGAATAAGGGTTACGGCTTCGGCCGTTTGATCGAAATTTATGAAAAAAGCCCATATCGCGTTGAAATTCCTAACAGTGAGATTCATAAGTATGGCGGCTGCCAGCTCGAGCACATTAGCTATGAAGGGCAGCTGAAATATAAGGAAAATCAAGTTAAGCAAGTGCTCACCCGTATCGGTAAACTAGAGGATGTTATTGTGCACCCGATTCTAGGGATGGACAATCCATGGCATTATCGAAATAAAGCACAGGTTCCAGTTGGTGACAAGGATGGGAAGCTGATTGCTGGATTTTTTAAACCTAGAAGTCATGAAATTGTTGATACCAATGAGAGTCTAATACAGCTTCCAGAAATTAATGAAGCCGTACAGGCAGTGAAGGAAATCTGCAATGAGCTAGGGATAACTGCTTATCAAGAAGAGTCGCATAAAGGTGTACTTCGCCACATCATGGCCCGTTATGGAAAACAAACAGGTGAGTTGATGGTTGTCCTCATTACGAGAAGTGCTGATATTCCAAACAAAAACCAATTGGTCGAAGGAATTATCTCACGACTTCCGAAAGTAAAATCAATTGTGCATAATGTTAATTCAAAGCGTACGAATGTGATACTTGGCGAAAAAACAACACTCCTATGGGGAAATGAAGTGATCTATGACTTAATAGGCGACGTTAAGTTCGCTATTTCCGCTCTTTCCTTTTATCAGGTGAACCCTGTTCAAACGAAGGTCCTTTATGAAAAGGCTCTGGAATATGCAGGGCTTAATGGAGAAGAGTCTGTTATCGATGCATACTGCGGAATCGGCACAATATCCTTGTTTTTAGCACAAAAGGCGAAGAAGGTCTTTGGTGTAGAAGTTGTTCCCGAGGCGATTGAAGATGCGAAACGGAATGCTGAGTTAAACGGAATGACGAATGTGGAGTTTGAAGCCGGGGAAGCAGAGGTTGTGATTCCTAAGTGGTACAAAGAGGGGAATTCTGCTGATGTGCTCGTTGTGGACCCACCGCGCAAGGGCTGTGACGAAACATTTTTGCAAACGATTATTGAAATGAAGCCTAAAAAGGTTGTCTATGTATCCTGTAACCCAGCCACACTGGCACGGGATTTACGGATTTTAGAAGATGGCGGCTATAAAACAGTAGAAGTTCAGCCGGTTGACATGTTTCCGCAGACGACACATGTTGAATGCGTGTCGCAGATAGTTTTGAAGGAAAGCTAATTAGGGTAATATTGAAAACCGGTAAGTGATTTTAGGAATTCCGCTTTTATCTACCTCAATACGCTCGACAAAGTGATGGAGCATTTCCTCCGTTATGTCTTCAAGAGGTAAAAAACGGTTAATCGTGTTCCGGAGGTTTTCAATACGACCTAAAAATTCATCATGTCGGAGTGCGGCTTCAAGCCCACTCCTTTTAATATTTAATTCATTTATACGTCCTTGGTTTTCATCAGCGACTTCGCGGTATTCTCCATGAGTGATTTGTTTTTCTGCAAGCATCTCAAGGTAACGTTTCTTTTTTGCTTTAGAAGCTTTAATCTCATTTTCAATGTTGATTAAAATTTGAGTAACTTGCTTTTGTTTCTTTTGAGCTTCTACGGCAAGGGTATTTAGGTATTCCTTATCGTTAATGACTTGAGCCATTTTTTTAATATCAGAAAGGATTGTTTCTTTTAAATCCTTTTCTTTTATCGTTCTTTGAGTGCAAGCGATTTTCCCATGTCGAGCGTAACTCCCGCAAATATAACCAAGATGAATGGATAAGAAGAAGGCTAAGAATGTGCGAATGGAAACAGTGGAAGAAATCTAAAACTAGAGTTAGAAAACTGATTGGTTTAGGCGTCCCTGGTTACAAGGCGCACGAATGGGGCAACTCCAGAAAGAAATACTGGAGAATCGCCTGTAGCCCAATATTACACAAAACCCTCGATAACTCATATTGGAGTCAACGAGGGTTGAAAAGTCTATATAACCGTTATGAAACTTTACGTCAATCTTAATAGAACCGCCGTATACCGAACGGTACGTACGGTGGTGTGAGAGGTCGGGGGTTAGTCACCCCCTCCTACTCGATTTCGAAGTGGATTGTATGATTTATCGAAAAATATAAAAAGAAGCAGGAACCATGTAAATGATTCCTGCTTCTCATATTAAGTGGAAAAAAAAGGGGGACTACTTTCAAAAAGGGTGGGTCGCTATTTACAGTATATAGTAACTTCTATTATTAGGATTTTTAAGAAGAGTTGAAAAGCTTTAGACCAATTTACCTAATACTAGAAGCGCCTACTAAGGATTCAGGTGACATACCAAGTACTAAAAGACTGATTTTTGCGTATCCGGTATTTCTGAATTCAGAAAAAGTTTGTTTCAATACTTGGGATTCATGGTCATCTTTTAATTTCTGTAATTCCTTTTTATACAATCGTAGAACAGAGCCATACACAAAATTCGGGGTATATTGGCCAGGATCCTCATCCATAAATAAACATCCCATGTAATTATATTTAAATTGGAATGCACGTGTAAGATTAACCATATCCAACAGTTTTTCAAAAAGGTTTGGATAGTCTTTCTTTAACTTCTCAAGTGCATCTTTGGTCGCTCTTAACTCATCAATACTAGATAAAGTTATCATAAATATTCCTCCTTCTTATATGTCCCAAGGTTTTTCCAGTGAAATATACGCAGCTAATTCTTTACTTTTTTGTCTCCTTAATTTACGAATTTCTGCTCTTTCTTTACCTGTTTTGTATAGGAATTCTTCTTCTTCTGTTTCTGGTATGATACTTGGAACTTCGACAGGCTGCTTATTTTCGTCTAAGGCTACAAAAGTCAAAAATGCCGTAGCAGCGATTCGGCGTTCGCCATTTATCATATCTTCGGCGATAACTTTACAAAAAATTTCCATGGAAGTTTTTCCTGTATATGTTACAAACGATTCGACACAGACTGAATCAGTTTGATGAATAGGGCATAAGAAATCGATTGAATCTGTAGATGCAGTCACACATTCCTTAACTCTCGAATGCCTGCGGGCTGATAATGTTGCTGCATCATCGAGCTTTTTCATCAAAACGCCGCCAAACAATGTATTGTAGTTGTTTAAATCGCAAGATAATACTTGAGCTGTATTAATAATGCGGCTTTCTTTCGCTTTCTTTGCTTTCATTAAGTTGCTTCCTTTCATGATTGGATTTTAGCTAGTAAATACTATATCCACGTTATTAAAAGGTTTTTTATGCCTGAACCAAGTGTACGCCGCATTGTTCGGTTAGTAAAATGGTTATATTTTATGAGTAGTATAGCTTTTATCTATGTAAATGCTTTCAATTATGCCATATAGAAATAGGGGATTTTTAGAAAATTAAAGACGGTTCAATTTAAATGAACCGTCTAGACGAATATGGGGCTTATAATATTATTGATCTTGAAATCCGTTTGTGAGCTTTTCTTTAGTAAACTGCAGCCACTCTTTTGCAGCATAGGAGAAGTATTGATTTTTGCCCCAAATAATCGCTAGGTTCCAACTGATAGACGGGTTTACTATTTTGACCGACTTTACATTTTTATTTAGATTCTGGCAGACACTTTCCGGCAATAGGGATACTCCAAACTTGCTTACAACCATTTCTTCAATAAAAGACCGTTGTGAACTTTCTGAAATAATGTGTGGATTAAAGCCTACACTGTTACAAGAATAAATAATTCGATCGTTTAGGACAAAGTCCTTATTAAACAATATCAACGATTCATTAGCCAAATCAGCTAAATTGACTTCCTCTCTTTCTGCTAGGGGGTGTGATATGTGAAGGATCAGTTTTAGGTCTTCTTCCATAAATGAGAAATAATCAAAAATGTCGTTCTTAGTCGGAAGAACAATTATCCCTACATCAAGAAGATTGTTTCCTACATCTTCTTCTATTTTCTTTGAACCGTCCTCAACCAATTGAAAAGTGATCCCAGGATATTTTTCGTGAAAACTGCCAACTATTTTTAGGAAATAATGCGCATCAAATATAGGTGGCAAACCAATACGAATATGCCCTTTTTTTAGCCCTGTAAGGTTGTCTAGTTCCGTTTCTAAATTCTTAAATGCTTTGTCAATTAATTTTGCTTGCTCCAAAATTATGCGTCCTGCATCGGTTAAGATTAATTGCTTTCGAGACCGATCAAAAAGAGCAACTCCCAACTCCGTCTCAAGGTTTTTAATCATTTTACTAATGGTTGGTTGGGTAATAAATAAATGGTCTGCCGCTCGGGAAAAACTATTAAAATTCGCCACCTCAATAAAATATTGTAAATGTTTGATATCCAATATCGTACACCTGCTTGTGATTAATTTTAGAGTAGTAGCCAGAAGGATAAATTAATAAGTTATCTTGAATAGGTTATTTTATCATGAAGCCACTATTTTCTATAGGACGAAAAATCAGATCCTTCAAAGCAACTTTGAGATGACTTTACTTTAAAACTATAGTTAATAATTAATGTACCCTTCTTTTTCAATTGATGTCCTGTTTCTTTTTTTTTTGTCTATTTTAACAAAACACGTTTAAGTTTGTGCTCTAGAATCGGGTAAGGGGAAATTAAAAATTACATAAAGAGTACGAGCAATTAAAAAAGAACCAAGATGAATTAGCTTCTGAACAAAAAAAGATTGAAGAAGATAAAAAAGAAGTTGAAAAAGAATTAGCAGCTGCCAAAAACAAATTACAAAACCAACAGGATCAACTGGCTGAACAAAAGGCTCAGCAAGAGGCAGCTCGCTAGGCTCTTTTAGCCCAACAGCTGGCTCAACAAGCCCAACAAGCTCAACAACAGTCTCAACAGCAATCTACAGTGAACACCCCCTCAAAATCAACACCATCGTCCGTTGCAGCCATTCCATCTAACTCTGGGTGAGTAAATTTTTGGATAATTCCAAATAATTATATATACCCACCAACATCCCATGTGTTGCCCACATACACTCTAAACACGTTGAGACAGTTGTTAGGAGAGAGAGAAAATATGCTGATATCAAGGACTTTTAAGGTTTTTAAGTGAATATTAATGTGTGTTTTATGTTCCCTCGAACTGATTGTTTGGGGAATCTTTGTTTAGGGGGTCTAACTTTTACCCAGAAATATGGATATTTGCGTTAAGGTTTGGGTTTGCGTATTTGTTTATTTAGATAGCGGAAAACGACCACCTAGTCTCTACCCTGTTGAGGCGTGCTATCTGCTATATAAGAGGTAAATGAGGTTCTTAAATAATCTATATTAAATGAATATCAGCCCACTTTATAGGCTTCTAAAAATTCTAACTTATGCTCAGGATGAAAAAGTTACACTAAGCTCAAAAATACTCCCCTTTAAAGGAGACAGATTTTTATTTACTAATTAGGCTGCTGGACGGGAGCAAATCATAATAGTTTTTATGTTAGTTCTAAAATTGACTGCAAACGTTAATTCAGATGCTCTCATTCTCCGACTTTGGAGAGCCAGTGGAAGTTTGAATCACTTTATCGAAACTCCCATGTTTCTCCTGGACTAATAAACCCACAGCATCCATCACGATAGAAAAACTTATCAAGAACCAGGCACTACAAAAAATTTTCATCATATATAGGTGATATCCGTTCAGATTTGATGAGGAGGATATTATGCAACCTATGTTACCTATGGAAAAATATTTTGGGCAGTTTGAACTGGTGCATGCTTTTTATGGGGCTATGCCTACAGGTGTCAGCGTTTCCGAAACCGGTCGTATTTTTGTTTGCTTTCCGAAATGGGGAGACGACGTTCAATTTACTGTGGCGGAAATTGTTGAGGGTGAATTGCAGCCTTATCCCAGTTTAGAAACAAATTTGGTTAATACAGGGAATATTGCGATGTCTTTCGTCAGTGTCCAAAGTATCGTTGCTGATGGAAGAGGAACACTTTGGGTACTAGATACAGGGGCACCAAATTTTTCTGAACCTATTCAAGGGGGAGCAAAATTAGTTGCTGTTGATTTAAGCACGAATACAATAAGGAGAGTATATACCTTTACAGAAGATGTTGTCTTGCCAACAACTTATTTGAATGATGTCCGTTTGGATTTTCGGGTTGGAAGAGCAGGATATGCATATATAACGGATTCTTCTTCCAGAGGGCCAGGGGCTATTATCGTCGTAGATTTAGAAAATGGGAACGCGTTTAGACGGTTAAATGGGGCAATATCAACTTCACCTGATCCCTATTTTTTACCGAAAGTAGAAGGTGAAATTTTGATGAATCGAAACCCGGACGGCTCGACTTTCCCATTTAGATTGGCTTCCGATAGTTTAGCGATTTCTCCTGATGGAAAGGTTTTATTTTATGCTCCGCTAACCAGCCGTCAGCTGTTCTCAATCTCAACAGAAGCCCTAAGGGACAGAAGGATACAGGACATGAATTTATCCCAATATGTGCAGTATTGGGGGGAAAAAGGTGCGTCTGATGGAATGATCACCGGCGCAAAAGGAACCGTTTATGCAGGAGACTATGAAAACAACAGTATCCGGAAGATATTGCCGAATGGCGCAATGGAAACCATCGCACATGACCCGAGAATTTTATGGCCGGATACTTTTTCGATTGGCCCCGATCAATACTTATATGTCATTGTGAATCAATTACATCGGCAGGCGAGATTTCATTATGGAAGAGACCTGCGGGAAAAACCATATAGTTTACTTCGTATGAGAATTGATGAATTCCCTGCTCCTACCTTTTCATAATAATCTTAAACGAAGGCAGCTATCCCTCATCAGGGAGCTGCCTTTTTTGTCAGTTATATTTTTGTGAAATTGTATATATTCCCGCAACTGCCCTATAATAAAGAGGCTGTTATCTGTTGATAATGTAATTTAATTTTAAAAATGAAACCTCATTTAGATACACTACGGAGAACCGTACCACAAATAGTGGTAAAGCAAAGAGTTGAAGTTGTGCTTGATAAAGAGTGGCTAGAAAAAAATCATTAAATATATTTAAATTACTTTATGGAAGTGCACATGAATATAAAAACTCTCCTGTCGGTAAGGAAAACAAAAAAGAATTACCAATTCTATTTGAATGGTAATTCTTTTGGAGCATGGGGACGTACCCTGTGCTCCTTTTTGGTGGGACATGGGGGCGGTTCTGATGTCCCGTGAATAGCAGAAGTATTTAATTTTATGAGAAAGGATGACCGTCCCCGTTTTTTTGGGGGATTGCCGGGAGATGCTATAGACAAAATAGTTGTTGAGGCAGAGGGTGGTTGGAGTGAAGGTGTTGTCGATGATTCAGCCTTGGGCGAGTCTGTTTGTCTTGCGCGAAGCTCAATATGAAACGAGGTCATGGAGTACGAAGTATCGCGGCCCTCTTGCGATTCATACCAGTAAAAAAGTCGATAAGGCGGTCTGCAGCCATGTGGCGATCAAGTCGCTACTTTTAAAGCATGGGTACAAGACCGAGGATCTTCCAACTGGCGTGATCATTGCTGTCTGCCAGCTTGAAAATTGTTTGAGGGTGATAGAAAACAACGAGACATGGGCCGTGTTGGAGGATGGCAGAATCGTATCAGGCAATGACTTTTTCCTCGGTGATTATAAAGTGGGAGGGTATGTCTGGGAAGTCAGGGATATGAAGATGCTGGACAGCTTCATTCCGGCTAAAGGAAGGCTTGGTCTGTGGGAGTATGATTTATAGAGTGCCTGTTCATCGGGGAAAGCGCACTTTTTTGATTGGTATCTTTACCCGCGAAAATAAGGCAGGGCTCAGAGAGACACGGGGACGGTTCCGACGTCTCAATAATTGTGAAAATATAACATTTATTAGGACAGCGGAACAGTCCGAAATCATTGTAAAAGTGTTTTTATTAAAAAAATCTCCATTTCTATACTGTGGCTGGAACATGGGTGATGGTGGTACTTAGAAATAAATGATAATAAATGGTGTAGAAGAAGGAGGATCGCTATCCTCTTTAATTTATCGCTAAGTTTTGCTGTTAAGATCAAGGTTTTACCACTTAATCTGGCATAGTTCAATTGAGGGATTAGTAATTTCCCCGTTCTTCCATTTGAAATGAGCTTTCTTAAGAATTAGCTTAATTTCTATACTGGCAACCGAACCGCCATCTACCCGAAGGTTTATACCATTAATAAAGGAAGCCTGTTCAGAAGCAAGATAAACAACAGCAGACGCTGCTTCATCAACTGTTCCAGGCCGTTTTGCTTCGACATGTGGACGGTTTTCCTTTAAAAATTGTTGAGTAGCTTCTTCATAGGTTATATTCAGCTGCTTCGCATTATCTTTTAATAGATTTTCCAGCATTGGTGTCATGATAAATGATGGTGACACAGTATTCACCAGAATTCCCTGTGCGGCATACGCCTTTGATAAGCTCTTTGAAAAATTGATAATTGCTGCCTTTGAAGCATTATAATGAGGCATAAACGAATCAGGCTGAAGCCCTGATTCCGATGAAATATTAATGATGCGTCCAAATCCGGCTTTTTTCATAAAAGGGGATAACTGCTTTGGTTACGCGGACAGTCCCAAATACATTTACATCAAATATATGCTGCCAGGCCTCTATGTCCAATGTTTCAAAATCATCAAATCCACTGGCTATTCCTGCATTATTTACTAGTATATCGATTGATTTGAAGCGGTCGATTGCAGAGGAGACCAGATGTTCCACATCAGATTGTTTCGTTAAATCAGCCTGAACGGCAAGCACATTGCCTCCCAGCTTTTCAATTTCTGCTGCTGCTTCTTTTAATGCTTCTTCACCACGGCCACAAATTACAACATTGGTGCCTTCCTTGGCAAACGCGACGGCAATTGCTTTTCCAATACCTTTACTGCAGCCTGTCACGAGTGCCGTTTTATCTTTTAATCCCTAGTTCAATTTAGAATCCAATCCTTTCTATGGGCGTCTATTGGTGATTATATATTAACAATAACTTCTAGTCATAAACAAATGAACTATGGCTGATTTTCTGCCCTAATACTCAATAAAGGAGGGAAACCACTAAGATGGTTTCCCTTTAAAATGTTCCGTCTTGTTTAGTATAAGGTATATTCTTATACTTGCTGAGCAAGGACAATTATCATCACGATTCCCATTTTTTGTTGAACAATTCAAGGAAGCAGAGATGGAATGAGATAAGTGAACTCCTTATACAATAGGAAGCCAGCCAGGGATGCCTGTATAGTACTCCCACATTTTATCAGAAATAGCCAGTTCTTTTTGATCTTTTTTAGATAATGTTGTACGGATTTTGTCTTCTTCACCGGCTTGTACTTTTTGTACCCACTGAGGTTCCATTATCAATTCCCTCCCTAAAGCGATTAAAGGTACACCTGTTTCAAATGCTTTCATCACTTCATCGGGTGTCCGCAGCATCCCAACACCCATCACAGGAACACGATCGCCGACACGTTCGTGGATCATAACAACTCGGGATGTCTGATCGTTATCATCACGGATTGATCCGTTCCAATAGCCGCCGACAGAAATATGGAGATAATCCAGGTCCTGGTCCGCTAACCTGTCCACTAATTGCAACGTGTCTTCCATGGTGATGCCAGGATTCTCTCTTTCTTCAGGCGATAACCGATAGCCGATGATAAAAGGTTTTGTTGCATGGTCTGAAACTGCTTTTTTAACAGCGTCAACTACAGCAAGCGGGAAGGACATACGTTTTTCCAGCGTTCCACCCCACTTGTCAGTTCTGCGATTTGAGTGTGGAGAAAAGAATTGCTGAATCAAATACGTATTGGCACCATGGATTTCAACTCCATCATACCCAGCTTCGATTGCTCTTCTTGTTGCTTCACCAAATGCTTTAATAATTTCATCGATTTCGTCTGCTGTCATTTCCCGAGGTACCACGGCATCGTCCCGTGCCGCTGCTACCGCACTCGGAGCAATTGGTTGACGATCGAGCAATTCTTCAGGCGGGCACATTCTGCCACCGTGAAAAATTTGTAAAATCGCCTTTGATCCTTTTTCCTGTATAGCTGTCGCCACACGTCTTAAACTAGGGATTAGGGAATCGGAATCTGCACCAAATTCACCCGGGAATCCTTTTCCATTCCTGGTGACGTATGTGCATGCGGTGATTACCGCTCCTACACCACCGGCACGTTCTTGATAATACGCAACTTCTTCGTCTGATACTTCACCATTTTCATGTGCCGCCGTATTGGTCATGGGTGCCATTGTAATACGGTTCTTTATTTCAACTCCAGAACGGAAGGTAAATGGTTTAAAAGCAGCTTCATATTTTGGATTCATCTTTTTTTCTCCTTTTGTTTACATCAAGTTTGTTAAAGGGTTTTGCTATTTAGCAAATGGATAACATAGACTACAAAAATTTCTTTGACAGGCACTTTTTTATATTCTATACAAAAAATTTATAGAGTTACATTAAAAGCTTGCCATAAGGATCGGCCAGTTTTGACCTATTTTAGCTGTGTAATTTCTGCCAATATTTCATAGGAATGGAGGCGGGCCTTATGATCGTAAACCTGGGCGATTGCCATGATTTCATCGGCTTGACTTTCATCCAGAAACTTTTCCAGCTTTTCTTTTACGGTTTGAGGACTGCCGACAATCGAAGTTCCTAATTGATTCTCAAGGGCAGCTATTTCATGGTCGCTCGCTATATCATTAATATTATCCACTGGCGGCTGCAATGGGACTTCCTTCCCGCGCATCAAATTCAAGAACTGCTGCTGCAATGTTGTAGCGAGCCGCTCAGCTTCTTGATCTGTGTCGGCCGCAATGATGTTTAGCCCTACCATTGCGTGCGGCTTGTCCAGTACTTTAGAAGGCTTAAACGAACGGCGATAGAGCTGGATAGCCGGCAGTGTGTTATGCGGCGAGAAATGGCTCGCAAATGCAAACGGCAGTCCAAGCTCTCCTGCCAGCTGGGCACTGTATCCGCTTGAACCTAACAGCCAAATAGGTATGTTTAATCCCTCACCCGGAATTGCTTTAACACGACTATATCCTTGTGCCAGGGAAGGGTCAAAGTAATTCCGGAGCTCAGCCAGCTGCTCAGGGAAATCATCTCCTGAACTTCTCAAGTCACGTCTTAATGCACGTGCGGTAAGCTGATCAGTGCCTGGTGCACGGCCCAAGCCAAGATCAATACGTCCTGGATATAATGATTCCAGAGTACCAAATTGCTCAGCAATAACAAGAGGTGCATGATTCGGCAGCATAATGCCGCCTGACCCTACCCGGATTTTTGATGTACCTGCTGCAACATGGGAAATGACTACCGATGTTGCAGAGCTGGCGATAAATGGCATATTATGATGCTCAGCTAGCCAATATCTGTTATACCCCAGCTTTTCAGCGAGCCGGGCCAGCTCCAAAGTATTGCGAAAAGAATCTGCCGGCGTACTTCCATCTGCAATTGGAGAGAGATCCAGGACCGAGAATGGAATATCCGTAATTAGTTTTGTATCATTTTCAGGCATATGCTCATCTTCTTTCATTAAAAATTTCGTTTCAATCCTATAAAAGAATTTACAGGTTGTTTTCTTTGTCTTCTTTTACTGTTTCAATCTAAATCACATTAATTTAACTGATTTAATATCTGTATAAAATACATCCTTTATTAGACTAGACACTGTTTAATTTACTGCAGCCTGAGCCAAAATTTCATAAGAGCGCAGCCGTGCCCTATGATCAAAAATCTCTGTGTGAGCCATAATTTCATCAGCGTCAGTCTTTTCTATTAACTCATGGAGCTGTTGCTTCACACCTGCAGGGTCCCCGATGATGGAAGTGAAAAGCTGTTCTTCAACCGCCCTGCGTTCATTATCGTTCCAAAGCTCGTCCATATTATTAACAGGAGGCAAAATGGGCGAAGGCTGTCCGCGGGTTAACAAAAGAAATTTTTGATACATCGAAGTGGCAAGCCTTTGTGCCTCCTGTTTCTCATCAGCAGCCACCACTTGAACGGCTAACAGTACATAAGGCTCCTCCAAAAATTGAGACGGACGAAAAGAATCCCGGTACAGTTTTATGGCCTCCATCATGTTACCTGGAGCAAAATGTCCCGCGAAAGAGAATGGTAACCCTAGCATTCCAGCCAATTGTGCACTATAAAACCCTGAACCTAACAGCCAAATTGGCACATTTGTTTTTTCGCCGGGAATGGCGTGAAAACTAAATGAACCATTCTTAGTGGCTGTTCCTGTACCATAAAGATATGCGATAAGCTCCTGAAGACGGGCATCAAATTCAGGTTCACCAGCAACCCGCTGCCGCAATACATTTGCTGTATATTGGTCGGTGCCAGGTGCCCGCCCCAATCCAAGGTCGATCCGGCCAGGGAAGAAGGTTTCTAATGTTCCAAATTGCTCAGCAACGGAAAGAGGAGAATAATGGGAAAGCAGCATTGCGCCTGATCCAATACGCATTTTTTCCGTGACAGAGGCTACTCGCCCAATTACGATCGGGGATGCTGAACTCGCCATTCCTGCCCAATTATGATGTTCAGCAAGCCAAAACCGTTTATATCCCCATTGCTCTGTTTTCTTTGCTAGTTCAAGAGTGTTTTGAAGGGAAAGTTCGGCTGATCCTCCCTCGACAATTGGGGAGGGATCTAGTACTGAAAGTTCTAATTTCTTTGTCATAATTCTCCCTCCTTTTATACAATTTAATTTTTTAAAGCTGGCCTGTACCTTTATGGGTTGGAAAGTAGGGTAAAACAAATTCTCCAAGTTCCTGGATTACTTCCTCTGGAGGGCGCTTGGAAAAATACAGAGCAAACGCCAAATGGTTGACACCAATCGCTTGAAATTGATGAAGTAGATCAACTAAACGGTTTCTTCCCACGGAATAGCCTAAGGGTATGGGGACAGGCATTTCATCGGGATTTTCCAATAAGTTGATGAACAAGCTTTGAGAGAAGGGTTTAAAATCTCCTGGAGCATGAACTTCAGTTAAAGCACGATAATCCTGGATAAGCTGCGCCTGTTGAAGAATGCTTCTTGGGTATTGAAGCCACCCATCCCCATTCCTGGCTATCCAATTGATAGACTGATTGCTAAATCCAGTCACCATGGTCGGAATCGAAGATTCAGGCTTTGGGATTAACCTCATATCTGTACCATCGATCAGCCCGGCGTGGCTGTGGATTGTCGGCTGATCCTCTTTTAACAGCCGGTCGAGAATTTCGAAATTTTCTTTAAATAACGGACCGCTTTCTTGCTTAGATATCCCTAAAGCTGTAAAGTCTTTTTCCCTGTCCCCTGATGCCACTCCCATAATCAATCGACCTGGAAACAATTGATCGATTGATGCAGCTTCCTTGGCTACCCTGACGGGGTGGCGCAAAGGGAGAACTACACTTCCTGTCACTAACGCAATGTGCTTCGTATAGGCAGCAAGATACGTCAAATAAATCCATAAATCGTACTTTTGGCCGTTATCATCAATATTCAAATTCTGCATCGTAATATCACGGAGCCATAATGAAGCAAAGCCATATTCCTCAATTTTACGGGCAAGCTCCAGCTGATTTTCCATAATCGGATTTTTAGACATCCTAGCAGTCGGGAGGATAAATCCAAGTGTCATTTTGTCTTTCTGGTACATGCTGTGATAGGCAAGATGATTTTGAAAACTCACTCTTGGTCCTCCTTAAAAGGTTATATTTTTAAGCCTATATACTTTTCAAACTGTTTAATGGTTTCCTCATTGCGTCGATAATAAGTCCATTGTCCGATTCGTTTCATTTCCACCAGCCCGCTTTGCAATAGGATAGACAAATACTGGGAGGTAGTGGACTGTGATAGTCCTACTTTGCTGCGAATATCACTAACACAAACCCCGCCATCAAAGCCTTTATCTTTGATGACATGGGCCTGCGGGGAAAAATTATTATCAGGTTCTTTCAACATTTGCAGAATATTTACTCTTATTTGATTTGACAGAGCCTTGAAAATTTCAACTGCCTGTTCGTCATTTATCATATTTGATTCCCGATTCAACGGTGCCCGCCCCTTTCTGATCTTATTAAAAGCTATTTTGCTTGGAATGCGTATAAACTAATCGAACAAAAGGATATTGATAATTTGCGATATCTCTATATTATTTTCCTTTATACCCAAAATCAAATTTTATGCTTTAGACAGGGCTAGGAAACGGCTTTAAAGGAACTACACAAATTAGCTTAGAGAACAGGTAGCGGAGAGATGAGGATTATTTTGCCCACCTTTTAAATGGTTTGGGTTGGTATATAGCTTTGAAAATCAAGACTTTAGAAGGATAGGATAAGAAACTTCTGATGAAGATGATGTTATGATGACGATACAATGTCTATGGATTCTGTTACTTCGTTTTGGAATCCTTGTAAACAACGTTTTGATGCAGTCTCTATTGAGTCAAAGAGACGAGCTAATAAACCCTCTCAGGATGATATTGTAAAATGGATTAACAAGTGTAGAAGTGCACAGGAATTTATAGAGGAAAGTGATGAGATTCAACATAAATTATGTGCTGGAACAGGGCAGGAAGACATGCAAATGTTTAAAAAATATTCTTGGTTTCACCTGTAGTGGAAGGGAGATTAAAGTTAGGGATGTTTTCATTCAATTTTAATTGAGTCATTTTGGTACCTCCAATATCATAATTCACTTTGCAAGTGTTGACCACAACATTATCTTACTCTTGATAAGAAATATGTAATGTTAATTACTTTTTTATTTTTTAAATTGTTACAACAGACTGATGCTGTGTTACTAGTTCCAACATGACCCATCTGTCAACAGACGGCTGGTCTAGTCGCGAGAATAATTGAAGAGCATCAGATTCCTACTATAACGTTGAATTTGTTTAAAGATGTTGCTGAGATGGTAAAGGCACCTAGAACATTGCATTTGCGATTTCCATATGGAAGCCCTGTTGGGCAATACTCGATTCCATGTATGAATGGGGTAAAAACTATATGGAGAATGTGATGGATACTCCTGCCGATAAAAGTGCGTCTATTAAATAGCAATCGTTCTAAAAAGAGGGGATTAAAAACCACAAGTAGACTTTTAATAAGTCAAGACTTGTGGTCTTTTTATTTGCAATGATTCAGTGCATAAAGGAAATAAAGGAGTGAAATCTGGAAAAAGGTGAATAATATTCCTGTGTTGTAAAGGATTTTAGCTGAACTGTTTTATAGTAAGGAATCAAGAATAATACATATTTAAAGGTGAGATGATGAAAAAATTTGTTGAGTATGTTTTTTTAACTTTTGGGGCGTCAATCGTTGCTATGGGATTAGAAACGATGTTAGCACCAAACGGGCTAGTAGATGGTGGTGTAACAGCGTTATCGATTATGGCCAATGCTTTATGGGGAATCCCAATTTATGTTGTATTTTTGGGCTTAAATATTCCTATCTTAATTTTTACAGCTAAAGAAGTGGGTAAAACCTTTGTCATTAGAACTCTATATGCAAATATCATTACTACCGTTGGTTTAGTACTATTTAAATCGATTCCTCCTATTACTCAATCTGAAGTATTAATTGTTTTATACGGTGGGGTAATCTTAGGAGTTGGGATAGGAATCGTTGTAAAGTTTGGCGGTGCAATAGATGGCACTGAAATGCTGGCAATTTGGTTTAACCAACACTATCGATTTCCGATTGCCTCATTTTTATTAGTCGTGAATGCTTTCATATTTACGATTGCAGCGCTTGTCTATTCATTGGAACAGGCCATGCTTTCTCTGGCGGTTTTCTATATAGTGACGAAAATGATTAATTATGTTTTAGATGGATTAAATCGTGGGAAATCTGTCATGATCATTTCAGAAAAACCGGATGAAGTTGGAGCTAGTATTATCAATCATTTAAATATCAGCATCACATTTTTATATGGAGAAGGCGGTTTTTTAGGGGAAAGAAAGAAGGTTATTTATTGTATTACGAACAGGTTTATTTTTTCCAAATTAAAAAGTGTCGTTTTAGCAGCAGATCCATCAGCTATTATGGAGGCATCCTATGTTTGTGAAACATCTGGTATAGATAGGTCGCTTATATTACCGAAAGCCAACCCTTCTAACAATAAATCGTAATATTTGCTTACATTATTTAGCATCCTGTTTGATACTAGAGAATAAAAAGTGTGTATATTACCTGTTATAAACCAATTCGCAAAGGTTTGATAAATGTCTGTGTAAAACGACAAGGGCCAAGAGTCGGCATTAAGAAAAAATATCACAACAAGTCTTGAACCCAGGGATACTCCCTTATTTATCATGAGTTGATCAAACTATTATTTAAATCATGACTCCAAGGCAATTTTGAAAGATCCTCGTACATTAACGGGGATTTTTCTGTTTTAAATCCCTTAATGAAAAATCGCATAACTCTTAATAGTGTATAAAAGTATACTAAGTGTTTTTTTGTTTACTATATAACATAAAAGTGCGTACTTTTAATTGTTTGTTGTAGATACTATACTAACATCAATACCGCAACCAATTCTTCTTAAGCGGCGATTGTTAAGATGAAAAGACACATATACCATTAGACATTTTAAGAGGGAATGAAGAATTCTCCTTTGTATTTTGTAAATAAGATCGAATTTAAGATATATCTAATTTTTTATTTTAACTGTAATAATATAAAATACAGTTTTTAGGTGGAAGTTATAGATCCTTATTCAATATAGATCGTCAATTAATGAACACAGAGAGGAATGAAACGATTATGTTAAGGCCAAAAGCAAAGCATCGAAAAGTTTGCGAAAGATGTTTAACGATTTCTACAAATGATCAATGTCCTCAATGTGGTCATGACCAATTCCGGAAGTTCATTTTCATGGTGCAAGCTGCTGGGAGAAAAAATCAGGTGTATAAAGCAGATGTATAAAGCAGAAGTAGGGTAGCGAAAGTCTACAATCATTTAGATCGTAAAAAATTTGATGTGCTTTATATGGTTGTCATAACCAACAATTATCAAGCATTAGAGTAGGTACCTATATTTTTCTATCTATTGGAAAATGTTTTGAGGAATGGAGGAATGAAAAGTGGATTTTATGACCTTTGTTTTGTTTGGAGCAACGGGTGATTTGGCCAAAAGAAAGATTTATCCGGCTCTTTTTAATTTGTTTTTAGATAAAAAGATGCCCCAGTCATTTTCAATTATTGGGTTAGGCAGGAGAGAACTATCGGATGGTACATTTCAAACAAATGTAGAACATTCATTAAGAACATTTTCTAGACGCTTTATCGAAGATAAAGCTAAATTAAAAGAATTTATCGACGCGTTTCGTTACAGCCAATTAGATGTAACGGATGTGGAAGGGTATCAAGAACTGCTTAATTTGGTTCAGAGGCGTGAACGGGAGTTAAACATTCATGAAAATCGATTATTCTATCTGTCTGTTGCACCCGAGTTTTTCGATGTAATCGCCTCTAATATTAAAGAAAGCGGATTGGGAACGACCAATGGATGGAAACGCCTGATTATTGAAAAGCCGTTTGGGCATGATATGGCTTCCGCCCAAGAATTAAATCAAAGGCTAAGTAAATCTTTTAGCGAAGAGGAAATTTACCGGATAGACCATTATCTTGGCAAACTAATGGTTCAAAACCTCGAAGCATTGACATTTGCCAATCCTGTGCTTCAATCCTTATGGAATAAGCAGCACATAGCCAATATACAAATAACGGCTAGTGAAACGGTTGGAGTAGAAGACAGAGCGGGCTATTATGATCAAGCCGGGGCCATCCGGGATATGTTCCAGAATCATATGCTGCAACTGTTGATGATGACGGCCATGCATGTACCAAAAACGATAAGTGCAGCAGATATCCGGAATGAAAAGAGAAAGGTGATGGAATCATTGCGGCCTTTGCAGAAAGAGGATGTCGGTTCTCAAGTTGTCCGTGGCCAATATAGTGCCGGAGAAATGAATCATGAGCCAGTGGTTGGATACAGGGAGGAACCTGGGGTTGATTCTTCCTCTGTCAATGATACTTTTGTTGCCGCCCGTTTATGGATTGATAATGATTTTTGGGGAGGAGTTCCTTTCTATATCCGTACAGGAAAGAGAATGAAGGAAAAGTCGACACGTATCGTCATAGAGTTTAAAAATCCAGTGAAGGAATTGTATGGATCCGATCAACAAACGGAACCAAATCTATTAATTGTCAATATCAATCCCAATGAAGGGATATCGTTGCAATTGAATAGTAAGAATCCGCTAAAAAACGGGAAAATTGAGCCTATTTCAATTGACTTCTCAACAGGAGCAAAAGACATACCCGAAGCTTATGAACTCTTAATCTTTGATGCATTACGCGGTGACTCGACATTCTTTGCCCACTGGTATGAAGTGGAATTATCGTGGAAATGGGTGCAGCCAGTTTTAGAAGCGTTTGAGGAAAACACAGTCCCCTTACATTTCTATCGTTCAGGTTCGATGGGTCCGGATGCTTCGGATGAACTTTTAAAAGAGGACGGGTTTTATTGGTGGGAATACCAAGGGTCTAAGTATGAGATGATTTCAAAAGATCAATCAGTAAACGTATTAAAAATAGGATAACAACACGAATCGTTCAGGAGGACAAGAGGATGCAAGTTGGATTAATCGGGTTAGGGAAAATGGGGTTAAACTTAGGAAAAAATCTAATTGACCACAACTACGAAGTAGCCACCTTGGATTTAAATGTCAATGCTGTAGAAGAAATCAGTAAGTATGGTGCTATAGAAACATCGAGTTTTAAGGAGCTTTTTAAAATCTTAGAAGCCCCCAGAATTATCTGAATCATGGTTCCGCACGCTGTTGTCGATTCAGTTATAAATGAGATCACTCCATACTTGAGTCAAGGCGATATCGTAATCGAAGCTGGTAATTCTCATTATAAGGACTCCATTCGCCGTTACGAGCAGCTAAAGGAATCAGGTATACATTTTATGGATGTCGGTACCTCCGGAGGGATGGAAGGCGCACGTAACGGAGCTTGTTACATGGTCGGCGGGGATGCTGAAGTTTGGAGTATGGTTGTACCCATATTTCGAGACACAGAGGTAGAAAAAGGATATTTATATGCGGGTCCGGCAGGCAGCGGCCATTTCTTAAAAATGGTCCACAACGGAATCGAGTATGGGATGATGGCTGCGATTGGAGAAGGATTTGAAGTACTGGAGAAAAGTGAGTTTGATTTTGACTATGAAAAAGTGGCAAGAGTATGGAATAACGGCTCAGTCATTCGTTCATGGCTCATGGACTTAACAGAACGTGCATTTTCTAAAGATGCCAACGTAGAACAAATCAAAGGAACCATGCATTCTTCAGGAGAAGGAAAGTGGACAGTGGAAACGGCCTTGGATCTGCAGGCAGCCACTCCAGTGATCGCCATGTCTCTTTTGATGCGCTACCGTTCTTTAGATCATGACACCTTTACAGGGAAAGTGGTTGCTGCCCTTCGGAACGAGTTTGGTGGACATGCAGTTGAAAAAAGCGATTAGTTTTATATGGGATGGATTTTAGTAAACAAGATTATTATATATTAAAACAATCCGCAAAGTGAAAAAGGGAGTGAAATCATGAATGTAATGGATGCAAAAATCATTAGTACCCAATATGGTTTGGAGACGTATTTAGACGTTATAAAAAGTGTTAATGTAAGAGAACTACATTATCCTACAGAGACAGAACCCTTTTTTGAAATCACAGTAGGGATAGAGTATTTTCTATTAAAAGAAGAAAGATATTATGACAGTAGAAAGAATTATTTTCGCATCCGTATGGATTCCGATTTTGGTTCCGTAACGCTCGTAGAAACAAAAACGGAAAGTTTATTTGCAGTGAAAAATGCAGGCGAGAAAGACGCAACAAAGAAACTTGTTGGAGAATGGCGTATAAAGACCCAGGCTCTCAAACAAGTTATAAATGAACTGATTGTTCAAAAGAAAATGGAAGACGTTCAAACAGAGGGGGATATTCAAGCAGTATTAGGAACCATAAGGTTCTTGGAGAAATTACTCGAAATCGAAGCAGAAGATATAGTAAGGACCATTGTTGAGAGAGAACCTGAGTTTGTTCATTAGTAACATTTAAGATGATGGGAAACACTTATGACGTACTCAATTTTAAAAAAATGGATAAGTGAACCTTAAAGTTGCTAATTTCCCACAGAAAAGGAGAATTTACACATATGAATCGATTTACTATTCCGAGAGATGTTTATTTTGGAGAAGGATCCCTAGAAGTTTTAAAAACCCTTGAAGGGAAAAAAGCGACGGTTGTTATTGGCGGTCAATCGATTAAAAAATCCGGTTATCTCGATAAAATCCAAACTTATTTACGAGAGGCAGGCATTGAGACGCAACTAATCGAAGGTGTTGAAAACGATCCATCTATTACAACTGCTCAAAACGGCGGCAAGAAGATGGAAGAATTCCAGCCGGATTGGATCATTGCTGCCGGCGGCGGATCTCCGCTTGATGCGGCTAAGCTGATGTGGATTTTTTATGAAAACCCCGAACTGCCATTTGACCAAATCAAGGCTCCAAATGTACTGCCAACATTGCGTGAAAAAGCTCGCTTTATTGCCATTTCAACTACTAGCGGAACAGGCAGTGATGTATCTCCATTCTCCGTTATTACGGACTATGATAAGGGAGTGAAGTATCCGGTTTTTGGATATGAAATCACGCCTGACATTGCAATCGTTGATCCTGAACTGACGTATTCCATGCCTGCTTCGATTGTAGCCTATACGGGGATGGATGCCTTGACACATGGCATTGAGGCATATGTATCCACCCTGCACAACTCTTTTACTGATCCGCTGGCCATGCAGTCGATTAGGCAAGTGGTAGAAAATATTGAAAAATCCGCAGTAGGTGACAAACAGGCAAGGGCAGAAATGCATTATGCCCAGGCCATAGCCGGCATGGCCTTTTCCAATGGATTTTTAGGAATTGTCCACAGCTTAGCCCATAAGAGCGGAGCCATTTTTGAAATTCCGCACGGTACAGCAAATGCACTCTACTTGCCATATGTGATTGATTATAATAGAAAGGTGGAAAGCTCAAGATATGCGGATATTGCAAGGATGCTTGGTTTAACCGGAAATACGGATGACGAATTGATTGATTCGTTAACAGACCTCATCCGTCGTTTAAACAAATCTTTGAATCTGCCATTAACACTAAAGGAATTTGGTGTGGGAGAAGCAGAATTTGAAAAACACCTGAACCAGATGGCAGCAGGAGCTGTTGAGGATCCTTGTACTCCATCCAATCCACGAGAAGTATCGGTGGAGGATATGAAAAAAATCTATATTGCGGCTTACAACGGAGATAAAATCAACTTCTAATGAAGATAATCAGAACATGGTACGGAAATGAATATTTTTACTTCTGTTCTATGATTTTAAGGAGGTTAATGAACATGAGCAAAAAAATCGCTACGCTTATAACAAACCTATTTGAAGATGTGGAGTACACTGAACCAGCACAAGCCTTTAAAGAAGCTGGTCATGAAGTTATCACGGTTGACAAACAATCAGGTAACCAAGTAACTGGTAAAAAAGGCACAACCGTAAAAATTGATAAATCCATTGATGAAGTTCATCCTGCAGACTTTGATGCGTTGCTTATCCCTGGTGGATTCTCTCCCGATTTATTGCGTGAAGACGATCGTTTTGGTGAATTTGCAAAAGCATTTATCCAAGATGGAAAACCTGTTTTTGCCATTTGTCATGGACCACAAGTGTTAATCGATACAGACCTTTTAAAAGGTGTCGACATCACTGGCTATAAATCCATTCGCAACGATTTGAAAAATGCTGGTGCAAATTATAAAGACGAAGAAGTTGTCATCAGCAAAAATATTGTAACAAGTCGAGAACCAAAAGATATTCCAGCATTTAATCGTGAATCACTAAAACTTTTAGCTAAATAATAATGCTTATTTAAAAACGACGTAAATATTTCTAACTTGCGGATTCTTTAATCAGAATCCGCAAGTTGGTTAAACAAATATATGAATAAAGGAGGTAATGACGTTGTCATTAAAAGGAAAAAGAGTGGTTGTTTTAGGAGGTACATCTGGTATTGGTTTAGCGGCTGCTAAGGCGTTTCTCGATGAATCCGCTCAAGTCATTATTGCTAGCCGTTCTGCTTCAAAATTATCTGACGCAAAAGTGAAGCTTGGTGGTAACGTAGAGGGCTATGAAATCGACTTTCGCAGCGAGGAAAAGGTTGCAGACTTTTTCAAGAAGGTTGGGAAATTTGATCACCTGGTGGTTACTGCAGGTGAAGGCGCTATGGGTCACTTTAACGAACTGCCTGTTGCAACCGTAAGAGAGGCATTTGATAGTAAGTTCTGGGGGCAGTATATCTCGGTTCGTGCTGCTCTTCCATACTTGAATAATGAAAGTTCTATTACATTAACTTCTGGTGTATATGGTGTGCGTCCTCCTCAAGGTGCAACGACTTTAGCTTCCATTAATTCAGCAATCGATGGATTAGTACGAGGACTTTCAGTAGACCTGGCACCTATCAGAGTAAACGTGGTGTCACCTGGTATCGTTGACACTCCTCTTTACGGCGGAATGCCAGAAGATCAAAGACAAGATATGTACCATGGGATTGCTAAGCAATTACCTGTCGGACGTGTTGCTCAACCTAAAGATATTGCTGAAACCTATGTTTACCTAGTGAAAAATGGGTTTACAACTGGCACATCGGTTCTTATCGATGGAGGAGCTCATCTGATCTAATCCATTTGATATCAAAGTCGATTGATAAATTGATTTAGAATAGAAGTGGTGAGGATGACTCAAAGTGTCAGACACTTACAGACCATCCTCACTTTCTTTGTTTTTTTGCACAGACGGAAGCAGAAATGGCCATATCATGCAATAAAGAATAGCTTTGTTGGTTACGGAAATTCTAAATATATGCGTAGTTTATACGAAGAGACGTTAACATTCTACTTCTATGATACCCAAATACATAAAAGAAAGGGTCGAGCCTAATGGATGAAAAGAAAAGAGCGGAAATTAAAAATGCATTAGCCAAACACGTGGTAACCCTGCCTGACGGCACTTCTTTACCTAGTTTAGGACAAGGAACATGGTACATGGGGGAAAATCCCCAAGTGAGAGACAAAGAAATAAAAGCCTTGCAGCTCGGCTTAGAATTGGGTATGAAACTTATTGACACTGCTGAAATGTACGGAAATGGCGACTCTGAACGCTTAGTTGGCGAAGCCATTAAAGGACGCAGAAATGAAGTCTTTTTAGTCTCAAAAGTGTATCCCCATCATGCAGGTTTAGATAAGATTTCAAATGCATGTGAAAACAGCTTAAAACGACTCGGAACAGACCACTTGGACTTATATCTTCTCCACTGGAGAGGACGTGTTCCTTTAGAGGAAACAATTGAAGGAATGGAAAAACTACGAGAAGAAGGGAAAATTTTAAGATGGGGCGTCTCAAATTTTGACACGGTTAATATGGAAGAGCTATGGAACACTACGAATGGAAAAAATTGTGTGACGAACCAAGTGCTATACCATTTAGGTTCAAGAGGAATCGACTTCGATCTCTTACCATGGCAGCGGGAACATAACATGCCAATCATGGCCTACAGTCCCCTAGCTCAAGGAGGCTCTTTAAGAAGACAGCTTTTAAACGATCCAACTATTCATGATATTGCTGACAAATACAATGTCCAACCATTACAAATCGCTCTTGCTTGGACCATCCGTTCGAATAACGTCATCGCTATTCCAAAAGCAGTTCAAGAAGAACATGTTTTAGCAAATGCTGAAGCAGCAACTATTGAGTTTACTGAAGAAGATCTCAGTAGAATTGATCAAGTATTTCCTAAACCTACTAGGAAAATGCCATTGGATATTATTTGAAAATATACTTTAAAAAAGGACTCTTGTTGGAGTTGCTGACAATCAAATAGGAATTTCAAAAAAACTGTGTAGAATTTATTCCATACAGTTTTTTTATCGGGGAGATTTAATATCCATATCGAATTATTCTCGCATCAAAACCCTATTTAGTTAGTTTTTGTTTAATGTTAATCGTTAAAAAGAGAAAAGGGACATACAAATATATAAAAAAGAAGCCGACAGATGAGTATAAATCAGCTAATCGTTCTATCTGTTTATGGCTCTCTAATACATTAGAGAACAAAAAGAATAAAAAGAGGCAAATGAATAAGCTGATACGTTGTTTGATATTTACTAACTTTTTGAGTCCGCGGCAGACTGCCCATAGATGCTGGCTAATATGAGGCAATACGACAAGGAACCATAAGGAAACGACAATATATTCAACTCTTTCTATGAAAGGAATTTCCGCAATTTTAAGTAAAGTTAAGGTCGGCCAAATCGTATGTTTGAGATGCTCTTCATTATAGAAAAGAAAAGTTATGATTGTTATGGAAAGGTATAGGAAGATTGTAAACAAAACCCCGAAATGAGCCCATTTTTTTGATTTTTCAGGATTCTTGATAAATGGATAGAACATGAGTAGAGTCTCAAAGCCAAGAAACTGAAACACCATCTTTTTAGATGATCCTAATATTTCAATAACCGAGTGATTAAAAAGAGGCAGTAAATGATTGAATTGGGCAAATTCTAAGGAAAAGAATAAAAGGGGAAACAGAAAAACAAAAGGTATAACTGTTCCCCAGAAACACACCCCGGTAATCACACGAAACCCACTGGAAACAATGTAATAAAGAAGGAATAGAAAAATCACGCTTATTTGCCATGTCTTCATTAAAGGAAACATCCAAACTTGAACAACCTCAATATAAACACGGAAAACAATCAATCCCACTACAAGAAAATAGATGATGATAAAAACATTTAATAACCCGCCAATCCATTTCCCAAAGCAAAATTGATGGATATAAATGATATCATTATTAGCAATGGTAAGAATGCGATATATCATCCAAATTAAAACATGAATGCTTATACCGGTTAATAGGACGGAAATCCATGCATCGTAACCGGCACTCTTTATAATATCTCTTTGAAAACTCATGATTCCCACACCAATAATATTAGAGTAAATCAGAAAGAAAACGAAAAAAGGAGATACTAAAAATCGTTCATCGGTTAAAGTGTGCACATTATTCCCCTCCTCTTCAAAAATGAAATCCTTACTCCCCGACACCTGTTTGTATAATATTCACCTTTGTATTGACTGTAGTTTTGAGATGTGGATACATATCCTGAAACCGGCTATAATTCCACTTTCTTGATTTTGCTCTAACCATGTCTCCAAACCCGATTGGATCTACTTGGTATTCTTGAAACAACGAGATTAATTGCTGGACTTCTTCATTAAAATGTTTATTCATAAGATTTTCCATTTTTAGGATATCTTTATTTGTGGTTACATTAAGCCAAGGCGGGACATCTTTTATCTGAGTATTCATCGTTAAATTGATAGATATGTTCGGAACTTGATCGATTTGACTAATTGTATAATGAGCTTTTGCATCCAGATTTTTTAATGAAATAAAACCATCCTTTTTATTTTCATTGATTTTGATGTGATAACGTCCATTTTTGGCTCCGTCAATTAGCATTTTTACAATAAATGACTGGTTTAAATTAATATGATTTTTATACTTGCCATTCTTAAATAAAGCTAACCCATTAATGTGGGCTTTTCCCTCCTCTATGGTAAAGTAAGGCAAATATGGATCTCCGCCTTTATTGTAAAAGTTTTCCCTAAATAGGTGTAAATTCATTTTGGGCAAATTTCCATTCTGTATATTCTGATTAATTTTATCGCTTAAATGGAAGGTAAGGTTTGTATTTTTACCTGATATTAATATATTTTCTGCTGTATGTTCGGCTATACCCAGCTGCATTCGACTTCCCACAACCGGATCCCGTTGAAGGCTTTCTATAACCGGATTAATCCCTTGTTCCGCAACCTTCTTGCCGAACAATACTAAACGTAATTGGCCTATTTCGATTGGATGCGCAGACATTGTATTCATTCTCGGGAGGATATCATCATACGAAGGAGATTTTGTCGTCAAGATATTTAATTTGGTTTGTCCTTTTTCTGTGAACGTAGGATAGATAGCCGTTCCCTTGATTTCATCCTCATGCTGATCATAACCAATCGATTCGATAATCTGAACTTGATCAATAATCCTTTCATTCTCGCACCCAGTTAGGAAGACAATGAAGCTAATCGCAAAGAAAAAACGTGAGTTCATACCTCACCTCGTCTATTATTTTCTGATCAATCATCAAAATCGTTTTTCTTTTTGATCTGGTCACTTGGATGATATCTCCAAAGGGATCGGGGACGTAAATAACTTGGTCTTTTTGAAGTGGCATTATAGGACGAACGTATAATGCTATCCGCAAAATCTTTACGCCTAAATGGATAAAAGGGAACGGTATAGGGTGTACCTAATGATTCTAAACGTGTCAGATGAACGATCAAAAAGCTTATTCCTATAACAATCCCAAATCCGCCCCATATGGATGCTAATATAATCAAAGGAAAACGTATAAAGCGTATGGTGTTCGACATTTTATAAATCGGTGTAGTAAAAGAAGCCAAAGCAGATAAGGCAACAATAATAAGCAACACATTGCTTGTAAGTGCTGCTTCAACGGAGGCCTGGCCTATTACGATACCACCTACGATTCCCAGCGTTTGTCCCACCTTAGTAGGTAAGCGTGCTCCAGCTTCACGTAAAAGTTCAATCGTCAATTCCAAAAAAAGTACTTCTAATACCGGTGTTAATGGAACGTTATGACGTGAAAAGCTAAGGGGACCGAGTAACACTTTTGGAATCATTTCATAGTGATATGTCAAAACAGTTATGTATATAGAGGTTGCAAAAACTGAGAAAAGCACACTAAAGATACGTATCAAACGAAAAAAAGACGCAATAATCCAAGGTAAATAGTAATCTTCAGGCGAAATAAAAAAATCGAGTAATGTGGAGGGGCCCGTGACGGCATAAGCCGATCCATTACTAAAAACAGCTACTTGTCCGCTAATCAAAGCAAAAACCGTTCTATCAATACGTTCCGTGGATAGAAGTAGCGGAAAAGGTGTTAATGAATTATCGGTTATGATTTGATGAAGCTGAGAAGAATCAAAAACCACATCAAAATCGATATTTTGTAATCGTTGAGTCATCGTTTGAATATGCTGCTCATTTGTAATCCCTTCAATATAAGCGATGATGACTTTAGTATGTGACATAGACCCTATTTGAATGTCTTGGATGATTAAATTAGGTGTATTGATTTGCTGCCTTAGTAAATGTATATTGATATCGATATGTTCAACAAATCCGATTTGAGGTCCTATGACGCTGAACTCATTTTCAACGTTATTTTGCTCACGCAACCCAACTTTTTCATTGGATAAATTAATTAAAGCACACTTATAATCATTTTCTTTCATTTGCAGAATAGCATACCCTTTAAGGAATTTCGATTCGATCACTTCAATGTTGTCTGTAATCAAAATATCATCAATGGGAATCGTATTCCTAATATCCTCAATGTTCTTTATGTGACCAATATCAAAAGACGGTTCTTGAAAAACATATAATACTTTGCACTGCAATTGTTCTCGATCAATTAGCGTGTTGTAGTAAGAAAGGATGAAATGTCCTGCTTTATTTATAAGTGAAAGTTGCCCAAAATCACTGGATTTTTTTGCTTTAGTAAATAAATGGTTAATATCTTGAGGACCTATTGCTTGTTTCTCAATTTTATTTTTTAAGAACTGTTGTTTGAAGGACATATAATCACCTCATCACTTAGAGCCATTCATGGTTATCTATATTATGGTGAAATTTATATTCAAATATGCATTTTGCCTAAAAAGTTTACTATTACAGAGGGTACTGTAAAAAAAGTCCCTTTCATTTGGGATGAAACGATGAATCATCGACATGATTCATTAAAAGGGCCTTAATATAAAATTGGAACTTATACACCGTTCGTAAAAGTACAATTTGATAAATACAAAAAATCGGGCCTTTTGCCAATAAAATAAAGAGAAATATCAGATTGGGTATCTCTTTAAAATGTACCCTATAGAGTGGACACTAAAAAAAGGTACGCCCTATAGGGTATTTTTATGTATAATGACTAAAAAATCAGGAAATCGGAGAATAAACAAATGCCAAGAAAACTCTTTAATGAAATGGAAATAAAAAACTTAAATGCTTTCAGGAAAAGTGGTCATTAGCCCGTATGGTCATGCTCGGATATTTTATTACGTTTGTAGATGATTTCGGGCGGAAATTAATCCATTCTCGGGTTTCACTTGAACAATCTATCAATTTTGTTTATCTAACACGTTGCTCTATTATGGACTTGCTAGAACAGGAATTACGAGAAAAAAGTATTTCTATAAATACATTTTTGAATCAATTAAGATACTTGAATATTTGTACCAGCTTATCTCCAAGACACTTCTGAATTGCTACAATGAGGAGTTAACATACACCAAATTTGCTTTAGATGAGTCCAATCTAGATTTAAAAATTACTCTAAGAGAGCTCGCAGATTTGCAGAAAGCACTAAATGAAGCTACCATTTTTTCAATTACCGATCGAGACGATAGAATTTCTTATGTGAATGAAAAGTTTTGCGATTTATATAAATATACAAGGGAAGAACTAATAGGAAAAAAATTAAAACAGGTTTTTATAAATTTAATTAAAAGTTCCATAGAGGCGATGCCAACTGGTGGTAATATCAAACATAATGGAAATGGATTAGGCCTTATGGTCAGCTATAAAATAATTCAGAACCATAAGGGAACGATAAATGTTAAAAGTAAACTAAATCAAGGAACCTCTTGTATCATCACATTTAATAAAAAAACAAAAAGAGAAGCATTTAATCTTTGATGCTAAGGTATAAATCAAACATTTGAAAAGCCCTCATATTCTTTAAATTTGAGGAGTAAAGATTTATTTAACATAGTATGTGGGAAAACTATCCTATACTGACTTTGAGGAGTGAGAGGATGTTCGTGAAAGGGAATATTATTGCAGGTGAATTTGATTCGACTATCAATGAATTTTCATTACAGAAAGTTAAGAATTTCGAAACAGAGTCGGTCCTTAATGAAGACCAGTTAAATAATATTTATCATTATTTAAAAAAACATCAGCATGAAGAGGATGGGCAAATTATTACTTTATACGATCAAATGCTTGTACGCTTAGCACAGAATGAAGTTAACCAGTTAATTGTTGATTTAGAGAAAGTAATGTCCTTGTATCACTGATACATATAAGAGTATTTTGTACGAACTAAAGAAGCAGACCCCACTGGATCTGCTTCGTTTTATGATGGATTTGTTGACCATAATCCAGCTGTTTTAACGAATACTCTTGGATTAAATTTTAAACTAGCCACGACTAATTCTGCAAGGTCTTCTGGGTGCATCACGTTTTCTTCATTGCCTTTAACAAGATTTGTATCAATGGCTAAATCTGTAACGACCGTACTTGGTGTTAAAGCAGTAACACGGACATTATGTTTTCTTACTTCTAGCATAAGTGATTCTGTTAGCCCTAAAACAGCGAATTTAGAAGCACTGTAAGCACTTGTAACAGGAGCACCTTTTTGGCCAGCAGATGAAGAGATATTGATGATATCTCCTGATTTTCTTTCGATCATTCCTGGTAATACTGCTCTTGTTACATTATACACACCCATTAAATTGACTTGGATGATTTTTTCCCATTCTTCTGGTGTTAGATCAAGGAACCCACCAAATTTAGCAACACCAGCATTGTTGATAAGGATATCAATTGGGCCTAAGTCTGATTTGATATGTTCAACAGCATGGGTAACGGATTCAAGATCGGTCACATCTGCTGTTGCTGCAGAAACCTTTACATCAAATTGTGCTAGTTCAGCAGCTACCTTTTCTAGATTAGACATATTTAAGCCGATTAGGCCTAAATGAACGCCTTCTTTTGCTAAGGCGATAGCAGTAGCACGTCCAATGCCTCTTCCTGCGCCAGTAACTATTGCAGTTTTTCCATTTAAAGAAATCATTTTATCACTCCTAAAATTATTACAAATTGAAGTAGTTCATTTTAACAGAAAGACCGCAATCTTGCATGGAAACAGCTTGCGGTCTTTCCTATTTAGAACTCGAGGAATAATATATTTATTCTAAGTTGGCGTGTTTACCGTACATTTTATTGGTATCCAAACCTTTTTTCTCCATGAACCGAAGAATCACAGCGTCGTAAAATAGTAAAAGTGTTTGCTCAAATAATGAGCCCATTGGTTGAATCGTCTTAAAATCACTCTCCGACTGATCTTTAGGTGAGCCAGGCAACTTAATTGTGATATCCGCTAATTGTCCAATAGTGGACTCAGGGAAAATGGTTACAGCTGCAATCGTCCCACCGATGTTTTTTGCCTTCTCAGCCATGGAAACTAAACCTTTCGTTTCTCCTGAACCTGATCCAATGATTAAGATGTCATCTTTTTCAAAGTTAGGGGTTACTGTTTCGCCAATCACATAGGCATCTATCCCCATGTGCATCATTCGCATGGCGAATGATTTGGCCATAAATCCAGATCTACCTGCGCCTGCAACAAAGATTTTTTTTGATTCAAGAATCCCATTAACTAATTTTTCAGCTTCATCATTCGAAATTAAATCTACGGAGCGATTTAACTCTTTTATGATTTCAGCTAGGTATTGAGTTGTATTCATGATCTGAATTACCCTTGATTAATCATTTGTTGCATTTTGGCAGCAGCAGCTTTTTTATCAGCTTGTCCAGTAATCCCGCCACCTACAATGACAAGGTCTGGTTGTACTTTGATGACTTCTGGAAGTGTGTCTAACTTAATACCACCTGCGATTGCAGTTTTAGCATTTTTTACAACACCTTTGATGGTTTGTAAATCTTCAAAAGAGTTCTTTCCAACAGCTTGAAGATCGTAGCCTGTGTGCACACAAATATAATCAACACCCATAGCGTCCACTTCTTTTGCACGTCCAGCAAGATCTTTTACAGCAATCATATCAACAAGGATTTTTTTACCTTGTTTTTTCGCTTCTTCAACAGCACCTTTAATAGACATATCTTCAGCAGTTCCAAGAATTGTGACGATATCTGCACCTGCTTCAGAAGCTTTCATTACTTCATAACCAGCTGCATCCATGATTTTTAGGTCTGCTAATACCTTTAAGTTAGGGAATGCTTTTTTAACTGCTTTTACAGCATGAAGACCTTCGTTAATTACAACCGGTGTACCGATTTCAACGATATCAATATGTTCCTCTACTTCTTTTACCAGCTCAATTGCTTCTGGGATATTTACTAAATCTAATGCTAATTGTAATTCCATCTATATTCACTCCTATAATTTTTTTATTGTTGTACAGTGATAATATCTCCAAAGGGTAATAATACTTTTACAGTAATATTATCCTTATAGTGCATTATCTGTACCTGCCAGCAATAAGGGATATCATGTCCTCTCACTGAACAATTGCAAGTATACAACGTATATAACAACAATAAAAGTACGCACTTTTATTTTACATAGTGTTAAAAAGTATACTATAAGACAAACCGCTTATATAGTCTTACTATTAACTTTAAAAGAAACAATGCACCATTCCGCATGGCCTATTTTCTGTATAAGTTGCTTGATAATTGCCCAAATTGTCATTGGTGATGTTGTTTATAAAAATCTCTTATTAATAAAGACCGGACGAAATTGGTGAAAGGATAATCAAAGAATTAAATATGAGTATTACCTATTTATATGGTGAAGGTGGATTTTTAAGTGAAAAGAAGAAAATAATCTATTGTATAACCAATCCATTTATTTATTCGAAATTAAAAAGGGTTATATTGTCAGTTGATCCTAATGCAATTATGGAGGCTACTTATGTTTGTGAGACATCCGGTTTAGATAGCTCGCTTATTACGCCAAAAGCTTCAACACATAAAGAATACTGTTCTCAACAAATTTATATCACTTATTTTTTTTTGGCCAGGGAGAGGATGCTCACCCTGGCTTTTTAATTTATTTAACACAAAAATAGATGAGTTTATTTCCTATAGTATACATTTTGTTATTATGTTATTTTTTTATCACTATTTAAATAAAAAGTGCGTACTTCCATTTGAAAAATGTAGGTATTATACTTACATCTTGTTGCAACATTGGATTCACGAAATACTGTGGTTATTGATCAGTCAACTGATCTTCCGCATTCAGTTTACTACATTGAAAGGGTGAATAGTATGTTCGGGTTACATGCAAAGCATCACAAAGTTTGTTCAAGATGCCTAACCTTCACATCGAATAATGTTTATTGTCTAAAATGTGGTCATTCGCATTTTAGGGACATCATTATTACGGTCCAAGCAGGTTCAAATAAAAATATGGCTAAGCAAGGGATTGGCTATCAATAGTTATAGTAGTTTTTTAAGAAAGGCATAAGTGAAATTTTTAATTTTGGAGGTATGTAAAATGGAGGCAATGACATTTGTCTTATTTGGGGCGACAGGGGACTTAGCAAAAAGAAAAATCTTCCCGGCTCTATATAATTTATTTTTGGATCAAAAATCTCCTCTGCCCATCTCAATTATTGGGGTGGGCAGAGGAGATTTATCAGATACTGATTTCCAAAACCATGTGGAAGATTCCTTAAAAACATTTTCTAGACGATCACTAAATGGCGATTCAAACCTTGAAGTGTTTATCCGTGCCTTTCGGTATTGCCATGTAGATGCTATCAAGGCTGAAGGATATAAAGGATTACTTGAACTCGTTAAACAACGTGAAGAAGAATTGAATATACCAGAAAATCATATGTTCTACCTATCTGTTGCTCCAGAGTTTTTTAATGTGATTGCTTTCAACATTAAAGAGAGTGGTCTAGGTTCTACTAAAGGTTGGAAACGTCTAATTATCGAAAAACCGTTTGGACATGACTTAAAATCAGCTCAAGAATTAAACGATAAACTAAGTAAAGCTTTTGATGAAGAAGAAATTTTTCGCATCGACCACTATCTTGGAAAGCCGATGGTACAAAACCTGGAAGCGTTAGGATTTGCAAATCCAGTGCTTCAAGCATTATGGAACAACCATTACATTGCGAATGTGCAAATTACTGCAAGCGAAACAGTTGGGGTTGAAGAGAGAGCTGGCTATTATGATCAAGCTGGGGCTATTCGCGACATGTTTCAAAATCATATGCTGCAAATGTTGATGATGACAGCAATGCAGCTGCCAAAACAAATTAGTGCAGAAGAGATCCGCAATGAAAAGAGAAAAGTAATAGAATCACTTTGTCCATTAAAGAAAGAGGATGTGGTGAATCATGTGATTCGAGGTCAATATGGTCCTGGTGAAATCCAAGGTAAACCAGTTGTTGGGTATACAGGAGAACCTGAAGTTGCTCCTTCTTCTTTAAATGACACATTTGTGGCTGCCCGTCTATGTGTGGATGATGATTTTTGGAGAGGGGTTCCTTTCTATATCCGTACAGGAAAAAGAATGACAGAGAAATCCACCCGAATTGTGATTGAATTCAAAAATACTCTAAAGGATTTGTATAGGACTCAAGAAGAAGAAACTGCGCCAAATCTTTTAGTAATTGAAATCAATCCAAACGAAAGTGTTTCATTACAATTAAATAGTAAAAACCCATTAAATAATGGAAAAATCGAACCAATCAATGTTGAATTTTCTGCTAAGCAAGCAGATGTTCCTGAAGCGTATGAGCTTTTAATTTACGATGCAATGCGTGGCGACTCAACATTCTTTGCACATTGGAAAGAAGTGGAGTTGTCTTGGAAATGGGTACAGCCTATCTTAGATGCTTTTGAGGAAAATACAATTCCCCTTCAATTATATCCATCCGGGTCAATGGGACCAGATGCTTCCCATCAATTATTGGCAGAGGAAGGATATAAATGGTGGTAGTAATAAAAGATGAAGAATATTTTTAGATTATTAAGGAGGAAATGAACATGAAAGTTGGATTAATTGGTTTAGGAAAAATGGGATTAAACTTAGGTCAAAATTTAATTGATAACAAGCACGAAGTAGTAGCTTTCGATGTAAATGGAAGTGCCGTTGAAGAAATGAAGAAATACGGTGCTCGAGGTACATCTGATTTAAAAGAACTTGTTGAATCATTAGAAAAACCAAGAGTTGTATGGATTATGGTTCCGCATGCTGTGGTAGATTCAGTAATTGATGAAATGACACCATTATTAGGCACTGGAGATATCGTAATTGAAGCTGGAAATTCTCACTATAAGGAATCCATTCGCCGATATAACCAGCTAAAGGAAGTAGGAATTCACTTTATGGATGCCGGTACTTCTGGTGGAATGGAAGGTGCTCGTAATGGAGCATGTTATATGATTGGTGGAGACCCTGAAGCCTGGAGCATCGTGGAACCTATTTTCAAGGATACAGCTGTCGAAAACGGATTTATCTATGCTGGTAAAGCAGGGAGCGGTCATTTCTTAAAAATGGTTCACAATGGAATTGAATACGGTATGATGGCAGCGATTGGTGAAGGATTCGAGGTATTAGAGAAAAGCAAGTTCGATTTTGACTACGAAAAAGTGGCTAGAGTGTGGAATAACGGCTCAGTTATTCGTTCATGGCTCATGGAGTTGACTGAACGTGCATTTTCAAAAGATGCAAAGCTAGATGAAATTAAAGGGATTATGCACTCTTCTGGTGAAGGGAAATGGACAGTTGAAACAGCTTTAGATTTACAAGCAGCCACTCCTGTTATCGCAATGTCTCTTTTGATGCGTTACCGTTCATTAGACAGCGATACTTTTACAGGTAAAGTGGTAGCTGCATTAAGAAACGAATTTGGTGGACATGTTGTTGAAAAAAACTAACAGAAATACATCTGTCACATTTAATAGAAAAAGAGTCAATAAAAATAGGTGAAGAAAAATAGCTCATTATTTGTGAAATGGTAATGAAAACAATGAATATGATGGTAGAAAAGGATGTGAAGTTCATGAATGTATTGGATGCAAAAATGATAAATACTCAGTAAGGTATAGAAACTTATCTAGATCTATTGAAAAATGTTGAAGTGAAAGACATTCAATATGTTAAAGAGACAGCTTCTTTTTACGAAATTACTATAGGTGTAGAGTATTTTCGGTTAAGAAATGAAAATTATTATAATAGTGAAAAGAGATATTTTAAGATGCGTATGAATTCTGATTTAAATGCTATTACTATAATAGAAACAAAAAGAGAAAGTTTATTTGCTGTGAAAAATGAATTTGAAAGATCTGCAACAAAGGAACTGATTGGAGAGTGGCTAATAAAAAGCAATGCTTTCAGAAAAGTTCTTAATGATTTGATAGCTGATAAGAAAATGGAAAACCTTAAAACTGATGAAAATATAATAGGAACAATAAGGTTCCTGGAGAAATTACTTGAAATCACAACAGAAGACATTTTAAGTGCTGGTGTTGAGAGATCTCACTAGTTTCCGAAATAACCATTAAAATGATAGAAAATTTATTTGGAGTATGTTTTTTAGAAAAGTTAAATAGGGAATCTCAAACGGTATGAATTCCCTATTTAACTTCTGCTTCTATTTCTATTTCTGTAATGCATCTTCCTATCAAGAAAATATGTTTAACTTTTCCAATCATATAAGATTCCCTAATAAACATGAGTAAGAAAACGATAATATATATCTTGCCAGGAACATTTAACAAATAAAATTAATGTAAATGGTTATCCTAATCTGTAATAGCTAGGAGGGATGATAAAATGGAACAAGTTAATCACCATACTAAAATTAATGCATCAGAAAATGCTGTCATTTGGTCACAATATGTTAATGACAGTTTGTCACGATGTATTCTTCGCTATATGTTACATGATGTAAAGGATGAAGATATTCGCGATTTACTGGAATTTGCCTTAGAATTATCAGAAACTCATTTAGAAAAAACGAAGCAATTCTTATCCTTAGAAAATCTTCCAATTCCAATAGGCTTTACAGACGAAGATGTCACAGTAGACGCTCCTAGTTTATTTACTGATACATTTAAGATTGTGTATTTACATATTATGACAATTCATGGGTTGACGAGATATGCTGGTGCCACTAGTGTTTGTATACGAGAGGATATCAGAAAATACTTTATTGAATGTACTTCGCAATCATTGGAACTATATGATAGGGTAACTAGTGTTTCATTAAATAAGGGAATTATTAACAAACCTCCTACTTTAAACAACCAACAAAAGATTGATTTTGTTAGGAAGCAAAATTATTTAACTGGTTGGTTCGGGAAACGTAGACCTATTAACGCAATTGAAATCAGTGGTGTGCATCTCAATATGCAGAAAACAATGGTGAAAATGGTATTGGAGTTAGGATTCAGTCAAGTTTGTCAATCTAAAGAGGTACGAGATTATATGGAACGTGCTCGTAAGCTTTGTATTAAACACTTTGATATTCTAAGTTCAGTGTTAAAAGAGGAGAATCTTCATGTTCCAAGGTTATTTGAAACAGAAGTAACAGATTCAACAGTTCCACCCTTTTCAGATAAACTTATGCTATTTCATATAGCGACACTGCTTTCTGCAGCAATTGCTTATTATAGTGAGGCATTATCAATGGGACAAAGAAGAGACCTAACGGCAGATTACGCACGAATGAATACCGAAATTGCCTTAATTGCTGAAGAGGGTATAAATCTATTAATAGAAAAGGGCTGGATGGAACAACCTCCCTCTGCCACTGATCACGAAAGTTTGGCAAAGAATTAGATCAATAACGGAAGAATTGGCTAAAGAATTAGGCAATCCACTTATTAGCTTTAGTGAAATAGAAAGTATAGTTATTGCTATTGATGGAGCAGATGAAGTCAATTTAGAATTAGAACTAATCAAAGGTGATGACGGCGCACTTTTAAGAGAGAAAATCATAGCGAGAGCAGCTAAAAAATTTATTGTTATAGCAGATTCATCTAAAAGGGTAGAGAAATTAGGTGCGTTTCGATTGCCTGTAGAAGTTATTCCGTTCGGTTATGAAATGACGGTAAAACATATTAGAGCCATTGGGTTAGTCCCAGAAATTCGATTAAACAGAGAAAATCCATTTATTACTGAAAATGGGAACTATATTTTTGGCTGCGAAATTTCTGAGCACGTTCAACCTGAGAGGTTAGAACGAATGCTTAACGTGATACCGGGAGTAGTTGAAAATGGGTTATTTATTGGCATGACTGACTTAGTTATCACTCTGAATCTAGAAAAAATGTTGTCATGTTAAGAAAGTAATTTCCTTTAGAGAGAGACTTTGGGTCCCTCTCTATTGTTTTATTAAATCTTTACTATGATTCTACCTCTTGCTTGTCCATTTAAAATAGTAGGTAAGGTTTCAGGTAATTCTTCTAGTGTAATTTCTTTATTCACAGTTTCAGAAAGAGTAGAAGGTATTAAATCGGTTGCCATTCCATTCCAAAGGTCTTGTCTAACATGAATTGGACAAGACTGCAGTAATACCTGCAGTCCCCAAAATCATTGATTCCATCAACGTAAAATTTTCAGGTAAAGGGACAATCCAATCACCAGGAATGCGGGCAATTCTTTAACTCCTTTCTTGAACAGCAGAATAGAATTATATACTTACCGCTAATATATAACGTATGGAAGTATATTACAAGTACAGGCTTTTATTTTATATAGTGAAAAAAGTATACTGTGGGTTATAATAAATATGGAGGTGATGTGAAATGTCGCGAATGCAGGATAAGATGTTTAATTGTGAAAAAGAATTAACTCTTTCCGTTATCGGTGGTAAATGGAAGATGCTTATACTATGGCATCTAGGAAAAGAGGGAACGAAGCGATTTGGTGAACTGAAAGCTCTTATGCCAGGGATCACGCAGAGAATGCTAGTTAATCAATTGCGAGAACTGGAAGAAGACTTGATTGTAAAACGCGTAGTCTATCCCGTGGTTCCTCCAAAAGTAGAATACTCCCTTACTGAACAAGGAAGAAGCTTGATGCCGATTCTCGATGCTATGTATAACTGGGGAAAAGATTATATGGAAACTGCTGGGTTGAATCCTTTAGTAAGACAAGAGTCGATTAGGTAAATTTTAACTGGTAATCTAAGGTTGACTCCGGCCAAGGGGGTCAACCTCTTTTCATGATAATTTAATAATTATTTTTAGTGTTTTGTAATGCCTCAAAATAAAGCTGATAATTAACTTTTATTTTCATTTTTCCCCATGCGGCTAACCATACCTTTTCGCTGATGGGTTTGGAAAAGGGGCTAAGGGTGTGTGTCCCGATTTGAAGAGGATCCACCTTCAGATCTCGCATTTTTTTTATGAGGTCCGTAGTTTTCATTTCTAATTCAGTTTCAATTTCCTTCTGAAGCTGCATCAGTTCATTTCCGTTGAGGATATTTTTATTACCTTGATATTCCTCAATTCTTCCATTTAGTTTAACGTTTATTGTAACTAGGGAAAGATTTTTATCTAAATCCACATTTACTCTTGAGCGTAGACGTCCAATAACCACATCTAATTTGGGTATTGGAAAAAACTTCAAATAGTGATCATTGTCAAGAAGTTGAAATATTTGATCTTCGGTACTTGTGACCGTTTCTATTAATTTATCATTGCTAAAAAAAGCAGTACCCTCGTAAGTAAAGTTATCTTTCGCTACTTTGAAAACAGGAAGAACGGGATCTGAAAATGGTGAAAACAGCATATTTTTATATTCATGCAAATTGACAATGGTCATTTCACCTTGTCTTTTCCTCTCATAGTGTCTTAGCATCCGATACAGGTAATAATCAAGGTACTCTTGCTTCTTTGCTTGTCTGTTAATATATTCGTCAAAATTACCTTTAACGATTACTAAATACATTCGTTGCGAAATATCATAGTCTGTCAATAGCGTGTTAATCAACTGAATAATCCCTTGTTTCGCTAATTCCTCATGAATTAAAAAATAACGGAGTTGTCCAACCTTCAATTCACGATAATATCTTAAATTAAAGTCTTTTCCTCCCTGTTTAAGGAGATCAACTTCTAGTGTTAATAAGCTTTTTGGCTCATTTACTAATGGAGGGACTAATGTACTCATTTTTATTTTTCTTTTTTCGCCTTTACTAATTGACCAAAAAGTGACAGGGGCAATATCTTCAATTGTGTTGTTCTCAACAAATGGGGCACATCCTGGAATCATGACTAATGAAACAAAGATTCCCCAAACAAAAAGCATTTTCTTTCGCCTCATGCTTTTACACGCCTTTTTAGCTTTGTCAAAAGGAGCAAGAATGTTGGGACGATAAAGTAAGTTATTCCACTTAACCAAATTTGAATATTCAGGAGAATATTTTGTTCCGCTTCAATGGACCAAATCCAATTATTCACAATTACAAAGCAGAGAAATAACATAATACAAGTGACAGCAAAACCCATACGTGAAGGTTGGGTACTTGTTTTTTTTAGGATGATTCTTGTAGCCCCATATATACATAACAAGAAAATTGATATAGCAAACACCAATAAAAACATATGTAGTGAAATCAGGATAATATCCAGTCGTTCAAACATGGGAGATTGTAAGTATCGAATCATATGAATAATAGGGTATTTACTTTTACTTAAATAATTTGAACCGAAAAAGAATAAACTCGCAATAAACAATAGCAAATACTCTGAAGTAGAAAGAGCATTCGCATAGGTTAAATATTTACGCATTTTTTGTTGTGGTTTGATCCAAGGAATTAAACAGATTAAATACTCTGGTCCTGAATATGAAGACCAAATGAGTAACAATCCTTTCCATGAATCAGTTGTCCAATTTGTTGGTATCAAGGGATACAAATCATGTAATGCAGCGATTGGTGGAATAAAAAAGGGATAATATAAAAAAATTATCCAAAAAACACATAAAAAAACAATTACCACAAACCGTATGGTATTCTTCATTCCTAGTGAAGCAACATAGGAGCTCGTAAGAAGAATGAATAAAATAATCCAAATTGAATTCATTGATGGGAAAATAAAATCATGAATGACTTCTAAGTATCCGAGTGTAATCACCGTTATTTTGATTAGTATCAATATAAGGCCTATAAAAGTCAAAAGCCTTACCATTCGAACACCAAAAAGCTCTACAAAACCTTGATATCCCTTTTTAGCATAATTTGATTCTAGCCATTTGCATAACAGCCATATATTGAGTTGGGAAAAGACTGCCATTGCAACAATGCCCCAAATCATAAACGGGTGTAATAAGTAGGTAGGCATTAAAAAAAATAGGTAAAGCATTTGGAAACGGTTGACGATGAAAAAGGCATAGATTCCGTCAAATTTAGATGATTTATCAAATAAGGAAAATGTGGTCAACTTTGAATCACATCCTTCGTTTGTATCTCCATTTCTGTAAAGGGTGTAAATGATCCGGACGGGATTTCATTTTTGTTAAAGGCCCTCTAATAAAGAGATCGATCCAGTCCTTCCAGTAAAATGGAGCGACGGGTGAAAAATAGGGTTGTTTTAAGGAAGTAAGACCATTTAGATGTGCCAAAATGGCAACAGCTCCCATGGCAATGCCAAAAACACCAAAAATGGATGAAAGGAGAAGAAAACCAAATTGAATGAGTGTATTTGCCTTCGTCATCAAATAGTTTGGTACTAAAAATGAGGAGATGGTTGAAATACAAACTAATACAATTAATACTTTGCCCGCAAAACCCGCTTGAACCGCTGCTTGACCGATAACTATACCACCAATCACCCCTAAGGTTTGACTTGATTTGGTCGGCATCCGTAAACTCGCTTCTTTTATGATTTCAAGAATAGTTAACATCAGTATTGCTTCCCAAAATGGTGTAAAAGGTAGTTTACTTCTAGATTCCGCTAAAACAAATAGTATTTGTAAGGGGATCATTTGATAATGGTGGGTTGTTAGTGCAACATAAAATGGTATCAGTGCGACGGACAGAAAAAAGCTTAAATATCGAATAACTCTTAAAAAACTTGCAACCGGCCAACGATTAATATAATCCTCTGGTGATTGGAAAAGGTGAAAAAAGGTGATTGGTGCAATTAATACAAACGGTGTGTTCTCTACCAAGATAGTTAATTTACCGAGCCCTAAGGAATAAGCACAAACATCTGGGCGGTCAGTTTGTTGGAATTGTGGAAAAATACTGTGATGATGTTCCTCCATAAATGCCGCAACCTGGGATGAATCGAAAAATAAATCAAAGTTAATTTCAGAAATTTTCTTTCTTGCTATTGATATATATTCAGGATTGGTTAACCCGTCTATGTACATTAGGACAACCGTTGTTTCACTTAATGAACCTATTTTATATTTCTCTGTTTTTAATTCAGTAATAGGAAGTCTTCTGCGTATGAGGGTGATATTTGGTTCTAATTGTTCAGTGAAACTATCTTTTGCACCGTATAAAATTGTTTCTGTTTCAGAGGTTTCAATCCCCCTACCTAATTCGTTAGGAAGAGGAATGACCAACCATTGTTCTTGGATACAATCATTCAGAAGTACAGCACCGGTGAGGAGTGATTTCTGTGCCTCTTCAAGTAATTGGATCTTCATTACTTTAGGTGTGGCTATGCTTTCGTAAATCATGGCATGTGGACATTGGATAACAGGTTCTATTATCGATTCATTCAAACGATCCTGGTCAATTAAGGTTCTTAAATAGATTAAGACAACTTTTTGATCGTTAAGTGTAGTGCGTTCGATTATCTCTACATCGTCCATATTGTTTAAAACCTGTTTTAGAGAGTCTAATGATATCTTCCTTGGCACAGGTTTTTGTGTGTCACTACTATCATTAGCAATGCTTTTACCCTTTTTCCAAAACATTAACATCCCTCACTGATATAAGCTGCCATTTGTTCACTATAGAAAAAGTGTAATGGTAATTCTTCCTTTTAGTATGAAAAAGAAAAGATTATTTTATACTAATAAAATAAGGTAGGGGAAACTATATAAATTTTACAGTATATTTTTTTACACTATGTAATGAAAAAGTGCGTACTTGTTCAAATTTTTCATTTCGCTAATAATAGGATTAAATGATTATGACAAATAGAAAGTAGGGGATTGTATGCAAATGAGAGTATCAGCCGTTCAGTATTATCTTCATACCATTAGCTCTTTTAAAGAGTTTGCAGACCAGGTGGAGCATTATATAAAAACAGCAGAAGAATTCGGATCCGAATTTATCATCTTCCCTGAATTTTTCACTACTCAACTTATGTCCATTGGCAACGATAAAGGGGAAGCATTAACCATCCAAGAATTACCTGATTATACTGATCAGTACCGGTCGTTATTTATCGAACTTGCCAAACAATATAAGATGCACATTATAGGTGGAACACATGTGATCCGTAAGGGTGATCGCCTTTATAACGTTGCTCATATGTTTTACCCGGATGGAAGAGTGGTGGAACAAGCGAAACTTCATATAACTCCAACAGAGGTACATGAGTGGAATATGAGTCCCGGAGACGGTCTGGAAGTTTTCGAGACTGAAAAAGGGAAAATTGCTATGTTAACGTGCTATGACATTGAATTTCCGGAAATCGTTCGTATGGCAAAGGCAAAAGGAGCAGATGTCATTTTCTGTCCATCATGTACAGACGATCGCCACGGCTTTCACCGTGTTCGTTACACAAGTCATGCAAGAGCCATCGAAAATCAAGTCTATGTTGTCACAACTGGTACGGTCGGTGCGCTGCCAACCGTTGATTTCATGCGTGCCAATTTTGGCCAGGCAGTTGTCATCACACCAAATGACATTCCATTCCCGCCAAAAGGGATTTTGGTAGAAGGTGAGATTAATCAGGATATGATCGTTACAGCAGACTTGAATTTAGAGCTATTATATCAAGTTCGTGAAAAAGGATCGGTGACCACATGGCGTGACCGACGTACAGATCTTTACCCAGATTGGGAAACAAAATAAGCTGATTTATCAATGAAATGGGGGACTCCTCATGTATCGAAAAGAATTTTTCGTTTTTGACCAAGACAAACCTGTTCCAGTTGTCATCCGAAATTATGAAAAGAAGGACTTTCCTGACTTAATTCGTATTCAACAAGAAAGCTTTCCTCCTCCATTTCCATCTGAATTATGGTGGAATGAAGAGCAACTAAATAATCATGTGACTCTTTTTCCACAGGGAGCTTTATGTATCGAAGTGGATGGTGAAATAGCTGGGTCTATGACTGGACTTCTTGTCGAATTTGATCCTCAACATCCAGAACATTCCTGGGAAGAAATAACGGATAATGGCTATATCCGGAACCACAACCCTAAAGGGAATACCTTATACGTTGTCGATATAGGTGTCCGTCCATCTTTTCGAAAGTTAGGTTTAGGCAAGTGGTTGATGTTTTCTATGTATGATGTTGTTGTTCATTTGGGGTTGGAAAGACTGCTTGGTGGGGGTAGGATGCCAGGTTATCACAAACATGCGAATGAAAAGTCACCTGAACAATATATAGATGCTGTGGTAAAAGGGGAGCTGAAGGATCCAGTTATCACTTTTCTCCTACGTTGCGGCCGTACACCAGTAAAAGTAGTAGCAAATTATTTAGAGGATGAAGAATCGTATAATTATGGCACGCTAATGGAATGGAAAAATCCGTTTTCCCATTCAAAATAAAGAAAAGGAGATGATCCAATGGAATATAGTAGAATTACCAATATCAACGATCCGTTATTTAAACAAATGCATCAATTAATGCAAGATGTGTTCCCCCCAGAAGAAGTACTAGAATTTGATCTTTGGAAAGAACCGTTAGAAGATCCAGGTATCCGTGTTTTTGTCGCTGTTCATGAAGGAAAAGTAGTGGGCGCAACTGAGTACCGTTATTATGAAGACTTTAATGTAGCAATGACGGATTTTACAATTATTGGCCAAGCAGGCTTGGGCATCGGTCCATTTTTAGCGAATAAAAGACTAGAAGACCTGAATGAATTAGCAGCAGCGAATGGGAAGAAACTGATGGGTATGTTTGCTGAAATCTATGACCCATATCGTGTAGAGCATTATGAATTTGGCGGTGTTAAGCCGATGGATCCTTATGTTCGTCGTGAAGTGCTGGCACACCTTGGATACAAACGTCTGGATTTTCCATATGTTCACCCGTCCTGGAACAATGATGGAGAAGCTGTAACTGGTCTAGACCTATGTTTCCTCCCAATGGATGGAGAAAGGAATGAACTGCAAACAGACTTAATAGTGAAATTTTTGAAACGCTATTATACCGTCTTATCAAATAAACCAGAGACTTGGTATTCAATGAGTGAAAACTTAGAAGCAAAAGAAAAAGTGGCATTATTATATTTTTAATGATGGAAAAGCTTGCTGATTAAGTCGAAGTTTAGACTAAAGTCGGCAAGCTTTTTTTGTAAAAAGAGAGAAATATGAAAAAAGTTCATTTATTACAAAAATGTGAACAAAAAACCAGTTTTGTCACGTCTAATTCCTTTAGAGGGTTCGTTATCTATATCGGACAATTTAAAAGTGAGAGAGGTAAAAAATGAAAAAATATTTGGATCTGCCCCTTGGGATCGTTCTTATGATTTTAGGAATCCTTTTTGTTTTTGCACTACCTACATTAATTGGAATAGGGAAAACACTAACGATTAACTTTAAGCCGTTTTGGAAATTTATTGAGATTAATATTCAAAAATTGACTCAAATTAATGATCCTCAATTCATGGGCTTATTTGAACAAATGAATATGGCTGAAAGCTATCGTTATTCGATGACCATTGTATTTGCATCCTTAATGGTGGTTATTATTGTTGGTATGCTGGGAGCGTTAATGGTGCAAATGGCACCCAAAAAAATAGGGAAACTGTTCGTATTTGATGGGGGCCAGTAAGTTTCATATTATCCGAAGACACTTGATGCCCTATTTTCGATCTTATGGAGTTTTAAGAAATCAACATACACGAAGCCAGTTACTACTACAACGCCACTGGCATAAGAAACTTCAAGCCGAGTGAAGCAGAAACCACACGCGGTTGGGGAAGAAATTAAACTGACTGATTCGACACTAAAGGTCACGAAGGTTGAAAAATCAAAAGGGAGCCCTGAAGAGAAACCTAAAGCAGGTAATGAATTTAATATCATTACAGTAGAAATTAAAAATACGGGAAACGAGAAAGTGTGGTTTGCTCCACATTTCTTCAGCGTTACGGATAGCAAAGGAAACCTATATATGCAGCCTTTCCTGATGATCGATATTGATACAGCGCTCTCATCGGGTGAACTAGATCCTGGCAATAGTGTCACTGGTACACTTGCCTTTGAATTGCCAATGACCGAGCAGTTTCAGCTACATAATAGTATATGATGCTAACATTGCCCCGCTATTTAGATCCGGAGACTTAGTAGTTGTAGTGCCTAAAAGTGTTTTTGGGATTATTGAAGTGAAAACTGTTAAACTCGATTTAAAATAAAAATACCATTAAAAACCTCCGTATTATTTACATCTCCAATGCTTTTCTTAATAAGTTCAAAATTTTGACATGCCTTTTTTAGTTCTTCTTTCAACTTATTTGGGTAATGTGCAGTAAAACTGTACAAGTATTACATGAATTTGAAGAAGAATCTTTTGTTGTTAATCATATTGCTTTTGGAGATAGAAAAAATCTATACCATCTGCTTTTTTGTTTATAAAACTACCATTCAGGACCAATTTTCGTTAAAATAAACATTGCAGATTTTCACAATAGTTTTTCACAAATTATAAATGTCCAAATGTACTTGTGATTAAAAATAAGTTATTAAGCATGATATAAGTGTAAAAGAAGTGGAACATTTGGCTTTATATTTTTTGACCGAGAGTTTGAAGTTGTATCCATAGTGAGAGGATTTGAGTTTGAAATGATAAATAATTTTTGGCGTGATTTACCTCGGCCATTTTTTGTACTTGCACCAATGGAAGATGTGACAGATGTTGTTTTTCGTCACGTAGTAAGTGAAGCCGGTCGACCGGATGTATTTTTTACAGAGTTTACAAACTCCGATAGCTATTGTCATCCAGAGGGCATGAAAAGTGTGCGTGGCCGTTTGACTTTTACAGAAGATGAACAGCCAATGGTGGCACATATTTGGGGGGATAATCCCGAATATTTCCGTCAAATGAGTATTGGCATGGCAGAGCTAGGATTTAAAGGCATCGATATTAATATGGGTTGCCCTGTACCGAATGTGGCATCGAGAGGGAAGGGCAGCGGCCTTATTCTGCGTCCTGATGTTGCGGCAGAACTTATTCAAGCAGCAAAAGCCGGCGGACTGCCTGTCAGCGTGAAAACACGACTTGGCAATAAGGAGGTTCAGGAGTGGGAGGAGTGGCTAACGCATATTTTTAAACAGGATATTGCGAACCTTTCTATTCATTTACGTACAAGAAAGGAAATGAGCCAAGTAGATGCACATTGGGAGTTAATTCCAGAAATCAAAAAATTACGTGACCGTATCGCACCGAATACGCTACTAACAATCAATGGAGACATTCCTGACCGTCAAACTGGGCTGCAGCTTGCGGAAAAATATGGTATTGATGGTGTTATGATTGGGCGAGGTATTTTTAAAAATCCTTTTGCCTTTGAAAAAGAGCCAAAAGAGCATAGCAGTAAAGAATACCTTGATCTTTTAAGACTGCAGCTTGATCTTCAGGATCAATATGCAGAATTACTGCCACGTTCAATCACAGGGCTTCATCGCTTTTTCAAAATTTATGTCAAAGGATTCCCTGGAGCTGCTGAATTAAGGAATCGTTTGATGAACACTAAATCAACAGATGAAGTGCGTACATTGCTCGATAACTTTGGTAAAGAATGTTGATAGCAATTTCACGTATGTACAGAGAATAAAACTTTATTTTACCTCACTATAAAATATGTTGTCAACAAGAAATTTGCAATATTTCACAAAAAATGTTATAATAGTCTTACAATTGTTTTTTCAATCGTATTCCGAATTCCGCTGTATTTTTTGCAGCTAGAATTATGGATACGTTTTTTTAATATCCTTTTTAAATCGACGAAAAATTCAAACAGTTGTGTGAGCTTTAAAGGTAAGTTAGTTGACTAAAATTTTCAATTTGCTATCTCTAAAAGTAACCATTTTTTATTCTACAAGGAGGCCTAGAATAATGAATCTAATCAATAAGAAAGTTACACACAAGCGTTTTGGCATGGGTAGTATAGTTAACCATAATGATTCTAGTATTGAAATACATTTCGCATCGGAAAATAAAAAGTTTGTTTTCCCCGATGTATTTGGAAAGCACCTAAAACTGCATGATAAAAGTGATGCTAATTCACTTGAAAAAATTATGCAAAAAAAGGAGATGGAACGAAAGGAGGAAGAATGGAAGAAGGAAGAGGAAAAAAACCTACAACGAAAAAACCAGGAACTTCGCTTGGAACATGAAAAACTAATGAAAAATCATAAACTTCATTTCGAATCACAAATGGTTTTTTGGTGTGACACAGAAGAACAGAATAGTTCTTTTTCAGAGTGGAAGGTTTTTTCAGGCGTAATAAAAAGTGGTAATAACAAGGGGAAGCCTAACAAACCCATCCGCTTGCACCAAAATAGCGCTGTCCTGTTAACGGCAATAGATTCCAGCATGCCTGAAAAAGACAGACGTATCTTAGGTGTCTATATGGTAAATGAAGATTTTATCGGTAAACTTTGTGAAGATGGATCTATTCCTGCTCATTCAAAATACAGACTCCAACTTACAGAACAGGAATCGGATCAGATGCTTTTCTGGAAGTATTATGTAAATGAAAAGTCCCCCCAAAAAATGACATGGAATACCGGTAAATATCGTTATTTTGAGAATTTATGGATGGCTCAAATTTTACTTGATATAGTTTCTTTGAAAAGTGACCCAGAGGAACGAGAGCTGGCACAACAATTTTTTGAACATTTTTGTAAAATGAATCAGATAACAGATCAAGAGTTACCGAAGCCTAATGGCACATTAATGCGTATTTAGACGTTAGCCCAAAGATAATAGGAATGACAGGGGGCTGACACATTTGCACAGCAGGCAACTAACCTATTAGTGGGGGTTGCCTTTTTTCGTTTCCTGAAATGGATTGAAAGATAGACCTTAGGTATAATTGCCCGAAGTACCCTATAAAGTAGACACAAATATGAGTCTACTTTATAGGGTACTTTTTTGTATAGCAAAAATCACCTTCACAAAATTAAGATAGCAACTCAAGTAGAATTTCACAAAACAATATCAGTATAGTGATAAATAAAAAACCGATTTATATCTTTCTGATGAATAGAAATAATGAATTTCTTAGCAAATGCTATTTAATTATAATAATAATGTAATCAATGTTTTTTATTGTGATTAAATTATTAGGGGGAAAATAGATAATGAGAAAAGTATTGCTCCTGCTTTTGCTATGCAGCCTTATCGTATTGGGGGCCTGCTCCAATGATAAAGTTGCCTCTGGTAAAGACACAAAGGAAGAATCAGCTGGAATTCAGACTATTAAAACTGAAGATGTTCAATCAAATATTGGGAAAGATGAATGGGTTATCGTCGATACTAGGTCAAATGATGCGTTCAACGGCTGGGCATTGGATGGAGTCAAAAGAGGCGGACACATTAAGGGGGCCATGGATTTTTCTGCGGATTGGCTAAAGGTTGATGCAGATAAAAAAACACAAACGAACGTATTGAAAGCGAAAGGTATCTCAGCTGAAAAAAATGTTGTTCTTTACGACGCGAATGGGAAAGATGCAAAAACGGTTGCTGAATTTCTAAAGGAAAATGGCTACAAAAATATTTATCAATATGATGTGAAAGAATGGGCAGCAAATCAAGAGCTAGCATTAGAATCTTATCCAAATTACCAAATGCTTGTGCCGCCAACTTGGGTAAATGACTTAATAAGCAATAAAAACAGTGGAAACCCCTACAAACTCTTCGAAGTCAGCTGGGGAGATGAAGCGGAGGACTATAAAGCGGGTCATATTCCCGGGGCGGTTCATCTGAATACCGATGAAGTTGAGGAAGGCCCTGTATGGAATCGTTTGAAAGATAAAGAACTGGAAAAATTCGCATTAAAAAATGGCATTACAACTGACACAACCGTTGTTCTATATGGAAGTGATTCAATGCCAGCTTACCGTGCCGCTGTTATTTTGAAATATATGGGTGTCAAGGACGTTAGAGTATTAAATGGTGGATATACCGCTTGGAAAAATGCGGGCTATCAAGCAGAAACGAAGGAAAATGCAAAGGAATCTGTCTCTGCATTTGGCGCGGAAGTTCCTGTGAATCCGGATTATATTATTGACCTGCCTGAAGCAAAGAAGATTCTTGCTGACAAGGATGACAGCATTCTGGTTGATATTAGAAGCTGGGATGAATACATCGGAAAAATCTCTGGTTATGATTACATTGAACCAAAGGGTCGCCCGGCTGGATCTATTTGGGGACATGCAGGCTCTGATTCAAGTAATCTAGAGGACTTTAGAAATATTGATACTACCATGCGCAATGGTTCAGAAATTATGGCCATGTGGGAAAAGGATGGAATCAATCCTGATAAATCTCTTTCCTTTTATTGCGGAACAGGCTGGCGGGCTGCTGAAGTATTATTTTATGCGGATGTCTTAGGTATGGAAAATATTTCCCTATACGATGGCGGCTGGAATGAATGGAGTATGGACTCTTCTAATCCAATTGAAACTGGAGAACCTAAATAAGAAGTTTAAAAGAGACAATACTGCAAGGAGTATTGTCTCTTTATCTATAACGGGAGAATGAGGAATGATGAGAAATATAAAAGTGTTGGTTCTTTCTTTTTTACAATTCTCAGGAATAATCTTGGCGATTATTCTTGAAGATTTATCAGATGAAAAAATGGGAGTTGCCCGTTATTTAGTATTTAAAAAGCAAGAATTTGCTGCAGGCTATTTTTCTCCTGCCTACATGAACGTATTTACATTCATCTTGGCGGGAGGAGCAATTGTCTGTTTTGCCCTTCTTCTGATGGTATGGAAAAGCAGGAAGCGAATGGTCTCCCTGTTATTTGCGCTATTCGCAAATATTATAGCGTTCATCGTCTTTCAAATAAACCTGGAGCTAGCGGCCTATCACTTTTACTTGATTGGGATGTTTATTGTGGTTGTCTTCCAATATGGATGGTGTATATGGGCATATAAGAAGCTCAAAAAACAGAAGGGGATATAAATAAAAAATGCAAAAATATTGCATATATGCACTGTACTGCTTAATTGCATTATTCGTGGTAGTTTATATGGGGCATGGAGAAATCCGTTATTCGATTAATCAGTCTGTCCAATATTTGCAGAATGCCGATGTTAAGGGATTTCGTGATTCCCTGTTGTCCTTTGGACCAATGGCGCCCGTTGTATCAGCATTATTAATGGTTTTTCAATCGATTATTGCGCCACTTCCTGCTTTCGTTATTACGTTTGCCAACGGATTATTGTTTGGCTGGATATGGGGGGCCATTCTCTCTTGGAGCAGCGCCATGGCGGGAGCTATTCTTTGTTTCTACTTGGCAAAAATCATGGGGCGGCCGGTGGTTGAAAAAATGATTACAAAGAAATCCATGAGTTGGTGGGATCAATTTTTTATAAAATACGGGAAACATGCTGTATTTATTGCGAGAATCGTCCCGATTGTATCGTTTGACCTTGTTAGTTATGCTGCAGGTGTGACATCAATCTCTTTCTGGCAATTTTTCTGGGCGACTGGTCTTGGACAACTGCCGGCAACCATTCTGTATTCCTATCTAGGTCAAAACGCTACGAGCACAGGGAAAATTTTGTTTACCATTTTTACCGTTGTGATTGCACTGGGGGTTATCGGGATGATGCTTCGGCCCAAGTTTCGGCTCAGGGGTAAAGAAAGGAGGGAAAAACGGTGAAATTATCAGGGAACCGGTTCATTGAGTTGATTGTCAGCAAAAAGGCAAGATATATGGTTAAACCTATTATTGGTGAGATGCCATTTACAAAGTTTACGAAGCCTGCCACTGAAGCAGTAATTGCTCTTGTTACTACCGCTGGAGTCCACTTAAAAGTACAGCCGGTTTTTGATGTGGAAGCGGGAGACCCTTCTGTAAGGTTTATTCCATCGACCGTTGAGGAAAAAGATTTGATGATTAGCCATACACATTTTGACCGTGGGGATGCGGATCATGATATTAATTGTGTTTTTCCTTTATTTCGCCTAAAGGAGTTGGCTGAAGAGGGAATAATCGGTGCTGCTGCTAACACTCACTATGGTTTAATGGGCTATATCCCCAATACATTACCGCTTGTTGAAGAAACCATACCGTTAATGCTAAAACAATTGCAAGAAGATAAAGTGGATGCGGTGATTTTAAATCCCGGCTGATATATATGCCATCAATCCGTGGGATTGATTCAATTTGCTATCGAAAAAGCAGGGATTCCAACCATCTCGATTACGCACTTAATGAATTTATCTGAAAAAGTAAGGGTTCCCCGGGCGCTGCATTTACGGTTTCCATTAGGCCGGAGTTTTGGCAGGGCAGGCGAGCAAGACCTCCAAAGGAAAATTCTTTTCGATGCGATTCAGTATTTGGAGAAAATTACTGTTCCAGAATCCATCATAGAACTCCCTTATAAATGGAAAGGAAAAGGTAAATCATGAAAATGGAAACAGCAAAAAGGCTGCAGAGGATTTTTTGGCATTGCCGCTGGGTATTGTTAATTGGTTTAATGGTTTATAATGGTTATAGTTTTTTTATAGGGTTTCAACTGTCAGAGTTTCTCTCTGTCAACGGATTTACTTTTGCTTTATTCTCTTTCATGGGGATGTTAGAATCCTATTTTAACTGTAAAGTCAGCTGTAGGATGTGAAAGGAAAATTATGAAAAAATTAACATTCGTGTTTTTGGCAATCGTATTGGTCCTATCGGGCTGTAGTGGTAGTACCGAAAAGAAGACTAAGCACTCAGGGGAAAATAGTTTAAAAAGTGATTGGAAAGAAATTGAGGCTTCCGCGAAGGGTACTACCGTTAATTTCTTTATGTGGGGCGGCGATGAAGGAATCAATCGCTATATTGATGAGTGGGTTACGCCGCATTTAAAGGAGCAGTACAATCTTACACTTAAGCGCTATCCAATGGATGCCGTAGAATTTATCAACAAGTTAAATACAGAGAAAAGGGCCAATAAAAGGTCAGGTGAGATGGATGTAATTTGGATAAATGGTGAGAATTTCAAAACCGCCAAACAGCAAAATTTGCTTCTTGGACCATTTACTTCGATACTGCCAAACTTTCAGAAATATGTAGATGATAAAAGTGATGATAGTAACTATGATTTTGGATTCCCTATTGAAGGATATGAGGCACCTTGGGGGAAGGTACAGTTTGTCTTTGCATATGACTCAACCAAAATAACCCATCCTCCAAAATCGGTTGCCGAATTAATAGAATGGGTAAAGCAAAACCCTGGCAAATTTACTTATCCGGCACCTCCGGATTTCACTGGCAGTGCCTTTATCCGTCATATTCTTCATGAAGAAAGCAAGGATTACAATGCCTACTTAAGCACCTTTGATGAGTCACTGATTAAGGGGGAAGCAGCAAAAGTGTGGAATGTGTTAAATGAAATGAAAGCCTCTTTATGGAGACAGGGAAAATCGTACCCGCAATCCCTTTCCCAACTAGAGCAATTATATAAAAATGGTGAGGTATGGATGACGATGGGTTACGATGAGGCAAATGCCTCTAACCTAATCGAATCCGGTGAATTTCCAGCTTCAACAAAAACATTTGTTTTTGATAAAGGGACATTATCCAATACACACTATTTAGCAATCCCTAATAATGCAGCGAATCCACAGGGTGCTCTGGTGTTGATCAACTTCCTGCTTTCACCGGCGGCACAAATCAAGAAAATGGACTTGGCCTATTGGGGAGAAAATATGTCATTGTCTGTGGACCGTCTATCTATAAAAGATAAGCAAGCTGTGGAATTAGTTGACCGTGGGCCTGCAACTCTATCGCAAGAAGAGCTGTCTAGTCATCGGATTCCTGAAATCAGTGCAGAATATGTCCAATGGCTGGAACGGGGTTGGCTGGAAAATGTGGCAAAACACTAAAAAATTTGCTCGATTAAATAGATATAAAGGGCTGCTAGCGATTCTGCCAGCCCTTTTGTTTATGTTAATCTTTTTTATTGGCGGGCTATTTCGTTCCATCTTCTTAAGTTTGCAAAGTCAGCCGCTGATTGGTGAGCAAAATCGATTTTGGGCGTATAACGAGTTGCTTCATCCCACATTTTATCATTCGATTGGAGTGACTGTTGGACTGGCAGCAGTGACGGCCATTATATCTGGAATATTGGGGTTGTTCGTTGCTTTATTTTTGGCGGAGTGCAGGAGAAAATGGAAATGGCTTCAAATCCTTTTCTATTTACCAATTGGAATCCCTCATTTATTGTCAGCCTATTTGTTAATGCAGGTACTGATGCAAAGCGGCTGGCTTGCACGAATAGCATTTCATATGGGATTAATTGATTCTTTTGAGACATTTCCGGTTTTAATCCATGATGATTGGGGCATCGGTGTGCTCTTAGCTTATTTGTGGAAGGAAGTCCCCTTCATGGTGTTGTTAATTTACCCTTTTGTCGTCAAGCTTATTGAAGATTGGCAAGAAACGGCACAGGTACTCGGAGGGACATTTTCTCAAACAGTGCGTTGGGTGGTTGTTCCGATATTAATGCCTATGTGGGTTGGCGGTATGTGGGTTGTGTTTGCCTTTACATTAGGGGCCTATGAGATTCCTGCCCTGTTGGCAAGGACAACATTTGGGATGATTCCTGTACTTTCGTTTCAGGAGTATTCACAATTTGGCCTGGAACGGCAGCCAATAGCGATTGCCATGAATATGGTGTTGGCAGTGATTTCATTTGTAGCCGGTTGCCTATTAATGTATTTACAGCTCAGGTGGTATAAAAAAGGGAGAAGAGTATGGTGAAAAGCAGTAAAGGTTTAAAGATTATGCCAATTATGTTCATTATTATGATGATTTTATTTTTAACGCTGCCTTTTATTCCGTTGGTTAGTTGGAGCTTAACGAAACAATGGCCATGGCCCTTGCTTCTCCCTGAAAAATGGAGCCTTGATTCCTGGAACTACCTCTTTTCCGTTTCGGGAAGGCTGGTTGAGGGCTTGTTGAATAGTTTTATCGTTGCTGGCATTACGTTAATTGGAAACATAATTGTTGGAATACCAGCGGCAAGAGCGCTGGCTAAATATGAAATGAAGTGGAAAATGATTGTGTTTACCATTCTTCTTTCCCCGTTATTTATACCCTATATGGTTTCGATTATGGGAATGTATGATATTGCCATCCGGTTTAACTTTTTAAATCAATTTGTGAGTGTAGCTTTAGCCCATATGTTGGTTACACTGCCTTACTTTGTCGCTGCCATTTGGTTTCAATTCCGCTTAATCGGGCAGAGTCTGCAGGAAGCTGCATCAAGTTTGGGTGCCACTGAATGGAAAATATTCTTATGGATTGAGTGGCCCTTGCTTCTGCCTTCCTTTTTATTAGGAAGCATGTTGGTCATTGTTATTTCTTTGAGTCAGTATTTACCAACATGGATTATGAGTGGGGGAACGTTAATTACAATTCCATTAGTTATTTTTCCGTTTGCAAGCAGTGGTAATTCCTCGCTTGTTTCTGCGTATAGTCTTGCATTTTTTGGACCTATTCTCGTATTATTGATGGTCTATTTTCTTCTTTTGCAGATTCATTCAAGAAAGATTCGAAGAGTGGAGGTGAGCAATCGTGAAGCTTGAGCAAGTATCGATACAGATTAATCAGGAGACAATCATTCATTCAATGGATTTAACAGTCCTCCCAAGAGAAATTTTTGTGTTAATGGGACCGTCAGGAAGTGGGAAAACCACATTGCTAAAGGGGATCGCGGGGATTTTGCCGTTGGCTTCAGGGAAACAAAGCTGGGAAAGCGGTACAGGTACTATAGGGATGGTTTTTCAGGAGCCACGGCTTTTTCCGCATCTGACTGTTTTGGAAAATATCGCTTTCGGCTTACGGGTAAAAGGAATGCCTGCCAAGGAGAGAAAGGCAAGGGCCCTAGACTTTTTAAGAAATTTGCAGCTGGACAGCTTGGAAAATCGCTATCCCCATCAATTATCTGGCGGGCAGCAGCAGCGCGTTTCCTTGGGGAGGACGCTGATTCTAAATCCCGATCTCATTTTGCTGGACGAACCGTTTGCATCATTGGATCCTCCATTGCGGAAGGATTTGATTGATTGGTTGTATGAATTGCAAAGGAAGTTTGGCTTTGCAATATTATGGGTAACGCATTATATTGATGAGGCACTGGTTGTTGCTGATCGAATCGGAATCATCCTAGAAGGAAGATTGCAGCAAATTGGCTCGCCCTTCGAACTTTTTCAACAGCCAGCCTCCGAAAAAATTGCCCAATTTTTCTCCCTGCCAAATCGATTTTCCCGTGAACAATGGTGCCGTTGGTTTGGGAGGGAGCTGCCTATACCTGAATCATTGGACATGGGCTGGGTCGATCCTAATCAATTACAGATAGTAGCCTCCGATAACGGCTTAATAAGGGAACGTATTGGTGAATCGCTGTGTATCATTGAAGGTGTGGTTTTAAAGATAAAGCCTGGCAGAGATGGATGTGCGGTGACTGTAATCGTGAATGGTCAAACATTTGATGTAAATAAAATCGGGTGGGAAGCAGTTCCGGGTGTAAATGAAAACATTTCGATCCTTATTCCATTCGAGAAAATACATTGGTATAGTCAATAACGGACTGGAGGAAATGGAGTGCTCGATACATATGGCCGTAAGGCGGTGCAGCCTATCATTTCAAAAACTGCACAATATTTATTAAAGATTGGCCTGAGAGCCAACCATGTTACATATATTGCTTTTTTAATCGGCCTGTTAGCAAGTGGTCTTGTCTACTTTGGGCATCCAATTACCGGGGTGGTCGTCCTCTGGGCTTCTGGTTTCCTCGATGCAGTTGATGGGTGCATGGCGAGATATAGTAAATCCTCATCGGCTTGGGGGACTGTCCTCGATGTCACCTTTGATAGAGTGGTAGAAACGGGGATTCTTGTGGCGCTGGCACTTAGGCATCCTGAACCAAACATATTGTTTCTGTTTCTCCTGCTGGCCATCTCCATTATTTTTACCATGACCATTTTTTTAACAGTAGGAGCTTTATCTGAAAAAGAAAGTTATAAATCCTTTTACTATCAGCCCGGCTTGGCAGAAAGGACAGAAGGATTCATACTATTTTCATTACTTGTTCTTTTTCAGGGACAATTAGAATTATGGACCATTATCTTTATTGCAGTTGAATTAATAACAGGATTTCAACGTCTATTAGAAGCGAAGAGAATCCTTTCTTGACGAAACAAAAAGACCATGAAGACCATGGGGACGGTTCTTATGGATTTAATACATAGGATTTCTAGTTAGAGTATGACCATGAGAACCGTCCCTATGAAATGGGTGAGATAAAGGATAGGTGAAAATGTTTAATTTAGCGGCATTAATGCTTGAGAAGGTCGGAATTATTGTCATTGTTGCTTTTTTACTTTCGCAAATGAAATCATTTCGTCATATTATTCAAACCAGACACAAGACTAATGAGAGAATCCTGCTTATTTTACTTTTTGGTGCTTTTGGGATCATTAGTAATTATACAGGGGTTGAAGTTCATTATAATTCTATTAATAGAGCGACGTGGCTTTCTGAGTTAGAACACGAAAGTGCCCTGGCAAATACAAGAGTGATGGGGATAGTCATTGGAGGTTTGCTTGGTGGCCCGATAGTGGGTGTTGGTGCAGGCCTGGTCGCTGGAGTCCACCGTTACACGTTAGGCGGTTTCACCGCATTTTCTTGTGCAATTTCTACTATCCTAGCTGGAATTATAGCAGGTTACTTTGGAAAAAAAAGAAAACAGATGGGGAAACAAATCACTGCTGGATTTGCTGTCATGATAGGTATGATAATGGAGTCTGTGCAGATGTTACTGATACTTGTTCTTGCTAAACCCTTTGAACAAGCGTGGAGTCTTGTACAGTTTATTAGCATCCCGATGATATTCGGCAATGGGTTAGGTACATTGCTATTTATGATTATTATAGGAGCAATTAAACGTGATAAAGAACTTACCCGTGCAAATCAAACCAACCAGGCATTTCTTATTGCCGATCAAACTCTGCCATATTTTCGACAAGGCTTAAGTTTCCATTCCTGCAGGGAAATAGCGGAAATTATGCTGAAACTAACCCATGCTGACGCGGTATCCATTACAGATGACCACCAAGTCCTAGCTCATGTCGGTGCTGGGTCAGATCACCATATCCCTAAGTCAAAACCAGAGACAGGTTTGACAAAAAAAGTTCTCGAATACGGCAAGGTTTCAGTTGCAAAATCGAAGATAGAAATTCTCTGTGTTCAAAATGATTGTCCTTTAGAAGCCGCCATTGTGCTGCCATTAAGGGTTAAAAATAAAATTGTCGGTACATTAAAAATGTATTATACCGATCCTGAAAAATTAGATAGGGTGCAGCAGGAATTAGCGGAAGGACTAGCTAATCTCTTTTCTACACAGCTAGAGCTTGCAGAAGCAGAAAGACAGACGAAGCTATTGAAGGATGCAGAAATCAAAGCCTTACAGGCACAAATCCATCCGCACTTTTTATTTAATAGTATGAATACCATCTCCGCACTTTGCCGAACAGATGCAGATAAGGCGCGTAAATTACTGTTGGAGCTCAGTTCATTTTTTCGCGGCAATCTTCAGGGAGCAAGGCAGATGCTCCTTCCGTTGGAGAAGGAATTGGCGAATGTCAAGGCTTATCTTTCTTTGGAACAGACCCGTTTTCCAAATAAGTACTTCGTAGATTTTCAAATTGAACCAGGTCTCGAAGAGCTGCTGATTCCGCCGTTTACCCTGCAGCCATTGGTAGAAAATGCGATTCATCATGGCTTTCCTCGAAGTAAATCTGAGGGGAGAATCACCATTCAGATTTTTTCCGAAAATAATCAATTGCAAATTATTGTTGCGGATAACGGAAAAGGCATTCCTAATGAGAGGATAAAAGTATTAGGTAAGCAAAATGTAAACTCAAAAAAAGGAAATGGCACGGCTATTTTTAATATAAATGAACGTCTTAAAGGAATTTATAATGGTCAAGCCTGTTTAACTATAAAAAGTCAAGTGGATCAAGTGGATCATGGAACAACAGTCACGATTTCCATTCCGCACGACTATAAAGGAGTTTTTGATCAAAATGCTGAAAGCGTACATAGTGGATGATGAACCATTAGCAAGAGATGAATTAAAATACTTGTTGAATCGCAGCAAACAGGTTGTCGTCTTGGGTGAAAGTGATTGTGTCGAGGATGCCATTGCAGATATTTTTGGGTTAAAACCAGATCTTGTCTTTTTAGATATTGAACTGGCTGATGAAAGCGGATTGGACTTAGCAAAGCAATTAGAAAACCTAAATCCGGCTCCAGCAACTGTTTTTGCTACTGCTTACGATGAGTTTGCGTATCAGGCATTTGAATTAAATGCAGTGGATTATATATTAAAACCATTTGATGAAGAACGTATCGGAAAAACACTGAAAAAAATTAAAAAGATGCAAAAAATTGGAGATCAGGATTTTCCGATTTATTCCTCTGAGAAAAACAACCAAAATGGAAAGATTGCCGTCCTTGTCGATGAAAGAATTATTTTATTACCCAATGCTGACATTGTTTATTTAGAATCCAGTGAGGGTAAGTGCACAATCGAAACAATGGACCAAAAGTACAAAGTAAGTGAGGCGCTCGTTGTATTAGAGAAAAAGCTAACTAACACCAAATTTCTTCGCGTCCACCGCAGTTTTATTGTAAACATCGACCATATCGTAGAAATAGAGCCTTGGTTTAACTCTACTTATAATTTAATCATGAAAAACGATTCAAAGGTTCCGGTCAGCCGGACCTATGTAAAAGAATTAAAGCAGATGGTAGGGATCTGAATTTTCTGTTTTCCATTCGTTAATGGTTGTATTTCATCTGTCGGTTTTTGCAATTCACCTCCCGATTTGTGCAAGTTATCTTGAAAATGAAATAAAAACGTTTTCATTTTATAAGATTATGACTGTGTATATGAAGAAGTGGAGGGAGAATAAAAAATGAATGCGATTTCAATTGTAATAGGTTCAATATGTATCCTCTTAATCGTTTATCGTTTATATGGCACATTTATGGCGGCAAAGGTTTTGAAACTTAATGATTCTAAGCCGACACCTGCTCAAAAATTAGAAGATGGACAGGATTATGTACCTACAAATAAATGGGTTGTATTTGGTCACCATTTTGCTGCGATAGCTGCAGCTGGACCTTTAGTTGGTCCAATTCTGGCAGCACAATTCGGTTATTTACCGGGACTACTGTGGCTGTTAATTGGTGCAGTAATTGGTGGAGCTGTCCACGATATGGTCGTTCTTTTTGCATCAATGCGCAGAGAAGGAAAATCTTTATCAGAGGTTGCAAAGGAAGAACTCGGTCCTGTAGCAGGATTCTGTACAGGATTAGCGATGTTATTCATTATCACGATTACCATGGCAGGTTTGTCAATGGTTGTGTTGGGCGCACTTGAAAGAAACCCATGGGGAACGTTTGCAGTTGGCATCACCATTCCGATTGCAATGGGTGTTGGATTATATCATAAAAAGACCGGCAATTTAAAACTAGCTACAACTGTTGGTTTCATTCTAATCATGGCAGCAATCGTATGGGGACCGAATATTCAAGGTACATGGTTAGGAGATTTGTTAACACTTGAAAAAAGTACGCTTGCTCTTATTTTACCAATCTATGCATTTTTTGCAGCAGCATTACCTGTCTGGTTATTGCTGGCACCACGCGATTATTTAAGTACATTTATGAAGATTGGCGTATTCGCAGCATTGATCGTTGGGGTATTCATTGTAAACCCAGAGGTTCAATTCCCTGCATTTACAGATTTTATTAATGGCGGGGGTCCTGTTGTTGCTGGTCCAGTTTGGCCATTTATCTCGATTACAATTGCTTGCGGAGCAATTTCAGGATTCCACGCATTCGTTGGGTCTGGTACAACACCGAAGATGATCAGCCGCTGGGGTGACATTAAAGGTGTGGCTTTTGGGGCTATGCTTGTTGAATGCTTAGTGGCAATTATGGCTTTAATTGCTGCCATCTCTCTTCAACCAGGAGATTATTTTGCTATCAATTCATCACCTGAGAAATTCGCAACACTTGGAATGGAAACAGTTGAACTTGACCAACTGGAGGAAAAGGTGGGAATGGACCTTGAAGGAAGAACAGGTGGGGCCGTTACCCTCGCTGTAGGGATGACATACATCTTCACTGCAGTCCCATTCTTCGCAAAATTAGCATCTTATTTCTATCAATTTGTCATTCTATTTGAGGCTGTCTTTATCTTAACTGCGATTGATTCAGGAACCAGGGTTGCTCGTTATCTTATCCAGGATTTCCTTGGAGACTTTATTAAACCATTAAAACGTACAGATTCACTTGGAGCAAATATCTTTGCGAGTGCACTTGCCTGCTTCGTATGGGGATATCTTCTTTTCTCAGGGGACATCAGTTCCGTTTGGGCACTATTTGGTGTATCAAACCAATTAATGGCTTCTATCGGACTCATTGTCGGAGCAACAGTAATCCTTAAGATTGCAGAAAAGCGCTGGTACATGCTGACATGTCTAATTCCGCTTGCTTACCTATTTGTAACTGTAATGACTGCAGGCTACTGGATGATTAAAAACGTCTACTTCAATGCAGAAAATGCTGGTTTCAGCGTATTAAACGGTATTCTATCCATTACCATGCTCATCCTTGGTATAGTAATTATGGTTGCTTCAATAAACAAATGGATTAAGCTTTGGAAAATTCCACAAAATCTATTAGTAGAACAATCGGAAAAAGAAGTAGCATAAAAAACAAGCACCCATTCGACTTAATGAAAGGGTGCTATTTTTTTATATGGACCATGGGGACGGTTCTTATGGATTTAATACATAAGATTCCTAGTTAAAGTATGACCATGAGAACCGTCCCCATGAAACCCCATGAAACCAGAAAAAAATGGTTGATTTTTAGTGTTTCTATGACTAAACTCAATTCGATACCTTTCACTAATAATCTACTTTTTTCGACTATGTCACTGCTTTTATATAAATGAACCAGTATTTTAGTAGAGTCTAATGATTCTTATTCATAGGAGGCTTCCATGGCAAACGATATTATTATCCGTTTTGATAACGTAACAAAATCTTACAACAGTCACAGTAAAGTATTACAAGATGTGAGCTTTGAACTTGAACGTGGAAAATTTTACACATTACTTGGTCCTTCAGGTTGTGGAAAGACGACGATTTTACGTATCATTGCAGGCTTTGAAAAACCGACAAAAGGGGATATTTACATTAACGGCAAGTGTGTAAACGACATTCCAGCAAACGAGCGTCAAGTAAACACTGTATTCCAAGACTACGCCCTATTCCCGCACTTAAACGTATTTGAAAACGTGGCATTCGGTTTACGCATTAAAAAAGTAAAAGAATCTGAAATTAAAGTACGCGTAGCAGAAGCGTTAAAGTTCGTAAACTTAGCAGGTTATGAAAACCGTGAAATTACAGAAATGTCAGGCGGTCAGCGTCAACGGGTTGCGATCGCACGTGCTATCATTAATGACCCAGAAGTGATTTTACTCGATGAACCATTATCAGCACTTGATTTAAAGCTGCGGACAGAAATGCAATACGAGCTGCGTGAGCTACAGCAACGCCTTGGCAAAACATTTATTTTCGTTACGCACGACCAAGAGGAAGCTTTAGCGATGAGTGATGAAATTTTCGTTTTAAACGAAGGGATTATCCAGCAATCTGGTACACCCGTTGATATATACGATGAGCCAATTAACCGCTTCGTTGCAGACTTTATCGGGGAATCAAACATCGTTGACGGCGTCATGCTTGAAGACTATAAAGTCAAATTCGCTGGAAATGTATTTGACTGTGTCGACGGCGGTATGAAGCACAACGAAAAAATCGATGTTGTCATTCGTCCAGAAGACCTGCACATCACATCGCCAGAAGCAGGTAAAATTGGTGTTCGCGTCGATACGCAGTTATTCCGCGGTGTACATTACGAGTTATCAACATATGACAAGGATGGAAATGAGTGGCTTGTACACTCGCTGAAAAAGGCTGAAGTAGGTGCACAAGTAGGTCTAGATTTCGACCCAGAAGCGATTCATATTATGCGTCTAAATGAAACAGAAGAAGAATTTGACGCACGTATAGAGGCATACACGAATGAAATTTAAGTCAAAACCAGCGTTCGTCCCATATTTACTATGGATTGCGCTCTTCGTTATTGCACCGATTGGGCTCATTTTGTATTATTCGATGCTCGATTTAAACGGAGAATTTACGCTAGTAAACTATAAAAACTTCTTTACATCAGCATACTTAACGATGACACTGACAAGCTTTTGGTATGCATTAATCATTACGTTTTTTACACTAATTATCTCTTATCCAACTGCGTATCTTTTAACAAAAACAAAGCATAAGCATTTATGGCTAATGCTCATTATCATTCCTTCATGGATTAATTTATTATTAAAAACGTATGCATTTATTGGGATTTTCGGTTTATACGGACCGGTCAATGCAATAATGAAATTGTTGGGCTTCGACTCAACGCAAATTTTATTTACCGACTTTAGTTTCGTGTTCGTTGCGGTGTACATTTTTATACCGTTTATGATTATCCCAATTTTCAATGCGTTAGACAAAATGAATCCGTCATTAATTTACGCATCACGTGACTTAGGTGCTTCACCGCTTACAACGTTCCGTCGCGTCATTTTCCCGTTAACCATTGAAGGTGTAAAATCAGGGATTCAAGTAACGTTCATCCCTGCTCTTTCACTCTTCATGATTACGCGCTTAATTGCTGGGAACAAAGTGATTACACTTGGTACAGCGATAGAACAGCAATTTTTAGTCGCGCAAAACTGGGGAATGGGTTCAACGATTGCCGTGTTTTTAATTTTAATTATGTTTGCAATCATGTTGTTTACGCGCACAAAGAAAAAAGGAGGTCGAGCATAAATGCGATCACAGTTAACGACTAAAGCTAAAGTATTTTTAGCAATCGTGTTTGTTATTTTATATGCACCGATCTTCTACTTGATTTTTTATTCATTCAATAGCGGCGGTTCAATGGGTTCATTTGAAGGTTTTACACTAGAACATTATCAAGCGGTATTTGATGATAATCGGTTACTTGTTATCTTAATCAATACAGTGATTGTTGCATTGCTATCTGCGTTAATAGCGACCATTATCGGAACACTTGGAGCAATTGGTATTGTTTCACTAAAAGATTCCAAAATACGTAACACCGTTTTATCGTTAAATAATATTTTAATTGTTAGCCCAGATGTTGTAATTGGGGCAAGCTTCTTAATTTTATTCACAATGATTGGAGTTAAGCTTGGATTTACATCCGTATTAATTTCCCATATTGCCTTCAGTATCCCGATTGTTGTATTAATGGTCTTGCCTAAAATATTGGAAATGAATACGAACTTAATTGATGCAGCGCTTGATTTAGGAGCGAATCGTCGCGATGTATTAACACGTGTTATGATCCCATATATTAAACCTGGGATTTTAGCTGGTTTTTTTATGGCCGTAACCTATTCATTAGATGACTTTGCTGTTACATTTTTTGTTACAGGTAACGGATTTAGTACATTGTCCGTTGAAATCTATTCTATGGCACGTGCAGGTATTTCGTTAACTGTTAATGCAATCTCGGGGCTAGTGTTTATCGTGACAGTCGGTATTGTCGTTATGTATTACTTCATTACGATGAGGTCGAAAAAAACGGAGGGCTCTACTCAATGAAATCTTTAATTCATACAATGTTAGCAATCGTTATAGCATGCTGTCTACTTTCGTTTGTTGCTTCAAAGCTTGAAGCAGCAAACTCAACGGGTGGAAAGGACACTTTAGTCGTATACAATTGGGGAGAATATATTGACCCTGCGCTCATCGACCAGTTTGAAGAAGAAACAGGTATTTCTGTTATTTATGAAACGTACGATTCAAATGAAGCGATGTTAACGAAAATTAGACAAGGCGGCTCATCCTATGATGTTGTTGTCCCTTCAGAATATACTATTGAAACAATGATTAAAGAAGATTTGTTAATAGAAATCGATCATTCGAAACTTCCAAACTTACAAAATATTGATCCTTACTTTTTAGATTTACCTTTTGACCCGAAAAACAAATATTCCATTCCGTACTTTTGGGGAACGGTTGGGGTAGTTTATAATCCTAATGAACTTCCAAAAGATATCACTTTTGATTCTTGGGACGATTTATGGGACCCAGCCCTTAAAAATAAAGTATTTTTAGTTGATGGTGCACGTGAAATCATGGGTATGGGCTTAAACAGTTTAGGCTATTCGTTAAATTCACGTGACGAAAACGAATTACGTGAAGCATTAGAAAAATTAAAACAATTAAACGGCAATGTGAAAGCGATAATTGGAGATGAGATTACACCACTAATGATTAATAACGAAGCTACAGTTGCCGTAACCTTTTCTGGACAGGCAGCAGACATGATGTTCGAAAATGAAGAGTTGAATTACGCAGTACCTTCAGAAGGCTCAAACTTATGGTTCGATAACATGGTTATTCCTAAAACCTCATTAAATGTGGAAGGGGCCCATCAGTTCATTAATTTTATGCTGGATGCGCAAGTGGCTGCACAAAATACGGATTATGTAGGATATGCTATTCCAAATAAAGCAGCGTGGGATCTATTAGATGATGAAGTGGTAAACGATGAACGTTTTTACCCGCGCGAAGAAAGTCGCACAAACTTAGAAGTATATGAAAACTTAGGCCTTGAACTGCTGGGAAAATATAACGAATACTTTTTAGAATTTAAAATGTCATTAGAGTAATTCTTCAGATAAGGAATGTTAACTATAGTGAGATTCTTGGAACTTAACTTCCTTTTTGCTAATGATTCAGATGAAAATTGAATGTGATTTATGTTCCCTCAGACTAGGAGTTTGGGGGTTCTTTCTTGTGTCGGGTTAGCATCTATTAATCTTCAAACTGGTAAATTATGACTATTGTACAGAGTTAATTATGCTTATTCTATTATTTTATTTTAATATTAAAATAATTCTAATTATTCATGTTATTTGATTTTTACTAAACTATAATTAACTCAATGGAAATTAATAGGAGGTTACTAAATGTTGAAGAAAAAGTTTATTTTACCAGTAGCACTGTCGTCTGCCATGTTGGTAGGTTCTATTCCTGTTAGTAGTGTATTTGCGCAGCCGGCTGATTCGAAGGTCGCAAGCGGTGTACAAGCTTCTAAGGTGTGGAATGAGAAAGCAAGCGTACCATTATTTGTGAAAGAGAGATTTGCAGAGAAATTCGCTTCAAGTACTTCTACCGATGCATTAAGTTATTTGAAGAAAAACGAAGCTAAAACCGGAATTAATAATCCAGATAAGAATTTAAAAGTGAAGAATATCCAAAAAGATAAACTTGGTATGACTCATGTTCGCTTTAATCAGGCAGTAAATGGAGTGAACGTAGAAGGGTCCGAAGTTGTTGTCCATTTTAATAAGGATAATGAAGTGGTATCTGTTAATGGAAGAATAAATCAAAGTATTGCTGATAATGCAGTGGATACGACTGCTTCTTTAAGTAGTGATGCTGCACTAAAGACAGCATTATCCTCTGTCAATGCTCCTGAAGAGTTAACCTATGAGCCAACTTCTGAGCTTGTTGTTCTCCCATTTGAAGGGGAAAATCATACAACTTATAAATTGAATGTCAACTTCATGGGGGATGAACCCGGAAACTGGTTTGTGTTTGTGGATGCAAACTCAGGAAAAGTCATCGACAAGTATAATGGCTTAATGCATGCTGATGAAATGAAAACACAAAAAGGTGCTGGAAAAGGGGTACATGGTGAGCACAGGGAATTACATATTACTCAAGTAAAAGAACCGAATGCTGGAACGAAGTTTGCGTTAGCAGATTACTCTCATGAGAACCTTGAAGGAATCGTAACGTATGACGCTAAAAATGATAATACTTCTAGTAACGATACTCTCTATGTGGGAAATTCAGCTGCATTTATCGGCGACTATGATCGAGCGCTAGTCGATGCACACTATAATTCTGAAAAGGTATATGAGTATTATCTAAATGAGCATGGGCGTAATTCCCTTGATGGGAAAGGAATGGCAATCATTTCTAAAGTTCACTATGGTACAAACTATAACAATGCTTCCTGGAATGGGCGTTGGATGACCTATGGTGATGGTGACGGTGTATTCATGACTTCTCTATCAGCTGGTCTTGACGTTGCTGCCCACGAAATGACGCATGGTGTCATCACTAATTCTGCTAATTTAGTATACCGCAATCAATCTGGAGCATTAAACGAATCGTTTGCAGACGTCTTTGGTGCGCTTGTTGACGACAGTGATTGGGAAATGGGCGAGGATATTATGGCACCCGCTGCTAAAGCTGACGGTGTAAACGTATTGCGCAGCTTAAGTAATCCGAATAGTGTTATAGTCAGCAATGTGGAAAGAAGATCATATAGTACAAATGGCGGCGTCTATCCGGATCATATGGATGAATTTTATAACATGCCAACATCTGTTGATGGCGGTGGAGTCCATGTTAACTCCTCGATTACAAACCATGCTGCATACTTGATAGGTCAAGAAATTGGAAGGGAGAAATTGGGACAAATCTACTACCGTGCTTTAACGGTCTATTTAACTCCAAATTCCAATTTTAGCGATGCGCGTCAGGCTATTGTTCAGTCAGCAATCGATATTTATGGTGAAGACAGCGAGGAAATGGCTGCAGCGAATTCTGGATTTGATGCGGTGGGAATTTACTAAGGTTATATAAATTTACCTATCGCATTTTAGTGTATATTATTTTGAATATTGAAGTGAGTTCCAGAGTCCCTCAAACTAAAAGTTTGAGGGACTTTTTAGGTCCTGGTTGTTAATGATTACAATTATTTGTTATTGTGTGTTGAAACACACTTCTGATATGCTAATACTGTGTTATTTTCTTTATATAATACTTTTGGAGGTTGAGAAAAAAATTATGCAACTAACTTTGGAAAACACAAATACCAAAAGTGATAAACTTCCATTTTCAAGGACTAATCCATTTCAAGCGAAGGTCTTAAAAAATATTAATTTAAACGGGACAGGTTCTACTAAGGAAACAAGACATATTGAATTATCATTAAAAGGTTCTGGTCTTACGTATAATCCTGGTGACGCACTTGGCATTGTCCCTTCAAATGACCCTGAACTTGTGGCTGCCATTCTTGAAGAAATGCAATGGGATGAAGAAGCGGTTGTAACTGTTGGTAAGAAGGGTGAAACACTGACGCTCAAGGAAGCGCTAACAGACTATTTTGAAATTACGTTGCTGACTAGGAAGATTTTACAGCAGGCAGCTACGCTTACAGAAAATAGTGAGCTGCAAAATCTTGTGTTGGCTGAAAATGCAGACCAACTTAAGGAATACTGTTATGGACGTGATTTGCTTGATATGCTGCGCGGTTTTGGCCCTTGGAAGGCATCTGCACAGGATATCGTTTTATTATTAAGAAAAATGACGCCTCGTCTCTATTCAATTGCAAGCAGCATTGCCGCTAATCCTGATGAAGTTCATCTCACCATCGGTGCTGTACGCTACACGGCGCACGACCGCGAGCGAAAAGGTGTTGCCTCTATTTTATGTGCCGAACGAGTTCAGGAAGGGGAGATGCTTCCGGTCTTTGTTCAAGCAAATAAACATTTCCATTTACCGGAGACCCAAGATAAAGATATTATCATGGTTGGTCCAGGGACAGGTATTGCACCATTCCGTTCTTTTATCCAGGAACGTGCAGTAAATAAAGCGCCAGGCCGGTCATGGCTATTTTTTGGAGACCAGCATGCAAAAGTAGATTTTCTTTATCAAAAAGAGTTGGAAAACTATCTGCAGGATGGGATATTGACAAGGATTGAGACAGCATTCTCCCGTGATACAGATCAAAAAGTATATGTACAGCACAAAATGCTTGAATACAGCAAGGAATTATTTGAATGGTTTGAAAATGGAGCTTACTTCTACGTTTGCGGGGATAAAGAACGTATGGCAAAAGACGTTAACGAAGCACTCATTACCGTGATAGAAAAAGAAGGTGTCATGTCTCGAGAAGCAGCCGAAGCATATCTAAAAGATATGCAAAAGCAAGGACGCTATCAACGTGACGTGTATTAAAATGTGACTATGGGTGACCATGGGGACGGTTCTATTGGTTATAAAATGACCATGAGAACCGTCCCCATGTTATTTTATGTCCACCACATCTGACCAATCGATTCACTTACCATAATTGGTTTTAGGTTTTCAACGGCCTTTGTAAACCCTTCTTCAATCGACATTAAGCCATCTTCATGTTCAATGCTTACGACATAGTCGTATCCGTAAAGTCGAAGTGTACTAATGATATCAGCCCATGTTTTTTGATCGTGACCAAATCCAACTGATCTAAAATACCAGGCTCGGTCAAGCATTTGGCTGTAATCTGTCATATCTGTTAGGCCATTCCGATTCATATTTTGCTGGTCAATAATCGTATCCTTTGCATGGAAATGGTGAATGGCATTTTCACGTCCAAGAATTTTAATTGCCTCAATGGGATCAATCCCTTGCCACCACATATGACTAGGGTCAAGGTTTGCACCGATAGCAGGTCCACACGCTTCTCTTAATTTCAACATGGTCGCAGGTGTATGGACGGAGAATCCACCATGAAGCTCTAAACCAATTTTTACATTGTGGGCTATTGCAAAATCATTTTTTTCTTTCCAATACGGAATCAGTTTTTCTTCCCATTGCCATTTTAACACCTCTTGAAAGTCATGAGGCCACGGAGTTACAGGCCAGTTTGGGTAAAGGGCATTTTCGTGATCACCTGGACACCCCGAAAATGTATTAACTACCGGAACACCAAGCTTAGAGGCTAAAACAATGGTTTTTGTAAGCACCTCGTCAGCAGGCTCAGCAATTTTCTTTTGCGGATGAAGTGGATTGGCATGGCAGCTTAATGCGCTTATAATTAATCCATGATCACTAATCTTTTGCTTAAAGCTCTCCAGTTTCTTTGCATCATATATAAGTTCATCCATTTTACAGTGAGCATCACCAGGGTATCCCCCAGTACCTAATTCAATCGCTTCTATACCTTTAGAAGAAACATAGCTTAACATGTCTTCTAAACTTTTATCGGAGAATAAGACCGTAAAAACACCTAATTTCATGAAAAAACCTCCTATAGGTTAAAAAAACCTATTATGTAATCCATTACATTTCTAACATATATAAATTTTCTGAATAAATCAATGATTTAAATTAATTAAATTTTTATATTGACAGAAAAATTAGGACATATTAGTATTAAAAATGTAATCGATTTCAATAGGATGAAATTACAGAAAGTAGGAAAGAACAATGGCAAACATCCAGGAGGTTGCTAAACAGGCGGGAGTTTCTGTTGCAACCGTATCAAGAGTTCTAAACGGACAAAATACAGTATCTTCTAAAACAAAGTTGAAAGTAGAAGAAGCTATTAAAAAGTTAAATTATGAGCCTAGTTTGTTGGGTAGAAACCTGAGAACTTCAGAATCTAGACTTCTATTGATTTTAATTCCTTCCATCTCTAATCCGTTCTATTTAGACATCATTAAAGGGATTGAATCTGTAGCAATTAGTCAAAATTATAATATTTTACTTTGTGAAACTGATTCTATTCCTGAGAAAGAAAATATCTACTTTGATCTTGTTCGAAAAAAAATGGCAGATGGAATTATTTCAATGGATCCTGCTGTTAATGTTGAAACATTGAAAAAGCTGGCTGAAAGGCATGCGATTATTCAATGTAGTGAATATGCAGAAGGAAGCGGAATTCCGTATGTAACGATTGATAATGAAGAAGCTTCTTATCGTGCTGTGAAGCATTTGATTAAAATCGGTCATAAAAAAATTGCCCTAATCAATTCGGATGAAAAATATCTATATGCTCGTCAGCGGAGAAATGGATACCAACGAGCTTTGGAAGAACAGGGTATTGGTTTAAATTATGACTATATCATTCATACCCAGCAATTAGGATTTGAAAATGGCCAGATTGCAATGAAAAAGATATTGAATTTACATGACCGGCCGACTGCTGTTTTCGCTGTATCGGATCTTTTGGCAATTGGAGCCCTTAAAGAAATCAATGCTGCTGGATTACATGTCCCTAATGATATAGCGGTTGTAGGTTTTGATAAAATTGATTTTTCTAATATGACGAATCCTACTCTTACAACGATTGCTCAGCCCATGCATAAGATGGGAACCGTAGCAGCTAAAATGTTGATAAATAAGATTAAAGGGGAAGAGGTGGATAGTATTATATTAGATCATGAATTGGTCATAAGAGAATCTACCTTAGGATAACAACGTAGATCTAAGACCAGCGTTCTGCTATTAATACTAAATGTAATAGTAGACCGCTGACCTTAGATGTGAATGTAATCGATTACAGTACATATAGGGAGAGCCTTTTAAAAAAACAAAGGGGTGAAGGTTTTGAAGAAATTTCTAGTCTTAATTTTGTCTTTAGTAACAATGTTTAGTTTGGTAGCCTGTAACAGCGAATCAGGAAGTTCCGAAAGTGGGAAAGATGATGACACACTAAAAATCGGTATTTCTTTACCCGCTGCAACACATGGTTGGATGGGCGCTTTAATTGATAGTGCTGAAAAGCAAGCAAAAGCACTGAAAGAAAGTGATGGCATTGAGTACGTGATGACAAATGCTGCTGATCCAAATAAACAAGCTAATGACGTTGATGATTTAATCGCTCAAGATGTGGATGTTATCGTGATGCTTCCAATCGAATCTGCAGCACTATCCCCTGTAGGACAAAAAGTTAAAGATGCAGGTATTCCTTTAGTCATTGTTGACCGTGAGCTTGAAAATGATGCGGCTACTGTGGTTGTAAAAGGTGACAATGAAGGTATCGGTGTAAATGCAGGTAAATACTTTGTAGAAAAGTTAAATGGAAAAGGAAAAGTGGTTGAAATCACTGGACCGCCAAGCTCTGTTACAGAACAACGTGGGGCAGGTTTTAAAGAAGCAATGGAAAGCTCAGACATTGAAGTTGTCGCTTCACAAAGTGGAGATTTCTCAACTGAAAAATCACTAGAAGTTATGCAAAATATTTTACAAGCGCATCCGGAAATCGATGCTGTGTTCACACAGGATGATGGAATGGCTCTTGGTGTACTCCAAGCGATTAAAGAAGCTGGACGTAAAGATATTCAATTCGTAACAGGTGCTGGCGGCGGAAAGGCTGTATTTGAAGACATTAAAGAGGATGGCTTAATTACAGCTACCTTCTTATACTCACCAACAATGGTTGAAGATGCGGTTAAAATCGCAGCAGACATTGCAAAAGGTAATAAACCAGCAGAATCAATGGTCGTAAAAGAAGCTACTCAAGTTACAAAAGATAACGTTGATGAGTTCTATGATTCAGAATCAAAATTCTAAATAATGGATGGGAGATACAATGATTGTAGATACAATTATTGTATTTCCTCTTTTCCTAAAAAGGAGGGATGAAAGCGCCATGACTACAAGTCCTTTTTTGACAATGAACAACATTGAAAAAGCATTTAACGGTGTCCCTGTATTGAAAAAAGTATCGCTAACCGTCGCAGAGGGCGAAATTCATGCTTTGTTAGGTGAAAATGGTGCCGGAAAATCTACACTGATGAACATTTTAGGTGGTGTTCATCAACCCGACAATGGCTCTATTCACATTAATGGTCAGGATGTAAAAATGTCTAATCCAAGAGTATCTCAGGAACAAGGTGTTAGCTTCATCCATCAAGAGCTTAATGTGGTCGCTGATCTCAGAGTCTATGAAAATATGTTTTTAGGTTCAGAGCTTCGAAATAAAGTAGGATTTCTAAAAGTAGAAGAGATGTGCCGACAAACAAATGAAATCCTAGCAAAACTCGGTGTGGATATCAATCCGAAGGAATATGTAAGAAATCTAGAAACCTCATACAAACAATTAATTGAAATATCAAAGGCGCTTCTACATAAATCAAAACTAATTATTATGGATGAACCTACAACATCACTAGCAGAACATGAAGTCAAACGTTTATTTGAATTAATGAGGAACCTAAAGAATTCTGGAGTGTCTATTATTTATATTTCTCATAAGTTAAAGGAAATTAAGGAAGTTTGCGACACTTATACGGTTTTGCGTGATGGAGAACTTGTTGGGACTGGAAGCATTGAAAATGAGAATTTAGATACGATCACCAAACTTATGGTTGGTAAATCTATTTCTCAAGAAAGATTAGTTCAAAATAATTCGTTTGGACCAGTTGTTTTAGAAGTGAAAAACTTAACGAGTCAAGGATTATATAAAAATATTAACTTCACCCTCAGGAAAGGTGAAATATTAGGCTTTACCGGCTTAGCTGGTGATGGCAGAACAGAGCTTTTTGAAAGCTTATTTGGTTATCGAAAGAAATACACTGGTGAAATAAAAATTAATAACCAGCTGGTGAAAATAGATCATCCACGAAAAGCGGTAAGGGCAGGGTTAGGTCTTGTTCCAAAGGATCGCAAAGAAAATGCAATCATTAAAGATTTAAGCGTTATTCATAATATGAGTTTATCGTCCATCGGACATTTTGAAAAATCGGGCTTTATCCAAGATAGACAGGAAAGGGAGAAATTCTACTATTATAAGGATAAGCTGAACATTAAAGTTCACAATCCACGTATAACGATTGATAAGCTAAGTGGTGGAAATCAACAAAAAGTCATTATTGCTAAATGGCTTGAGGTAGATACAGATATCATTATTTTTGATAATCCAACACAGGGGATTGATGTTGGGGCGAAGCAAGAGATTTATCAGCAAATCGTGTCATTAGCTGAACAAGGAAAAGCTGTTATTATTCTATCCTCAGAGGCACCTGAAGTACAAAAGATTTGTCATCACATCTATGTCATGTACCAAGGGGAAATCACAGCCCGATTTAAGGGAGAACAAGTAACAGAAGATGAGATTATGAGTTATGCAACTGGCTCAAAGAGGGAGGCCGATAAAATTGGCTAATGTAAATACAATCAAACAACCAAATCAGCAAACCTCAACTACAAAAGGTCGCCTCTCTTGGCTATGGTCCGAGTATAGCGTCATTATTGCCTTCTTAGTAATTTTTATTGCTGCAGCGATAATGAATCCTAGATTTTTAGATATCAATAACCAGCTGAATATATTAATGCAAGTTTCGATTATTGGCATTGTAGCTTTAGGTATGACCGTTGTTATGCTTTCTGGCGGAATTGACTTATCGGTTGGATCCGTTCTGGTATTCGTTGGTGTTATAACTGTTTTAGCCTTAAATGCAACTGGCAGCATTTTGGTTGCTATCTTAACGGCATTGGTAGTAGGCTCATTCGCAGGATTCTTAAATGGATTAATGGTAGCAAAAGGGAGAATTGCTTCGTTTATTGCGACCCTGGGAATGATGGCTGCGGCGAGATCGATTGCCCTGTATATTGCAGAAGGAGGCAGTATTTCAGGGGAAGTTTCTAGCTTCACAGCCATTGCAAATAGTGATTTATGGATATTTGACTTTCCTGTTATTATTTTCTTTGCTATGACAGCACTTGTATATATTTTAATGCATAAGACGCGTTTTGGACGTTATGTATATGCCCTCGGCAGTAATGAGAAAGCAGCACTTCTTTCAGCAATCCGAGTAGACCGAGTGAAAATGGGTGTCTATACCTTGGTAGGATTACTTGTGAGTGTAGCAGCAATCATTGAAACCTCTAGATTAAACTCAATTTCTTCTTCAAGTTCAGGCGTTCAATATGAATTAGATGCGATTGCGGCTGTTATCATTGGAGGTACAAGAATGACTGGCGGCCGTGGTAAGATTATGGGTACATTTTTTGGTGTGCTAATCTTAGGTATTTTGAATAATATGATGAACTTAATGAACGTTTCTCCACATCTCCAAGGGTTTGTAAAAGGATTAATTATTATCATCGCAGTAGTATTCCAAAAGAGAGAGTAGGAGGAAAAGCAGTTGGGTATAAAAGCAGGTATTATTGGATGCGGCTCCATTACAAAGTTACGGCATGCGCCTGAATATAAAGCCAATCCTTTTGTAGATGAAATTGTTTTTTATGACCGAAATCCAGAAAGAGCGTATACATTAGCAAATCTGTTTGGCGGCTGTGTTGCTCAAACAGTTGAAGAACTGCTAGAGGATCCTGAAGTACAAGTGATTAGTGACTGCTCATCGAATGAGTATCATCACATCTATTCGACGAAAGCCTTGCTGAATGGAAAGCATGTATTATGTGAGAAACCTATTTCATTAACAGTGGAGCAAGCTCAGGAAATTATCGAAGCTCAAAAAAAATCAGGGAATAAATTAATGGTCGATCATAACCAAAGGTTCACAAGGGCTCATCAAAAGGCAAAAGAAATAATTAAAAATGAAGAGCTTGGAAAAGTCCTTACCTTTAAAACAAATTTCGGACACTCTGGACCGGAACAATGGGGTGTCAATAAATCAAACTCTACATGGTTTTTTAAAAAAGAGCGTTCAAGTCTTGGTGTAGCCGGAGATTTAGGGATTCACAAAATTGATTTAATCCATTTCTTACTAGATGACGAAATTGAGCAAGTCAGTGCATTTCAAGGGGCTTTGGATAAAGTAGATGAAAATGGTCATCCGATTGAAGTATCCGACAACATCGTTTGTAGTTTAAAAACGAAAAAAGGACGTTTAGGCAATGCTTCTTTTTCCTGGACCTATTATGGAGAGGAAGATAATAGCACCATCATCTACTTTGAAAAAGGGATTCTAAAAATCTATTACAATCATGAATACCAATTAGAAGTGATTCACGATAATGGTGAGAAGGTCCGTTATCAAATCGAAAGCATCCAAACAAATGATAATCAGACAAATAGTGGTGTCATCGATGAATTTATTAACTGTGTTCGCCTCAACCGAGAACCGTTAGTATCAGGGACTGATGCTCTGTCTTCTTTAAAAGTGATAGTAGGTATTATAGAGGCTGCGGAAACGAATACTGTTGTTACTATATAAAAATGGTAAAAGGGTTAGAGCCTACTATGAGTAGTGTCTAATCCTTTTTTTTATGATTAAGGGTATAATGATAGTTGTATTCCCCTATAAGGAGTTACCATTGGGGATTTTTATTAATTTATATCGAAAGGCGGAAAGGCAGTGAAACTTTACAGCTCAATTCTTGATTTAATCGGAAAAACTCCGATTGTTAAATTGAATAAATTACCTGGTCCAGTGGGCGGGGAAGTTTACATAAAGTTGGAATCGTTTAACCCTGGAGGAAGTGTAAAAGATCGTGCGTCCATTACTATGATTGAACGTGCAGAAAAAGAGGGAAAGTTAATTCCAGGAAAGAGTACCGTTATCGAGCCGACTTCTGGTAATACTGGTATTGGAATTGCTATGGTATGTGCGGTAAAAGGATATCGTTGTATTATTACGATGCCTGATAATGCGACTCTTGAGCGTGTGAAAATTTTAAAAGCGTATGGGGCGGAAGTTCATTTAACTCCAGCAAGTTTGCGAATGCAAGGAGCGATTGAGGAAGCAAATCGATTGGCTGAAACATTTAATGATAGTTTTATTCCCATGCAATTTGAGAATCCTGCAAATGCCGATGCACATCGTGAAACGACTGCAGTTGAGATTCTAGAAGCTTTTGATGGGAATTTGGACGCTCTTGTGTTGACAGCAGGCACAGGCGGAACGGTAACAGGGGTAGGGGAAGAGTTGAAAAAGCATATTCCAAATTTAAAAATTTATGTAGTAGAACCGTTTGGATCCCCTGTGTTATCAGGCGGTGAACCTGGCCCACATAAAATTCCAGGAACAGGGCCGGGCTTTATACCAACAATTTTAAATCGTTCTATTTTTGATGAGATTTTGCTTATTAAGGATGAAGATGCCCAAGTGACGGCACGCCGGCTTGCTTCAGAAGAAGGGATCTTTGTAGGTGCGTCAGGAGCATCTTCTGCGTATTTTGCTGTCGAGGTAGCCAAAAAACTGCCATCCTCTGCTAGAGTTCTTTGCTTAGCGCCGGACACGGGAGAACGTTATCTGTCCTCTGACTTATTTTTGGCCTGATTTTTTACATGCGTTTAACTATCACTACAAGAGCTCTATAGTGACCGAAACGAAAAAAATGCAGGTGCCACGGTCATTATAAGAGCTTTATAGTGACCGAAACGAAAAAAATGTAGGTGCCACGGTCACTATAAGAGCTCTATAGTGACCGAAATGAAAAAAATGCAGGCGCCATGGTAATTATAAGAGCTCTATAGTGACCGAAACAAAGAAAATGCAGGTGCTACGGTCACTATAAGAGTAAAGGCAACTACCCTTGAAGGGGGTTGCTTTTTTTGATTTTTTAACCTGTGTTTCTAACTTAACAGAAAATCCATATATATAAGAGTAAAAGCTGCTAACAGGAGTAGAAATCATGGACAAACAAAATAGCCGATTTAGATGGGTTGTATTTGCTTCTGTTTTGTTCACTTATTTGTTAATGGCGAGCCAACGAACCGCTCCGGGATTAATCACAGACCAAGTAATGAGGGAGTTTAATGTAACTGCATCAACAATTGGATTACTGACCAGTATTCAATTTTTTGTATACACGGGATTGCAAATTCCGATGGGTATTCTGGCTGATCGGTATGGACCCAACTTTTTTCTTATTATAGGTGCAATCCTTACGGGTTTAGGTACAATTATTTACAGTTTGGGGACGCATGAATTTGTCCTGTTTTTTGCCAGAATACTGACAGGGACAGGGGATGCGACTATTTGGGTTAATATGGTATTGATTCTAGGACAGTGGTTTAAAGTGAAGGAATTTGTACGTTTAATAGGCTTCGCGGGAATGGCCGGAAGTCTTGGATTCCTCTTGGCAACTGTCCCGTTCACCACGTGGATTAGTTTACTAGGCTGGAGGCCAGCATTTTTTTCAGTGGGACTATTATTGTTTCTATGTGGGATCCTCCTTTATTTTGTCCTTATAAAAAAAACAAAACAACTTAATGAATCGGCAGTTGTAAAAGATGAAATTCATCGTGAAAAAACCATCTCATTACTCCGTAGAATTTTTTCGAACCGGCAAGCTTGGGCTTTATTCTTTTGCCATTTTGGAATAGTCGGCGCGTATGTAGGATTTATCGGTTCGTGGGCGGTACCTTTTGGGATGAATGTGTATGGAATGACACGATCAGATGCAAGTCAACTCATTATGGTTGGTATGATTGGGGCACTTATGGGTGCTCCACTGACTAGTTGGCTTTCAAGCCGGTTGGAAACAATTAAAAAGCCATATGTTGTTGTTCATAGCACTATTTTATTGTGTTGGGCAACATTTCTTTTATTTAAAGGGAATCCCCCATTATTCATGCTCATTATGCTGTTTTTCATTATTGGCTTTGGGTATGGAGCAAGTGCCTTAACCTTTGCTGTCGTCCGTCAATCATTTCCTATAATTGATTCTGGCGTTGTCTCTGGGTTTGCGAATACGGGCGGTTTCTTAAGTGCGGTCCTGCTGCCAAGTATTTTTGGAATGGTATTAGATCATTTTCAGCTTGCTTCAGGCAGTATGGGTGATGGATACTTCTACGGTTTCATTACTCCAGTTATCTTTTCTATGATTGGCCTGATTGGGGTAAGTTGTATAAAGGAAAAGCGAAGGGAAGCAGAAAAACCAAAAGGAAGCTGAGATTTCTTGTGGAATTCCGCTAAAATTCCTACTCACTTTTTCGCTAGAACCGTTGATATAAAGGGATTTATTATGAATCTAATCAAACGTTTGATTGATATCGAAATATGAGGAAATTGATATAGTTTGTTGCTTTTTAGTTTTTACAGAGAGAATAATCAGTTGTTTAATAAAAAAGTAATTATTTCCTCGACAATTATTGCATGGGAAATTAGCCGCGAACTGCTTTAAAGAAGAGCTTCCACCTGTTTTCAATCAAACGTTTAATTAATGAATTTCATTAGCAGGTAAGTGGATTTATAGGAGTTAATGTAGAATTAAATGTTTTTATTAAAGTGATGAACGCTTAACTGGGGTGTAATCGACAATTTTATTTCTGTTTAAATGAGTTAAATCAAGTTATGAAGCGATTAGAGGCTGTTTTAATCAAACGTTTAATTAACAAATAATCGCAATGAATTTTGTTGATATATAGGTTTTAATAAAAGTATTATCTTTGGAAATTGCTAACAAAGAAACAGTCTATATATAATAGTAGAAGAGTACGCTTGTTTACAATCATTATTGAGTTAGAGTAGAATTATTACTTCTACTCTAACTTTTTTTTGAAATTTTTGGCCAGGAGAACCGTCCCCATGGTCTTTCCCTTGGTCTTGAGGTGATAAGATGATTCATACCTATTTAGGTCAGACAATTAGATTTGAGGTAAAGTATAAAAAGCGTACATCGATGAGCATTCATATAGATAGTAATGGATATGTTGAAGTACACGTTCCTAAGGGGATATCCGATGAACGAGTGATTCTAGCATTAGAGGGAAAATGGGATTGGATTCAGCTAAAGCTAAAAGAAATGAAGGCTAGATCCCTTGGACCAACGGCAAAGGCCTATGAACATGGCGAGAGCTTTCTTTATTTAGGAAATGAATATCCCATTCAGATTACTCAAGATACGGAAGTACAACAAGACTATGCAGTTTTTGAAGAGGAGAAGTTACATATATTTGTGAAACAACTTGAAGATGAAAAAGTAAAACAAGCTTTGAAACGATTTTACTACCAGCAGTGCAAAATGTTAGTAGAAAAGAGTATTCGTTCCTTTCAAAGCAACTTTAAAGTAAAACCACGCTCTATCCGTATTACAGATAATAAGACGAACTGGGGAACCTGTGATTCCAAGCTGCAGTTGACATTTAATTGGAAACTGGCGATGGCACCACAGAAGGTGATTGACTATGTAGTCGTTCACGAAATGTGCCATATGGTCCATCTGAATCATGATCGCTCCTTTTGGCGCCTTGTGGGTAAAATAATCCCAGATTATGAGGAGCAGGAGAACTGGTTAGCTTTATCAAGTTGGAAAATGACTGTTTAACATTTGAAACGGATATACTTGTGCTAGGCAAATAGCAATTATATTGGAGGATTATAAAAATGGAGAATAATGATATATTAATTCGATTACGGTATGCACTGGATATAAAAAATACCGATATGGTAGAGATATTTAAACTTGGCGGCATTGATGTAACAAAAGAGGATGTACTCAAAATACTGACAAAACCAAAAGACAGTTACGATGACGAAGATGATTACTATAATGATTCAACAGAAGATGAAGATTACATTAAATGTACGAATAGTATGGTAGAGTCTTTTTTAAATGGTTTTATTACTTTTAAAAGAGGCAAACAAGAACCAAGGCCAGGACAACCTGATATTCAAGTAAACACAAAGAGTAAAGAAAGTGTTAATAATATGCTATTAAAGAAGCTGAAGATAGCGTTGGCATTAACAAGTGAGGATATGCTCGATATATTTGAAAAAGCAGGAATTACCGTAACAAAAGGTGAATTAAGCGCGATATTAAGAAAAGAAGGTCATAAGAATTATAAGCAGTGCCTTGATAAATACGCCAGAAATTTCTTGAAGGGCTTAGCCATTGTATATAGGTGAGTTGCATGAAGAGTATTCTTGTTGTTGATGATGATCAGCATATCCGTTATCTAGTTAAGGATTTATTAATGAAAGAAGGCTACAAGGTTGTAGAGGCAGCAGATGGAGTAGAGGGACTAAGGCTTATTGAGAAGGAATTATGCGACTTGGCTATCATAGATATTATGATGCCGAAAATGGATGGGTACAGCTTGACCGAAGAACTCCGCAAAATCAATGATATCCCCATCATTTTGCTTACTGCCAAAAGCCAAATTGAAGATAAGGAAAAGGGATATCGCTCAGGGACAGATGACTATTTAGTAAAACCTTTTGAGCCGAAGGAATTGCTTTTTAGGGTAAATGCGCTGCTAAGAAGGTACGGAAGATTGAATGAATCCGATATAAAAATAGGAAATCTTTTTATTAATAAAAAGAGCTATGAAGTGGAAATAGCTCAAAAGACGTATATGTTACCTTTAAAGGAATTCGATCTATTGTATTTCCTGGCCTCCCACCCAAATCAGGTTTTCAATCGAAATCAATTGATTGAGCAAGTATGGGGATTGGAATATGAAGGAGACGAAAGAACAGTTGACGTTCATATTAAACGTTTAAGAGAAAGGTTTAAGCATGTATCTGAAGCGTTTTCCATCAAGACCATAAGAGGTGTAGGCTACTCCTTGGAGGTCCAATAAATGAAATCTCTTTATGGTAAGTTTGCTCTTACGACCATATTCATTATGGTGCTAAGTGGAGTTTTATCCTTTGTTATTTCAAATTTGTATTATCAACACTCCCTTAAACCTCAAAATGATGATAAAATCACAAATTTTGCATTAGAGATTTCAAAATATATTCAGAAGGATCCTAACATTAATTTGAACAATTACTTAAATCATATAGGATTGATTGGTTATCAGATATATATCGTAAATGATGATGGAGTGGAGCAGTTTTTCGGGAATGCATATAGGGATACAACCCTATCAAAAAAGGCAATGGACACGGTTATTGCTGGTGAAATCTATCATGGTATTAATCAATTTCCACATAAGACATTTGTTACTGGATTCTTTGCAAATGAATTAAAGAATACAGTTGGAGTTCCGTTTACATACCAACAACGAAAATTTGCCCTATTCATCCGTCCGGATATTAAACTGATGTTTAATGAGATGCATTTATTGTTTGCTTGGCTCTTGCTTACTTCCATTTTATTAAGTATTTTATTTGTATTAATAGGCTCAAAATTCTTAGTAAATCCGGTTGTTAAATTAAATCAGGCAACAAAAATATTATCTGAGGGTAATTTCACGATTCATTTGGATATTAATCGAAAAGATGAAATAGGAGACTTGGCTGGAAGCTTTATGAATATGTCAAGAAAGTTGGAAAAAGTAGATAAGTTGAGAAAAGAGTTTATTTCTAACGTCTCCCATGATATCCAATCACCGCTCACGAACATAAAAGGCTATTTGAATTTATTAGATGATGAGGGAATTTCCAAGGAGAAAAGGCAAAATTACATAAAAGTCATTCATTCAGAAATCAATCGATTATCTAATCTTTCAAAACAGCTGCTTCTTCTCTCTTCGATAGAGAGCAAGAAGGAGTTGATAGATGTAAAAGAATTCGATGTGGCAGAACAAATTAAAAGTGTTATTCAGCAATTTAGCTGGAGAATAAACGAAAGGGAGCTTATGTTAAGCTACTCACTTCCAGAGACAAAAATGACGGGGGATCCTTTTTTGTTATATTCGGTGTGGGAAAACCTATTAACCAATGCAATAAAATATAATGTGGAGAATGGCAGTATCGATATTATTGTAACGAGCTTGAATGACTACATTGAAGTCCAATTTAAGGATTCAGGAATCGGATTGGAAAGTTCACAAATAGAGCGAATATATGATCGTTTTTACCGTGCAGATCCATCCAGGTCTAAAGCGGTTGAAGGAACGGGATTGGGGCTTTCCATCGTTCAAAGTATTGTACAATTGCATCGAGGAAAAATAGTAGTGGAAAGTGTAAAAGACATTGGCACTAACTTTACAGTTATACTTCCAAAATAATTAAGTTACCAGGGCCAAGCACTAGTAACCTACAGAATTGTAATTTCAAATTCATCGTCCGTTCATATTCATTAGGTACACTCCTTATGAAATCATGAAAGGGAAGGTGAATTTTTTTGTTATCTCATTCCATAAAGGAAATGACCTTTTACAAGGTTCGATATTTACTCATCTTATTTATATTGTTTTTTGTTGCATCCTTAGTTTTTATTATTAGTGGTCTAGCAAATGGTTTGTCTATGGACAATGCCTCCTCAATAAAAAAAATTAACGCAGAATCCTTCTTTCTTGATAAAGATTCTGAGAACCGTATTGATCGTTCTAAGATAAAGATGGGAGAAATTAGTGAGGACATTTTTTCTGCTAACTTGCAGCCCCTCGGTGTCAGTATGACTTCAATTGGTATAGAAAAATCCGATAAGGATATTGAAGTGACTTTAATGGCAATCAATTCAACAAGTTTCCTTGAACCGATTATTAAAGAAGGAAAAGGATTCTTTAATAATAAAGTCAATGAGGTGGTTCTAGACGCATCATTAAAGCAAGAAGGAATCAAGATAGGTCAGATAGTAAGGGATGAAAAATCTGGAGCTTCACTTGAGGTCATTGGGTTCACTAACGAACAAACCTTCAGTCATACACCTGTTGCCTTTATCACTTTTGACACTTGGAAAGAAATTAATATCGAACCATTCTATAGTGCCATTGTCGTTAAAAATAGCACGAATTCGATGGAGGATATTTCAAACAAAGTTAATGATGGAGTATGGATAGAAAAAGACCTAGTTGTGAAAGGAATTCCAGGATATGAAGCAGAGCAAAATTCATTGTTTATGATGCTTGCTTTTTTAATTGTCATTGCGGTTTTCGTATTAGCAGCCTTTTTCTACATCATGACCATCCAAAAGACAAATCAGTTTGGAATATTGAAAGCCATCGGGGCAAAAACAGCCTTTCTATGTAAATCGACCCTGTTACAGGTCGTGATATTGACGATTATTAGTTTGATTGCTGCAGTTGGATTTACCTGGGTCATCTTCTTGGTTCTTCCGGAGGATATTCCGTTCCTATTTGATCCTATTCAAATAGCAAAATTCTCAGGAATCATCGCGATTGTTTCCATATTTGGGAGTTTACTATCAACATTTAATATTATTCAAGCAGACCCAATTCAGGCAATGGGAAGGATGGAATAACAATGCAAAGCCAATATCCACTTAGTTTAAAACGTGTCACTAAAATGTATGAAGATGGCGATAAAACAGTAGATATCTTAAAGGGCCTTTCTTTTAAAATTAAAAATGGAGAAATAGCTGCGATTATAGGTCCTTCTGGGTCAGGGAAAAGTACATTTCTTGCGATAGCAGGTGCTTTGTTAACACCTGATGATGGCGAAGTAATTGTTAATGGTGTTAATATAAATAATTGTAATGAGTCGGATAAAGCAAATATAAGACTGAATCAAATCGGCTATATCTTTCAAACATCTAATCTTGTTCCCTATTTAAATGTAGAGGAGAATTTATTTTTCGTCCTAAAAATGGCCAAACAATGGAATGCAGAATCAAAGGGGTTTTGCTATCTTCTTCTAGAAAAGGTGGGTTTACTCCACAGAGCAAAGCACTATCCACACCAACTATCGGGGGGAGAAAAACAAAGAGCAGCGATTGCAAGAGCTTTCGTAAACCATCCAGAAATTATTTTGGCGGATGAGCCTACAGCAAGTTTAGATTCCAGCAGAAGTTTAGCTGTTATGAAGCTTATTTCAAATATGGTAAAACAGTATAAAAAAGCAGCCATAATAGTCACGCATGACGAGCAAATTCTGTCATTATGTGATCGTATTTATACAATGAAGGATGGAAATTTAGTAGAAAAAGAGGGGAAATCCATATAATGAATATGAAATATAGTAATTTGTTATTAAGGTTATCAGCTGTTTTCGGCTTAATCGGCGCCCTAATGGGAGGACATATGGCAGGGTCGTATGATTATGCATTTAGACCTGTACATGCTCATGTATTAGTGGTCGGATGGCTTTCAATCTTTTCATGGGCAGTTTATTATCGGGTATTTCAACCAAGTGCGAAAGTACTGTCAGCGTTACATGTGTATTCAGCGGTGGTTGGAGTTGTCGGTTTAACAGCAGGGATGGCACTAAATATTTTTAATTTCCTTCCAAGGACTGTCAACTTAATCGTTTATATTGGCGGCGGGGCGACACTGCTACTTAGTTTCGGTTTATTTTGCTTATTAACATTTACTCAAAAATCTGAAGGAAGATAAATACGATAGGAACTTTTTTTAAGAATTAGCAATAAAATACAGGGAGGACAATATACTTCAAAATCATAAATCTTTATGAGATAATAAGATTGAAATATAATAATTGGTTAAATAAGTTATACGTTTATATATTTGTTTTTTGGGTGGAGTCTGTCACTTTGGGATTATTATGTCCTTTTGCGGCGGGCTTTTCGTATATAGAAATTGTTTTGGGTTTCGTGACAATATTTTTAGATTTTGGCGGCTGGTCGTATGAGTGATTACTTCTAAATCATTTTTTGAAAAGGAGGATATCAAACATGAACATCCATTATGCGGTTATAGGATTAGCTTATCTTATCATCTTAGTCATTGCTTATGCCGTTATCATTTTCACAAACTCCGAAGAGGAAAAAAGCGAAGTAATAATAGATAAAGCTTTTAAAAATGCTTTTTCCATTCTCGCTTTTGGTCTGTTGGTGGTTTATGGCCTATTTCTAATTCCTCATATTACCTTAGATAGTCAAACCACTTCCTATCTAATTCTAGCAAGTAAATATATTTCTGTGTTTACACTTGGAGGAACTCTTTTTATATTAAATAAAAAAAGGTGCTTTTGAAAATGATAAGGAAAGAAGAAGTCATCCGTCTTCAATACGACGGATGATTTTTTTGTAAAAATATTTAGTGAAAAGTTCGATTAAGTGCCGATTCAATCGTTTGTAATGTAACTTAGTCTATGTTATGTTGTAGTTATGTAACTTATTTAGTGGAATTCGTGGAGGTTCTAGGAGGCCGCCTATGGAGTATGTTGAGCCTATAAGAGACGTTGAAAGTATTAATGCAATAAAAGAAATATTACGGAAGCAGTCAAAAAGAGACCTTTTGCTTTTTGTTCTTGGGATTAATACTGGAATAAGAATTAGTGATTTACTTTCAATAAAGATTGAGGATATTTGGGATGGAACGGGGATAAAGGAGTTTTTGCATTTAAAGGAAACCAATAGTGATGATACAAAAGCTTACTATTTAAATAATAACGTTAAACTAGCGTTTGAGGATTACTTGAAAACATATGTTTTTAACGATAGTGATTATTTGTTTAAGTCCAAAAAGAATAATCAGCCAATTACCCGTCAGCAAGCATACAGAATTATTAATACAGCCGCAAAAGAGGTTGGGATTCCAGGTAAAATAGGTACTCATACTCTTAGAAAAACATTCGGCTATCACGCCTATCGAAAAGGGATTGCCATCTCAATTCTAATGAGTATTTATCACCATCATTCCCCATCAGAAACATTAAGATATATTGGGATAAGTAAAAATGAGAAACCGTTGATTAAATTGGATGTAAATTTATAAAATGAAAAAACCTCCAACCGAGGGTGGAGGAGATATCCTTATAAAAAGTCATCATCAGAAGATAAGTTCGTATCCATATCAACGTTTGTTAAATCCTTAACAATATTCTCATTTACTTGGACTTGTAATGTTTCCTTGTCTTTCATAAATTTGAAAATACCATTATTAAAATCAGTTCCGTATTCCTTAAAGAAAATCCCTTCAAACTCTATATCCTTTGTATGTTTAAAGATTAGGCGGTAGTTATTATTATCCTTAACAAGATACGCTCGTACACCTTTTTCGAAATGTCTATCAGGATTTTTTAGGAAACGGGCCACAGATATAATATGAAGATCAACAAATGGAATTTCACGTAGTAAAGAGTTAATAATCGACCCCTTAGCGATTTGTTCCCAACGACTTTGAGCAGTTTGACCGAGTATGATTTGTGTAATGTTCTTTTCTCTGGCAACCTCTGCAATCACTTTTGAAATCGGTCTTTGTTCATTATCCTTAATAATAAATGCGTCAGCACTATGCTCGGAAGCTAATTGTTTCCATCTTGCAATATAGTTTGATTTTTCTGCATCCAAATCATCAAATGGTTTAGGATCTACGGTTAGGATGTATAGTGGACAATCAAGCATATTGGCAATTTTACAGCCCCGTTGAATGAGACGTTCACCATTAGGACCATAATAAACACAGACGAGGATACTTTCGTCCATGCGCTCTTTCATTTTTTTCACTTTTAGTTCACCTCGGAATCGTAATTACTGAAACCCGATTTTAGACCACGTTTAATAGACTATGTATGACTATAACCCATGCTACACTTTCAGTCAATCTAATTACAATAATGTACTATTTTGTAAAAACTAATAGGGAGGGATATGATGTCTTCTTGGTTACACATTATGATTTTTATTCCATTTCTTTTTGCAATCGCGGTCCCCTATATTTATAAACAATTGACACCACGTATTCATACGGGATGGTTTGTCCTATTTATTCCTTTAGTGATATTTGCTTATTTATTAACTTATATACCCAATATTTCAGAAGGGAATACTTTCACAGAAACTGTTCCATGGATTCCAGCCTACGATATTAACTTCATAACATATATGGATGGATTAAGCCTAATTCTAGGATTGTTAATTTCCGGAATTGGTACATTAGTTATCCTTTATTCTATTTTCTATCTGTCTAAACATCGGGAAGCACTAAATAATTTCTATGTGTATTTATTGATATTTATGGGAGCTATGCTCGGTCTAGTATTTTCTGATAATATTTTTGTTTTATATGTCTTTTGGGAAACAACAAGTATATCATCTTTCTTATTAATTGCGTATTGGTATGAACGTGAAAAATCACGTTATGGTGCACAAAAATCAATGTTGATTACGATTTTTGGCGGGCTGGCGATGCTGGCAGGCTTCATCTTGCTCTCTATGATTACGGATACGTATAGCATTCGTGAAATGATACGCAATTCAACTGATATTTCATCGCATTCATTGTTTATTCCTGGAATGATATTAATATTAATCGGAGCGTTTACAAAGTCAGCGCAATTCCCATTTAGTATTTGGTTACCCGATGCAATGGAGGCGCCTACCCCAATAAGTGCTTATTTACATTCTGCAACAATGGTGAAAGCAGGGATTTATTTAGTTGCCCGTATGACACCGATTTTCGGTGGTGCAGCAGAATGGTTTTGGCTTGTAACAGGGGTAGGATTGATAACTTTATTATATGGATCTGTAAATGCAGTGAGACAAACGGACCTTAAGGCTTTATTGGCCTACTCAACGATTAGTCAATTAGGATTAATCATGAGCCTACTTGGTTTAGGGTCTGCCTCCTTATATTATGGAGTTGGTACGGATTCCTCTGTATATGCCATGGCAATATTTGCTGCGATTTTCCACTTAGTTAATCATTCTACATTTAAAGGCTGTCTGTTTATGGTTGTTGGTATTATTGACCATGAGACAGGAACTCGAGATATCCGCAGGTTGGGGGGCTTGATGCACCTAATGCCTATATCTTTTACCCTAACCGTGATTGGAAGCTTTGCAATGGCTGGCCTTCCACCATTTAATGGTTTTCTAAGTAAGGAAATGTTTTTTACTGCGGTATTAAATGTATCAACAATGTCTGTGTTTAATGCAGAGACATTCGGTATGGCTATACCAATCATCGCCTGGATTGCCAGTGTTTTTACCTTTATTTATAGCATGATTCTTGTTTTTAAAACCTTTAGAGGTAAGAATAAATCAGAAAAATTAGGCAGGGTAGTACACGAGGCACCAATTGGGATGTTAATTTCTCCACTTGTCCTTGGTTCTCTAGTTATTATTATTTTCTTTTTTCCGAATGTCCTTTCACAATACTTATTAAAACCTGCCCTGTATGCAGTGTTACCTACACTGGCTGATACAGGTGAATTGAAAGTGAAAATTAGTGCTTGGCATGGTTGGAATACTGAGTTATATATGACCTTTGGAGTTATTGGGCTGGGCACATTGTTGTACATTTATCTAAAAAAATGGTATCGAATTTATTACCTATATCCGGACAATTTCACGTTAAATAGTATGTATAATCTTGGCCTGGAAAAAATGGAAAGCATATCGAAGTTCATAACAGAGAGGTACATGACAGGGTTTATCCGTGATTATTTAGTATATATATTTTCGTTTATCATCCTTGTTGTCGGCGGAGCGATGTGGTTCTTTGATGGATTTTCTTTTGACCCATCTAAAGATGCTCCTGCCAATTTTTTTGAAGCGGGATTAATGACTGCGATGATCATTACGGCAATAACCGTACTGTTTTCAAAAAACCGGTTGACCTCCATTGCTGCTGTTGGTGCACTTGGATTCCTAGTTTCCTTTTTCTTTGTGCTATTTAGAGCACCCGACTTGGCATTAACGCAATTAGTTGTGGAGACAGTTACCACTGCATTATTCTTGCTATGCTTCTACCACTTGCCTGAGTTGAGAAAGGAAATAAGCCGAATACAGTTCAAAGCAGTAAATGCAGTCATATCAATCGGGGTTGGTGCAGTTGTTACACTAGTTGCATTATCTGCCAATGGCAATCGTTTATTTGAATCGATTTCAAGTTTTTATGAGAATTCTTATGAATTAGCAGGAGCAAAAAATATTGTAAACTCAATCCTCGTGGATTTTCGCGGGATTGATACGATGCTCGAGATTCTAGTTTTATGTATTGCTGGTATTGGTGTGTATACATTAATCAAGGTTAGACCTCCGGGGAGGGATGGAAATGAAGAAGCCAAATGATGTTATCATTCGAAGTGTAACTAAAGTTGCAGTCGTGATTATTTTTACGTTTGCCATTAATCTTTTTATCTCAGGACATCATTTTCCCGGCGGTGGATTTATCGGTGGCTTGGTCTTTGCTTCAGGCTTAATCCTCATGTTTTTAACATTTGATATTGAAACAGTTCGTAATAATATTCCAGTCGATTTTAAAGTGGTGGCTGCAGTAGGGGTGTTAATTGCTGTTTTGACGGGAGTAGGTGGTATGGTTCTAGATGCTCCATTTTTATCTCAATCGTTTGGCTACTTTGAGCTGCCGATATTCGGCAAGACAGAGCTTGCTACAGCCGTGATTTTTGATGTAGGGGTAGCTTTAGCTGTTATTGGAACCTCTATGACGATAATAATGAATATTGGTGATGATCGATAATGGAAACGTTAATGTCTATCCTTGTTGGTATATTATTTGCTATTGGTGTTTACTTGATTTTGACGAAAACCTTATTAAGAATCATTTTGGGGACCTCGATTCTTGGACATGGCGTCAATCTACTGATTATCACAATGGGAGGGTTAAAAAAGGGAGGACCGCCGCTGCTTGGAATCAAGAATCTAACATATGCAGATTCATTACCACAGGCCCTTTTATTAACAGCCATTGTGATAAATTTTGCCACAACAGCTCTTTTTTTAGTGCTGAGTTATCGTGCATATAAAGTGTTGGGCACGGATGATACAGAACAACTGAGAGGTATTAAGAATGAATAATTTGATCATTTTGCCAATCATTATCCCCATTATAGTGGGAATGATTATGGTGATCTTTAGGAAAAATATAAAATTGCAAAGATTTTTAAGTGTTCTTTCTACAATAGCGATAAGCATTTCGACTCTTTTGCTGATTACTCAAATTCATACTAAGGGGATTCAAACTCTACATTTAGGCGGCTGGGAAGCTCCCTTTGGGGTAAGTATGGTGGCTGATATGTTTTCAGCAATACTGATACTGGTAACGAGCATCGTCTCACTTTGTTGTTTATTATTTGCTTTTCACTCCATTGGAAAAGAGAGAGAAGCCAACTACTTTTACCCGCTTTTTTTGTTTCTAATTACTGGGGTTAATGGTTCCTTTATCACCGGAGATATTTTCAATTTATTTGTTTGCTTCGAAGTGATGCTGGTTTCATCCTATGTGTTGATTTCACTGGGAGGTACGAGAAATCAGCTCAGCGAGTCTATTAAATATATATTGATTAACATCATCTCATCCTTCCTTTTTCTAGTTGCTATTGCATTCCTTTATGCAATGACCGGCACACTGAATTTTGCACACCTCTCGATTCGTGTTGCCGAGGTTGGACAAGAGGGTCTTATGACTACAGTTGCCATTTTATTTTTAATTGTATTTAGTTTAAAAGCAGGTCTTTTTCTATTCTTTTGGCTTCCAGGCTCCTACAGTGCTCCTCCAACTGCGATCTCAGCTATTTTTGCCGCTTTGTTAACGAAGGTAGGAATCTATGCCATTATAAGAGTTTTTACACTCGTCTTTTATCATGAGCCAGAGGTGACCCATTTATTTATCGGAATATTAGCTGCGGTAACGATGCTATTAGGAGCAATTGGGGCAGTCGCTTTTTGGGATATTAAAAGAATATTGACCTATAACGTTATTGTAGGCGTGGGATTTATATTAGCAGGGGTTGCATCCTATACAACAGAAGGGATGACTGGATCTCTTTTCTATCTGATTCACGATATGGTTGTGAAGGCACTGATTTTCCTTTTAGGAGGAACAATCATACATCTTACTGGAACGAGTAAGCTTAAAGAAATAAGCGGTCTTATCCGCTTGCACCCGGGATTAGGCTGGATGTTTTTTATTGCGGCATTGTCACTGTCAGGCATTCCGCCGTTAAGCGGCTTTTTAGGGAAAATTTTCATAACAGAAGGGACCTTTGAAAGAGGATACTTATGGTTGGGGGGAGTTGGTTTGTTTACCAGCCTTCTGGTCCTGTATTCGATAATGAAAATCTTTATGAATGTCTTTTGGGGGTATACCGACTTAACAGAGGAGAATGAGAAAGGGACGACAAAGGGGTTAATGTTACCAATAGGAATCCTTACCATAATAACGATTGCTCTCGGATTAGGTGCAGAAGGGATTCATGATTACGTTGATATTGCGGTAGAAGGCTTAATGAATCCAAGCCTATATATTGAAGCAGTCTTGGGCGGCAATCTTGGTCATTAGATCAAAATTGTTATCTTTATATATGGAAAGGGGTGGTACCGATGCCCATGCAAGTATTAGTTAATTTATTAATTGGTGTAATCTGGATGTTTCTTCAGGATGATTGGAGTGTATTAACATTCTTTAGTGGTTACCTATTTGGTTTATTGGTGCTTTATATATTACGCAGATATCTTCCTACTAAATTCTATTTGGTCACATTACTTGCAATTGTTCAACTTTTTTTCGTGTTTATTTATGAATTATTTACATCTAGTATCTTGGTAATTCGACAAATTCTTCGACCAAAGATCAATATTACACCAGGGATATTTACTTTGGAAACAGAGCTAGAAGGGGATCTAGAGGTTACGTTACTAGCCTTACTTCTAACTTTAACCCCTGGTTCTGTTGTGGTAGAAGTAACTTCAGATAGTAAAAAGTTTTATATCCATGCAATGGATATCCCAGAATCAAGCAATGCAGTTCTTCAATCTAAGGCTAAGTTTGAAAAGGCTATTAAGAAGGTGACACGAGCATGATACAGGGAATTTTAATTTGTTCATTAGTATTTCTTAGTTTTGCTATATTTGCAACCATATTTCGATTGGTAAAGGGGCCGACTGCGCCAGATAGAATTCAGGCGCTGGATGCATTAGGAATTAATATCATTTCTGGAGTTGCAATTTTTTCTGTTTTTATAAGAAGTACTGGTTTTTTTGAAGTCATTTTATTAATTGGAATCCTTTCCTTTATCGGGACAATTGCCTTTGCGAGATATATAGAAAGAGGTGTGGTCATTGAGCGTAATAATTCCGAGTGAACACATTGCGGTTTTGTTAATATTAATTGGTACCATCTTTAGCTTTTTAAGTGCAGTTGGATTAATCCGTCTCCCTGATATTTATACCCGCGCGCATGCACTTTCAAAAGGGTCAACGATTGGAGTCCTTTTTACGCTTGTAGGAACCTTCCTTTTTTTCGTGTTAGAAGGATTTTTTAGTATTCGTTTATTTCTTGGTATATTCTTTGTATTTCTAACAGCACCTGTGGCTGGACATATTATTGTCAGAGCAGCGTATCGCTCAAATGTCGCTCTCGCTAAGGAAAGCGTGCAGGATGACTTGAAGGAAGTTATTGGTCAAGTAAAAGAGAATAAATAAAGCAGCAACGCAGTAGAGAAAAGCGCAAAATAGATCTGCGTTTTTTTTTATTTCTAAAAAAAACACACAAATTTAGAAAGTAGATCTGCCTTAAAATCCGACATTCATTTTACGTGTTTTAGGGGTTAAAGCCTTATTTGGAAGGGCTCCAGCCCCTGCTAATCAAACGTTTGATTAACATAATAATTTGTCGAAAATCGTTACAGTTTGTTATACCTTGCATTTTTTGACTGCTACTGAAGGTTACTGAAGGTTTTTAGGGAAAACCAAGCCTAATTTACGACAAAAATTTCCCCGAAAATAACTCAAAGTTCATTTTTTAAAAGGGATTATGCCCATTTAATCAAACGTTTGTTTAAGATATATATTGTCAGTAGTTGTCGTCTCGTCCATTTTTAAAAGCGGTTTTTTTGTATCTCCTCCTAAAAAGCTATACAATGTGAACTATATTTTTGAATGTGAGGAGCAGAAGAATGAAAGCACTTATCTTTGAAAGTTTTGGTGGACCCGAGGTATTACAATATAAAGATATTCCTGATCCTGTCATTAGTGAAAATGAAATCTTGGTAAGGATGAAGGCGATAGGATTAAATTTTGCAGATATATACCGTCGAAAAGGGAATTATCATCTAGCCGGTCAGCCCCCGTATATATTGGGTTATGAGGGCTCAGGAATTGTGGAAAAAGTCGGTGCCGGCATTACAACAATAAAAGTTGGAGATCGAATTGCATTTGCAGATGTGCCATTTGCAAATGCTGAGTTAGTCTCAGTTCCTTTGGAAAAGGCCATTCCATTACCAGATGAGATATCCTTTGAAACTGCTTCGGCTGTATTACTACAAGGTTTAACAGCCCACTACTTAACAAGAGACAGTTATGAGGTTAAAGAAGGAAAATTAGTCCTCGTCCATGCTGCTGCAGGCGGCGTTGGTCAAATTCTTATTCAAATTGCAAAATTATTAGGCGGACAAGTTATTGGCCTTACTTCTTCACTTGTGAAGTCTAAAGCTGCATATTCAGCAGGAGCGGATCATGTTTTTTTATACAATGATAACTGGATTGAGGAAGTAAGGAAGGTAACAAATGGATTTGGTGTGGATGTTGTTTATGAATCTATAGGTTCTACTCTTCAGGAAAGCTTTGAGGTTACTAAAGTTGGAGGTACCGTTGTTTTTTATGGTATGGCAGGGGGTGACCCTGCTCTGGTCGATCCACGAATGCTTATGGATACTTCGAAAACATTAACTGGCGGAGACCTTTGGAATGTTCTTACTTCCTTAGAGGAAAGAAAAGAACGCTCAAAACAATTATTTGATTGGATCCTAGAAGGGAATATTAACATACAAGAACCAATGATTTTCCCTTTAAAGGATGGCTCAGACGCACATACTTTACTAGAAAGCCGCAAAAGTACAGGGAAAATTTTATTACAACCTTAAATGATGTTTGAAGAAGCTCTTTTTTTTCATTCTTTCCCTTTTGTTGGGAATAATGAAAGAAAAGGGCTTTTTACATTGAATATCACATCTAGGAGTTGCTTGTATGTATTTTTTAATAAATTTATTGGGCTTGTTTGTGGTGATGGGAGTTGTATTTCTGTGTTCTCCCCAAAAGAAAGAAGTTAAATGGAAAGCGATTTTCTCCCTTGTTGTAGTCGAATTGCTCATAACCTGGTTTATGTTGGGAACAGATATTGGCAGCTGGGTTATTAATCAAATCGCAGCATTCTTTACGTGGTTAATTGCCTGTGCGAGTGAAGGGATTGCGTTTGTATTTCCGAGTGCCATGGCAAATGAGACAATAGACTTTTTCTTCAGTGCTCTGCTGCCGATTATTTTCATTGTGACGTTTTTTGATATTTTATCTTATTTTGGTATTTTGACATGGATTATTGATAAGGTGGGCTGGCTCATTTCCAAGGTTTCAAGAATGCCCAAACTAGAAAGCTTTTTCTCGATTCAAATGATGTTCTTAGGTAACACGGAAGCACTAGCGGTGATTCGGAACCAACTTTCAGTGTTAAAAGATTATCGATTACTTACCTTTGGTATTATGAGTATGAGTAGTATCAGCGGCTCAATAATAGGTGCGTATTTATCCATGGTTCCAGCTACCTACGTTTTTAGTGCCATTCCATTGAACTGTTTAAATGCTCTCATTGTTGTCAGTATCTTAAATCCGATCACTGTCCCAAAAGAAGAAGATATCATATATGAACCGCCAAAGTCGGAGAAAAAGGACTTCTTCTCAACGATATCAAACAGTATGTTGGTTGGAATGAATATGGTAATCGTAATTTTAGCAATGGTTATTGGATATGTAGCGTTAACAGCTGCTCTTAATGGAATATTAGGGGTGTTTATCGAGGGTCTTACGATACAAAAAATCTTTTCTTTTATCTTTAGTCCATTTGCCTTCTTGCTCGGCTTACCTGTTAAGGATGCCCTTTATGTAGCTCAGTTAATGGGAATAAAATTAGCAACGAATGAATTTGTCGCCATGATGGACTTGAAAAATCAATTGGATACATTGTCACCGCATACAGTTGCTGTTGCAACGACATTTTTAACATCGTTTGCCAATTTTAGTACGGTGGGGATGATTTATGGAACATTTAATTCAGTTCTAGGGGAGGGAAAATCTGCAATTATTGGTAGGAACGTATGGAAGCTTCTCGTCAGCGGAATTGCAGTTTCATTGTTAAGTGCGATGATTGTTGGATTGTTTGTCTGGAATTAAAAAACCTGAAAGTGACTTGTCACTTTCAGGTTTTTTTTAGATTAGTCTTCTACAATATCTTTACGATTTTTCTTGAATATCTTAGATAATACTTCATAAACAATTGGGACAATAATTAGTGTTAATAACGTTGAACTTGCTAAACCGCCGATTACGGTAATACCTAGACCCTTCGAGATTAAACCACCGCCGCCAGAGCCAATGGCTAATGGAATTAATGCTCCAATTGTTGCAATAGCTGTCATAAGGATTGGTCGCAGACGAGTTGCTCCAGCTTCTAATACAGCTTCACGCATCGTCAGACCATCACGTTCCATATGAATAATCCGGTCTACGAGTACAATCGCATTCGTAACAACGATACCGATTAACATCAACAGACCCATCATGACAGATACGGAAATGGTTTCACCTGCAATTAATAAACCAACAAATGAACCAATCACTGCAAATGGTAATGAGAATAAAATGGCAAACGGTGCGACACCTTCGCGGAAGGTTACAACTAGGATAAAGTAAACAATCGCAATCGCCGCGAGCATGGCCATACCAAGCTGTGTAAATGTTTCCGTCATATCTGCCTGAACTCCGGCAACGCCAATGGTAACACCTTTCGGTAAATCTAATTTATCAATTTCTTTGTCTACCTCAGCAGTAGCTTTAGAAATATCCTCATCAAGGATGGTTCCTGAAACCGTTGCATAGTATTCACCTTTGCTGCGTGCAAGGGTATTTAATGTTGTACCTTTTTCAACTGTTACCAGTTCTGAAAGCGGCATTGTCGTACCCAGTGCTGTTGGTACTTGTGTTGCTAGAATATCGTCAATAGATTTTGGCTGAGCAGCTTGTTCCTGCTGAACGATAACTTCTAATACATTACCGTCCTTTTCAACCGTTGTTAATACATCTTGAGTTTTTGTTGGGTTTAACATCATGACGATTTGACCCGTTGTTAAACCATACTGAAGTAATTCATCTTGTTCTACTTTGAATGTATACTCAACGTATGCTTCCTCAGCACTTGAAGAAACATCTTCTAGGCGGTCATTTTTACTCAGAACGCCTTCTACCATTTTTACAGCTTCATTTAGTTTATCTAAATCTTCACTGTAAAAAGTGTAGCTAACTTCATTAGTTGACATCGACATAGCAGCAAAGTTTTGACTCTTCCATTCGCCGGATTGTCCTATGTTAAACACATATTCTTCAATTTCTTCACGGACTTCAGGGAAGTTATCCATTTCTGGGTCAAAGATTAAGTACATTAACGCACCATCTCCGCCGCCGCCCATCATCGCGGCCATTGGATCTCCACTTTCGGTTACAGATATCTGAACGATGTCGATATCCTCACGTTTTAGCATTTCTTCTTCTACTGCTTCAACGTTTGCTAATGTTTCATCCTCTAGCTCGCCAGCTTTTGGTGTGTACGTTAAGTACATAACCTTTTCTTCTTCACTGCCCATAAAGCTAAAACCGATTAATGGTGTTAACGCCAAACTGCCTGCTAGCAAAACAATCGCAGTAACGGAGGTAATTACCTTATGGTTAAGTGTCCATCTAAGAATGCCTTTGTACCAGTTAGCCAATTTGCCGGCCTCTTTATGGCTGCTTTCTGTTTTTTCGCTATATAACTTTTTCTTAAATAAGAAGTGTGACAACGCAGGAACGATTGTAATCGCAACAATTAATGAAGCACCAAGAGCAAAGGTCATGGTTAATGCGAACGGCGTGAATAGCTCACCGACCATACCGCCAACAAAGATAAGAGGTGCAAATACTGCAACAGTTACTAATGTTGATGACAGGATTGGTTTGAACATTTCGATTGTCGCTTCACGGACAAGCGCACGACCTGATAATTTTTCTTCTTTTAAATGAAGACGTCGATATATATTTTCAACTACAACGATTGAGTCATCGATTACACGGCCGATGGCAACCGTAACGGCACCGAGCGTCATAATATTGAGAGTAATCTCCATCCAGTTAAGAAGCAGGAATGCCATAAAAATAGAAACTGGAATCGACACAATGGAAATAATAGTTGATTTAATATCACGTAGGAATAAAAGGATAATTAAAACGGCAATTAAACCACCAAATAGTGCTTTTTCAACCATCGTTTTAACCGATTCTTCGATTGGTGCACCTTGGTCGAGTGATACATCGATGACAAGACCATCAATTTTTTCCTTTTGTTCCTCGATTAAGTCCTTCACACTGTTTACAACATCTACAGTGTTTGCTTCTTGACCTTTTACAATTTGAATGGCAATTGCATTTTCACCATTCGTACGCGAAATCGATTGTACTTTACCAATTACTTCAATTGCAGCAATGTCGCTAAGCTTCACAAATGGTGAAGGTTGTGTTGTTGAAGGTGTTACAGGAATAAGCATTTCCTTTAATTCATCAGCGGTCATGAACTTTCCATCTATTGCTACAGCTTGTTCGCCTTCTTCAAATTCGTAAAGACCTAATGAAACCGCTAGGTCACTTGCTTGTATCATTTGTTTGACAGTATCTTCTTTTAAGCCATATTGAGCCATTTTTGCTTCGTCATACGTAAGCTGAACTTCTTCAATATGTTGACCTGTAATGGTTGCAGAGGCAACACCATCAATTTTCTCGATTTTTGGAAGAATGATATCCTCAACGGTTGACGTCAATTCAACTATGTCCTCTGTTGTACTGCTTATACTAAGTGCGACAACCGGCATCATATTCATGCTAATAGCAGTAATAATTGGTTCCTGTGCATTTTCTGGCAGCTTCACGGCCTCTAAAGCAGATTTTAATGCACGGTTCGCTTCATCCATATCTTCACCGTATTCATATTCCACCTGCATACTAGCCATGTTAGCATTTGAATTGGAATAAACGGATTTTACACCTTTTAAATTTTCTATCGCTTTTTCTAAAGGTTTGGAGACATCTTCCATTACTTGTTCTGGAGTTGCCCCAGGATATACATCCATTACCATTAAGTATGGAATTGAAATATCTGGTATTGTCTCCATATTCATTTTTGTACCTGAATAAATACCAGATACCGTAATAATGATTGTAAGTAACCATACTGCTAGTTTGTTTCCTAGAACAAAGTTGACTAAACCTTTCACACTTCCACCTACCCTTAATTGACTTATCTAACCCATTTACTTATAATACTGACTAACCGGTCATCTGTCAATGATTGAACCTAGGAGTGAAGAATAAACGATGAAAAAACAATTGATTATGGAAAAGGCAATAGAACTCTTTGCTAAACAGGGTTTTGAAGCTACATCTGTCCAACAAATAACAGAACATTGCGGTATTTCTAAAGGTGCTTTTTATCTATCTTTCAAGTCAAAAGATGAATTAATTATCGAGATAATCGATCACTTTATGATTCAATTCACCTCTGAAATTGACTATCTAGTCAGAAGTGCAAGAGATGAAGAAAATCTTCTATATAATTTTTATTATGCGATATTCAACTCATTTCAAAAGCATTCTGATTTTGGAAAAATATTAATCAAGGAGCAGTCTCGTTCTTTTAATGAGGATTTCATCGTGAAAATGCGTTACTACGACAGATTAATGGATAAAACGATTCTTTCGATGGTAGAGCGTTTGTATGAGGATGATAAAGTAAGAGAGATAAAATATGACTTAGTATTTTGTATCAAAGGCTTTATGAGTATGTATTCTCAGCTATTTTTGTTTTATAATGTACCATTAGATTTGGATTTGTTATCAACATCATTGGTGGAAAAAACAAATCTGCTTGCTAGAAACTCCACACTTCCTTTTATTTCAAAAGGGCTAATCGAGGTGTTTGAAGAGCCGCCATTAGAAGATTTAACAAAAGAACAGATTCTATTACTAATGGATCAAGAAATAAAAGAAATGGAAGAGTCAGTAGAAAAGGAATCTTTAGTACTGTTAAAACAGCAGTTGCATGAACCAACATTTGGCCGAGCAATTATTAAGGGATTACTAGAAAATATTCGAAATCATCCCCAAACCAAATGGATTTCTTATTTACTGGGTAGTTTTTTTAATATGTAGGCTGTGTTAAAGGATACTGTTGATTTAAGAACCTGTTGATTTGTGCGGAAGGCGCGAGACTCCTGCAGGAGGACGGGACAGGGGAGACCCCGCAGGCGCTTTAGCGCCGAGGAGGCTTCCCGAACCGCCTGCGGAAAGCGAAGCGCCTCGGACAGGCAGAGATCGCCTGTCCCTGCGGTGATTATTCGATGAAGCATTCCTTAATGGTGCACAAATCAACAGCCTACTTTAACACAGCCAATTTGTAGACTTAAAGGTGGGCTAACGGTGTTTATTTTAACAGAGGCTGCAAAAGCAGAAATACAAAACCGCATGGAATTATCAGATTCTGCTAAGTTTATCCGATTACAAATGCGTAAAAGTTGTTTCATGAAAGTGAAATTGACATTGGAGAATTCAATTCAGGAAAATGATAGCGAGATAATAAAAGATGACCTGCATTTCATCATTGACAAAGGTGAACGTCATTATTTTCGTGATAAAAAACTGGATTTTATACCGGATCAAACAGGTTTTAAACAGTTTGAAGTAATTTAATATCCTAAAAAGAGCTCATTCAAAAAAAGATGAGCTCTTTTTATTTTGCAATAGAAATGCAGCTTACTTTGTAAGAATATTGAATTCAATTTTATTGACATACTAGTAGTTGCAAGGTAGTATAAATACATCGATTAGATATTTACGAACGCCGTTCGACAATGGCGAATGAAAGAAGGAAGATGATGTCTGAACGTTTAATTCAATCGATTGAAAGGGCAGCGGATGTCCTTGAATTGTTTTTGACCACCAGTCCAGAACTAAGTGTTAAAGAGATAAGTGAAAAACTTCAATTATCAAAAAGCACCGTTCATGGAATTATTAAGACTTTGGAACATAGAGGTTATTTGCAGCAGAATCCAGAGGATTTGAAGTATAGGTTGGGGATTAAACTTTTCACACTAGGTAACTTTGTTGGTAAACATCTCGATATTGGTAACATAGCAAGACCAATAATTAGTGATTTAGCAAATGAATTAAATGAAACCGTTCACTTAGTTACATTACAGCGCGATGAAGTTGTTTATATTGAAAAGGTAGAAGGTCCAAGAGCTCTTACTATTTACTCTCATATTGGAAAAAGAGCACCCGTTCATTGTACAGGTGTGGGGAAGGCAATACTTGCTCATCTGAGTGAAAAAGACGTGGATAGGCTGTTATCAGAAGCAAGTTTAGAAGCATTTACAGAGTACACGCTGACAGATGTTCATGAAATAAAAAAACATTTAGTTTCTGTTCGTGAGACTGGGTATGCTGTCGATGATGAAGAGATCGAGTTAGGGCTGAAATGTATCGCCGCACCGATATTCAATCATAAAGGAAATGTAATCGCTTCAATTAGCTGTGCCGCTCCTAAAATGAGACTGGATGAAGAAATGCTTCCTAAAGTAATAGCGGGGATTAAGAGGGCTGCATCTGAGATTTCAAGATCGTTAGGTTATAAAGGTAATGTCTTTTAAAAAGAAGCTAGAGTAAGAAAAACATACAAAAATAAAGTGATTTCTAGGAGGAGAAGTATTTTGTCAAAAGTTAAAGTAGCTGTTCTTGGCTCAGGTAACATTGGTACAGATTTAATGATTAAGCTTGGTCGTTCGCAAATTTTAGAATTGACTGCAGTAATTGGGATTGACCCACAATCTGACGGTTTACGCCGTGCTAGAGAAATGGGGTATGCAGGGGTTTCTACAGGGATTGATGGATTTCTAGCTGATCCTGAATTAAAAGCGGATATCGTTTTTGATGCAACTTCTGCAAAAGCTCATCTTTATAATGCAAAAGTGTTAAAAGAAGCAGGTATTAAAGTAATAGATATGACACCAGCTGCTGTTGGTCCATATGTATGTGCGGCAGTTAATATTGACGAGCATTTAGAAAAGGAAAATATCAATTTAATTACATGCGGCGGACAGGCTACAATTCCAATGGTCCATGCCGTAAACCGTGTAAGTCCAGTAGAGTATGCTGAAATCGTTGCGACCATTTCAAGTAAAAGTGCTGGCCCTGGAACTCGTGCTAATATCGATGAATTTACCGAAACAACTTCCCGTGCGATTGAAGTAGTCGGTGGAGCGAAAAAAGGGAAAGCAATTATGATATTAAACCCTGCTGAACCTCCAATTATGATGCGCGATACAGTGTATACCCTTGTAGAAGAAGGGAAAATGGACGAAGAAGGTATTAGAAGATCCATTGCAGAAATGACAGAAGTCGTTCAATCCTATGTTCCAGGCTATCAGCTCCGTACGGAACCTATTTTCGAAGGTAATAAAGTAACAATCTTTATTCAAGTAGAGGGTGCCGGTGATTACCTGCCAAAATACTCAGGAAACCTTGATATTATGACAGCTGCTGGTGTAAAGATTGCTGAAGAGTTTGCTAAAAACCTATTAAAGAAAGAAACAGTTTAAGCTGTAGAAAGGGGAAAATAAAATGACAAACGAAAGAGATATTCTAATCACTGAGGTTGCCTTACGAGATGGAAGTCATGCAGTCTCTCATCAGTTTACAGTAGATCAAGTACTAAAAGTCGCAAAAGCATTGAATGATGCGAACGTTCCATATATCGAAGTCTCTCATGGTGATGGTTTAGCGGGATCTTCATTACAGTATGGACTTTCACACACAAATGAAATGGAATTAATTGAAGCAGCAGTTTCCGTTGCAGATAAGTCGAAAATTGCTGTCCTCTTATTGCCAGGTATCGGTACGTTGCATGATTTGAAAGAAGCAGCTAATTTAGGAGCAAAGATGGCTCGTATTGCAACACATGTAACAGAAGCGGACGTGGCTCCACAGCATATTGCTTATGCGAAAGAACTAGGTATGGAGACGGTTGGCTTTTTAATGATGAACCATATGGCTCCAGTTGAAAAACTAGTTGAACAAGCTAAATTGATGGAAAGCTATGGAGCAGATTCGGTCTACGTAGTAGACTCTGCAGGTTACTTGCTTCCAGGTCAAGTTCGCGAACGAATTCGTGCGCTTAAACAATCTGTAGGCATCAACATTGGTTTCCATGGTCATAACAACTTATCTCTTGCGATGGCAAATACACTTGTAGCAATTGAAGAAGGAGCTACTCGTATTGACGGAAGTGTTCGCTGCTTAGGAGCAGGTGCCGGTAATACACAAACAGAAGTATTAGTAGCCGTTTGTGAACGGATGGGAATTAAAACTGGAGTGGATTTATATAAAATGATGGATTTAGCTGAAGACATTATTGCACCACTTTTACCAGTGCCACAAGAAATTACAAAAGACAGCCTCACACTAGGGTATGCTGGTGTTTACTCAAGCTTTGCCCTGCACTCAAAACGTGCGGCTGAAAGATATGGCGTAGATTCTCGTGATATTTTAATTGAACTAGGCAAACGTAAAGTGGTTGGCGGTCAAGAGGATATGATCGTTGAAGTAGCAGCGGAAATTGCGAAAAACAAGAATCGCTAATCATAAATAGATTAATAGATTTAATGAGGGGCAAAAATACAATTAAAAGTTTAGTGAAGTGAGAACTCGATATCTTGCTTCACTAAAAAATTGATATGTTTGGAAACGCTTTAGGATTTATTCAAGTAGTTCCTTCATGTAGAGTTATGCATCCCAGGGGTAGAGGAGAAATATCATGGAATTAGTCATTATACTATTAGCACTCGGAATGTTGATGTTTATCGCATATCGAGGATTCACAGTTATCATTTTTGCACCTATTTGTGCGTTATTTGCTGTACTTTTAACCGAACCTGGATGGATTCTGCCTTTTTACTCGAATGTATTTATGGGGAAAATGGTTGAATACATACAGCTTTATTTTCCAATCTTCTTGTTAGGAGCCATTTTTGGTAAAGTAGTAGAAATGTCTGGACTTGCTAAAACAATCGCTTCTACTATTGTCCAAGTCGTTGGTCAAAAAAGGGGAATGTTAGCAATTGTTTTACTTGCCGCTATCTTAACTTATAGTGGAATTAGCTTAGTGGTGGTAGCATTCGCAGTCTATCCATTTGCTGCACATCTTTTCAGAGAATCAAATATTCCAAAGCGTTTAATTCCGGGTACAATTGCACTTGGTTCATTCACTTTTACAATGGATGCATTACCTGGTTCACCGCAAGTACAAAACGTAATTCCAACAAGCTTCTTTAAAACAGATCTTTACGCTGCACCTACGCTTGGGATTATCGGAGCCATTTTTATCTTCGTCCTTGGAATGTGGTATTTGAACTCTCGCCGTATTAAAGCAGAAAAAGCTGGGGAAGGCTATGACAGCTTCGGTACAATTAAGGAAGACAAAGAAGTTACAATTAATTTAGATGAACAAGAGAGTATCGGCCGTAAGATATTAGCTTTTGTTCCAGTTTTATTAGTAGCAGTTTTAAACAAAGTATTAACAACGATTATTCCACAATGGTATCCAAATGGTTTCGACTTCGAATCCATTGGAATGAGTTTTCCTAGCATTGAAACTTCAAAAGTTATTGGAATTTGGTCGGTTGAAATAGCTCTTTTAGTCGGTATTATCGCGACTATTCTTTATAATCGCAAACCTGTTATGATGAATTTCAAAGATGGAATGAAGGTCGGAGTAGCAGGTGCGCTTCTTGCTATTATGAACTCAGCAACAGAATATGGATTTGGAGCTGTTATTTCAAATTTACCTGGTTTTTCTATCGCAAGAGATGGGATTGCCAAAGTATTTGGTCATCCATTGCTAAATGGAGCTGTTACAACCAATATTCTTTCTGCTATCTCTGGTTCAGCGTCTGCCGGTATTGCCATCACTCTTGGTATGATGTCAGAAAAATATATTGAACTAGCAAATCAATTTGATATTCCGCTCGAAGTAATGCACCGTGTCATCTCAATGGCTTCCGGTGGTATGGATACACTGCCGCATAACGGTGCGGTTATTACCTTATTAGCAATAACAGGGTTAACACATAAGCAGTCTTACCGTGATATTTTTGCTATCACTATTATTAAAACCATCGCTGCTTTCTTCGTCATTGCTGTTTATCTGTTAACTGGCATCGTTTAAGCCAAAAAATAGTAAACGATCGTAAGCAAGTAGACAAAGTCTAAAATGGACAAGTCTACTTGCTTTTTTTATTCAATGACTCCTGATTCTGTAATCTTTACCTCTGATTTTATCTTGACTACAAGGTTTTTATACTGATTCTCTCTCCAATCCTTAAAATCAAAATTTCTCGTCTGTGTTTTTACAAAATGACCAATTCCTATAGGGTCTATTTGTTTATCTTGAAAACGCTGTATCAAGCTATAGCATTCTGTTCTGATGTCCCTTTCAAATTTTTGTTGTAATTCTTGAACATTCTTAGGAGTAAGCTCTTGACCGGTAAACTCATCGATGTTTCCATCAACCTTTATATGAATCGTAACTTCAGCAGGGTTTCTTTTTGTCAATTCGAAATTGTGGGATGAATGAATGCTTCGTACGGCCGCTTCCCCATTTTCTATTTTGACTTGGTGCATACCTTCACTGTATTTGTCTACGAGTAGCTTGAAAAAAAACATTTCCTCCGGTTCAATCAGATCAACCATTTTTCCATGTTTAAGGAGGGATATCCCACTAATTTTCATTTTATTTTTTCCAATTTGTTTCAGTTGCGGAATAAAGGGCGTTTTTCCTTCTTGATAAAAATCACTAAGAAACAGTTCCAGATTTGATTTTGGCAGATCTTCATTTCTGATATTATGTTCCATCAACTTTGAAATATAGGTGGCATTTCCTCTTATACCATATTGTCCAGCAAGTAATTCCTTCGTTTCTCCGTCTACCACGGCTAAATAGAGATCAGACCCAATTGATGGGTCCCTTTGAAAGGCGTCAACCAATGGCAGAATTCCTAATTTTTCGGTTAAGGTCTTACTAAATAAGACCACCTCAAGGCTTCCGGTTACAATTGGATCAGCTGCTTGTCGTTGAATATCCTGCAGAATGGACTTAGAAATCTCAGCTTTTGTCGAGAAGGTATTGTTTTTAGGTGGTTGATCAGGCAGGTAAACGGGAATGACAGCTGTGCCAAGGATGTTTTTTTTGTCAATAAAGTCGAAGCCTATTCCTTCAATTAAGCTAATATCATCTAATACCTCTTTCTTGACACAGCCAATTAGGTTAAGGGCTAGGAAAACAGAGGTAATCAATTTAAGTATGCTTCTCACGATTTCTCACCTTCTTCGCTATTAACGTACCAGCAAACAATAATGGAACGTATATGAAATTGAAGTAAAAACCAACCTTTGCTGTATAATCTGTCAGTATATTAATTTGTCCTCTTGTTGATATCAAACTGGTGGCTATTAAACAAAGAATGGCAATGGCCGGAACCGATGTTTTTTGGCGAATGGAAAATAGCTGTTTGGCTAATCGACTTGCGCACCATAAACAAATACATATATTAGGTAATATCACTAAACCCCAGTTTGAAACTCCAATATACTCAAAGCGTTCAACGAAAGGTAATTTAATAATTTTCCACATTGCTAATGTAGGCCATATGTTTTTTTGCAATTGTGCCTCCGGAAAAAAGCCAAAGGCTAGAATAGCCAAATAGATACAAAGCATTGTTGTATATAATGCGCCAAAGTGAGCCCACTTTTTACTCCTCTCTGGGTTTTGAATAAACGGGTAAAAAAATAATAAGATTTCAAATCCTAATAGGGTAAACGACATATCACGACTAGCATGCAGTAACTCCTTTACCGAATGATCGAAAATTGGAAGGAGATTGGTAAAGTCAGAATACGGAATGATCACAACAAACAATACAGTAATGTAGAATGGTAATATGATCGAAAAAAAGGCAATCCCTGCTACCGTCCTAAAACCCCCAAACACAATATAGATAACTAAAATAAGAAAGGCAAGAGCAAACCAAAATGTTCTTAATTCTGGAAACATCCATGCTTGAACAACCTCTATGTAGCTGCGCAGGATAGTTACGATAAATAAACAAAAGTAAAGGATAAAAAAGCTACTAAAGATTTTACCGATTTTTTTTCCAAGTACAAAGGTATGAATCGAAGTCATATCGCCATCTGCTATTTTTAGCATTTTAAACATCATCCACAAAAGTATATGGACAAACAAACCCGATAGAATGATGGACATCCAAGCATCATATCCTGCGGTTTTAGCGATAAATCTTTGAAATCCCAGAATACCTACCCCTGACTGCATGGTATGAATAAGAAAAAATACGAGAAAAGGAGATATCTTTTTACTATCTGGAACGTTAGAGTTCATATTGGTCCCTCTATTCATCTTCTATATCTTTCTTGTACTTTGCAGCCTTTTTATGAAAACGATTGGGTTGCTTTGTGTTCAGCAGGAATGGTCGTTTTCTTTGTTTATCAAAAGATAACCGTATAAAGGCATCTTTAAGGTCCTGCATCCTAGGAGGGTACAAAGGTTCTAAATAAGGCCTTCCTAGTGAAGTAAGACGAATAAGGTGGGTCAATAAAAAACAAAAGCAGACTACTATTCCCAAGAGTCCCCATAACTCTGCAAAAAGTAAAAAGGGAAAGCGCAGTAATCGAATCGTGTTGCCTATCCTGTAGACTGGGGTTGTAAAGGAAGCGAGTGCTGCTAAGGCAATAAAAATTAATAGAATGTTACTCGTAAGACCAGCTTGGACACTAGCCGTTCCAATAACAATCCCGCCAACGATACCAATTGTCTGACCGACCTTTGTTGGCAATCTTGCTCCTGCTTCTCGTAAAAGCTCAATCGTTAATTCCAGAAATAATGCCTCCAAAATTGGGGGGAAGGGAATGGCTCTACGAGAGGCTACTAAGGTATTCATTAAGTCTTGCGGTATTAATTCATAATGATAACTAAGAGTTGCCACATATACTGGAGTAACCAAAATAGAAAACACAACGGCAAATAAACGAATTAAGCGAAAAAAGGAAGATAGTATCCAATTTAAGTAATAATCCTCAAATGAGCTAAAAAATTCAACCAGTGTTGTGGGTCCTATTAATGCATGTGGTGAACCATCAACGAAAATGGCTACTTTGCCTTCTGCAAGTATGGCAGAAATTCGGTCTGGTCTTTCCGTGTCAAGAAGCTGCGGGAACGGTGAATTTTGATTATCTGAAATAATTTGAACAATATACGAGCTATCTGTAATCTCATCAAATTCAATGCCTTCAATTCGCTGTCGGACTGTATTTACATTCTCAGGATTTGTAATCCCCTCTATGTAAAGAATAGCTACTTTTGTTTTTGAAAGCGTTCCGACTGTTAATTTTTCAATGATTAATTCTTTAATAGGAACTCTTTTTCTTATTAGATTAAGATTTTGGTCAAGTGATTCTACAAAGGACTCCTTGGGACCGATTACGCTGAATTCAACTTCTGGGAGGCTCACGTTTCGCCCAATTTCTTTCCGGGCTCCTAAAAAACAGAACCTGTTTTCTTTACCACTTACAGTTAATAGGACTGATCCGGTAAAGAGCTTATCTTCAATTTGTGAGATGTCCTCCGAAATTTGAATGTCAGCTAGTGGGATAATTTCTTTTGCGTCATCTATTTGCTTGAAATTCTCTTCCAATAAATAAGGAAGTATACTTTCTTGAACGGTTTTTTCATCAATTAAAGTGGCTAAAAACTTTAGAGTAAAAGAAACTTTTGATTTTTGGTTAAAATAATCAATGCATTTATAATCAGCGGATTTGGCTAAAATCTTGTCCAAACTTTCTTTTTCGGCATTTTTGTTTTTAAAAAGATTAAACATACTTCTTCTCCTTTTTTGGAAGAGACTAATATGTAGTGTTTCCAAAATTGGAAAGTTTATGTTTCAGAAGGAGCTTTGTATATTTAATAAAAAACCCATATTATTTGAAAATTTAGTTAAAATAGTATATTATTTAGGTGGATATAGGGATATATGCTCTAATCAACCAATTACAATTCATTTTCAATTTTGAGATTCATTCATTATTAGTCGGTAATGATTTTCTAGATATGTAGATGCTAGAATTTAAGCCAAAATAAGACGTAGGGACACTACGCTTATTTTGGCTTTTTTTATTTATCCAAAAATGGGAGGGAAGGTATTAACATGGATAAGGATGAACTGAAACGATTAAACTTCTTACTTGAAATATATGTCGATGTGAATGTAGATAAAGATTTCTCAGTACTATCAAAAGACACCGATTCATTCTTTATATTAAACATGTCTGGGCAATTAATTTATGTCAATGAAGTCTGCGAAGAGCTTTTGCAATGCTCTAGAAACGAACTAAAGAAAATGAAACTGAGTGATATCTTCATTTCTTCTGCTTTAAGTGAAACTCAAACTTTTTTTATTGAAAAACAACGGGAACAACTTGTGAATTTCGATTCTAAAATTAATTTTAGATCTGGAAATCCGATTGATGTTAATGTAACTACTTTTCCCGTCCTTTTTAATAATGAAGTGGTAGGGAGTTATGTAGTGTTGAAAGATATAACATTGATTAAGAGGGAAAGACAATTACTGTCGGAAAAACGAGCAGCCGCAGGTCAATTAGCTGCTGGGATTGCACATGAAATTCGTAATCCCATTACCGCGATAAAGGGCTTCCTGCAGTTAATAATGGGTGAGCATAAGGGAGAAAAGACCTACTTTAGAATTGTGGAATCAGAGATCAACCGAGTGGAAATGATTCTAAAAGAACTAATGGTTCTTGCAAGGCCTACAAAAATAGATTATAAAAAATTGGATATACGTTCCCTATTAGACAAAGTCTTAACGTTGATGGAGTCGCAGACGCTGTTAAAAAATATTGAAGTGATAAAAAATTTTCATGCTTTAGAGGTAACGATAGTAGGGGACGAGAATCAAATGAAACAAGTGTTTATTAACTATATTAAAAATGCAATTGAAGCAATGAAGGATGGAGGAAAGCTGATCGTTGAAGGGATTCACTTAAATGAAAGCGTTCATATTCGAATTATTGACCATGGCAGTGGGATTCCGCCAGAGATATTAAAACGTATAAACGAACCATTTTTTACAACGAAGGAACATGGCATGGGGCTTGGGATGCAGGTGAGCAATGAAATCATTGAGGAGCATAGTGGAAAAATTAATGTAATCAGTAATACGGAAGGGACGTGTATAGAAGTGATATTACCCACTGCAATCTAAACAATTGCAGTATAGTAAAAATAATGGTAATATAAGATAGTCTAATGTCTTGCAGTCATTAGTTTTATATTCTTTATATTTTACATAAAAATAATACTCGCAAACTGTGTGGTAAATGGAAGAAACTATTCATATAGTCGTCTGAACCGTGGCCTAACTTCTTTTTGAAGTTAGGCCATTTTTAATTTAATAAGGAGGAGGAATACATATTAAATCTAATCAAGAGAATTTGGTCTATCTTAGCAGTACATTTAGTAAATTGCTCAAACGCAGGTTCGGAAAAGGTCCAGAAACCTGTACTGTCATCTTAAAAGGTGATAGATATTACGTGTATATGCGAAATTTTATTACCCCGGCTGAGGAAGTATTAATTAAACAGGATAAGTTTGAATTGGCGATAAAATTTCGTTCTTCCATAATCAATGCAGTAATGGAGGAATATTTACCGGAAGTATCAAAGGTTTTGGGGATTTCTTTTGATGACTTCTTTCATGACTGGAATTATGATAAAAACACAGGAATTCTTCTGTTAGATAATTCTCAATCGGACCATAAGGAGAATATTTATTACAGTTTTGAAAGTAATCTTTTTGCCTTAATAGAAAATGTTGGGTCAAGTTACTATAAAAAACCGGAAAGCTTAAAAGTTGTAAAGTTCACACAAAATATTTGTGCAATTGAATCTAAAGAAGTATTGTTGCCACTAGAGAGATTAGTTTATGAAAAAGGGAATGTGGAATTATTGCTCCATCAGGCTTGTGAAATCAAAAAAGTCTATTGGAGAAACAAAGGACAATTTGAAGGTCTCTTTAATCGTTTAATTGAGGATATGTTTATCATGTGGGACTATAAAAATAATAGAAATTATCTTGTTTTTATCTTTAACAAATTATATACAATGAAATAATTAAAAAAACATGTTGTAATGAAGGACTTCCTAAAATACAATGTGTTTTTTTATGTCTTTATATTAACAAAGCATACTTTCGTACATACTAATTGGATATAACGGCAACCTTCCGATTAAGGAAACGAAGGAGTTAAGCTTTATGACTGACACAAAAAAGGAAGAATATATTAGCAGTTACATAAGCAAGTTGTTAAGAAAAAAATTCGGCAGGGGCCCTCGCAACTGTCAAACTACAATATCCCAAAATTACCTTGTCACTTATATAGGTGGATTTTTATCACCGATGGAGGATATTCTGTTACAGCATGGACAGAGCAAGTACGTCGATCATGCAAGAAACGTGATTATTACCCACCTGCTGGATGAAATAAAAGGAGTAATAAAAATTACTTTTGATGTTGAAGTGGAAGAAAACTACCATGATTGGAATTTTCCAAATAACTCTGGCATTCTTATTTTTGTTTTAGATACGGAAGCAGGTCAGAGAATCAAACCAGATATTGATACCCAAAAATTAGAATTGGAAGTAGGCAGAATCAGCTTATTGGTAGAAAAGGTACCTGATAAAATTATTACCTGCCCGATTTCACCATCCATCTTCCTTATTGAAAGAAGAGGTATTCTTATTCAAATAGAAAAAGCATTAATTGATAAAGGTTTTGAAAACGAACTTAGATTCACTAAAGATGAATTGGAGAAAAGTTATTTTCACCGATATGGCAGGTTTGAAGACATTTTTCATAAATCTGTCAGGGACATTTTTATAGACTGGAACTTTAAGGAAGATAAATCGTTAATGGCTTTTACCTTAAATTCCTAGGAACGAGAGTCTTTCATTAAGAAAGACTCCCTTAGATTTAGAATGGTATGGTTACCGATTATTAAAGTAGACAGACAACGCATTTGAAATGTCATCGTCTTCGCGATTGACGTGAATCGTATAATGATCACCATCAACGGAAGTGATAAAGTCACTGAATCCTTGATTTCGCAAAAAGTCGTCAATATCGGATAGATCTTCACCTTGGGTTTTAAGTGTTTTGCGCCCAACAAAATCCCCATTCACATAAACCTCGTATTGATCTTCATTTAATTTCACATCACTGTTTGAATCAATATCTACATTAATTAACGGTAACATATTATTACCATTACTATTTCTATCAATCATCAAAGAACCTCCTTCTGCGTAATATAGTTACTATTTCCTTGAGATGGTTTGGGTATGAGTATTTCTGTTTAATAAATAGGCTCTGTTAAACTTGGCTGTTGATTTGTGCTCCAGGCGCTTCGCTTTCCGCAGGCGGTTCGGGAAGCCTCCTCGGCGCTAAGAGATAAGCGGGGTCTCCCCTGTCCCGTCCTCCTGCAGGACATTGATTTACTTCCTCGAATCTGCCCACGCACGAAGAAAATGCGATAGCATTTTCGAGGAGTCTCGCGCCTTCCGCACAAATCAACAGCGTGCCAAAATCAATAATTAGCTATAACATAGCCAATAAATGAAAGCTGTCCGATAAACCTGGACAGCCCTTTTGGTGAAAAAGTTAGTTATTATCTTCGTTCTTTGATTTTATTCTGTAAAGTATGCAACTGCTTCATTAACTGCTCATATTCTTCAAGCTCTATCTGACAGGATTGAATAACCTCTGCGACCTTACTGGTAATGGATAACTTATCTGCTCGAGCTTTCTCTTCTAAGTAGATAAATACTTTCCTTTCATCTGCTTTAGACCGTTCTTTCCTAAGCCAGTTATTTGCTTCCATTCGTGAAACCATGGGAGTTAATGTGCCGGTGCCTAAATTCAATTTCTCTCCTAGTTCCTTTACCGTCACTCCGTCCTTTTCCCATAAAGCCAATAAGACTAAATATTGAGGATAAGTTAAACCAAAGGGCTGAAGAGCACTAGAATATAACTTATTAAATTCTCCAGCCGTTTCATAGACCGCAAAGCATAGTTGTTTTTTTAATGTCATAAAGTCTTCCATACAGACCGCCTAACTAAGAAAGTAATTTTTCTAAATCGCTTTCCATTTTAAATGGTTCAGTTGTTGGTGCATAGCGTTCTACAACCTGGCCATTCTGGTCGACAAGAAATTTAGTGAAGTTCCATTTGATGTTTTTGGAAAGCATTCCTTTTTTCTGTTCTTTTAAGAAAGAGAATAACGGATCCGTGTTTTCACCATTTACATCAATTTTTGCGAAAATTGGAAAGGTAACACCGTAATTTAATTGGCAAAACTGAGTGGTTTCATCGATATTATCAAATTCTTGATTATTGAATTGATCACATGGGAATCCTAAAATCTCTAAACCTTGACCCTTGTATTTCTCATATAATTCTTGAAGACCTTTAAATTGGGGAGTTAATCCACATTTGCTGGCAGTATTAACAATTAGTAGGGGTTTACCTTCGTATTCCTTTAGTGATTTTTCCTGACCATTCGTCATTTTTACAGTAAAGTCATATACCGTTGTCATTGTAATTTCCTCCTAATTTAGGGTGGTAAAAATAGTTGTTTTTATTTATTAATCGTGTACGATTCAATCTTACACGATTTAATTGAAATTGGCAATAGACCAAAAAAGCAGTATCCCATTTATGCTGGGATACTGCTTTAATAAATTTTAGCGAATACCTTTCATTAAGCCCTGAATTTTCGGAGCTAATGCAAATAGAATGATACTTAGGACGATCGCTGCACCACCGATAACGCCAAAATACGCCATTTCATTCTCAGGTGAGTAGAATTTAACGACTTGTGCATTAAGGGCTTGAGCCGCTGCGCTTGCTAAGAACCATAAACTCATGGTTTGTGCTGAGAAGGCTGCAGGAGCTAATTTTGTCGTTGCCGATAAACCTACAGGTGACATACACAATTCACCAAATACAACAATTAAATAGCTTAGAACAAGCCACATTGGGCTAACTAAGGAATCCGTACCTCCAAGGTATGCAGGAATAAGAATGACAAGGAATGACAAACCAGCAAATAATAAGGATAATGAGAACTTTTGTGGTATTGTTGGCTGACGTTTTCCTAGTTTAACCCATAACCCAGCGAAGATTGGCGCAAATATGATAATAAATAATGGATTTAAAGATTGGAACCATGCTGGAGAAATGTCGATACCCATCCAATCTAATTGAGTACGTTTGTCTGCATAACTTGCAAGGATTGTTGAGCCTTGTTCTTGAATCGACCAGAACATAACAGCGGCAATAAATAATGGAATATAAGCAATAATACGTGAACGTTCTACAGTTGTAGTTTTAGGGCTGCGGTACATAACGATAAAGTAAATAGTAGGAATTAAGATACCTAGGAAAGTAACAATATTAATAAAGCTTGAGAACGTTAATACTCCCATTGGAATTAAAACAGCACATAAAACAGCTAGAACCACTACACCTAATCCGATGATAGTAAAAGTCTTTTTCTTTTCCGTTTTTGAAAGCGGGTTTGGAACAGTTGTACCTGCAAGACCAAGATTTTTCTTTTTTGTTAGTACAAACATTACTAGTCCAAGGAACATACCAACGGCAGCAATACCAAAGCCTAAGTGGAAGTTATAATCCATAACACTTCCGACAATTAGTGGTGCTAAGAATGCCCCAGCGTTAATTCCCATATAGAAGATTGTAAAACCTGCGTCACGACGATCGTCTGTTTCGCTGTACATTTCACCAACTACGGTAGAAACATTCGGTTTTAACATACCTGTACCAAGAACAATCAATACCATGGATACAAAGAACATGGCTACGCTTCCAGGTATTGCAAGGACAATATGACCAAACATAATCAGTACTCCACCGTAGAATACTGCTTTAGATGTACCAAAGATCCGGTCAGCTAACCAGCCGCCAATGATACCGGACATATAAACCAGTGATCCGTAAATGGACATGATGGAAAGAGCTAAGTTTTCATCGAGCCCTAATCCGCCTTTTGAGACCTCGTAGTACATATAGTAGACTAGGATGGCTCTCATTCCGTAGTAAGAAAAACGCTCCCAGAATTCTGTGAAGAACAGAGTGAATAATCCTTTTGGATGTCCGAAGAAACCTTTCTGAGGGACACTATCCACAATTTTCTGCCTATTATAATTCGACATAATTCTACCTCCCTTTATTATATTATAATACTTTCGATTGTTTTCAATTGTCAAAAACTATTTTTGGTAAATATGATTAGTAAGGCTATTAATATTGGTATAACAGCAATTTTAGTAGTGTTAGAGTGAAAAGAAAGTTTTTTTAAAATAGTATTTCTATTTTGATAAAACAAACTATTGTGAAAACGGTTGCAAGATATTTTATAAATGTGTTATAAAATGTTATCGCTTTCACTTGTATTTTCTTGTTTAAATGGTATGATTGTATTAATAACGAATAGTGATCACATGTTACTGATAATTTTCAGGCATGGTGGTAAATAAAAAGGCGCTTCTGCCCTTTTATTGTACCCCCATGCCTTTTTTTATTTTTAAAATAAAGGAGAAATTAGTATGGTATTTAGTTTTTTTAAAAAATCAAAGCTGCAAATTCTTGCGCCAGTTAATGGAGCCATTATTCCATTAGAGGAGGTACCAGATCCTGTATTCAGCCAGAAGATGATGGGGGAAGGGATAGCTGTGATTCCAACCTCTGGTAATATTCATGCGCCTGTCAATGGAACGGTCATTCTCATTGCTGCAACAAAACATGCTATTGGTATTCGGGCGGACGATGGGACAGAAATCCTTATACATGCAGGATTAGAAACGGTTGCTTTAAATGGAAAGGGTTTTGTGGCAGCCGTCCATGAGGGTGATAGGATTTCAGTTGGCCAGCTGCTCATCGAGGTTGATTGGGACTATATCCAAAAACATGTGAAAAGTACGGTAACACCAATCGTGATTACAAATAGTCAGGAAAAAGGTAGGCAGTTTACTTTAACAAAGGAAGTCAATGCAATTCTAGGAAAAACTGTAATAATCTCAAGCCCCTGATGGATATCCTATAAGTAAAGGAGGTGATAGACTTCAGATATCTAGAATGTAATCGTGTTGTTGTGTTGGCCGGCCATGTGAACTCAATTTGCTAAAAGGATAGATAATTAGTAATTTCAAGTTACAAAGCCCTTATATATATTTTTTGCAGCTGTTTTAGGCTGGAAATGAAGTTATTGAATCCTGGTTATAGTGAATTGTTTCAAATCTTGTAATAGTTAATAAAAAGATAGGGGGAATAAAAAATGATGAAATATCTTCAAAGACTAGGCCGTTCCTTAATGCTGCCAGTAGCAGTTTTGCCTGCAGCAGCAATATTGATGGGAATTGGGTACTGGATTGACCCTACAGGCTGGGGTGCTGGCAATCCAGTAGCGGCTTTCTTAATAAAAGCTGGCGGTTCGATTATTGATAATATGGCAATCCTCTTTGCTGTTGGTGTAGCACTGGGAATGTCAAAAGACAAAGATGGTTCAGCAGCATTAAGTGGATTGGTTGCTTATCTGGTTATAACTACTGTGTTATCCACAAATTCGGTGGCATTGCTTCAAGGGGTAGATCCAGAAGCGGTTAACGCGGCCTTTGGAAAAATTGGAACACAATTTACAGGGATTCTTTCAGGTATTATCGCGGCAATTATGTACAATCGCTTTAGTCATGTGAAATTACCAGATGCGTTGTCCTTCTTTAGTGGAAAACGACTTGTTCCTATTATGACATCTGTAGCGATGTTAGCAGTATCATTAGTCATGTTCTTTGTTTGGCCAGTGGTTTTCTCTGGACTCGTTTCTTTTGGTAAAGGGATTAGTGATCTAGGTGCAATCGGTGCAGGTATATATGGTTTCTTCAACCGTTTATTAATTCCAATCGGTCTACACCATGCCTTAAATTCCGTATTTTGGTTTGATGTGGCAGGAATTAATGATATTGGTAATTTCTGGGCTAGTAAGGGTGAACAAGGTATTACCGGTAGGTATCAGGCTGGTTTCTTCCCAGTTATGATGTTTGGTTTACCAGCAGCTGCATTAGCCATGTACCATACTGCTAAATCTTCAAAGAAAAAAACAGTAGCTGCCTTAATGCTGGCTGCAGGTGTAGCTTCATTCTTTACTGGGGTTACAGAACCCCTTGAATTTGCGTTTATGTTCGCAGCTCCTGCACTTTATGTAACACATGCTGTATTAACAGGTATTTCATTAGCCGTTGCAGCTGCGTTCCAATGGACTGCAGGATTTGGCTTTAGTGCAGGATTGGTTGACTTTGTGTTAAGCTTAAAAATTCCAATTGCAAATCAGCCATATATGTTACTTGTACAAGGTCTAGTTTTTGCGGTCATCTACTATGTCCTATTCCGCTTCATCATTACAAAATTCAACTTAAACACACCTGGTCGGGAAGAAGAAGAAGTGGATGAAGAGTCATCAGAAAGTCAGACAGCAGGTAATAAATTTTCTGTAATGGCTGCTAAGATTTATGAAGGATTAGGCGGGGACGCAAATGTAACATCTGTTGACAATTGTGTAACACGTCTACGCTTAGAAGTGAAAGATATGAGTGCAGTAGATCAGAAGAAAATTAAATCTACTGGCGTACCGGGGATTAATGTTGTTGGTAAAAACAGCATACAAGTCATTGTTGGTACCAATGTTCAATTCGTAGCGGATGAAATCATGAAAATCCGTAAGGAAAAATAATAAGGTAGTAATGTAAAAACCCGCCTGGACTAATGTGTCCAAGCGGGTTTTTACGTTTATCGATTTCTAATTCTTTCAATATGTATAGTTATGTAACCGAGTTCTTGTTCAGGGAGCTTGATACTATGGTTTTTCGCAAGAAGCTTGGCTACCTTCTGTGAAATTTTATAGGAATTAGCGAATTTTTTCTTAAGCATCGCCAGCATTTCATCATCCATGATTGGCTGAGACTCATCATGGAGTCTAGATAGAGTAAATCGAAGATGGGTCATCAAACGCTGGTAGGAAAGATCATCTTCCTCTATAGATATATGAAGTGAATCTTTAATGGTTTGAATCATTTCACCAATGATGGCGGTCTGCCTTAATGTTTGTTTCATATCGCCGCTCAGGGGCTTTGAAGTATGTATATGCAAGGCAATGTAGGCAGCTTCATCTATAGGCATTTTAACCTGTGTCTTTTTTTCAATATGTCTGATTGCCCACATACCGATATCAAATTCTTTTTTGTAAAGGATCTTTATTTCATCAAACAGCTTATTTTTAAGGTGAATTCCTTGTGTAGCTCTTTCGATGGCAAAAGACAAGTGGTCGGTAAGCCCAATATGGATATGCTCATTTAATTTTAAACCCAGACATTCTTCTGCATACGAGATGATTTCTTCCGAGATAGAGAAGTGTTCTTCGGGTATTTGCTGCAAAAGCTGTTGGAACTTTTCATTTTCTTTCATAACAAATAGCTTTTCGATTTTGCCTGGATTAATGACGTCATTTTTCCGTTTTTGAAAGGCAATGCCAGCGCCAATCGCTATTTTTTCTTCGTTGTTGTCTGAGACCACAACAGCATTATTATTGAGGATTTTTTTGATTTTCACAAAACGCCAACTCCTTGTAAAAGCCCTTACTTCCATCTTACATTTTAAAACAAAATGGGTCTACCTTTTAAAAAACAATGCTATACAAAACTGCATAAAGCAGGTAAACTAAAAGATAATAACCAATAATCCCAATAAGAAAGGTGGGTTTTGTTTGTCCGATAAAGTACGTTCTATACCAAGACCTCTTGTGAAAACAAACCAATGGGTGATTGTTATTAGTGCCGTTTTAACGCTAGTTTTTGGTGAGGGTTGGTTTTTAATAGTCCCATTACTTGCAGGATTATCAGGAATTGTTTTTAAATATAATCCCATAATGAATATTGCAAAGCTTTTTCTAAAGAAAAAGCCAGAAGAGTATATCCCGGAGGACTGGGAGCAGCAGCAATTTAATCAAAAAATAGCTGTATTTTGTTTGGGGGCTGCGTTCATAGGTTTTCTGCTTGACTGGAATGCAGTGGGGTATGTGTTCACCATTATGGTTGCTACCGCGGCATTTGTAGCGATCCTCGGATTTTGTATAGGCTGTTTTATTCATTATCAGTGGAAAATGTATCAATATAAAAGAGCAAATTAAAAAGACTGATGCGATCATGCCGCATCAGTCTTTTCTTTACTATACAACTGCTTTTGTTTTGAGTGAACGTTTTTGCCAGGTAAAGGTAATGAATAAGGTAACGATTAATAAAACAAATCCTAAGATAAATGGATAGGTAATTTTGACATCATAAAGCAATCCAGCTAATGTCGGTCCAAGTACGTTACCGATACTCATATACGCATTATTCATACCCATTGCAAAACCCTGTTCGTTCCCCGCAAGCTTAGAAATCAATGTATTCAACACCGGACGGAGAATTGAGGTGGATAGGAAAATAAATAGTGAAATGACAAAGAATAAAGTGTAGCTGGATGCGAACAGCGAAAATAGAAATCCAGCTGCGGCAACAGCGATAAATACATTCAACACAGATCGTTCCCCGTATCGATTCACAATTCGATCAACAACAAAGAGCTGAACGATAACACTGACAACTCCTGTTGCTGTAACCATTATCGCAATATCCTTTGCGGATGATTGAAATTGATTATCAAGGTATAACCCTATAACCGATTCGTAGGCAATTAATCCGAAACTCATCACTAAAGTAATTATTAGCGGGATAAAATATGGCATTTTTACGGAGCGGGCAATTTTGCGAGTCATTGACTCATCCGTCAGTATTGCTGAAGTTTCTCCAGATGAAGCTGGTTTGCTTTCCTTTAAAAGGAGAATAGAAAATAAAACGGAAACAAGAGAGACAAGTGCGGATACTAGGATAGGAAATTTCAATCCGAAGCCTGCAAAGAAACCGCCAATTCCAGGACCCACAACAATCCCAAGAGACATCGCTGCTGATACTAAGCTATTCCCTTTTGCGCGTTGATCCATCGTCGTAATATCTGCGATATAAGCGAAAATTGCTGGTACAAGCATAGCGCACCCAATTCCCCCAACCGCACGAGAGGCATAAAGTACCCAGATTGAATTAGAGAAGTAAAAAATGAACATCGAAAGAGTAAGACCTGCTAGTCCATAAATAATCATCTTTCGGCGTCCATATTGATCTGTCCATTTACCTGCAATTGGAGAAAAGATAAACTGAGCTCCAGCAAAGATAGCAATGAACAGGCCTGCGGCAGTGCCGCCTTGATTAATGGACTCCAAATAGGCTGGTAAAATGGGAATGATGATACCAAAACTCCCTATTGCTATAAACATGTTGATCATCAACATGGTGATTTTTTTTCGTTGATCTCCTGTCATATAAAGCCACCTTTCTCATAAAGATTACACACTCGATTATAGTGTTAACCTTTTACACTGCTTACTATCATATATAGGTATACAGGCTTTTGTCAAAGAGAAAGTTTATTTAGAAAAGATAAGTAGTGACTTGTTAGGAAATTGTTAAAAGATTAGTGATTTTATGATGAGATTCTGTGATATGTTCTAATTAAGAACACAGTTGGGTAGTAGATCTACCCTTGTTAAAGGGGGGATGTTCAATGAATAGGCAATTAAATACGGGTCCAAACATTCTAAAGGAAAAAGAAATGGTTACAAAGATGATTGAGTTATATTGTCGTAGAAAGCATCAACATCGGGATGATCTATGTAAAGAATGTCAGAATTTAAAAACCTATGCGCATATGAGGCTTTCACTATGTAGATTTGGAGAAGAAAAAAGTGCCTGCTCTAATTGTTCTGTACACTGTTATAAACAAAACTACCGGTTAAAAATGAAATCGGTCATGCGTTATTCAGGACCATGGATGCTGTTGTACCATCCGGTCTATTCCGTAAAGCATTTGCTCAATAAACCCAATAAACAAATAAAAAGTGTGGAATAGCATTTTAAAGGGTTCCGTTTTTGATTTTTACAAGTTGTCGATAAAAAGTTGCAGATTCCTGCATCCAGAATAAAGATGGTCCGCTCAGATCGGTTGGGGGATGAGGTTAAACATCCGATCTGATAAATAGACGGAAAAATCTCGCTTATTTAGTAAATAGCTTCGAAATTAGCTTAAATAGACGGAGAGATTCCGCCTATTGACTCGAAATAAATTATAATGGGGGATATTGCTTTGAATAACCGGGAAACCTCCCCTTATGTACCCCGAAACGGGCTCCATTCTGCATCTAACCGGAAAATCTCCGCTTATTTTACTTTTGCTGGTTACGAAAGTACCTCAAAAATGGAACCCTTTAATAGCATTTTCCATGCTTTTATTTTTTGATAATTCTGTACAAACTATTTCTAGAATTTGGTATTATTTATCTAGAAGGAAAGAATATTTTTTACCAGAAGAGGAGGGAGTAGTATGACGGGGACGATTGCAGTTATTATGGTATTCTCGATTCCAATCATTGCTATTTTGACGGCCCATTTTCAAAAGCAGAATAAAATAAAATATAAAATGATTCAAGGGGAACTTGAATTAGAAAAACTAAAACATCAGAATTATTTAATTGAAACAGAAAGAATGAGACTCGAACTTGAGCATATGAAACTAGAAGAGCCTAAAGATAATATTAAATTAGGTTAAATCCAATAAAAATAGGTTCTATCTAATAGATAGGACCTATTCTTTATTTAGCGGGTTTGTATTTTGGATTTATCTTCGTTAATGTCTCTTTATCGCAAATAACAAAAAGCTGGGCATCGTCCGGAATAGGTTCGTCGAGTTTTTGATTGATATGAAGGTTCCCGCGGTCAGCTACGAGTGTTGCTCCTTTATCGAGCAAATCCTTAAAGGCATCCCGGTACGTTTTCCATTCGGCTTGTTTCGATATTTCATACATGGATTCTTCATACTGACTGCTCATTAGCTCCGAATACATATTTGTGACTCCATGAGAAAACAGTGACCGAACGGCTGCATGTGAAATCATTTCCTGAGTTGGAATAAATTCATCCACCTTTACTCTCTTGAATAAATGGATATGTTTTTGATAAATGACTTCAGCTGTGACATGGATATTCGAATTAAGCTTTTTTTCAATCGATGTAATGGCTGTGGCAATCAGTAAAGTCTTCCCATCGACAAGCAGCGTATCTTTGGTAGCAAAATTGTCCTGTGTGATCTGATCAGCAAAGATAATAACACCCTTTGCTTCCGGTAAATTTGCTTGGAAGAGAGTTTCTTCATCGGTTGCATCACCGCGAACATAATACAATTGTTTCTCCACCATTGGTGCCTTTTCTAAATCATCAATAATAACGATATCGACTGATTTATCCGATTTTAAAATTTCTTGAATGGCGAGTTTGGATTTATCACTCCAACCAATAAGTATAATATGGTTTTTCCCAGTATATTTCATTTTCCCACCAACTTTAAGTTTATCGAGCAGATAGACCGATTTTATGACTTTCCCAATAAAAACACTAACGAGTCCGATTCCAGTGATATATAGAACAATTGTAAAGGCTTGTCCTGCCTGTGTGACTGGCGCGAAGTCTCCAAAGCCAACTGTTGCAAGTGTTGTCAGGACCCAGTAAATCGCAGTAAGATAGGTTTTAAAAGTTTGTGGTTCTAAATACAAAGCGATGTAGGCAGCAAATAAGATATATAAAATAGCAATAGGAAAGAAAATCCTGTCTCTTAATTTGATTAAGTAATAAATTATTTTTTTAAAATGCATCCCCTGCAGATCACCCCAACCTATATTTCTTCGGATAAACTTATATTCCCAAAAAAAGCTAGAAAATAACCATGATTGGTTTTATGGATTAGAAAGCTTATAATGGTATCAATATTATTTGCCCGTGGGAGATGAATTCTGTTGCCAAACCATTCATTAAGAGAAAACAATATTGTCTTTATTGGTTTTATGGGTGCTGGAAAAACGACGATTGGGAAACTGGTTGCTAAAAAACTTTATCGAGATTTTATTGATATTGATGAAGAAATTGAAAAAGAGTATAACATGCCAATTCCAAGAATATTTGCTGAAATTGGTGAGAAAGCCTTTAGAGAAAAGGAAAAAGAATTAATCCAGAATCTATGTCACTATAAACTGAAAATTATCTCAGTGGGGGGCGGAGCATTCCTTCAGGAAGAAATCCGAAGGGTATGCCTCAATTCTAGTATCGTATTTTATTTAGATATTACCTGGGATGCTTGGAAGGATCGATTAAATTCGATTATTGACAGCCGTCCGGTTCTGCAAGGTAAGTCAATGGATGAAATAGAAGAGTTATTTTATAAAAGAAAAGAAATTTATAAAAATAACTATCACTCAACAATTGAAATAAGCAATCAAAATATGGATGAATTAGCTGATAGCATTGTAAAAACCCTGAAATTATCTTGGGAATTGCATGAGACCAAGTAAAAGGTTCGAGTGGAGTGGAGGAGAAGATGAAAAGAAGTGTTGCCGTTAAGGGGATAACGATTGGAGAAGGAGCTCCGAAAATATGCGTTCCTATGGTAGGTAAAACGATACCAGAATTAATAGAGGAAGCAGAGTTCCTAAAAACAACAGATCTAGATGTAGTAGAATGGCGTGTTGACTTTTTTGATGATGTGGAGGATTTGGAGAAGGTTAAAGTGGCATTGAATGAAATTCGTTCTATCCTGTATGATATACCGCTTGTTTTCACTTTCCGCAGTGCAAAAGAAGGCGGAGAAAAGGAAGTTAGCACGGAATACTACTTTGACTTAAATAAGGCGATGGCGGCCAGCGGCCAAATTGACATCGTTGATATTGAACTATTCAATGATGGTGAAGAGATAAAGTCGGTTATATCCGCAGCACATGACAACAAGGTGTATGTCATTATTTCAAATCATGATTTTGATAAAACACCGGATAAGGAAGAAATCATTAGTCGGTTACGCAAAGCACAAAACTTAGGCGGCGACCTTCCGAAAATTGCCGTCATGCCAAAAAGCGCAGCAGATGTTTTGACCCTTTTAGATGCCACCAATACCATGAATGAGCAATACGCGGACAGACCGATTATTACGATGTCGATGGCAGGAAAAGGAGTTATCAGCCGCTTGGCAGGTGAGATATTTGGATCCGCCTTGACATTTGGTGCGGCTGAAAAAGCGTCTGCCCCTGGGCAGGTGCCTGTCACCGAATTACGGAACATTTTATCACTCATTAATAGAAGTTTATAATTGTTTCCTTTCTCCAAAGGGATAAATATCTGGTTCACTTAGGTAGTAGCCCTGTAATTTAAGACAGTCATGAGAGATCCTCATGACTGTCTATTTTTTTTGAATAAATTAGTAAATTTCCTAGGTTTGGGTTGGTTCATTAAAGACAGTTGTCCATAGATTCTAGTGGATTTATTGAAGAAAGGGGTACAAACCCAATGCCTGTGCACGTCATGATACATATAAATAAAGTACACTCTGACAACAGGGATAGATGGAAGGGGGGGACATGAGCGGACTTGGACCTTGAGGAGGTAGAGTCATCTCATGAGACATCATGAAGAACTAAATAGATTGGAAGGCGAAAAAATGATTCAACCTATGGTTTGGATAACCATTTTAGCTTTTGTGGCTACACTCATCTTTATTCTGTGGAGACCTAGAGGAATTAACGAAGCCATTCCTGCCACAATAGGTGCGATTTTTGTATTAATCAGTGGAAGTGTTTCGCTTACAGACCTTGGAGTTATTACCGAAACCATCTCGGGTGCAGCCATTACCATAATGGCAACCATCGTTATGGCTATTGTTTTAGAAAGTTTTGGATTTTTCAATTGGGTGGCAGAGAAGCTCGCTGCAAAAGCGAAGGGGTCTGGTATCCGCTTATTCTGGTATGTTAACCTTTTATGCTTTCTCATGACACTTTTCTTCAATAATGATGGAAGTATTTTAATCACGACTCCGATACTTGTCATGTTATTGAACAATATGGGGTTGAAAAATCATCAGAAGATACCTTATTTATTATCAGGTGGTTTAATTGCAACTGCCTCAAGTGCTCCCATTGGTGTCAGCAATATCGTCAACCTCATAGCTTTGAAAATAGTAGAAATGGACTTGTGGCTGCATACCGCGATGATGTTTGTACCAGCAACGCTCGGTCTTTTGTTACTTGTAGGACTTCTGTTTCTTCGCTTTAAAAAAGTGATACCAAAAACGGTTCCTGTTAAAGTAACCGGCTTGACTAAAGCAACCTATCATCCACTGAAACCTGGACCAACTTATTCCTCTGAAAAGGAAAGAACTCGGTTTATGCGAAATGTTCTGCTCTTCGTATTTGCCGTACGTCTCAGTCTTTTTGCCGCATCATACTTTGCCATTCCTGTTTCGGTAATGGCAGTCATTGGGTCCCTTGTCCTTTTAGGCTGGAGATGGGCATATTTAAAAATATCACCGGTCGATATGCTGAAAAAAACCCCATGGTATATTCTCGTATTCGCCTTTAGCATGTATGTCATTATTTACGGTCTGCATAATATCGGTTTGACAGATTTGCTTATTGATTATATGCGTCCAATGGTATCAGGAAGTCTGCTCCATGCGAGTGTCATGATGGGAGCACTATTAACGGTTCTGTCTAACATCTTTAATAATCACCCGGCTCTCATGGTCGGAACGCTTACGTTAATGAACATGGACCTTAGCCCGCTGGCCTTAAAAGTCTCCTATTTAGCAAATGTGATTGGAAGTGATATGGGGTCATTATTACTGCCAATGGGAACGCTCGCAACGCTAATGTGGATGCACATTGTTAGAAAAGGAAAAGTCATGATTACATGGTGGGAATACGTAAAAATCACCTTTGTTGTCATTCCACCAGCGACGTTGTTTACTTTAGTTGTTTTATATTATTGGGTTTCATGGTTATTTGGCGGAGCCCTTCAGTAAAGAGAAGATACGAACAAAAGGAGAATATAAATGAATGCGTATAACGAATTAATGGGAAAAAATATTGAAATAGAGATTTCCGGGGGGAATTTTCATACGGGGACTTTGGTTGATTCTGGATTGGATATTCTTGTTTTATATGTGGGTAGAAGTCAAAGGTTTCTTTACATTCCAGTGGTTCATATTCAACGGGTGAAAGAAGCAGAGCAAGACCAAAATTCTATTGTGTATGAACCGCCTTCAGAAAAACCGATTGAACCTGATTCCCTTTCTATTTCATTTCGTGGAATATTGACGAATGCCAGGGGAAGGTTTGTAGAGGTATATGTAACAGGTAATAAATCCATTCACGGCTATTTGACGAGTATCATGAACAATCACTTTGTCTTTTACTCACCTGTATTCAAAACCGTGTTTATTTCGATGGATCATGTTAAATGGCTCATTCCCTATCCAGATCATAGTTCACCCTATTCCATCAACAATCAGACCCTTCCAGCAGCTCCTGCCTCCATTCCATTAGCGAGAAGTTTCGAAGATCAGTGCAAAAAATTAGAAAATCAGCTTGTTGTTATTGATGGTGGTGACAGCAGTGAAAAAATAGGTTTACTTCAAAAGGTCTCGAATAACCAATTAACACTCATTACTGCAGAAAGGGATATCGTTTATCGGAACTTAGAGCATGTCAAAACGATACATTTCGCATGAACACTATGGAAATTAAGTCGATTATTAGAAAGAAAACAAAAAGTAATCCAAGCTTGTATGGCTGACAAGGATGGATTACTCTTTCGCTCAAGCGCGAGAATATTGAACCGTGGTATAAGGGGGACCGCGGTTTCTTTTTGTTATACTTATGGTAGTAATAAAATATGATTTGATCATTCACTTTGTTCAGGATTAAAGATAAAAATGTTGTTGAGGGGGAATTGCGATGATACAAAGAAAATTTGGAAAGACAAATGTAACTGTGCCGGTAATTGGACAGGGAACTTGGACGTATGGGGAAAATAAAAGTCTAGCATTAGAAGAGGTCAAAGCACTAAGATTTGGGATAGAAAATGGGCTGACGTTAATAGATACAGCGGAGGAATATGCCAAAGGAGGTGCAGAACAAATAGTGGCAGAAGCGATTAAGGATTGCCGAGGGGATATCTTTTTAACAACAAAGGTCTCAGCGAAAAATTGTTCTTATAAAGGAGTTATTGAAGCTCTAGAGAGAAGTTTGGAGAGATTAAAGACCACCTACATAGATCTCTATTTGCAACATTGGCCCAGTAAGGACCATCAGGTAGAAGAAACCATGAGAGCTATGACGCATTTAGTGGAAAAAGGGTTAATAAAATATATAGGAGTAAGCAATTTTACCCCTGAATTGATGGATGAAGCTCAGGGAGTTTTAGGTGAACATATTCTTGCATGTAATCAAGTGGGCTACCATTTGAATGACCGACGGGTAGAAAACGATGTGATTCCTTACTGCCAAGAACGGGGCATAACTGTTATGGCATATTCTCCATTTGGCTATGCTCCACAATTTTTTGGCGGAGTCGGATTCCCAGAACCAGGTACGAAGGAACTTCAGGTGTTGGATGAGATTGGTGGAAGATATGGAGCAACGCCTTACCAAGTGGCATTGAACTGGATACTTAGGTATGAGGACGTCACTACGATTCCGAAAGCAAAGGACATTGAGCATATTAAAAGTAATTTAAAATCGTTAGAGCTGACCTTATCGGAAGAAGACCTAAAGCTCATTGATTCTTACTTCCCAAAAACAAATGAAGGTATGAGTTTCGTATCATATTAGGAGGAAATTTGCTCATCACGGATATATCTAATTAAGGGCACCAACCTTCAAAAGGGAGGGAAAAGCTTGCCTCATAAACTATGGATAGCAGTAAATAGTATTTTAATTGTGTTTTCGTTTATTTATATTTGGTTTTTCCGTCCGCATGACAGCAATTTGGTAATAATCGCTCAGTTTCTCGCACAAATGGCAATGATTCTGTTTTTAGTTAATATCAATATGTATTTCATCTTTTTAGTGATACGCAAATCATCCGTTAGACAGATAAAGATACGTCTTGCTAAATTCTCAAGAGCCATGATGAAATGGCATATTAAGATAGCAATCACCGCTACAACGATTATTATTGGTCATGCGGTAATCAATTTATATGAAATTGCACCAGTTATCGGGTTTGGCGCCCCAAAACTAGTCAGTGGCTATCTAGCCATATCCATCCTGCTTCTTACATTATCTGCAGGTTATTTGCGCCATAAAAAGTCATCTGGATTTAGACGAAAGTTCCATCTGACGACTGCGATGGTGTTTGTTCTAGTTTTCCTTATACATATGTTTATTCCAATATAATGGAGGTAGGAACTTGCAATGAAGCCGACAGAGGGTAATAAACGAATAGATATACTCGATTATTTACGGGGCTTTGCATTACTAGGTATCATTCTTGTGAATATCCTGCCGCTCTTGGCAGTTAGAATGCCTGAACCGGGATCAGCGGATGCAATTTATCAACGATTTCTCTTTTTATTTGTTGAGGGCAGATTTTATACACTTTTCTCGTTTTTGTTCGGTGTTGGCTTTTATCTACTTATTTCAAGAGCGAACTCGAAGGGGAAAAATGGCTATGTTTTGTTTTTAAGAAGAATCGCAGCTCTATTTATCTTAGGCTGGTTCCATGTAAAATTTCACCCTGGAGAAGCGTTAACGGTTTATGCGGTTACTGGGCTCCTTTTACTGCCATTTTATAAAGTGAAAAAAGAAATTAACCTTGGTATTGCTCTAATAATCCTGATTGCCTTGAGTTTCATGGCATTTAAACTATTTATGGTGGTACCGTTAATGCTTCTGGGGATTACTGCAGGTCAATATCGACTATTTGAAGATTTGGCAGAAAAGTTAAAAAAGGTGTCAATCTTTACAGCTCTTTTGCTAATCGTAAGTATTGCGGGGCTTATTTACCAATATCAACATGTTCCGGCTTATCCATTTGGTTTTTATTCAGGAGTGGATGAAGCAACTTACCAATTTTTAAGTATAGGAATCATGATTGGACCACTTGTCTCAGCTTTATATGTTGGGGTCCTGATTTTGCTGTTGCAATTACCGTTTGTTCAAAAGCTGTTATCCCCTTTGAAAAGCTATGGGCGGATGGCGTTGACAAATTATATATTTCAAACTGTCTTTATCTACTTAGCTGGTTTTCTATTCAACTTGTTTGAGTCATTAGCCTATCTCCAATCTCTGATTCTTTGTCTAACGATTTATGTTATCCAGCTTATCTTTAGTGTCATCTGGCTTCGATATTTCCAATATGGTCCTTTGGAATGGATTTGGCGTATCGTCACTTACTTAGAGGTTCCATCAATGAGAAGACGAGTAAAAGAGGGACCTGCATCCTAGCATGCAGGTCCTTTACTCATTCATCTGTTTGTTCTTTACGGATATAATCCGAGTACTGCATGATGGATAAGGTGTTATCCATTCTTTCTTGAAGTCGATTGGTATTCTTTGTTTTCTTCATTGTTTTTCGGTCATAGATCGACGCAGGAAGCTTTGCACTTGGTGCTGTGTAAAAGGTTTTATCGCTGATAAACGAACCCCCAGGCAGGTAATAACGCATTCCTAACAGATTCTTTTTATAGTGAAAAAGATTGTGCCCGATCATTTGTGAATCATGTTCTATGCCTAGCAAGTTTAATAGAGTTGGCATCAGGTCAATTTGACCTCCAAGATGGGAATAGGTTTCACCTTTAAAGAGACCAGGTACCGTAAATAAAACCGGTACAACAAAGCGGTCCTGCATATTGTATTCATGTCCTAGGACTTCTCTTAAAAGAACTTTATCGTTATCGGTAACGGGTGCACCGTGCAGGCCAGAGTGATCACCATAAATCAGAATCACCGACTCATCGTAAATATCAAGCTTCTTTAACTGATTAATGAATAACCCAATTTGTTCATCCGTATAACGAACAGATTGGAAGTAGTTGCCGACGTAGGTATCCTTATAGTTTTCCGGCAAGTCTAGAAACTCATATTCCTCTGGCATTTCAAATGGTGTATGACTTGTGAGTGTGATGATGTTGGAATACATCTTGTCGTGTGACTTCAGCTGTTTTGGCAGCTGTTCCCCAACAAAGCTAAACAGCACTTCATCTGCAGGACCGAAGCCAATTTCCTTTTCGTCAGGAATCTCGCTGCTTGTATAGATATAATCAAATCCCAGTGCTGGATATAATTTATCGCGATTCCAATAAGTAATATCATCAGCATGGTAGGTTGCAGCACCGTAGCCGTTCTTCTTCAGCGTCCAAGCAAGTGATGGAATTTCCGTACCCTCCAAGGTATTTACTGTGGGATCCATGCCTTCTGGATACAAGGAAGTATGCATGAGCCATTCTGCGTCTGATGTATTACCAGCTCCAATTTGTTGATACACGTTATCGAAATAAGCACTTTCTTTTATAAGAGCATTTAAATTCGGCGTGATTTCCTGTCCATTAATTCTTTGATTGATGGTGAATTCCTGCAAGGACTCCACTTGGATAATAAAAACATGACGATTTTTTGCAAGCCCAAAGGTATCGTGTTTATCGGAAGGAACAAAGGTATTGCCTTTTAGCTTTTCAAGCTCCTTTTCTGACAGGTGCTCTTGACTGGCAAAAGCTGTTCCAAGGCTGTTTTCATAGGCCTGAACGAATTGTGATTGGATATAGCCATGCTTTTTTGCAAAATAAGAAACATCAATCAATGGATAGCGAAAAGCGATAATCGTCATAATGAGTCCAATACAGCCAAAGCCAATGGCAAATCTTTTTGCCGAAACAAAGGATGCTGCGTTTTTCTTGAAGTACCAAATAAGTGGAAGGACCAAGACAACATCTAAGAAAAATAAAAAGTCATATGGACTTCCGAGGAGGGCAACGGTTCCGCCAACGGAGTTTGATTGATAGATTTGTTTGACGTCGTAATAGGATGGAACGGTTGAGAAATAGCGAGTATAATAAACGACGACGATAAACAGAACCGATAAGAATAGGTTATAAAGCCAAATAGCTAACCAGGTCCGTTTTTTAAAAAAGATCATAAGGGCTGATAAAGCAAGAGCCCACATCGGAAACTCAACAAGGATGACATGAAAAAATGATGTGTTTTCAAAAACTACAGCCTGAAATGCATAAATTTTTATAAACAAAACAACCAATAGTAATACAATTGGATGAAGTAAATCGGAAACTGAAATCTTATTCATAAAAACACCTCTATAAGATACTCTTCTCTCTTAAACTTATCAAAACATCTACAATTCTATCAACTAATAGTAGAGAAATAAATATTAATTTTCTGAAACCTTGGTATTCCGCTGAAATAAATTTTCCAATATGATATGATTATGCAGAATTTTGGCAAAAATAACTTTATAACGTTCTTAGGGAGGAATAAGATGGAGGTTAATAATCAGGAGGGGTCAGTGACGCTTCCAACAGGAAAGCCTGCAGGTAGTATTTTTAGCAATAGAATTGTTTTAGCTATTATGTCTTCAAACTTTTTACTGCAGTTAGGAATTTGGATAAGAAACTTTGCCATTTTACTTTATGTTACCGATATTACCAATAATAATCCGGTATATGTTTCATTAATTTCTGTAGTTGAATTTGCGCCGATCTTTATCTTTTCTTTTATTGGCGGAACATTTGCAGACCGTTGGAAGCCTAAACTAACAATGGTTTGGTGTGATATGTTATCTGCTGTCTCCATTGGGTTAGTGTTGTTAGCACTTCTATATGGATCGTGGCAGGCAATATTCTTAGCAACACTCGTTTCAGCCATTCTATCACAGTTTTCCATGCCTTCGGCAATGAAGCTATTAAAGCAGCATGTTCCTGGGGAGCAATTACAATCTGTTATGGCCATGTTCCAATCGTTGATGGCCATCTTTATGGTTATTGGACCTGTTATTGGAACGCTTGTCTATCAAAGATATGGAATTTACGTATCAATCGGCGTCATGGGAGCGATGTTTTTACTTTCCGGGCTTGTATTAATGTTCCTTCCCCGTGATTTAGAGAAGGAAAAATTGAATGCTGAGAATAACTTTAAGAAAGAGCTGGCTGATGGTTTCCGCTATGTCCTGTCCAAAAAGATTTTAAAATCAATGGGCAGCGTTTTTACAGTTTGTGGTTTAGCGGTGGGATTGATTTCACCCCTGGCGATTTTTGTAACAATGGAGAAATTACAAATGCCAAAAGAGTTTCTACAGTGGTTATTAATGGCAAATGGTGCTGGAATGTTACTTGGCGGCGGAATTGTTATGGCATTTTCCAAGAAGATCTCCCCGCAAAAGCTCTTGGCACTTGGAATCTTTGCAAGTATGTTTTTTACGATTGGGGTAGGCTGGTCGACCAGTGTTGCATTGACGCTTGTTTTACAAGTATTAAACGGCATGTTCTTCCCATGTATTCATATTGGAATAAACACGATTATTCTTAAGTATACGGAAGAAGCGTTCATAGGGCGGGTAAATGGCGTACTTAATCCATTGTTTATGGGAACGATGGTAATTGGAATGTCAGTGGCAGGAGTTATAAAAGTTCCCATGACGTTATCTGGGGTCTACACCCTTTCAGGTATATTATTTTTGTTGGGTGCTTTACTAATCGTTCCTCTTTTTAAAATAAAAGAGGAGGGGGCAAATCTGTCAATGACAGAGAAGCAGCCTCAGGTCTAGGATGAAAAAGGTGCGTTAAGCTTAGCTTAATGCACCTTTTTTGTATTTTCTTGACTTGTTAGTTGTTGTTCTGCAAATTCACGGTATAAATCATGGGATTGTGTTAATTCGTGATGGGTGCCGATTCCCGTTACTCGCCCTTTTTCGATAAAAATAATCTTATCCGCATCCACGATGGTTGATAGGCGATGAGCAATGACAAAGGTAGTACGGCCTTCCATTAATCGGGATAAAGCCTGCTGCACAATTCCTTCTGATTGGCTGTCCAAGCTTGCCGTTGCTTCGTCCATCATTAAAATCTTAGGGTCGCGTAAAAAGGCACGTGCGATGGCAATGCGCTGTCTTTGACCGCCTGAAAGTTTTACTCCGCGTTCTCCAACCTCTGTGCCTAATCCATCCGAAAAGGATTTAATAAATTCACTCGCATACGCCATCTCACAAACTTCCCAGAGTCTTTCATCAGTAATGGATTCATCATTGGGAAGCCCGTAACATAAATTTTCGCGGATGGTTCCTGCCATCATCGCACTTTCCTGTGAAACATAACCAATTTGACTGCGCCAGGTTACAGCCGATAAATCAGTGATTGGGATATCGCCAACTATAATTTTGCCTGAGGTCGGTTCATAGAAGCGTTCAAGTAAGCCGAACATGGTAGTTTTCCCGCCTCCGCTTGGTCCTGCAAATGCAATCATTTCCCCAGGCTGGGCCTCAAATGACACATCTTCAAGAACAGGTTCATCTTCACTATAGGAAAAAGAAACATTCCTAACCAGAATAGGTTTATTACCGATGTCTAATTCCATTCCTTTTTGTCCTTCTTCAAGAGGAAGGTTTAAAATATCAATAATCCGTTCGGTGGCTCCTTTTGCTTTTTGTAATTGTGTAAAGAACATAGCGAAACTTGTAATTGGAAAAATAATTTGAAAAAGGTAAAGTAAGAATGCAACAAGTGACCCGGTGGACATCGTTCCATTTGCCACCCGCATGCCTCCGTATCCAATAATCATCACGATTACAATCATGACAACAAGGTACATGATGGGAGCTATTAAAGCCGTAATTCGTGCTTCTTTTAAACCAAACCCTAGCAATTTTTCGATTCCTGATAATCCTTTTGTCTCTTCATGCTTTTCTGCCGTTGAAGCCTTCATTAATCGGATTTCGCTCAACGTTTGTTGAATATTACCGGTAAAGGTGGCCGTTTCATCCTGTAAACCCCGAGAAATCTTCGCCATCTTCCTGCCGAGCGGCATCATAATAATAAAGGTAAGAGGAACAGATATTAACATTAATAATGTCATTTTCCAGTCCATAATCAAGAGAATTGTAATGGCGCCGATAATCGAAATAATACCTGTGATAAATTGTGGGAAGTGATTTGAAATTAAATCACGGACAATACTCGTATCGCTGATGACACGGCTGACGGTTTCACCACTGGATTGTTTATCAAAGAAGCTGACAGGTAAACGAATCAATTTGACCCACATCCGTTCACGTAGACGGGCGACAATCTTTTGACCAACAAAGCTTAACAGGTATATCGATACCCCGTTTATGACCGCTTGGAAAATAAAAGCTGCTCCAATTCCAATCATAAGCGGAACACTTAAGGAGGACACTGAGAAGCCATCTACTAAGTTTTTGGTTAGTACAGGAACAAGGAGACCAGCAAGTGTTGTAATAAGGCTTGCAGTCAATCCAATACCTAATGCAAGCTTGGGGATTTTGGCGGATAAAATAAGCGAAATAAATGGCTTTAAACCATCTTGTTTAGGGTTCATTTTGTATGACTCCATTCCAAAAAATGACTTCAATTAGCATGATACTTACATATGAAGTGATATGCAAATGATATTTTGATAAGATGGAGCAAGTAAAAGAAAGAGAGGAATTATAGATACGATGAATGAATCAAAAACAATAACAAATTCAAATACAGCGAGTGAATCCAAAGCATGGTTGTACGTTATAATTGCGGGATTTCTTGAGGTGGTTTGGGCAAGCGGGTTTAAATATGATGAAGTTCCTTCCCTTGTTGTTCTTATAGCCATTTTATTAAGTTTTGATTTAATTATTAGAGCTACAAAAGTTATTCCGGTTGGGACTGTATACGCTGTATTTGCCGGAATTGGTACCATAGGAACTGTCATTGTCGAGGTTATCTTTGAAAATGGCTCTGTCAGTCCATTAAGAATACTCCTTATTTTATTACTGTTGGCTTGTATTATTGGCTTGAAATTAACAAATAAGGAAGGTGAAGTTTAATGGATTGGCTGATGCTTATTTTAGGAGGATGTTTTGAAGTTGTTGGGGTTATCGGATTAAAAAGAACGGCCGATAAAGGTAATATTGTGAATTATCTCATACTAATTGGAGGATTTATTATGAGTTTCCAGCTGCTCGTTCAGGCAATGGAAACGATACCGTTATCAACGGCCTATGCCGTATGGACAGGGATTGGAACGGTAGGGGCAGCAGTTGTTGGAATGGTATTCTTTAAGGAATCAAAAAGCTGGCTTCGAACAGCGTGTATTCTAGGAATTATCTTCTCAGTCGTTGGCTTAAAGCTCGTTCATTAATAAATATCTCAAATGATGAAGAATAAAAAAGCATAAGACGTCTACGTGACCAAAAAAGTGGTAACATAAAGCTCTGCCAATATAAAGTGGTCACTAATAAATAGACGAAAACATCTCTCGTAATCGGGAGATGTTTTCGTTTAATGCGTAGTTAACTTTTCAAGCTCTGAAAATACAGCTTCATAATCCTCTTTTTTATCTGCTTTAAAGGAAGTGTTGATATAGGTGATCATTCCATCTCTATTGATAACAAAGACGGAGCGGATGGCGACTTCACCTTTTTCGTTAAACACCTTGTAGTCTTTGATGGTCTGCCTCTTCCAATCAGAAGCTAGAGGATAGGGCAATGTCCCCATACTGGCGGCAAAAACTCGGTGCGAGTGAATATGGTCGGCACTGATTCCAATCACCTCTGCACCTAACTGTTCAAATCTTTTGTAGTCCTCTTTCCAAGAGGCGATTTCTTTAATTCAGCCTGGAGTAAAATCCATACCATAAAAGGCAACCACCAGATTCATCTTTCCTCGATAATCCGAAAGAGAAAGGGGGTCCTTTGTTGTTGCAGGTAATGAAAAATCAGGGGCGATGTCCCCAACCTTTAAGGGTGCTTCCAAGATCAATCATCCTTTCTTAAAACAATATCCTTGCTAGGTTCTCCAACTTGATAGGAAATTAGACAAAAAAAGATGGTGCCAGGGCACCATCTTTTTTTGTCTAGCTACAGCGCCTAGGGGCTCGGGGTCATAAGCCAATCCGTCAAAGAGGTTAAAGAACAACCTTTCTGCCGGCTCGTCTTATGCCTGTCGCCCCTGGGAAAAAATGAACTGCTTTTTCCTTGTTCAAGGCGCTTCCGCTTTTCTAATAGGAAATAGCCTGGCTCCCAAATTGGGACCAGCTTGTTACAAAGTCTTGAAAATCGGCTGACCTATTTTGGTCGGGAAAAAAGGGATCATTAAAATACACATGGTTTTCATCATAACCCGTTACAAGGACAGAATGGACTTTTCGCGTGATTTTGATTTCACCCTCATTTGTATTCCATGTTTCCCAGTGTTTCTCCGGTAAAAAGGTATATGTGCTGCCGACTATCACCCAAACGGGTTTACCATCGTTAAGCTTTTTTTGCACAGAAGAAAAGGGATCCCCGGTAATATTATCAATTTGGTTCGGCAGGTATTGATTTGCCAGGTCCTCAATGACCTCATGATAAACACCTAAGCCAGGTTCATTATAGGTGTACATATTGCCGACAAATCCTAGATGGGGATTTCCATAAATTTCACCAATTAAATAGGGTACCTTGGGTATTTCATCTGCAAGAGTGAGCTTGTCAACTGGAACTCCAGCAAAATTTAATAACATTGCCAAGCTGGTCACTTCACAGCCACGGGGAAGTTCAGGAAATTGCATTAATGCAGGAACGGATAATAATATGCTTTCTTTCATAAGGGTCTCCTTTTGATATACAACTACTGTCCGATCCATGTGAACATCCGATTTATATTCTGCGCTCGTTTTTATCGGAGAGATAGAAGCATAGTAGATGGGAAAGATTAAAAGGAGGCTTACCAATGCTATTTTTTTTGATTGATGATTTTTCATGTAAGGAGCTCCTTTTCTATATCTCTAACTATCTAAGATTCTAGAAATTAGTGCAGTGACCGCTGAGTTAAGCTATTACTTTTTACCTAATTATTACTATTTCCCCATTGAAGGGATTTCTCCTCCAAATAGTATTTTAATCCTCAAAGTAAAGCGCTCTATTGAAGATTTACGAGGTTAACACCATATTTATGTCACAAATTATTCAGAAATAAGTGAAAATAGTTCTCGATTGTTTATTGACTATACAAATTACACTGATTATAATCAAATGTATAGGACGTTGATAATGATTTTCAATGTCATTTATTTTTCTTTCTAAGTGATAAGAATTCTCAATTAGAATGAGAATGAGAGAATAATAGAAATGTTGGGGACTGCGATGATGAAGAAAAGATATTTACTACTAGGATTAATACTCTTATCTGCTGTTTCCTTGTTTGTTGGGGTTAGCAGTATATCACCATTGGACTTGTTAGATTTCCAATCTGAGGAGACCCAGATTTTCCTTATCAGCCGACTGCCAAGGCTAATAGCAATCCTGCTTGCAGGAGCTGGGATGAGTATTGCAGGTTTGATTATGCAACAGCTCAGCCGAAACAAATTTGTTTCACCGACGACGGCAGGAACTCTTGACGCAACAAGGCTTGGTATCCTTGTTTCAATGCTGTTGTTTGCAAATGCAACCATGCTTGAAAAAATGGCAGTAGCCTTTGCTTTTGCACTTGCAGGTACATTTTTGTTTATGCAAATTCTTGATCGAATCAAGTTTAAAGATGCTATTTTCATCCCGCTTGTTGGGTTGATGTTTGGGAATATTTTGTCTTCGGTAACGACTTTTTTCGCGTATCGTGCTGACGTCATTCAAAATATGTCTGCTTGGCTTCAGGGTGATTTTTCAATGATTATGAAGGGAAGATATGAACTACTTTACATAAGTCTTCCGATATTAATCATTGCTTATTTCTATGCTAACCGTTTCACTGTGGCTGGTATGGGTGAGGACTTTTCAAAAAATCTTGGGCTTGCTTATCGCCAGATTGTAAATATTGGTCTGATATTGGTTGCACTGGTGACCACGACGGTTGTTTTGACAGTGGGGATCATTCCGTTTTTAGGTTTGATTATTCCAAATATCATATCCATTTTTAAAGGCGACCATTTACAAAAAACATTGCCGCATACCGCACTCCTTGGAGCTATTTTCCTTCTGATTTGCGATATATTGGGCCGGGTGCTCATTTATCCATATGAGATTTCGATCAGTCTCATGGTTGGTGTAATCGGAAGCGGAATTTTCTTATACTTACTGTTCCGGAGGAAGGCATATGCGTAACTCAGTAAAATTGGCCATACTCGCACTGATCGCTGCGGGGGCTTGTGCCATCTATTTATTTCATGATTTAAACGGAAGCTTTGGATACGCCCTGCCAAAACGAACGATAAAAGTGCTGGCAATGGTTTTAACGGGTGTCACAATCGCCTATGCAACGGTAGTGTTTCAGACCATTACCCATAATAAAATTTTAACACCGAGCATCATGGGATTAGATTCCCTTTACATGCTCTTACAAACATTAATTATTTTCTTTTTAGGCTCCGGCCATATGCTGATAGTCAATAAACAGGTGAATTTTTTACTCTCTGTTGCTGTAATGATTGTATTTGCACTCTTTTTGTATAAGTTTCTTTTCAAAAAGGGCAATCAGCCAATCTACTTTTTATTACTTGTAGGAATCATTGTAGGAACGTTTTTCTCAAGTATCTCTACTTTTTTCCAAGTATTGATTGATCCAAATGAATTTCAGATTGTACAAGACCGCATGTTTGCGAGTTTCAATAATATTAATTCAGACTTAGTCTGGCTGGCCATTGCGATTGTCTGCCTTGTAATGATCTATGCATGGCGCTTTTTAAAGTATTTAGACGTATTATCCTTAGGTCGTGATACTGCGATTAATTTAGGGGTTCCCTATGATTCGATTGTCAAAAAAATGCTTGTGATTGTAGCAGTCTTCATCTCAATCTCGACTGGATTAGTAGGACCGATTACTTTTTTTGGCTTAATTGTTGCCAATTTGTCCTATCAATTTTTCAAAACCTACAAACACACCGTACTGATTTCTGGTGCGATTCTCATGAGCATCATCGCCCTTGTTGGCGGGCAATGGGTGGTTGAAAGAGTCTTTACTTTTTCAACAACGTTAAGTGTCATTATTAACTTTATTGGTGGAGTGTACTTCATCTATTTACTGCTAAAGGAGAGGAAAGCTACATGATTCAAGTCCGAGCTTTGTCAAAGTTATATGGTAAAAAGTCGGTTGTTGAGGATGTAACCGTTGATATTCAGCCGCGGAAGATCACGAGCTTTATTGGTCCAAATGGAGCAGGCAAATCGACTTTACTATCAATGGTAAGCCGTCTTCTTGATTCAGATACTGGTGAAGTGCTGATTGACAAATTTGATGTGAAAAAGATGAAGTCTAATGATTTCGCCAAGAAGGTTTCGATATTAAAACAGTCCAATTACATGAATGTTCGTTTGACGATTCGTGAACTAGTATCCTTCGGACGCTTTCCTTATTCTAAGGGGCGGTTGACGGAGGAAGATGAACGGATGGTTGATCAATCACTTGAATATATGCACCTAACCGAAATGCAGGATAGCTTTTTAGATGAGTTATCAGGTGGTCAAAGGCAGCGTGCATTTATCGCGATGGTTATTGCGCAGGATACAGAGTACATTTTGCTTGATGAACCCTTAAACAATTTAGATATGAAGCATTCCGTTCAAATTATGAAAATACTGCGCCGTCTGGTTGATGAGCTTGGTAAAACCGTTGTCATCGTGCTTCATGATATCAACTTTGCGTCTGTTTACTCTGATCGTATTGTAGCGATGAAGGATGGTAAGGTCGTGAAAGATGGACCTACAGAAGAAATTATTGAATCAGCCGCATTAAAAGAGATTTACGATATGGATATTCCCATTCAGAAAATGGATGGCTGCAGAATTTGTGTTTATTTTAGCTCATGAAAAAAGGAGAGATTTAAGGATGAAAAAGTGGAGTTTTTTAGTTTTAATGGCATCAATGATTTTATTATTAGCAGCTTGTGGGTCTAAGGAAGAAAGCAAAACAGAAACAACCGATGCAAAACCTGCAGCGGCTGAAAAAATGACGATTGAACATAAGTATGGCAAGGTGGAAATTGACAAAAATCCAGAGAAAATAGTTGTTTTTGACTTTGGAATTTTAGACACATTAGATGAACTTGGTGTGGAAGTAACTGGAGTTCCACAGACAGCAGTCCCTGCCTACTTAGAAAAATACGCTGGCGAAGGATATACGAACGTTGGCAGCTTAAAAGAGCCTGATTTTGAAGCGATTCATGCGATGCAGCCGGAAGTTATTTTCATCACTACTCGCCAAGCTGAATTATACGATCAGTTTGCAGAAATTGCTCCAACAGTTTATGTGGAATTAGATTATACAAAATACATGGAGTCATTTGAGAAAAACATGAACCTTGTTGGTGACATTTTTGACAAGAAGGATGAAGTGGCTAGCAGAGTAGAAGAGATTAAAGCAAGCGTTGATGAGTTAAATAAAAAAGCTTCGGCACTTGATAAAAAAGGGTTAATCGTCTTAGCAAATGAAGGAAAAGTAAGTGCCTATGGACCAAGCTCACGTTTTGGCGTCATTCATGATGTCTTTGGTTTCGGAGCAGCAGATGAGAAAATCGAGGTTTCAACGCATGGTCAAAGTATTACCATGGAATATATTATGGAGACAAATCCAGACGTATTGTTTGTTATTGACCGTAACACAGCAGTAGGCGGCGAAGCCGGTGCTGAAAAAGTAATCGAAAATGAACTTGTCAAAAAGACCACTGCCTTCAAAGAAAATAAAATCATCTACTTAGATCCAGATGCTTGGTACCTAAGCGGTGGCGGATTACAATCTGTAAAACTTATGGCTGAAGAAATCGAAAAGTCATTATAAAATTTAAAGCCAGGTTACATACCTGGCTTTAATTATAAGGAGGGATAATTTATGTTTTATCAGGTTAGAAGAATTGTCGTAAAAGAGGGATTTAGTGAGCAGGTAGTCGAGAACTTTTCAAATCGTGGCGGCTTGATGGCTCAGCGGCCTGGATACATTGGAAAACAGATTTTGGTGAAAAAGGTTCGTCGCGGTGAAGAGGAAGTTATGGTTATGATTCAATGGGAATCTGAAGAGGATTGGAAGAATTGGGAGAAGAGCCCAGAGCATATTGCCGGTCATAAGGCGAAGCCCAAGGCAGAGAAGCCTGAGTATGTTGTTGAATCCAGCCATGATCTTTATTATGTAAAAGGATAAATTCAAAAATGAAGTCGAAAGAGGCTGACATGAATGGTCACATGCTGTGATCGCATTCTGTCAGCCTCTTTTGTTTTATTTCTTTTCAATTTCCACGTTATTTTCTTTTGCCAATGCATCTAACTTTTTATTATAGTCTTCAATTTGCAGACGACCTTCTTCTAATAATTGGTTGGCCTCTTCAATCATATTTGAATCTTGTTTCTCTATAGCTTCTTTAATTTTTTCAAAGGCACTTAGCTGAAGATTTGCCCCAGAAAGGTATATCTCATGGATTTCTTTCAATTCATCACTTTCAATACTTGCGCTCTCTAGTTCATTAATTAATTCAGTATAGTTCGGAATTACCTCATTAACCAGGGCATCATGCATGGTTGGGTCATCCTTATAATTGGCCCCCGCAACACCTTCATAAGCCGCAACAGCCTTATCCTCCAGTTCCTGTGCAGTCTTCAATTCCTTATTTATATAATTCAAAATGTCGTCCTGGACCGGCCCCCCGCATCCAGCCAAAACAAGTAAACAACCAAATACCACCAGAGCCAACACGCGCTTAACCATAACTCCACCTCCACCCGACCATTATATGAGCAACTGGAAGTCCACTATGTATGAACAAAATTCAAAAAAGCCTAATTAATCGGAAAAACTAAATTTTGAGTGTCCACCTGAGACGGACAGTGTCCACGTGTGGTGCCTGTCACCCATTCTAAAAAAAATCTTTTATTTATTTTACAATTCTGTAAAATGGAGAATGAAGGATTATGATTTGTTTGGAGAGATTGCCATGGCGAAATGTTACCCGATTTTTGGCAGAGCAGGAACTGCGGATTTATATAATCCTGATGAGCTGCTGGATTTATTTCTTAGATGCACGGTAGATGGTATTTGTATTACAAATATGGAGAATCGATTCATTCGAATCAACCAGATATATACAAAGATTTTTGGGTATACAGAGGATGATGTGATTGGAAGATGTGTTGATGAGTTTCCTAACCCAGATTTTCTAAATGGGATTATGTTAAAGGTAAAAGATGGACAGGACTTCCCTAATCTTATTTCCCAATTTCACCATAAGAATGGGCACCTCCTAGACATTGCCGTTTCTTACTCACCATTACGGACCTCAACTGGAGGTATTATTGCGACAATTGCTATATTTCGTGATGTCACAAAAGAGATTAATATGGAAAGAGAATTAAAAAAGACACGTGAGTTATATAAATTAATTTCCGAAAATGCTTCGGATTTAATTAAGGTTTATTCAAAGGATAAGACGATAGTCTATGCTTCTCCATCTCATGAAAAGGTATTGGGATTTTCCCCAGATGAGTTGATAGGTCAGCATGTGCTGGACGTTATCCAGGCAGAGGAACAAGAACCATTAAAAAGGATGTCGAAGAACCTTCATGATTCGGGAGAACCTCAGCTAATACAACTAAAATTGAAAACAAAGGACAATAAAGCTTTTTATTCAGAGACAACGGTTTCTCCAGTTTACAATGAAAATATGGGAATAGAATCTTATGTTACGGTTGGAAGAAATATCACCGAACGTATTGAAAATGATAAGGCACTTCGTAATTTAGATCGGCTTTCCATTATTGGTCAATTAGCTGCAGGTGTTGCTCATGAAATCAGAAATCCCTTGACATCCTTGAAAGGTTTTTCGAAACTATTGAAAACGTCGACTCCATCTGAAAAACAAAATGAATACTTATCCATTATCTCAGATGAATTAGATCGTATTGATATGATTGTCAATGAGTTTATGTCATTGGCTAAACCTCAGGCTATTCAATTTGAACAAGGGAATTTGATTTCAATCATAGATAGTACGATTAATGTGTTACGTCCACAAGCGATGCTTGATAATGTCCAGTTTACGGTTAAATATCCAAAAGAAGACAATCTTGAACTTCAATGTTCTCCTAATCAACTCAAACAAGTCTTTGTAAATATATTGAAAAATGCAATTGAATCGATGCCCAATGGAGGGAATGTTTCGATAGGTATACGAAAATGGAAGAAAAAGCGAGTGGTTATTACTTTTAAGGATGAAGGTCCTGGTATAGATAAAGAACTCTTAAAGTATTTGGGAACACCATTTTATACAACAAAAGACAAGGGAATCGGTCTAGGATTAACTGTAAGCAATAAAATCGTTCAAGAACACGACGGTACGATGAAAATAGACAGTCAGCAAGGAAAAGGAACAACCGTAAAAATCGAATTAGACTGTATTTAATATTATTTTGTTGAAAAACAATTAAATGCCTATCAATCTTTATGCCAGTCCATCATTAGATAAAGAGACAAGATTAATTATAGATAAGGATGGATTGAAAATGGCGAAGAGGAACAGAGGGAAAACGATCAACTACCTGCCATCAAGGGGCCGCGGGACATGTCCTTTGTGTGGAAGGACAAGAATTAAGCTGTTATATCCCTATAAAACAGAAACAAACCAAACAATCAAGGTATGCAAAAACTGCCGGATTAAATAACTAGAATCAAAAGTTCCTTGGGAAGCTTCCTTGGGAACTTTTTTCTTGTGTGTAAAAGGTAATATTTTTATCCTAAATGTATGCAGCTGTGAAGAGTGAGGAAATGTAACTTTCTTCCTATTTTTTTACTATTTTCAGGAGAAAGGTTGGATAGTATTTTAATACACGCAATATTAAAATAACTCTATGTTATAAAAATACATATTTTTTAATAAAAATACACATAGGTGTGGAGGTTCTTTTATGAAGAAGAAAAAAATTGCAGGTCTTCTAGTAGTTAGTTTACTTACCGCAGTCCCCTTTTCAACAGGTTTTGCAGAGGGCCCAAAATGGACGAATGTGAATGTGGTGGAGGAACAGGATGCTAGCAAGTTTAATAGTGAAAACTATGATTTTATGAAATTATCTCAAATTGGGGCTAAATTGACAGCGATTGAAAAACAATCAAATCGTGTAAAAGTAGAAGTTCGTGGGAAATCTGCGGATGGTCATCCCCTTTATGTGGTAACGATTGCAGATCCAACTACACAAGGCAAGTTCGGAAAATTCCAGTCTCTTAGAAAACAAATGTTCAAGAATCCTGGCAAGGCTCAGGATTGGATTGAGAATAATCCTGATTTTAAAGTACCAATAATGATTAATGGCTCGATTCATGGTACCGAATTTGTAGGAAGTGATGCGGTTATCCAATTAATTGAACGTTTTGCAACACAAAATGATGCAGAAACGAAAAATATTTTAGAGAATAATATTCTTATTTTTAACGTCGTACAAAACCCAGATGGCCGTGTCGACGCAACTCGATTTAACGGGGAAGGTATTGATTTGAACCGTGACTTTATCACTCAATCTCAGCCTGAAACCCAAGAAACGGTTGAATTAATTAAAGAGTGGAATCCGATGGTTTTTCTTGATACCCATGGCTATGTGAAAAATTATGGACCTAACCTGCAAGGACTAATTGAACCATGTACGCCTCCTCATAATCCTAACTATGAATATGACCTTTATAATAAGTGGGCAGTAGATCAGGCAAAAGCAATGGAAGCAGAGATTATGGGAAATAAGGAAAGTTATACAGGGAATTTGTATCAAAGCATGGAGGGAGTATACGTACCGCAGCGTGATGATGCAGCTGGCTGGGACGATTATCCGCCAATTTTCACACCGATGTATGCGATGTACCATGGTGCTTACGGCCATACGCTAGAAGCTCCAACGAATGACTTGGATGGGGTCCGCTGGATGTATAATGCGATTATGGGTGCCTTGAATTTTGCCACTGAAAATAAACAAGCAATGATTAAAGACCAAATCGAGATGTTTAAACGCGGTATTAACTTTGATCACCCTTTCCATGAGAAAGGATTCTTCCCGAATGCTTATATTTTGCCCGTTGATGAAAAAGACCCTACGGTAACAAACAAGGCTGTCAACCATTTACTTAAGAATGATATTGAGGTGACAGAAGCAACGAAGGCATTTACTGTTGATGGCAAAATATATCCAAAGGGAACTTATCTTGTTCAGATGGATCAAGCCAAGGCAGGTTTAGCAAACACGATGCTATGGGATGGTGAAGACATCTCAAACGATACACCGGCCATGTATGATATTTCCGCATGGAGTTTGCCGGAGCTTTGGGGCTTTGAAGCGGTTGAGACGTACAGTCCTGTAGATGTTACAGCCAAACAGGTAAATCAAGTGACCGTTCAAGGTGCTGTTACAGGTAAAGGTCCTTATGTGATTCCAAACAGTTCTGTAAAGGCGGTTGAATTAGTAAATAACTTGCTTAACCAAGGAGTAGCTATTTCGCGTGATGGAGAGGGTAACTTTTATACAGGTGCTGCTGCGAATAAAATAGCAGCGGCTGTGAAAGAGTCTGGTTTGCATATTGGATCCGTTGCAAAAGTGCCAGAGGATGTAAGCGAAGTATCAAGCTTGCAGGTAGCCATTCTGAAGGATGGCGGCATGGGGAAAGTCCAGTCTCACAGCGGGACAAAACTTGCCTTGAAGAGGCTTGGTTTCGAGGTTACGGAAGTAACGCCTGTGGAAGTTGCTGAAAATGGTTTAGAAGGCTTTGATGTATTTGTTTACAGTGGGACAGAGAGTCTGATTTCTACTAAATTATCTGAAGCAAACAAAGAATTTGGGTTCCAAGATGTGGATCAATTTTCAAGTTTTAAAAGCAATGTAACCAGTTTTGTTGACAATGGAGGAAAATACATTGCCATAGGTGCTGGAGCATCCAGTGCAACTAAAACACTAGGTTTGACCGATAACATGATTAATACTGCTGGATCAAACAGTAATGGTATTGTGAAGGTTAATTACGATGGAATGGGATTAACTGCAGGTTATGACCAGGACGATATTGGATTTGTTTACCGCCCAGCATGGTATAAGGTTACTGGAAATGATGAAGTTGCTGCTACATTAGCGAACTCTGATGACTTCTTTGTAGCAGGGCATTGGAGAACGAATAAACTCTCAGCTAAAGGTCAGGCTGTCATTGTAAAAGAGGAAAATAAAGACGTTACTCTAATAGGTTTAGAAGCAGGATTCCGAGACCATACCGACTACTTGTTTAGACTCATATCCAATGCAATATTTGAAAAATGATAGAATGATATAAACATAAAAAGGCGCTTGGAATGGATGAAACCAAGCGTCTTTTGTATTTGATTCAGCGTTGAATTGGGTTTCATTTTTTATGCAGGTATTACAACAATACAAAGCGAAATACATATATCATATCAAGTTATGAGGGGATGGTTGGATGGCTTATATAGAAAGGGAAATTATAGCTCAATCGGATTTTTATCATGTGAGTAATGTAAAACTATATGATTATCTGGATGACGCGCGTTCTGAATGGTATAAATATAGTGTATTTATTGGTGTAGAATCAGTTTTAGTACATATTAGTGCCGATTTTAAGAAAGAAATCTTCAACCAAGATAAGCTTCGTATTCGAACGTTGCTTGAACGGGTGGGGAATACTAGTTTCACACTCAAACAGACAGTGATGAATCAGCGTGATGAACAGGTCGTTACTGCTGAGGTTGTTCTAGCGACCATTGACCGTGAAAAAAGGACGAAAGTTACCGTTCCAAATGAAATTCGCAAGCTTATGGAAGAGCCTTTAGATTTAGAAGTCTATTTATTAAACAAAAATCCTTAGGATTCGATTCCTAGGGATTTTTAAATACTTATTCAAATTTTGGTGACATGCATGGTGTTGAATAACCATAACAGCGGAACCCATGCTTTTCAAGAATGGGTTTGCTCATAGAACTGGCATCGACCGTAAGTAACGGATAACCGCACTCAACAGCTTCACGTGCACGGATTGCTAGGAGCGAACTGTAAAAGCCTTTCTTGCGGTAATCAGCTAAGGTTGAACCTCCCCAAAGACTTGAAAATGGTGTGCCTTCATGAAGATACATCCAAGCTGCACTAACTAATTTTCCATCAACAAAGGCCCCATAGAGGGAAAGGTTAGCAGAACTGTCATTAAAATCCCGAATAAGACGCTCACCTAAATCCTGGTGATTGTGGTTCCAAACTTCATCCTCTAGTTTGATAATTTCCCAGATTTCCTGTTCCGTCATAATATTTCTTACTTCCGGAAGAATCGGAGTAGGAAGCAGCTGATTTGTTTCAGTTAAGTCAGAAATCATGAGTGCCTCGGATTCTTCTAGTGTAAAGCCCTTCTTTCGCAGTCTCTCTATTAAATCTAAAGGTTGATCGTAATCAAAAACCTTCCACTCGAATTGTTGCTTTAAGTTTTTATAATAAGCAATTTGCTCCTCTATGACACGGTCGGCACTCGTTTCATCCATTTTCGAATAAGAGATAAACCCTGGTTCAGTCGTTAACGAAACCTTCCTAATAACAGAATCAGTCCGTTCCATTAGAGAATCTGGCTCAATCAGTTCAATCCGTAAGTGTTGATTATAAAGATTTATAATTGTGTCTCTATCCATAAAAAACCTCCTTTTAAAAATTAATCATATATTAATTTTTTCCTAGTTAATAGATGTTTTATTTTGATTTTTCGAAAGATTTGTGATGGTGGCAATGATGGTGACAGGCACCGCCCGTGGACACTGTCCACCTCAGGCGGACACTTCAACCAAACAAAGGATTGGTACCAGATTTGGTCCCAATCCTTTCTGCTTTATAGAGAGTTTTTGGATGATATTTTTGATGGAAAGTATTCAAATGGATAATTTTTTTATCATCTAACCATAATAAATAGCATTTACTACATCTGGAGGAAAATGGAATATGGAACTTTTGGTAAAGTGGATATTTATGATGGTTATCAGCTTATCCCTTATTTTGGCATCCTCTTTTCGTACCAGCGGAGCCGTCACTGTGAATGAAGGAAATGGGGAAATTAAAAATATTATATTTCTTATTGGTGATGGGATGGGGGTTTCCTTCACATCAGGATATCGTTACTTAAAGGATAACCCGGCCACCATAGAACTAGAATCAACAGAATTTGGCCCGTATCTTGTTGGCCAACAGACGACCTTTCCAAATGATCCCAGGTATAATGTGACCGATTCTGCTGCTTCGGCGACGGCGATGGCGACCGGTGTAAAGACCCATAATGGAGCAATTGGAATAGGAAATGATCACTCAAAATTAAAATCAGTCCTTGAAGCTGCAAAGGAAAAAGGGAAAGGAACAGGGCTCGTTGCCACTGCGCCAATTACACATGGTACCCCTGCAGCCTTTGGTGCTCATGTTGCTCAAAGGAAAAATATGAGCGCGATTGCGGATGATTATTATGATGATTTAGTAAATGGTAATCATAAGATAGATGTATTACTTGGCGGTGGATCAGGCTGGTTTATCAGGAAAGATAGGAACTTAGTAGGTGAGTTTGCTAAAGATGGCTACAGCTATGTAACTAACCTCGAGGAGATGAAGAACGACCATAATCCCCAGGTATTAGGGCTATTTGCAAATGGCGGCCTCCCGAAAATGATTGATCGGCCAAAGAGCGTTCCTTCCCTAGCGAATATGGCAGGTTCAGCGATTGAGAGACTCAGTAAGAATGATAAAGGATTTTTTCTAATGATAGAAGGAAGTCAAATTGATTGGGCAGCACATGATAATGATGTCGTGGGAGTAATGAGTGAAATGGAAGACTTCGAGAAGGCGTTTAAGGCAGCCATTGACTTTGCGAAAAAAGATGGACATACATTGGTGATCGCAACAGCTGACCATTCAACAGGGGGATTCACGATAGGGTCACAAGGGCAATATAATTGGTTTAGTTCTGTGATAAAAGCAGTAAAGCGGACACCGGATTATATCGCTATGAAAATAGCTAAGGGAGCAAATGTGAAAGATACGTTAACGAAATATATCGACTTTCCTTTAACAAGTAACGAAATAAAATTAGTCGAAAGTGCAGCACGAACACAAAAAGTAAAAAACATTGACAATGTCATTGAAGAAATCATTAACATTCGTTCCTTCACAGGCTGGACAACAAAAGGACACACAGGCGAAGACGTAAACGTTTATGCCTTCGGACCAGGAAGTGAACGCTTCAAAGGGCAAATCGACAACACCGACCACGCCAAAATCATCTTTGACATTCTTAAATGACGCCTTTATGGTGCCTGTCACCGAGAGGTTCATTCGGTGACAGGCACTGCCCGTGGACACTTTCCACCTCAGGCGGAGAGTCCTTTCTGAAATTGTTTGCTGATTTCTTCACATTCGGGTGCTCTTTTTTATTAAAACCAATTTTATAATGGTGATAAGATATTAAAACCAGAGGAGCACTCTAAATATGAAGAGAATCGTGAAGGGCGCAGTTATTACTTTATTAATATGTATTGGATTATCGGCATGTGGAGAGAAGGAGAGGGTAAAGGCTCCGACTAATCTTCCATCAGAAAAGCAAGTGGCAGCACAAAACAGTGAGATTACTCCTGAAGAGCTTCTAGACAGCCTTCGAAATCATACGACACTTGTACCTATAGGAGATATACCGATTCCTGAGGATAACCCAAAGAAGCCCGAAGTGCTTGAACTTGGGCAAACGTTATTTTTTGATCCGAGACTTTCAGGGAATAACCAAGTTAGCTGCGCTACTTGTCATGACCCGAGTTTGGGTTATGGCGACGCAAAACCGACTTTTGATAAATATACAGGTGACAATGGTGCTAGGAACAGCCCAACTGTAATTAACTCCGGTTATTACACGTACAACTTTTGGGATGGGCGAGCCGCATCTCTAGAGGAGCAGGCATTGGGTCCCATTCAAAATCCCAATGAGATGAACCAGCAGCTGGATGAACTTATTAAAGAATTATCAGCCATCAAAGGGTACCAAGAACGTTTTCAAGCGGCTTTTAACGACGGAATAACAGAACAAAATATTGCAAAAGCTCTAGCTGCTTTCCAAAGGCAAATTGTTGTAAAGGACACTCCTTACGATAAGTTCCTTGAAGGGGACACAGAGGCATTAACGAAACAAGAGGTAAGCGGCCTCCGATTGTTCACAGGAAAAGCCTTTTGTGTGACCTGTCACAATGGACCCAACCTATCTGATAACAATTTTTACAATATCGGTCTCAATACTGAAGACGAAGGCCGAAAAGCGGTTACAGAGCAAGAAGAGGATTTAGGCCGAATTCGCACGCCTGGATTATATGGAATTACGCATACTGCACCATATATGAGGGATGGCAGTCTTGCTACACTTGAAGAAGTAATTGATTACTATGACCGCGGCGGCGATGACCATCCCAATAAGAGCTTTTTTATCCAAAAATTCATGAGTCCTATTGGCTTAACAAACCAAGAAAAAGCGGTTTATTGGCTTTTCTAAAAACCTTAAGTGGAGAGCCGCCGATGTTTACGCAACCAGAACTTCCATAAAAAGATGGCTATGTTAAAGCTTATTATTGATTTCGGCACTCTGTTGATTTATGCGGAAGGCGCGAGACTCCTCGAAAATGCTATCGCATTTTCTTCGCGCGTGGGCAGTTTCGAGGATGTAAATCAATGTCCTGCAGGAGGACCGGACAGGGGAGGCCCCGCTTTTCTCTTAGCGCCGAGGAGTAGGAAAAGCGGAAGCGCCTGTACAGCCCCGACAAGTGCTGGAGGGCCTGACGATGAAGTCGTTCTTTGACTTCATCGTTGGGACCGAAGCGACTCGAGGGGATAGGCGCTGCAGCTAGACAGGCTACCCGAACCGCCTGCGGAAAGCGAAGCGCCTCGGGACAGTGCAGAGACCGCCTGTCCCTGTGGTGATTATTCGAAGAAGCATTCCTTAGTGGAGCACAAATCAACAGCCAAGTTTAACAGAGCCAAAAAAATAAATGCCTGAGCCCCCAATAAGCAGGGGGCTCAGGCATTTATTTTATGGATGTTTCCAACTTTTTAATGACCTTTTTGTATTGTTTAATAGAAGTTAGTTTGCCAGTATAGGAAACTTGGTTCTGATTATCTAGAGATATGAACATGATTGCGAGCTTCGGAAAAAATTTCTTGGACCGAAAACGCAGGTCTTTCCAGTAAATAAAATAGCCATTTTTTCTTTTTTGAACAAACGGGTAGGCAAAATTGGTGCTTTTAAGGAAGTTATCAACCTGATGATCCATACTGCTGTTTAATACCAATCCTGGATAGTCTATTTTCTTTGAAAAAGTATGTTCTATCCATAATTCTCCTTGCGAATAAGATCCAAATAAAAAATCCTGATTTGTTTCAATCATAATATTCCAGTGGAAAGCTGCTGTTTTAGGAATCATTTTTATCTGCAACGCATTTTGGAAATGCTGGCTAAGCTTCCATTTCGTATAATGAGTAGATAGAAACCGAATGAAAAGGTAAAAGACAATTCCTAAATAAACGAAAGAAAAGACTCTCCCTGTATCAAAAAAGGGAAGCAAACTAAATCCGAGGACATGGAGCATAATGATATATGGATCAACTAAAGGAAGGAAATCTAAGGACAGCCATTTTTTAGAAAACGGGCGTAATGCCTGTGTACCATTTACATTAAACAAATCTAAAAGAACATGTAATGTAACGGCAAGCAAAATCCATAAGAATAAGTGGGAGATAGAGTTGACTTGGAAGAATGGCAAAATAGCTGAAGTAGTAAGTATGCTCCATATAGGGATTGCCGGCAGTGAGTGTGACCACCCCCGGTGATTTCGATAATAACTGCCTTTCCCCTTCAAACGATACATAAAGTCAAAATCAGGTGCGTTAGATCCCACTACTGTTCCGATTAGGACGGCTGCCGATAAGGCACTATTGTTTGTAACCACAGGGTCAATTTGAGCAAGAGCACCAAGGCCGAAGCCAATGATAATGTGAGAAAATGTATCCATTACTTTTCCCCCTTAGCTTCAAGCATATATTTTTTTGGCGGGTTCATTGATAACATAAGAATATTGGTTAATAACTTCTTCAAAAATCTGATCCCATTTTTGTGTAAGTGCATACTTCCTAGCGTTTCCCGCCAATTGAACTCGTAACGGTTCATTGTCTAACAAGTGGAGAATATTTTTGATAAAATCCTCTGCATTCCCCGGTTCACACAAATATCCGGTAACGCCAGTCGAAATAATATTTTTCACTCCGCCAGCGTTCGCCCCGATCACAGGTGTCCCACTTGCAAGAGCTTCCAGAACAACATTTCCAAAGGTTTCAGTGGGTGAGGGAAAAACAAATAGGTCTGTTGCTGAATAGGCCTCGGCTAATTCAACACCCTTCAAATAGCCAGTAAAGGTCATATTTGGAACTTTAGTCATTTTAAGCTCGTCAAGCAGCGGACCATCGCCCGCAATGAGCCAATGTACGTGGTCATTTATTTCAGGAGGTAAAGAGCCAGCGACTTTCATGAGCGTTTTTAAATCCTTTTCTGGGGCGAGTCTGCCAACATAAGTAAGAATGTATTTCTCAGAAATGGCGTATCGATTGCGAATAATTTCTTTTTTGTAATAAGGATGGTAGACTTCGCAATCTACACCTCTTGGCCAGATTTCTAGGTTCCTGAAACCGCGGTTATTTAGTTTTTCAAGCGTATCAATAGAAGGTACAAAGAGCTTTTTAAAAGAACCATGAAACCATTTCATATATTTCCAAAGAGGTTTAGTTAGGAATTGAAGGTCATAAAAATGTAAATAGTCATTGAAATCGGTGTGATAAGAGCCGACAAGGGGAATATTTAATTTCTTTGCAAAATAAACACCGGAAAGACCAACAGTAAAAGGAGTTGCGACATGAATCAGATCTGGAGAATACTGCTCTATTTCTGCCTTAAGCTGCAGGATGTTAGGAAAAGCTAATCTACATTCAGGATAAAGGAAAAACGATAGGCTTTTAAATCGGTGAATATGGTCTGAAATATATTCATTTGAAACGGAAATGGGTGCAAAAACCTTATAAGAAATATCTTGAGTATCTAGATAGTCTGTAAATTTTTTGAGTGTGTTTGCAACCCCGTTTACTTCCGGATAAAAGGTATCTGTGAAAATAGCAATTTTCATATTAGCCCCTCCTGTTGTGAAAATCCGAATCATTTCTAGGATACGAAATAAAAACAGAGACTTCCGAAGCTCGCTCCTAGAATCCCCCCTGCAATAACGTCCGAAGGATAATGAAGCCCTAAATAGATTCTCGATATTCCTACACCAAGCCCTATAGGAAGAAGAACAATAGCTAATAAAGGTATATGGATTAAAAATGGAGCAATAACTGAGAAAACAGCTGTTGTATGACCAGATGGAAAAGAATGATCTTTCAAAGGATTAGGTAAGATTTTTGTTGTTTCAATTTGTAGATAAGGCCTTTTTCGCGGGAAAAGCTTTTTAACCAGTTGAACAGGTATATGACTTAGAGCTAAGGCGGCGGCACTTGAAATCGCTGTAAGTCTAGTTTGATTCGTTGTAAAGATGACGAGTAATAATGTTGTTGCACTTATAAAGAGAGCACCGCCAATTTGAGTAATCGTACGGAAAAAGAGATTCATAATCCTTTTATCAAAATGGCTGTTAATCTGTTGAAAGACTTTGCATTCGAATTGATATAAGGTTTGGATTTTTCTCATCATGACAGTGTCTCCCTTTAATTAATGTAGTGGGGCAGGCTTTACATTTACAATAGCTGGTCTGCCAATCGATACGTAGATAATCGGGTACCGTTGGACATCTTTAAGGGAATAGCAATTTCGGCCATCGAAAACAATCGGTTCCTTCATATAGGCCGCGTACACATCCAAGGGAAGGTGCTTTATTTGGTCCCATTCTGTTGCAATGACAGCAAAATCGGCCCCTCTCAGCGCATGACGAATATTGGTTGTGTACTCAATTGAATTTCCTATTAGTTTATGTGCTTTGGGAATTGCCATCGGGTCATATGCAGTAATCACTGTGCCTTCTTCGAGTAATTCTTTAATAATTGTTAAAGAAACAGCTTCACGGATATCGTCTGTTTCTGGTTTAAAAGCAAGACCAAGTAAGGCTGCTTTTTTTCCTTTTAGTGAACCGACTCTTTCTTTTACCTTCATCACTAGAAGGGAGTGCTGATACTGATTTACCTTAATGACGGACTCAAGCAACTCGAAGGGATGATGGACATTACCTGCTAGCTGAACGAGCGCTTTTGTGTCCTTTGGAAAACATGAACCTCCATAGCCAATTCCAGGCTGAAGATAAGAAGTCCCAATCCGTTTATCCAAGCCCATCCCATAAGAGACTTCCTCAATATTTGCCCCCACTTTTTCGCAGAGATTGGCAATTTCATTTATAAAGCTTATCTTCGTTGCAAGAAAGGCATTGGAAGCATATTTAATCATCTCTGCGCTCCGAATATCTGTGAAGAGTAACGGAATCTTTGATGGAAGGTAGAGCTGTTCCATGATTGATGCTGTTTCAGGGTTATCTGTGCCAATTACGATTCGATCCCCTACAAAGAAATCGATTACTGCTGAACCTTCGCGAAGAAATTCAGGATTGGATACTACATCAACTTTGAGGTGACGAGGCTTGCGCTGTTGGAAAATTTGCTTGATCATATCATTTGTTCCAACGGGAACGGTGCTTTTAGTACAGACAATGACGTCTTTCTTTATTGTGTTAGCAATGGTATAAACAGCCGCATAAATATAAGATAAATCAACTGCCCCATCTCTCTTTTCAGGAGTTCCAACTGCAATAAAAATGATATCGGCCTCTGAGTATGCTTGGTTCGGGTTCGTAGTAAAGCAGAGTTGACCGTTGGAATGGTTCTTTTCTAATAAAGATTCCAGTCCAGGCTCAAAGAATGGGATGTGTCCTTTTTCAAGCATTTCTATTTTCTCTTTTTGAGTGTCTAAACAGGTTACTTGATGCCCAGCTTCAGCAAAGCAAACTGCTGTAACTAACCCAACATTTCCTGCTCCTGCAACTGTAATCTTCATCATATCCCTCCAAATAATAGTGGTTTGTTATATTCTATCTGAATAATTTGAACTTTTTCTTAACCTAGTGTTAAGAGAGTGTAAAGACTTTGTATAGTATGAAGGGAGCCAGCGCTTGTTCGCATTAATAAAGTAAAGACCTGAGCCCTGGTGCGTTTTTTGGTGAACGCAACATGGCTCAGGTCCCTATTTTGTGTACCGATTTGCATAGCTGGAAGCAACGAAGGCATTTGGTTTAATCTTTGGTTCCACACCCATCGACTCCATGCGGGCTACCATTTCTTTTACAAACTCGCTGGTTTTGTTGCGTTTTCCAGAACCAATGTCAATATGGCCCTCCATTGTGAAAGTTGCTCCCTGATAGACAAAGGGAAGGACGATATTGATTAACCGATCCTTTCTTTCCTCAGTAAATAAGGCAACAATGTCCTCTGTTAATGAAAGTTCAAAGGAAATCCTCTCATGCAGATGAGTCATTTTTCTAGGGATTACAATCTTCCTTATGCAAGCCCAAGCCCCTTTACCCGCATTTTGAATGACAATACCCGTAATAAAAATGGTATGTCTTTTATGAACCTGTGAATCCGTCCCGACCATCAACCGATAATTCCCGCTTGGCGCTATGTTCATGAACTTTACAATGTTTTCGAATACCTCTTCAAATGACATGCTTTTCTCACGAAGATTCTGAAACGAATAATCAAAAACCTGATAATTTTTCATTTAGAACACCACATCTTTCCTTTCTAGAAGTAATGACTCTTACTTTCTTAATATTATTTTATGGAATTAAAATTATTCTTGTGCAACAGGAATCGGACATGCAGCATACAAAGTTGTCCCTTGTGATATACACGATGACTAAAAGGTTTAGAGGATTATATATGAAAGAAGGTTAACTTTTCGTAAATATTGTGTGAGGTTTGCTTTGAGTAATCAAAAAAACAATAAGACTGTCCACCTGGGGTGGAAAGTGTCTTTCTGTGGTGCCTGTCACCTTTTTAAAAAACATTGTAGGAACAAGTTCTTTTGATGTAATATGACTTTATTAGTTTTTTTTGTGGATAGGAGTGCGTAAAATTGGCGGAAAATTTTGAAAGACAGATTTTGACTTGGTTTGAACATTTCCATGCTCATCCCGAGGTTAGCTGGAAAGAGGTTAAAACAACCCAAGCAATTGCAGATATTTTAGATAATCTTGGCATAGAATACACTCGTTTTTCTGATGTAACCGGGCTTATAGCGGAATTCGGCGAGGGAGAAGAAGTGATAGCAGTCCGGGCGGAAATAGATGCTTTATGGCAGGAGGTGGACGGAGTTTGGCAGGGGAATCACTCCTGTGGTCACGACGCCATTATTTCAATGGTGCTTGGAGCTCTTCTTTATTTGAAGGATCAGCGTCTCACTAAAAGGCTGCGTTTTATTTTTCAACCGGCAGAGGAAAAAGGAAATGGTTCAATTGCGATGATTGAAAGGGGAGCTATCGATAACGTCAGCCACTTATTCGGTATCCACCTTCGACCAATAGAAGAGCTTCCTATGGGACGAGTTTCTGCCTCGATTCATCACGGAGCGGCAATCTTTCTAGAAGGTAAAGTCCTCGGTGAAGATGCACATGGTGCCAGGCCGCACCAAGGTAAAAACGCTCTAGACGTGATTGTTGGACTGCATCAGTTCGTCAAATCAATTTATCTATCACCGTTTGAAGCCTATTCTGCAAAACTTACAAAAGTTATCGCTGGCGGAGAGAGCTTAAACATTATCCCAGGTTCTGCGGAATTTGCAATTGATGTCCGGGCGCAGAAAAATGAAGTTTTAGAAAAACTGAAGGATCAAATAGACCATGGAATGAACAGCTTAAAAGACCTTTATGGGGTGGATATCGAATGGAAATGGAGCGATTTTACTCCTGGTGCTGAGGTTTCTGCTGACGCAGAAGCAATTGTGGAAGAAGCGATTCGAAATATTGCCGGCAGTGAGGCGCTTGCACCACCCGTTATCACGTCTGGCAGCGATGATTTTCATTTTTATACGATAAAGAATCCAAGCTTAAAGGCATCAATGATCGGTGTTGGGGCAGATCTTCAACCAGGTTTACATCATCCTAAAATGTCCTTTAATCCATCATCCCTAGACCTTGGAGCACGTATTTTAGCTGAAACGCTGCTGAGAGCGTAAAAAAGTAGGTGCCTGTTACCAAACTAATTTGGTGACAGGCACCGTTTTTTTTATAACAAAGATTTAATTTCCTTGATTTGTTCGATATGCCGCTCTTCATGGAGGTAGATCAATTCGACCCATTGGTCTAATGGCATATAACCAAAGAGTGGGTGCTTGGCTGATTTTTCTGCTAGTACGGACTTGTCTTCTAATTGATTATAAAACTCGAAAAATATGCTTCTAGAATAATTTAAGAGTTCTTTAATCTGTTCAGAATCCAAAGGATCATCCCCTGGTGCCACGATATCGGGTGCTTTTGCCTTCTGAGTGCGTTCAGCTGCCAGCTGAACGGGTACAGGCTCTGCTTTTCTCCCGTTACTTTTATTAAGCCCGTAAATAATCGCTTGTGTGAAGATGCTTTCAGATAAGTACAAATGATGACACACCTGAGCAACACTCCACGTATCAGGGTCAAGCTTTTTATTTAAATCTGCATTGCTTAAATCAGAAACTTCCCTTAACAACCTATTCCTTGTTGCAATTAGTTCCTCCACTACAGTTATACTCATGGCCAACCACTCCTTAAATAAACATTCAATATTGTTTATATTCACCTTTATAAAAAATATTCCTTCTAATCAAAATGGAAAAATATTACTGATTTTTAATTGTTATATGAACAACAATAGTGTATGATACATAGTATAAAGTATAGTGTATGACGTACAGCTTAAAAAAACAAAGGAGGTGGATGGATGAATGAGTACCTTATTAAATTCACTAACTACTGAGCTAAGGAGAGGGACATTAACATTGGCGGTGTTAAGTCAGCTGCGTACACCACAATATGGATATTCCCTTGTCCAATTATTAGAACAATGTGGGATTTCGATTGAACAGAGTACACTATATCCGTTGCTTCGCCGCCTGGAAAAACAAGAGTTAGTCACAAGCAGCTGGGATACAACTGAAAGCAGACCACGCAGGTATTATGTGTTAACACCATATGGTATCGATATCTATCAACAATTAAAGGAAGAATGGGAAAAGACTTCGCAAGAGCTTTCCCTATTATTAAAAGGAGAGGATAACTGATGAGAATGATCGACCTTTATATTCAAGAGGTTACTCGCAGGCTCCCAGAGAAAAGTCGAGAGGATATTGCACTCGAGCTTCGTTCAACAATTGAGGATATGCTTCCGGATGAATACACTGAGGATGATGTTAAGCCGGTCCTTGAAAAAATGGGGAATCCGGCCCTCCTGGCGAGCGGATACCTAGATCGTCCCATGCATTTAATAGGTCCACGCTACTTTGATGTCTATATCAATCTGCTAAAAATAATTCTCCCCATTGCTGTAGTAATTTCCCTGATTTCATTGATAGCCAATACGATTCTTTCCTATTCTGGGGAGGAAGCGGTTTTAAATGTACTATTAGACGCAATAGGTTTGGGGATTTGGGGAATAGTGAGCACTGGTATTCAAGTGTTTTTCTGGTTAACGGTGGTATTTGCGATTATTGAACGAACAGACCATAAGAATAGTCAGACGCCATTAACAGCATGTTTTAAAGAGTGGACGCCAGATGACTTAAATAATATTCCTTATATTCCAAAGGAAAAAGCTATATCAAAGGTGGAAGTGTTTCTTGGATTGCTTTGGACAGCAATCTGGGCAAGTGTCTATTTCAATGCAGCTAGTCTTCTAGGAGTCTATGAAAAAGGAAGTAATGGTCTCGAATTTGTAACGCCAACCTTCAATCAAGAGGTTCTGTTGTCCTACTGGCCATTGGTGGTGGTTGTTGTTGGACTGGAGATTGCCTTAGACATGTATAAATTGACAACGGGTCAATGGACTAGAAAAATTGCAGTGCTCAATACGGTTATGCATGGTGTCTCCTCGATTGTATTTATCGTCATCATTAGCAACAATCAATTATTTAATCCAGCATTTGTTACCTATATGACTGATCTATTTAGTCTCACTGGTGATTTTGATAACTGGTTTTCCTGGGGAGCGATATTTTCATTCCTATTATTTGCTGTAGTTGATGTATACCAAGGCTTTCGAAAAGCTAATATAAAAAAATAACAAAAGGCATCATCCAAATGGATGGTGCCTTCATCATTAATTCTCCTGTTGTACCGTACGAAGTTGATTGTTTTTTATATAGAAGATGATAGTGATAAGAATGGTTAGTCCACCATAAAGGACGCACATTAACTGTAGTCCGATGAAATCCAGAAAGAATCCAGTTAAAAGCAGCACGATTTGGAAGCCAATCCGGTCAAGCATATTACGGAACGAGAAAAATCTTCCGTGGAAATCCTTCGGTACTTTTGTTTGAAATATGGTAGATGCTGTTGGATAGAAGCAGCCAACAGAAAAACCAAAAACCAGAAATGCTGCTATTGTTACAAAGGTAACATCCGCAAAATAAAGCAGAAGCTGAGACAGACCGACGAGGATCGAGCTGCTAAATAAAATGGTGTAAGAAGATAGTTTGTCACTTATTTTTTTAATGAAGAACGCACCAATCATAAAGGAAACTCCTTCAGCTGCATAAATCCAGCCTTTGATAGCGGAACTATCCTGGAGTTCACTGATGTTAATCACCAAAAGGTTGAATCCGCCTAGAAATAAAAGTGGAACCAGTGTCATTAATAGGGTCATGAAGACAACCGGAAGACCCTTAATCACAGGTAATACATCTTTAAAACTCGATTTTCCATTTGTATTCTTCTTTGCTGGAGAAATATTATTATTTTCCTCAAAGTTTAAGAACCAAGTTAGGATAAGTAATCCTAGGTAGGCAACTAATGAACCGATATAGAGCATGGATAAGGGAAGGAGTACCAAGAGAATCCCAGCAACGGCCGTACCGATGATCCGTGAAAGGGTGGATACATTCATATGAACTCCATTGAGCTGGAGTAAATCCTTATCTTTAACAATAAGAGGAATCGCTGCTTGCAGTGCTGGAAAATAGAAGGCAGCAGAAATCTGAATCGAAACAAAAAATACAAGCATCCACCAAACAGATCCTGTAGCTATCGCAATTAGCATGAAGACGACACTGATCGTACGCAGTAACCCCGACCATAGCATGACTGTTCTTTTACTTTTTTGGTCGGTAATTTTGCCCGCATAAGGGCCAACGACAATACCTGCTACCAGCCCGGTAGCCATAAGAAGTGATTTTAAGAAATCAGAAGGTATCTTTTCCTGCATGAACTCTAAATTTCCAATAATCCCAAGCCATAACCCAAGACCAGCGATAAATTCCCCCGCCAAAATAATCCATACATTTCTGTTTTTCCACATAAGCTGGCCTCTCAATCATTTAAATTAATTCGCATTCAAACACTATCATAATCTAATTGTTAATAGATTAGAATAACTACTTTTTCTTTTAAGAGGAGTACAAATTCTTTTTTAAAATTTATATTACCTGTCCTCCTTTCACCAAGTTTTCACCATTGTCATATAAACTTCAAACTATCAAGAACGAAAGGAGGAAAAATAGCGATGAATACTAGAATTAAACTAGCCATTTTCTGGGGTGTGATGATTACGTCAGCACTGGTTGTAATTAATTTCTTTCTGCATTTCTTAGGAGGAAATCAAACCAATGTTGTGTTCCAAAATGGGTTTCGACCTGAAGGCCGGGGGCACCATGGCGGAAGGGGACACCACCAGTTTATGAATGGCCCTCATCACGGCGGAGAATTTTCATGGCTTGGACTCATATTATTTCTAATTATTGGACTAGCCATTGTAGTTCTAATCGTGAGATGGGTTAGAAGGAAAGCAAAAAATTCAGCTATGCAACAGTTTATTGAAACACCTGTAACAGGTTCACATATTCCAATCGTCAATCAAAATGCAAGCATGCTAGACCAGTGGGAAAAAAATATAAGCAAAAAAGGAGAATAAAGAAAATGGGTATTTTTAAAAGAGTAAAAACGATCACGAAGGCTGAAATTAATGGATTATTAGATGGGATGGAAGATCCAATTGCAATGTTGAATGAATATTCCCGAGAATTGGAGCAGGAAATTCTAAAGGGTCAAAAAGCTTTATCACAACAATACCTTGTGGAGAAAAAACAAGCCCTTTTACTGCTAGAAACAGAAGAGGTGATATCAAAAAGAACGCGTCAGGCGAAACTAGCCATTGAAAAAGAAGAGGATACAATTGCGAAATTAGCGGTTCAGGAAAAGCTGCTTCATGAAAAACAGTATAACCTGTATCAGCAGCAATTGGAGGCAATCAAAGAGCAGACCCAAATCTTAGTAGAAAAATTGAATCAGTTGAAGGAAACCTATAATGAATTACAGCATAAGAAAATTTTATTAGCTTCCCGGGCAAATGTTGCTCAGTCGATTAAACAAATTCAAAAAGCGACTGTTTCCTTTCAAACGGATAACATCGCAAGAGGTGTTGCACGTGCGGAGGAGCGTATTATGTTGATGGAGGCTCAGGTACAAGCGGGCAGCCAGTTCACCAGCCCTTTAGCGCAGCATGATGCTGTTTTCCAAAACTATGTAAGAGAAGAAGAACTCGAAAAGGAAATTGAAAAACTAAAACGTGAAAAAGTGACATTATAAGGATAACGAGAGAAAGGAAGCACACTTTGCAGGATTGGTGCTTCTTTTTCTTTATAGGCTGTGTTACAGGTAAATAGATTTTTGCAATGTTGATTTGTGCGGAAGGTGAAGCGCCTGTAGCACAAATCAACAGCCAAGTTTAACACAGCCTCTTTATACAAATGGAAAGGAGAATTAACGTGAGTACTACTAGCCTTATTCTGATCTATTTGACGGCAGCGCTGGCAATTAGCAGGCTACCTATGTTTAGAGTTTATTTTTCCCTATGTAATACACTAATAGAAAAGATTATTCATGTTTTAGCAGTGGTTGCCACGAGAGAAGGAAAATCTAATAAAATTAAATTATATAAAAACGGCTCAGGTGAGACAACAAGTATTGTCAATTCGAAGATCCAGAAGGTAATGATTGTTTATATAGGGTATACGGGTACATTGTTACTAGCAATGGGGTTATTTTATTTACTGTCATTGAATAAGTTTCATTTCGTTATTTATTTCTTTATCGCTCTAATGGTAATCTCTATTTTACTTTGGATTCGCAACCTTTTCGGGATTTTGTGGGCGTTATCATTTGTTGCGCTATTAGCTGTACCACTGTATTTCAGAAATGAATTAGCTATTATGCATATAAGTATCTTTTTATCCTCACTTATTCTCATTCAAGCCATCATAAATGCCTTCCAAGTAATTAGACAAAGTTTTAGGACTGAAGGAAAACAGGGCGCTTTAGCAAAAATTGCAAGGATACCAGCTATTATTTGTGGAATTGCCTTACTTGGCCAGTCGCTCTATGCAGCATATTTTATTTTCAACGAAGTTCTCAATTTTAAGGTGGCTATGATAAGATTTGAGTTGTTAGAAATCATCCAGATAATGGAGAAGTTTATCACCTGATTAAAAGGAGATTCTAAATCATGAAGATCTTATTAGCGGAAGATGATTCACAGCTAGGTGAATTGATTGTATATATGCTAACAAAAACTGGATACAAGGTAGAGTGGGTAATGGAAGGGGAAGATGCCTATTATTACGCTTCCAATACACACTATGATGTATTCATCCTTGATTGGATGATGCCAAACGGTGATGGGGTTGATGTCTGCCGCCGATTACGGAAACAAGGATATTCAGGTGCTATCCTGATGTTGACTGCAAAAGATACAGTGGAAGATCGGATCGAGGGATTGGATTCCGGAGCGGATGATTATCTTGTTAAGCCTTTTGAAATAGGAGAGTTGCAGGCACGCTTGCGGGCTCTTTCGCGGCGTAATTATGCCCCTATTTTAGAAGAGGAAATTACGTTACAAGATCTAGTTCTAAATAGAAACGGTCATTTTGTTCGATTTGGGATTGAAGAAATCCAATTAAGTCCTAGGGAGTACCAGCTATTAGACTTATTGGTCCAAAATAAAGGACAAGTCATCCCGCGTGAAGTTATTCTTGAACGAATTTGGGGGCTGGATTCTGACGTTGCGCTTAAAACGATTGATGCAACCGTTAAACTTATCCGAAAAAAATTAGATAAAGTAGGAAAACAAGAGTTGATTCAAAGTATAAGAGGGGTAGGTTATAAGCTTGAAAACTAATCTGCTTTTATTCTTCCGCTCTTTAACAAACTTTGATGAGAAGGATGTCTTTAAAAGTACCCAAGGCAGGCTTACTCGTATCTATAGTGGGCTGCTGATTTTATTTCTTATTATCTTTATCATGATTGTTTATTCCGTACTTTATTTTAGTATTTTGAGGAATCAGGAGACTGAACTTGAAACATTAGTGAATCAGGAAGCAGGTTTTTTAGAGGATTATTTAACGACAAATGAAAAAAGTGATTTTCGCGGGATTCAAAATCAAGAGGTAGTGTTTGCCGGAGCCAACCAGCTTTTTTATTATGTTGTGAATTCAAATGGAGAATTGATAATGGGAAACGAAGCAGATCAGCGAACCCGATCTGCTATATTAGGGATTTTGAATGGAAAGGTTTTGGACGATGGAGACATTCTTAAGGAAACAATTCACCTAGAAGGAAGCGAGAAAGGCAGAGGAAAACCAGGCGAATTTTTTCAACGCAGGCCCGAGAGAGACATCACCCTGATGATAGCCAGCGAGTCGATATACGATAATGGCCGCTTTGTCGGCAAATTGTTTATTGGTAAGGATATTTCCTTTGCCTATCAGCTTTTCCATTGGCTATTGATCATCCTTTTAGTAATTGGAATTGTGTTTGTAGGTGTGGCATTACTTATCAGTGCAGCCATGTCTAAAAAAGCAATGATTCCGATTAGCAGAGCTTTTACTAGACAGCGGGAGTTTGTGGCAGATGCATCGCATGAATTACGAACTCCCTTAAGTGTGTTGTTATCTTCATTAGACGCAATAGACATGACGATTGATACGAAGGAAGAAGAATTTGCTGGTAAGCTGTTGTCCAATATGAGGCAGGAAGTGAAACGGATGACAAGCTTGGTAAGTGACTTGTTAACGCTAGCACGTTCAGATTCAAATATCATCGAACGGAGAACTGAGACGTTTGACTTTCTTCCTCATGCTGAGAAAGCGATTGAATCTGTCCAGCCACTAGCAGATTCAAAGCAGATTAGGCTCCATTTAGAGGCTCCGGATTCACTGATGGCAACGGGAGATTCGCAGAGATTATCGCAACTGCTATATATACTGTTAGACAACGCTATTAAATACACACCAGGTAATGGAGAGGTATGGCTCTTACTAACAAGGGAAGGTAATGAGCTTTGTATGAAGGTTAAAGATACGGGGAAAGGGATTAAAAAAGAGGATCAGGTTCACATCTTTGAGCGTTTCTACCGTGTAGATAAATCCCGTTCACGGCAAATGGGAGGACATGGGTTAGGACTTTCCATTGCAAAATGGATTGTGGAAACACATAAAGGAACCATTAACATTTCAAGTGAATTAGGAAAAGGTACTATATTTACTATTGTAATTCCTATAAATCCTTTATGATTTATTACCTTGAATAGATAGGAAATTCCTGCCTATAATTGAGTGTAAGATATCAATAATCGGGTGTGGGAAAGCAAGTGGATCTTCAACAAGCAATAGATTCAATTAATTATTGGGCAGTATTAGTAGCCGCATTATCCGCTTTTGTCATTGGTGGACTTTGGTATTCCGTATTATTCGCAAAGCCCTGGATGGAGGAAAATGGCTATACAGAAGAAAAATTAAAGAATAGCAACATGGCAGTGATATTTGGCGGATCATTTATACTATCCCTCATCATATCCTTTGTACTTGTAATGTTCCTAGGTCCAGAAAGAGACGCCATCTTCGGTGCAACAGCAGGACTAATGGCGGGACTATTCTGGGTAGCAACCGCAACGGGAATCACCTACCTATTCGAAAGAAAATCACTAAAACTATACCTAATCAACGCCGGCTATCACGTTATAACCTTCACCATTATGGGGTTAATACTGGGAATGTGGAGATAAAATTTGGTGCCTGTCACCAAGGTGACACCTAAAAGGTGTCCACCCAAAAATGCCTGATCCTTTTATTTAGGGTCAGGCATTTTTGGGTGGACCAATTGAAAGATGTTTGCTAATAGAGACGGTTAGTTTCAATAAGACAACGGACAAAATGACATAATACCATGGATCCCACCAGACCTGGCTGTGGAGAATTCCTGCCTTTTGCAGGAGAATGTTCACCGTAAATATCAAAAGGGGAGTCAACACATATTTCACCCATTTAAACTTCCAATGACGTTTGGCAATCCATACGTAGAAAAGACTGGCGCCTATATAAAAGAGGGCACTAAAGGCAGTAGTATCTTGGGAGAGATTGTCAAACCAACACAGTTCATAATATCTATTTGACAAAAACATAATAGGCATAATATGCAGAGAACCAGAGAAGGGACTAACAATTAAAAACAGAAATATTGAATGCAGGAACCCGTTTAATGGATTCGATAACAGTTGATGGAACACTTTTGCTAATGGGAAGTAGACAAGTAATCCAAAAGATGTGAAACCAATCTTCCACCAATTATGGGAATAGATATGCAGCTTCAGAAATGTCCATTCAATCCCTGCAAATAAGCTAATAAAAAAAAATATCCATATCCAATTTTTTCGCAGAGTAGCAATAAAAGTAGCGACAACAGGTAATGCCAAGGCATTTGAGGCAATTGCCCCCATATTACTATCGTAAATAGTATCGTGCTTAATAAGTTTAGGATAATACTGATAACTTTGTCCAAAGTTGTAAATCACTGCTTCTATAAGATATCCAAGACCCACTATGGTGCCAAAAAGCAATAAACTTCTGCAGCTTCTTGTTTTTATATACACATAAATTAACAGAAGAATACTTAAGATACCTAATCCGAGATACCAGTAGGAATTAAACTCCATATTTATATCTCCTTCTGTTTATTATTGTTAGCAGGTAGTATTCATCAAAGTGAAAAATTTATTCAAATTATTAGAATAAAAAAATATATTATTCCGACTTGACTGATAGGAATATGTGTATTAATATTTTCATAGACTAATTTACGCAACAAAGAAATACATATAAATAAAAGGGGGAAATAAGATGAATGCAATTCTTATCATTGTGAATGTTGCAGTATTGCTTTTACTCATGGTCGGTTTGCGCCTAATGGCAAAGAAACATGTATCATTCTCAAAACGTGTATTCACAGGTTTAGGTTTAGGACTTATCTTTGGTTTTATTATTCATTTAATTTATGGTATAGATTCTGAGGTTACAACGGAATCCATCGCGTGGTTTAATATTGTAGGATCCGGTTATGTTAAGTTACTACAAATGGTGGTTATGCCGCTTGTATTCATTTCAATCGTAGGAGCCTTTACAAAATTAAAATTAACGAAGAATATCGGAAAGATCAGTATCCTTGTAATTGGAATTTTACTTGGAACAACTGCTATATCTGCAGCAATTGGAATTGGTACATCATTAGGGTTTGGTCTTGATGGTATCGAATTGACTGAAGGTGAAGCAGAAATTGCACGAAATGCTGCATTAGAGGAAAGAGTTGTTACAGTTGAAGCAATGACCATTCCTCAACAAATCCTTGAGTTTTTCCCAGCAAATCCGTTTGCGGATTTAACAGGTGCTCGTGCAACTTCAACGATTGCAGTTGTTATCTTTGCTGCTTTTATCGGAATTGCTTACCTTGGAGTAAAGCGTAAAGAGCCAGAACATGCTGAACTTTTTGCGAAAATCATTGATTCTCTCTATTCAGTAACTATGAGAATTGTTACGTTAATCCTTCGTTTAACGCCATATGGCATTTTAGCAATCATTACAAAGGTTGCAGCAACAAGTAATTATGACGCTATTGTAAAATTAGGTAAGTTTGTTATAGCTTCTTATGTAGCACTTATTCTTGTATTTATTGTTCATTTATTGTTATTAGCAATCGCAAAGATTAACCCAGTTAATTTTGTGAAAAAGGCTTTACCAACTTTAACATTTGCTTTCACTTCTCGTTCAAGTGCAGGAACACTGCCGTTAACGATTAAAACGCAAACGAAAGACTTAGGTGTTTCTGAAGGGATTGCAAACTTTGCAGGTTCATTTGGATTAACGATTGGTCAAAACGGATGTGCTGGGGTTTATCCAGCAATGCTAGCGGTTATGGTTGCACCAGCAGCTGGTATTGATCCACTAAGCCCTGGATTTATTATTTCCTTGATCCTTGTTGTGGCTATTAGCTCATTCGGTGTAGCAGGTGTTGGTGGTGGTGCGACCTTCGCAGCACTAATCGTACTATCTGTTATGAACCTTCCAATTGCGATTGTAGGTCTTCTAATCTCAGTAGAACCACTAATTGACATGGGACGTACAGCACTAAACGTAAGCGGATCAATCACATCCGGAGTCCTAACCAGCAAAGCAACAGGTGAATTTGATAAAGAAGTATATCAACAACCAAACATTGTAGAAGCATAGAATATAGTGATAAATATATGGTGACAGGCACCACTCGTGGACACTGTCCGTGTGGTATGGACACTGTGGGATTTACTGGATAGTCATGATGACTATCCAGTTTTTTTATAGGTTAAAATCTAATTAAACGTTTGATTAAATCGGACGGTAAACTAATCAAACGTTTGATTAGATGGTCTTGAACCCTTGGGAATAGTGGGTTTTCTAATAAAGTAACCAATTGTGGAAAACTAATCAAACGTTTGATTAGAAGGCTAGGAAGTCTTGGTATTACTCGGTTTTATTGATAGTATTGGATTTGAAAGATGTTCAGGGAGGTTTTAAGAATGATTACGAATATTGCAACAGTAGCAGTTTATGTGGATGATCAGCAAAAGGCAAAGGATTTTTGGACAAACAAGGTGGGTTTTGAAGTAAAAGCAGAGTTTCCTATGGGACCCAATGCACACTGGCTGGAGGTAGGTCCACAAAATGCAGGCACGCACCTCGTCATTTATCCTAAATCAATGATGCAGGGACATGAAAACAGGATGGCTTCGATTGTGTTTGCTTGTGACAATGTCATGGAAACGTATGGAAAAATGAAAGCAAATGGAGTGTCTTTCCAAGGTGAGCCTAACACCATGCAATGGGGTACCTTTGTACAGTTCAATGATGAAGACGGTAATGAGTTTTTATTAAAGGGGTAAATTGTCGTAATATAGGTTATTATTGTAATTGTTTACCATTAACTTTGCTGTTATGATTGAAGTAGTTATAGAGAAATGGAGGTTTTCCACATGAAGTATCGCAGATTAAGATTCCAAATTTTGAACCGTTAACTAAATAACGTTCAAGCTCTGCCAGTGCGTGCGGAGTAAATGGGATTGGTCTGCCTTATTTTTAAGGAAACCTTTATTTTACGGTAGGTAAAAAAGAGGGGGCGAGTCTACCCTCTTTTTTGCTGTCTTTAAAAATAATAATGAATACGAATAATACCTGCATTAACACAGTTCAGGTATTTTCAAGCAGGGGTCCATACAAAACCAGATAAGTCATTATCGGGTATTTTTTGTATTGTCTTTTCCATTTACGTAAGCACAGGCGGGCAGTCTGTGTTTTTTATTTTTCCAAAAGGAATGGAGGAAGAAAAGATGAGAGAAAAGGCTATTTTAATAGGTGTGAATATAAATCATCAACCGGACTTTCATTATTCAATGCAAGAATTGAAGAATCTAGCTGCCGCCTGTCATATAGAAGTTGTTGGAGAACTAACTCAAAGTTTAAGTCGATTCAATAAGGCTCATTATATCGGCACAGGGAAAATAACCGAAGCCATTCAGTTCCTTGAGCAGCTGGATGCGGATGTTGTCATCTTTAACGATGAATTAACGGGTTCGCAAATTCGTAATCTTGAGGCTGACCTCAATAGAAAAGTCGTGGATCGGACGATGTTGATTTTGGATATATTTGCACAGCGTGCTAAAACGAGAGAGGCCCAGCTTCAGGTCGAAATGGCAAACCTTCAATACATGCTTCCTCGTATCGTTGGCCAACGTGAATCACTAGGTCGACAAGGAGGTGGAGTTGGCTTAATAAATAGAGGATCTGGCGAAACAAAATTAGAGCTCGACCGCAGGAAAATTGAAGAAAAGATTACAGCTTTAAAGAAGGAATTGGAGGGAATTGTCACAAAAAGGGAAACACTTCGGAATCAGCGTAAGAATAGTGGTATTCCGCTCGTTTCCTTAGTCGGCTACACAAATGCAGGTAAATCAACTATCTTAAACGCTCTGTTAAAAAGATCTAATCATTCCTTGCATAAACAGGTGTTTGAGAAAGACATGTTATTTGCTACCCTAGATACATCGGTTAGAAAAATAAAACTTCCAAATAACCAGCCATTTTTGATATCAGATACAGTTGGATTTGTAGATAAGCTTCCACATCACCTTGTTAAAGCCTTTCGTTCAACACTAGAAGAAGCAGCTAATGCGGACGTATTGATTCATGTTGTCGATTATTCGAGTCCAAATTTTCAAAAACAGATAGAAGTAACCAATCAAACGCTAAGAGAAATGGGAATTGAGAATATCCCAACGATCTTTGCATTTAATAAGGTTGATTTGACTGAAGAGGAATTTCCAGCAGTCAAGGGGAATAGGGTCTATCTTTCTGCTAAACAAAACAATGGCTTGGAAGAACTACTTGAAAGGATTACCCATCAAATTTTTAAAAATCCTATTCATTGTGAAATGCTTATTCCTTTTGATGATGGGCGATTAATCTCCTATCTTAATGAGAATGCCAATGTGCTTTCCACAAAATATGAATATAACGGCACTTTGTTATCGCTGGAATGCAACAGCAATGATTTTGAAAAATACCAGCAATATGTCATTTAAAAAGGAAAACCCCTCATTGATCGATTTTCATTGAGGGGTTTATTCAACCTTTGCGGCTATTCTTTTTTTCCGACACCATGCATGATAAATTGGATGGTCCTCTCAATTTCAAGCTCATCGTCCCAGTCCAAATGGGGAAATAGGACATAACGGGAAAACAAGAAGCCAAGAATATTAGTAATCGTTAACCTTGCTATACTTTTTGGAGGCATATCAATCAGCTGCCCTTTTTCTTGATAGCCTACGATTACTTTTTCAACCCGCTCAAATATATTTTCTGCAACGAGTTCGAAAAATTGTTCACGTAATTCTGGCTGGAAGGGAATTTCTTGAAACATAATTTTCACTACAGGTAACATCCGGATGAGAAGATCCCTTCTATTTTCTATTGTTGCCTTCAGAAAATCTTCGACGGTTTCAAATTCCCGATCTAGCACCTTATTAAAGTCCTTTACCACCAAAGGGGCAATGAATTTTGTCATCAGCGGGGCAACAATAGAAACCAACAATTCCTTCTTTGTTTTATAATGCCGAAAGATGGTTCCTTCGGCTACTCCCGCCTTTTTGGCAATCTCACTCGTTGAGGATGCGGCATATCCTTTTTCAGAAAAGGTTTCAATCGCGGCGACAATGATTTTCTTTTGCTTATCCGTTAATTTATCTTCATCAAATAACTGCTGCAGCATTAATTCTTCTTCAGTCATAGTTAACTCCTTTTTTCATAACAAAATAACAAATTATATCTTTCTATATTTTTTCAATGCTACAACATTTAAAACAATGAATACAAGGGCGAAGCCTAGCAGCACCAAAAGTTCGTCTGCGATTGCACTTATTCCCGACCCTTTATACATAACCTCTACTAAGGCACTGCCGCCATAATACATCGGCATGCATTTAGCAAGAACCTGCATCCAGCCAGCCATTGACTCAAACGGGAAGATACCTGCAAAAAAGACCTGTGGAATGATGGCAATCGGAATAAATTGCATCATTTGGAACTCTGAATTCGCGAAAGCAGATAGAAGAATACCTAGTGACAATGCCACTAAAGCCAGAGTTAAATTAATGAGCACTACATTCCAGAATGAGCCTACAAGCGTTATATCTAAAACTTTTACAGCATAGGTAACAACAATAATCGTCTGCACTACCGCGAATAAACCGTAGCCCAGTAAATAGCCAAAAACAATATCTCTTCTTAGAATAGGTGTTGCTAATAATCGTTCAAGCGTACCCGTGGTTCGTTCCCGCAGCAACGCAATCCCCGAAATTAAGAATACGAAGAAGAAAACAAAGAATCCAACTAGGATCGGGCTTAACTGATCAAAAAAGATTGTATCTTTATTTCCATATATATAGGAAGTATTTACTTCAGGTGCTTTTACCTGCTCCATCTTAATAGGAACTCCTGGCAGCTTACTCTGGATACTTTCCATGAATGTAGACAAATTTGCTGCCTGCTCTTTAGCTTTTTCTGCCGCAATTGCCTGCTGCACTTTTATTTGTAAGGCCTTTGCTGCATTAGGCTGGTCATTTGTAAGTGTCAACGAGATTTCTTCCCCAGTAAATTCCAGGATTCCATCTAAGTCTTTATCTATTAAGATGTCTTTTGTATTTACTACATCCTGCAGGACCGTAATGTCGTTATCCTTAAGTCTTTCTACTAATTTATCATCGACATTGATTACACCAAGTCTAGGATTGACGGTATTCCCAGCAAGTAGATAATTTAGTAGGGTAAGAATCAATAACGGTGCCACCATCATCAAAGCTAACGCACGTTTATCGCGCAACATTTGGTGAAATATCCGTTTAACCATAGCAACTATGCTCATAGCTGTTTACCTCCAGCCTTTAAAAATACCTCTTCTAAACTGGTAATCCCATACTGATTTTTCAATTCTGCAGGAGAACCGCTTGTGATGATTTCACCATCTCGCACCATAGCCAGCCGGTCACATTTCTCTGCTTCATCCATTACATGGGTAGTCACTAAAATCGTTTTTCCTTCGTTTTTTAAGCGATACAACTCAGCCCAAATGGACTGTCTTAACTCGGGATCTATTCCAACAGTCGGCTCATCTAAAATAAGGATTTCAGGATCCTGTATCAAGGCAACTGCCAGAGATAACCGCCGCTTCATACCTCCAGAGTAGTTCTGGACCTTCTTTTTCAAATCAGCTCTAAGATTCACTAAATCAGCTGCATAAGCAATCCGCTCTTTTTGGACATCTTTTTTAAGTTTAAAAAGGGAGGCAAAGAATGCGAGATTTTCCTCGCCGGTTAAATCGGAGTATAGGGCGTCCGCTTGGGCCATATAGCCGATTCTCTGTAAAAGCTTCAAATTAGGAACAGCTTTATTCAATACTTGGACATCGCCTTGGCTGGGCGAATCCATGCCCACGATAATCTTTACCAAGGTTGTTTTGCCTGAACCCGAAGGACCAATTAACCCGAAAATTTCTCCTGATTCTACAGTTAAGTCAATCTGATTAAGGACTAACTTTTTTCCAAAGCTTTTGCTCACATCATTTATAACTATTGTTGATACCATACTTAATCAACCCTCTCTAAAATGAGTGATTACTCACTCTAATTATAACAAATAAATACCTTAGGTCAATAGGTATCCAGATGGACGCAGCTAAAAATCTTCAACCAATATGATATACTATTCTCACATAGTATATCGGGGGTGAAGAGTTGGCACGGGAGCGGAAATTTAATACGGTAGAGTTATTTCATGAGGCGAAGCAGCTCCTTCTGCAGAATGGCTATGACGGCTTTACTTTCAGCCTTTTAGCAGATCGGATGGAAGTATCAAGGGCAGCATTATATAAATACTATGAAAATAAAGAAGAACTCATTACGGACTTTATGATTTACGAAATGGAACAATTTCTTCTTGAACTTAAGGAAATAGAAAAACTCAAAGGGTTCGAACATCAATTTGATTTTCTAATGGATTTTATTTTTACAAAAACAGAAATACATCATCTAATTAAAGCGGCAGTGCATGTTCTAGCAAGGTTGGAGCGTTCAAATGTAAATAAAGAAAAGCTCGAAAAACTTCCTTTAGAAATGTACCACTACTTAAATAGTTTTATTCTTAAAGGAAAGGAAGAGGGAAAACTAAAATCCCATATTCCAGATAGTCTTGTCGTAGGATTTATCCTTCAAAGTGTTGCCATTCCCAATCATTTTGGGATTCCCCATCAAGAATGGCTAAAATCAATAAAGGAAATCATTCGTCAGGGAATGTTCACTAATTGCTAATTGACACAAGTGTAACTTTGAAAGATAATGAAGTTGTTATTGTGTCAGTTATTTTTTATTTAAAGTTACATTGGTGTCACTTATAATATTGTGAAGGAGCTCAAAAGTATGAATTCATTCTTACAATCGGTAACTGATCGAGTTACCTCAAAAAAGGGAATGTGGATAACGCTTGGAATCTGGCTTTTAATAACCATACTGCTTTCTGTCCTTGCACCAAGTGCGAAGGAATACGAGGTATCAAGTATTGATACGATACCTGCCGATGCAAAATCGGTTATCGCCGAAGAAAAGGTTGATACCTATTTTAAAAATAATGAAGGAATACCGGCGATATTAGTTTTTCAATCGGGCGACAATAAAGTGGAATTATCCGATTTGAACCCGCTATTTGAAAATATTAATCAAGTAGAAGGAATAAAAGAATATGTTCCTTTACCTAGTATGCCGCCTCAAGCGACTGCAAGTTTCTTCTCAAAAGATCAAAGTACGCTGATTCTTCCAATAACGTTCGAATCTTCTTTAGAATCAAAGGAAATAAGGACGGCACTAGAGCAAATTGAAAAAATAGTTAAGAAAAATACAGACTTAACATTATATTCAACCGGTCCGGCAGGAATTGCGGTGGATTCTCTCAATCTCTTTTCCCGTGCTGATTTAGTTTTATTATTTTCAACAGTAGGATTAATCTTAATCTTATTAATCGTGATTTACCGATCTCCATTATTAGCTTTGATTCCGCTGTTTGCAGCAGCATTTGTCTACCAGGTAGTGAATCAGATACTAGGTTTGATGGGAAAGGGTGGATTGCTAATTAGTAGTCAAACTTTTTCAATTATGACGATTCTATTGTTTGCAGCGGTCATAGATTATTCCCTATTCGTCTTCTCGCGTTACCGTGAGGAATTGAAAAAATTTGATAGCAAATTTGAGGCGATGAAGCAGGCAATGAGAGAAACGGGGACTCCTGTTTTCTTCTCAGGAGGAACCGTTTTAGCCGCTATGCTTGTTCTGTTTTTTGCACAGTTTGGGGACTATCGTAATTTCGCACCTGTTTTCGCAGCAGCGATGTTTGTTATCATGTTGGCTTCGATTACTCTTGTTCCGGCCTTGTTTACTTTGTTTGGAAGAAAATCCTTCTGGCCTAAGATCCCAAGAGTTGGTGAGGAAAGTGTTAAATCTAGTTCCGTATGGAGTAAAATTGGCAAATTTGTTGTAAAGAAACCAGTGGTTGCAGCCTCCGCTATCGGTATCATACTATTAGCATCTGCACTTAACATGTTTAATTTGAAGTATGAATTCGATACGATGAAGTCGTTTCCGAAGGATATGCCGTCAAGGCAGGGTTATGAAATATTAGAAGAAAAGTTTGAAAAAGGTGATCTAGCTGCAACCACTGTATTGTTTGAAGCTAAAGAAGAGATTACGCCTGAACAGCAAGGTGCATTGCTTGAAACTCTTGCTGATCAAGAGCTAGTCAGTAACGTTCGTCCGAATGGTACTACAGCAGATCAAAAGGTAGTCCAATATAGTCTCACGTTTAAGGAAAGCCCATATGCGGTGGAAACCATGGATGCGTTGGAAAAGATGAGAGACAATGCTGATAAGCTGTTAGCAGAAAGTAATCTTGAGGGTGAACTTCATTTTGCAGGAGAAACAGCTAAGAAAGTGGATGACCGTGCAACAAACGACAGAGATCTTATCGTAATTGTTTTGCTTGAATCAGTCTTGATTTTTGCGATGTTAATTGTATTGACCAAATCATTTAAAATGCCGATTTATATGATGGGTACCATTTTAATTTCTTTCCTGGCGGCAGTTGGTTTAGGAATGTTCTTAAGCAGTTTGTTTTTTGATATCGATACCATCAGTAATCGTGTTCCGCTATATTCGTTTGTCTTTTTAGTGGCACTTGGTATTGATTACAATATCATTTTAATTTCAAGATTTATGGAAGAAAGAAAAAAACATTCTGTTAAAAGGGCAGTTGAAATTGCTGTATCAACCACTGGCGGTGTTATTTCTTCAGCAGGTATTATACTTGCAGCTACATTTGCTGTATTGATGACCCAGCCTATCCAATTACTGTTCGTATTTGGCTTTATCGTTGCAGTCGGTATTTTATTAGATACGTTCCTAATCCGGGGAATCTTATTACCAGCGTTAATCATATTCTTTGAAAAAGATAAATCAGCAGCAGCGAAGGATATTCAATAAAAGCAGAGTACCAAGGATCCCCATCTTTGGTGCTCTTTTTTTGGGTTTAACCTCCATTTAAAATAAAAAAAACATATAGAAATGGTGAATCCTCTGGTTTATGATAGAGTGAAAAGTATGATTTTTTTGGGTGGGAGTTCATTGTTTCTATTAGATTATATTGTAAATCTTGCAATTTTTTCACTATTGGTTAGTACTCCACTAGTTATTCGTTCCTTTATTAATCATAAGCCCATAAAACATGTCCGCCTTTTGGTAGGAATTTATGGTGGATTTGTTTCAATTATTCTCGTCATGTTATCCATACATGAGCTGGGGTATACGTACGATATCCGCTATGCACCAGTTATTCTGGTTTTTGCCTACCTTGGACCATTCGCAGGATTTATCACCGGAACATTTGGATTACTTGCAAGATTGTTCTCAAGCGGTCATTGGGATACTGCTATTACCGGCTGGGCAGCTCTGATGATTGGTTTTACCATCATCTATTATTATGTTAAAAAATTTACTCCATTAATGAAATCTATCATCTTATGTGGTTCTTATATAATCATTTATGTTGTTAATGTACCGATTATTTTCAATGTATTTAGAGATAAACCATTCTTTCATTTTCAATATATCCTGTTTGTGATGTTAGGCGTTATGCTAGGTTTATTAATGATTGAGTCCTATGTAAAGCTCCACCGATTTAATAACAGATTATCTGATATGTATAGAATGGTAGAAGCGAGTGAATCCAAATACAGGCTAATCGCTGAGAATACATCTGACCTAATTATGGTGATGGATAGAGGCCATGTTCTTACTTACTTTTCTCCTTCGCATGAAGTGGTTTTAGGATATCAATGCTGTGAACTGGAAGATGTAAAATTATGCAGGTTCTTACATCCTGATGATGTTGAACTATTTAAAACTACGATAGACAGGATGTTTGAATGCAAAGAATCAAAATTAATTGAATTTCGTCTGCACCACAAGAGTGGCCATTGGATTGAATTTGAGTCTCGGTGTGTGCCAGTAAAGGGAGATAATGATGATATTGAGCATATTGTCATCATCAGCCGAGATATTTCGGAGCGTAAACAAGCAGAAGAAATTCTCTTGCAATCTGAAAAGCTATCGATTGTCGGTGAGTTAGCAGCAGGAGTTGCCCATGAAATTCGTAATCCCCTCACAACCATCAAGGGCTTTGTACAGCTTTATAAATGGGAAAACGGAGCAGATGAAATAAATGATTTGCTCCTAAGCGAACTAGCGCGTATTGAAACGATAACAAGTGAAATGCTTACTCTTGGAAAACCACAGGCCGTTCAGCTTCATCGTACGAATATAAGAGAGCTTGTAGAGAATACCCTTGAACTTCTTTCACCGCAGGCACATTTGGAAAATATTCAATTCAATCTATGTGTGGAGGAATCGCCATTTTTCATTACGGGGGAGAAAAATCAGTTAAAGCAGGTTTTCTTAAACGTTCTAAAGAATGCAATTGAGGCAATGCCTGAAGGAGGAAACATTCACATTCATCTTCAAAAAGGTGAGGAAGGTGAATGTGTACTTACCGTTCAGGATGAAGGCTGTGGAATACCAGAAGAACTTCTCCCTCGATTAGGTGAACCTTTTTATAGTTTAAAGGAAAAAGGAACCGGACTTGGTTTAATGATTTGTAATAAAATTATAAAACAACACCATGGAAGTATTACGTACCAAAGTAAAGCACAACAAGGTACTCTGGTTGAAATTAAATTACCATTGGTCAGTTAATAAAAGAGGAGCAGCTTCCTGTCTGGGGAAGTTGCTCCTTTCTTTTGGCGCTTCCGCTTTTCTTATTGGCACGAGTCTTGCACAGTAAGGATGTGTGAGCAATAAACTCACCTATTTTTTAGGAGGTGCTGTTAGGTGAATAAAATTATTTCCTTGGATGAAGTTACTTCTTTTTTTAAAGATGGCATGAGTATTATGGCAGGTGGCTTTATGGGGGTTGGTACACCAGAGGATCTTGTATCCGCCTTGCTTGAAGCAGACGTGAAAGATATTACATTAATTGCAAATGACACCGCTTTCATTGAGAGTGGTGTGGGACCTTTAATTGTAAACCATAGAGTTAAGAAAGTTATTGCTTCACACATCGGGACCAACCCAGAAACCGGCAGGCAAATGATTGCGGGTGAAATGGAGGTAGAACTGGTACCCCAAGGAACACTTGCAGAACGTGTTCGTGCAGGCGGGGCTGGCCTTGGTGGAATATTAACTCCAACAGGTGTGGGAACCGTCGTCGAAGAAGGAAAGGAAAAGCTGACTGTAGATGGACGTGAATATCTCCTAGAAAAGCCGCTTCGTGCTGAAGTAGCCCTTCTTAAAGCATATAAAGCGGACAAATCTGGAAATTTGGTATACCACCGTTCAGCTCGTAACTTCAACCCTTTCATGGCGCTTGCTTGTGACCACGTTATCGTTCAAGTAGAGAAATTAGTGGAGGTCGGCGAAATAGACCCGGATGAGGTTATGACTCCAGGAATCCTCATAGATAAGATTTATGTTCAGGGAGGTAGAAAATAATGGTACAAACATTAGTGAATCCAAAACAAATTATCGCTGCTCGAGTGGCAAAGGAACTGAGAGACGGAGATGTAGTAAATCTTGGAATCGGCTTACCGACGATGGTGCCGAATTACCTCCCTGACAATGTAAATGTCATTCTTCAATCTGAAAATGGGTATGTCGGACTTGGACCTCTAGACGGGGATATTGATCCGGATTTGGTTAATGCAGGTGGACAGCCATCGGGGATTCTTCCTGGCGGCGCATTCTTTGACAGTGTATTCTCATTTGAGTTAATTCGCGGAGGACATGTTGATGTAACCGTACTTGGAGGGCTTGAAGCAGACGTGAAGGGAAACCTAGCGAACTGGATGGTTCCCGGAAAAATGGTTCCGGGAATGGGAGGTGCGATGGATTTAGTGACAGGTGCAAAGAAAGTCATTGTTGCTATGGAACATACAGCGAAGAATGGCTCTTCAAAAATTTTAGAAGAATGCCGCTTGCCTCTGACTGGAAAAGGTGTAGTGGATCTGATTGTGACGGAACTAGCTGTCTTTCGTATAACAGAAGAAGGGCTTGTATTAGAGGAACTTCAAGAGGGCGTAGACCTTGAAACAGTAAAAGAAAAAACGGAAGCATCCTTTAAAATTGGACCGACCGTATCATTAGACTTAGTTTCCTGAGAATAGCAAGTGTTAGAATCTTAAAGGCGGCTCCATAAATTCCGCAAATACGGAAATTTCCGGAATGCCGGAATTAACAATCATTAATATTCCGTGTTTCCGGAAAAATCATCCAGGAATGATTCCTAATTATCTAATAGTAATCTACTAGATATTAATAATTAATTAGTATAATAATAGTGAATATTACTACTATTTAGAAATCAAATGCATTTGGCATAGAACTTGCAATAATATAAATGTAAGTATTTGATGGAAACGCTTACTAAGGGGTATTTGTTTGAAACATGCAAAATAACTAAATAGGGGGATTTAAATGGATTTAATTGTTATTCTTCTGGCGCTCGGACTGCTTATGTTCGCCGCCTACCGCGGTTTTTCAGTTATTTTATTCGCTCCATTATGTGCCATTTTAGCTGTTTTATTTATTGATCCAAGTCAAGTTTTACCATTTTTCTCTGGGGTATTTATGGAAAAAATGGTTGGGTTCATCAAGTCGTACTTCCCAGTCTTCTTACTAGGAGCAATCTTCGGGAAGGTCGTTGAAATGTCAGGAATTGCGGAATCTATTGCGAAGACCATCGTTCGTATATTAGGTGCAAAACGGGCCATGTTAACGATTGTTTTACTAGGGGCAATCTTAACATATAGCGGAGTAAGCTTGTTTGTAGCAGTATTTGCTATCTATCCGTTTGCTGCTCAAATGTTCAGAGAAGCTAATATTCCTAAAAGACTTATTCCAGGTACAATTGCTCTTGGTGCATTTACATTCACCATGGATGCTTTACCAGGAACGCCGCAAATTCAAAACGTTATTCCGATTGCTTTCTTTAAAACAGACATTTATGCAGCACCAATTCTTGGTATCATTGGCGCAATCTTTGTTTTAACGCTTGGCTTATTTTACCTCGAAATGAGAAGGAAAAAGGCAGAAAAAGCCGGTGAAGGTTATTATGGCTTCGGTGCTGAGAATGCCGCAGCTTTAGCAAAAGACTTAATTGAAGAAAAAGAAGAACATGTTCCTGATTTAACCTCTAACCAATCTGTTTTAAGACAAATCTTAGCATTTGTCCCACTTATTCTAGTAGGGGTTACCAATAAACTTTTCATTACGTTTATCCCGCAATGGTATCCAAATGGTTTTGATTTTAAAGCTATTGGTTTACCATATACAATCGACGTTACAGCAAGTGCTGCCATCTGGGCTATTGAAATGGCATTAGTTGTCGGTATTCTTTCTTCACTATTATATGATTGGAAACGAGTATCTAATAAATTTAAAGAAGGTATCAACCAAAGTATTAGCGGTTCATTACTAGCAACCATGAATACTGGTGCTGAATATGGATTTGGCGGTGTTATTGCTGCACTTCCTGGCTTTACAAAAATTAGTGATGGAATTTCTACTACTTTCACAAATCCTCTGGTAAATGGTGCTGTTACAACTAGTACTCTTGCAGGTGTTACAGGTTCGGCATCTGGTGGTATGGGAATTGCGTTAGGAGCTATGGCGGATCAATACAATAAGGCAATTGCAGCAGCTAATATTCCACCTGAAGTTATGCACCGTGTTGTTGCAATGGCATCAGGCGGTATGGATACACTTCCACACAATGGTGCGGTTATTACACTTTTAGCTGTAACAGGCTTGACGCATAAACAATCCTACCGTGATATTTTTGCGATTACAATTATCAAAACAATAGCTGTATTCTTCATTATTGCTGTCTATACTTTCTTAGGTCTTGTATAAAATCAAGTAACCTTACATAGATTAGTAACTAGATATTTTAGGAGGGGCAATACATGTTAATAGGGAAAGTTGCGTTTATTACTGGTTCCGCAAGTGGAATAGGTTTGGAAATCGCTAAGACTTTTGCACAAGAGGGAGCAAAAGTGGTCATTTCTGACTTAAATAAAGAAAAGAGTGACATGGTTGCAGAAGAACTGCAAGGACAAGGATATGAAGCTTTTTCTGCTCCTTGTGATGTTACAGATGAGGAAGCATTCAAGAATGCTTTAGGCTCTGCACATAGCAGGTTTGGAAGAATCGATATTTTAGTAAATAATGCTGGACTTCAATATGTTTCTCCAATCGAGGACTTCCCTACTGAAAAATTTGAGTTTTTAGTAAAAGTGATGCTGACAGCTCCGTTTATTGGGATTAAACATGTATTCCCTATCATGAAAGAACAGGGCTTTGGAAGAGTCATCAATATGGCATCGATTAACGGTGTGATTGGTTTTGCTGGAAAGGCTGCCTATAATAGCGCGAAGCACGGAGTTATTGGTTTAACAAAGGTAGCTGCGTTAGAAGGTGCAGAACATGGAATCACTGTTAATGCTCTATGCCCAGGTTATGTGGATACACCACTAGTGAGAAATCAGCTTAAAGACTTGGCTATCACAAGAAATGTCAGTCTGGAACGTGTAATCGATGATGTCCTTCTTACACTAGTGCCGCAAAAAAGGCTGTTAGCTGTATCAGAAATTGCTGATTATGCTACATTCTTGGCTAGCGATAAGGGTAGAGGAATTACAGGTCAAGCTGTTATTCTTGATGGCGGTTATACAGTACAATAACGAAAAGAAATCCTGCTCGGTTCTCCCGAACAGGATTTCTTTTATTTGGAAAACTCTGTCCCTGAGTAAATATTGACTCATTTTGTTATACTTAACTTAAACAAACAACTAGGGTGAAAAGCTATGAAACTAGGAACGGAAAAAATCCCATATCATTGGATTGAAGAGATTATTAATCTTGCGGGTGAACGTATTGTTGTGGTTGATCGGGAAGGCGTTATTCTTTATATCAATGCAGCTTATTGTGATTTTCTAGGCACCTCGGTTGAAAAGGCTATAGGAAAGCCTGTTCAAGATATAATTGAGAACTCAAGGATGCATATCGTCGCCAAAACTGGACAAAAAGAGCTGGCCGCCCTTCATCCTATCAACGGCAGTGATATGATTGCCAACCGTTATCCTCTTATTATAGACGGTGAATTAGTAGGTGCCGTTGGAACGGTCATGTTTCGTAATCCCGAAGATTGGTTATTGTACAAGAATAAGATTCAGCATCTCGTTGAAGAAGTGAATTATTATAAAACAAAAGCAGAAAAAAACGTTAAAAGCAAATATTACTTCAGTAACCTAATTGGGAATAGTCCTTCTTTCACTGCTGTCAAAAAATTAGCAGAAAGAGTTTCTAACAGTCAATCAGCCGTTCTAATACTTGGAGAATCAGGTACGGGAAAGGAGTTGTTTGCTTCTGCCATTCACAATAATAGCACGCGTGCCTCTTTTCCTTTCGTGCCAATAAATTGTGCGTCTATTCCGGAGCATTTATTGGAATCGGAATTGTTTGGTTATGATGAGGGTGCATTTACAGGTGCCAAAAAGGGCGGGAAGAAAGGACAATTTCAAATTGCTAATCGTGGAACGATTTTTCTTGATGAAATTGGGGATATGCCGCTCGCGATGCAAAGTAAGCTATTAAGAGTCTTGCAGGAGCGGGAAATACTGCCTGTCGGTGCTCAAAAATCAATTTCTGTAGATGTTCGTATCATTGCCGCTACACATCGGAATTTAGAGGAAATGGTAGAAGAAGGAACATTTCGTCAAGATTTATATTACCGGTTAAATGTAATCAAAATTGAAATTCCCCCACTAAGAGAACGTAAAGGTGATATCGAGTTAATATCCATTAAACTATTAGAAAAGCTAGAAAGAAAGTTCTACCGGAGGGGTATCAAGCTTTCTGCTGAAGTCGTAGAGAGACTCAATCAGCATAAGTGGCAAGGGAATATTCGAGAACTCGAGAATGTTTTAGAAAGATCTATCAATGTTTTAGACGGGGACACAATAGAAATTGCACACTTGCCATTATATTTACGAGATTATGAGACAATAAGTGTTCCTAAAGTATCAAACGTGGACGAATCGGTAATCGTTGCAGACATGCCTGTTCAGTCATTGAAGGAAACACTTGCACAAGTGGAAAAACAAGCAATCCTAAATGCTCTTTCTATTGCGAATGGTAATAAGCTGGAGGCAGCAAGGTTACTTGATGTAGGGAAAACTAAATTCTATGAGAAATGTAAAATATATTCTATTCATTAAAGAGAAGGGTATCTTCCTATACGGAAGATGCCCTTCTTTGTGCGAATGGTCAAAATTTTCGTATAACAAGTAAAATTATTATTATAGTGAGGTCAAGTAAATTTGATAAGATTTTTATGAAAAGGCTTACAGGTAAAGAAGGAGAGGTGAAGGCAAGGGAAAAGGTATATGGAGACGATACTTATTTTGTAGTTTAAAAAAAGGAAATTCGGGGGGTAAATGATGAAAAGTTTTAAGAAAATACTTACTGCATTAACGCTTTCTGCGACATTACTTGCAGCAGGTTGTTCTAGTGATTCCGCAAAAACCTCTGGCTCATCCGGTAGTGATGGAGACAAAAAAGAAACAGTTTCCTTTACGTATTGGGGAGGGGACTTTGACAAGAAAAGAATGGAAGCCATTCGAACAGAATTCAATAAAGAGAATCCAGATATTGATGTTAAATTAATTCAGATTCCTTCTGATGGATATGATCAGAAATTACTAACATCCATGGCTGGCGGATCTTCATATGACGTTGTTCAGTTAGCAGAAGCATTTAATACGTATGCTGGCAAAGGAACATTAGAAGACTTAACACCATATATGGAAAAAGACGGAGTTTCTAAGGATGATTATTTCAGCGCAGGTATGGAAGCATACACATACGACGATAAAGTCATGGCGATGCCAATGCGTTTAGGTGCAATGATCATGTTATATAATAAAGATTTATTTGATAAAAATGGTATCCCTTATCCGACTGACAAGTGGACATGGGAAGATTTCCATAATGCAGCCCTTAAAATCACCAACAAAAAAGATGGAGTTTTCGGTGTTCAAGGTGTTGGAACTTGGTGGGCAAACTACATGGCTTATGTTGAATCATTTGGCGGAAGCTTAATGACAGAAGACCATACTAAGTTTAATTTGGATTCACCAGAATCAATAAAGGGACTTCAATTCATGCAGGATTTAATCTATAAGGATAAAGCTGCTCCTCTTGCTAGTGATATACCAAAAGGCGTTGATTTATGGACAAGCGGTAAGATTGGTATGTTAGTAGATGGTCCGTGGCATATATTATCAGCGATTGCAAACATTAAAGACTTCAAATGGGAAGTTGCTCCTATTCCTACAGGGGAAAAATTTACAACTCCGCTATTCTCTAATGCGTTTGCGATTCCAAAAGGATCTGAACACAAGGATGCTGCTTGGAAGGTTGTAAAGTTTTGGACAGGTGAAGTAGGTCAAACCATTTTGGCCAAAGAAGGTGGAGAAGTACCTCCTTTAAAATCAGTTGCTAACTCTGATGTTTACCTTAAAGTTCATGGAGATGCAGTAAACCTTCAAGCGCTTGTTACTTCAGTAGATGGTGCCTTCGTACCGCCAATTACATCAAAGTGGGGCGAAATCAACAAACTAGCAGATACCTACTTGGCTCCAATTTTTTCAGAAAATGCAGATGTTGAAAAACAACTAAAAGATATGAAGCCTCAAGTAGATAAAATGCTTACTGAGGCCCAACAGGCAAAGTAAAGAACGGGGAGGGTAGAGGTAATTACTTCTATCCTCCTATAAGTTAGGAGGGTTCTATGATGGCAAAAACAAAACAAGTATATTCTTCCATTTCCAAACATGAAAAGAGAAATTTTTGGATTTATATTTCACCCTGGATTATTGGTTTTCTAGCATTTACTGCAATCCCATTTTTTTCATCATTAGCACTAAGTTTTATGCAATGGGATATCATCACTCCTCCTAAATGGGTGGGATTTGATAATTATAAAGAACTAATGGAAGATAAGATTTATTTTTGGAATGCCTTACGTAATACAATCTTTTATGCGTTAGTAGGGGTTCCGCTCTCTGTGACATTAGGATTGCTCTTATCAATCATGCTTTCAAAAGAAATTAAAGGAATAAATGCCTTCAGAATTATTTTTTACCTGCCGGCAGTGTTCGGCGGAGTAGCTGTCCTTATGTTATGGAGCTACTTGTTGTATCCAGGAACCGGAAATGGAGATGCTGGATTAATTAATGCAGCACTTGGATGGTTTGGAATTGAGGGTCCCGGTTGGTCTCAGAGTGAGTTTTGGTCTAAACCAGCAGTTATACTTGTAGGTCTATGGGGTGTAGGAGGAAGCATGATGATTTGGCTGCCAGCGTTAGCAGGTGTTCCTAAGGAACTGCTGGAAGCAGCTGAAATAGATGGAGCCTCAAGATGGAGGAAATTTTGGAGTGTTTCATTTCCATTGATAACCCCTGCTATATTCTTTCAAGTTACCATGGGAATTATTGGTTCTTTCCAAATATTTATGGAGCCAAAGATTATGCCTGGTAATCAAAAAGCATGGACAGACAGTTTAATGGTTAATTTATTTGACAATGCTTTTACTTTTTACAAAATGGGATACGCTTCTGCAATCGCGTGGATTCTGTTCATCATGATAATGGTATTGACTGTTATTAATCTAGTAGTCTCAAAGAGGTGGGTATACTATGAGTCAAACTAATTCGGAGGTCATTTCACAAGTTCAAATAAATCAAAAAGCAAGTACAAGATCAAAACTTCCGAAGATTATTTTGCGGTCCTTACGGTATTTGGTTCTTACTGTCATTGCAGCTGCGCTGTTATTACCTTTGGTTTGGACCATTTCGGCTTCATTAAAACCGTCAAGTGAAATCTTTTCCGTTCCAATTCAATGGATTCCTTCTGAGTTTAAATGGGATAATTATTCCCGTGTTCTAAGTATTTTTCCTATGTTTCAGTATTCAGCAAATACGCTTATTATTACCATCAGCGCGATTATCGGACAAGTATTATCCTCCGTTTGTGTCGCTTATGGATTTGCACGCTTTCGTCATCCGCTAGCTAATGTGGTATTCCTGCTTGTATTAGCAACCATGATGATTCCCGGACAGGTAACAATGATTCCGCAATTTTTAATGTTTAAAGAATTTGGCTGGATTAACACCTATTTACCACTAATTGTTCCCAACTTTTTTGCAGCTGCGATTAACATCTTTTTATTACGTCAATTTATTATGGGAATCCCAAAAGAATTGGATGAGTCCGCCAAAATGGATGGCTGCAGTTCCTTTGGAATTCTTACGAGAATTATCGCCCCAATGTGTAAACCAATTATTATCACGATCATGATTTGGACATTTAACGCCAATTGGAATGATTTCATGGGACCGCTTATTTACTTGAATGATCCAGACAAGTTTACCTTACAGCTTGGAATCTATAGTTTAAACGCGGGCCAACAGGGAATTACAGATTATGGTATGATGTTTGCCGCAACGTTATTAGCATTAATTCCAACTCTTTTGCTCTTCGCAGTAGGTCAGAAGTATTTTATGAGTGGAATCAAACTTGGTGGAGCCCTAAAAGGGTAAAGGAGAAGGGATTCTATGAATGTACAAGATAAAACAAAAACAGGTATTCAATTATCCAAAAATGGGATTGAAATTAATGGAGAGCCAACGGTTATCCTTTGTGCCTCTCTCTTTTATTTTCGCATTCCAAGAGATCTTTGGAAAGATCGTCTATTAAAAGTAAAAAAGGCTGGGTACAACTGTATAGATGTCTACTTTCCTTGGAACTTTCATGAAATGGAACAAAATGATTGGGACTTTACAGGAGAGAAGGATGTAGAAGCATTTCTGCAGATGGCAGCAGAAGAAGGACTCTATGTTGTGGCACGTCCAGGACCATATATATGTTCTGAGTGGGATGGCGGTGCACTTCCTGCATACTTATTTTCCGATACAAATATGAGATTGAGAGATAATGATCCTGTCTTTCTAGAACACGTTAATCGATGGTTTGATCAGATTTTGCCCATTCTAAAAAAATATCAATTGGGACATGGGGGAACCATCATTTGTGTTCAGCTTGATAACGAACTTGATTTCTATGGCTGCCAAGACCCTGAGGGATATATTTCAGCTCTTCGGGACATGGCGGTAGTTCAAGGTTTAGAGGTTCCATTAATTGCCTGTGCAGGTCAAGGGGATTTATTCTTAGCAACAGGAAACTCAAAGGGTGTTATCCCGGCGTGTAATTTATATCCAAATGATCGAGATCCAGAGTTTGAGGCTAAGGTTCACGCATATGTAGATGACTTAAGCGCACAAAATGTACCATTAATGGTAACGGAAACAAATAGATCTCACTTTTTACTGCGACGTTTATTGGCAGGTGGAGCAAAACTATTAGGACCTTACTTACAGGTGTCAGGAACAAATTTTGGGTTTACCAACGCAGCTAATAATTGGGGTGATCCGCTCGCGCTTTTGACTTCTGATTATGACTTTGGAGGAATGATTTCTTCTACTGGAGAAGTACGTCCTGAAGCATATGAAGGCAGATTAATGAGCCGGGTGATACAAGCTGCAGGTGATTCATTGGCTCTATCATCTTATACAAATGATCACGGTTTTACGTTAAGCGGAGCCTCCTCATATGAGGTGACAGGACCTAATGTCTTGCAGCTGCATGGAGGCGGTTATTTGTATTCCTTACCTAATGTTAGTAACCAAGAGCAAACTGTTGCTATTCATTTAGAAGATAATACCTTTCCGGAACATACAAAGCTTACGATTCCAGAGGGGGGCTGCCCATTATTATTAGCTCAAACGCCGTTAAGTCATTGGGGTGTACCTCAGGGAAGATTAGAATTTGCTTCTGCTGAACTGATTGATGCACAAACTCATGGCGATCAAACTAACTTTGTGTTCTCCGGGCAAGGGGATTCGGAATTATCACTATTTCTTCCAAATCTGGTGAAGGTTGAAACGAATGGTGATCTCCAGATAAAACAAGAAGGAAACTTATTAACCTTTACAGCTCAAAGAAATGCTGCAGGCTCTGCTAAACTCATCTTAACAACAGGCCAAATCCTTACTATTACATTGCTTCAGCGTGAACAAGCACTTAGATTAAAGGAAGTACTAGTAGATGGACAATTAATTTTTGATGAGTTCACTACACAATCAATAGATAAGGAAATCCCTCAAATCAAATGGTCAGCAGCTGCTTTAAATAACGGTGCACCAGAATTAGGTGGAAACTCTCAACAACTTGGCTCCGATGCAGAATGGTTGGAAAACAGAGGGATATACAAAGGATATTCTTGGTATAAAGCTAAATTTACTTCACCAGAATCTAAAGGTGTATCAGGAGTTCTGCTGCAAGATGCAAGTGATATTTGCTCTGTTTATACAGACGACCAATATCATGGTACGGTTGTACCTGGAGGCGGAAGTTATTATATTCCGTTTGAAGCTGAAAAATCTAGCAAAGATATGAAGTTATTGGTTCGTTCTGAAATTTGGGGACATTCCAACTTTGATGATGCCCGGCTGCCTGCTTTTCGTCTGAAGGGACAAAAAGGGTTAACGGGTGCTGTTGCAGTGACCGATATTCTACAACTTAACAGTAATTGGCGCTTTAAAGAAGTTCGCACCTCTAATGAGCATCATGTATACACAGCTTTATCTTGTGACACTAAAAGCTGGCCGCTCATTAGCTGGAGTTCTTGGATGACAGAACATCATCCATCGTATGGTTATTACAGAAAAAGCTTCTCTCCATCTGCACATTCAAACACATGGGTCCTTCACCTTCCGGGAGTAAAGTCTCTTGTTACAGTATTTATTAATGGGAACGAGGCAGACAGGGTGAATCCATTAACCCCATATTTAGACCTTACTCCATGGGTCAGGGGCGGCGAGGAAGTACATCTAACTCTATTTCTAGAAACCTATTATGGCTTAAGTAATGGAGCTGTAATCCTTTACGAGGGTATAAAAGCGATAGATTGGGAGTTAACTTCTGCAAATGAAGCTGATTTATGGAACCAAGCTGTAAAGGCAAAATCATTAGCAGCCCCAACATCTTTACCTGTTGAGTTAGTTTCTGGGAGCAGTGCATGGCTATTTGGAGATCTTGATGGCATTGATCCAACAAGCTGTTGGAAGGTGTTATCCAGCGGTTCAAATATGAAGTTAACTTTGTATTTGAATGGTAGATTGATTGGCCGGATATGGAATCCATCCAGTACTTCGAAACCTCAAATGAGAGGCGGGAATGATCAATTAACTTTTATCCCTGGCCCATGGATTCGCAAAGAAGGTAATACTTTTGCTATTTTGTTAGAGTCTATAGAACGAGGCGAACCTGGTGTTATTGAAGAGATACGTTTCTTACAAGTGATAGATGAATGGAAAAGTAGATAATGTAAAGTGGATTAATAATGCAGCGTGGTAGTAAAAACAGTTAAGGAAGTGGATTAAATGTTTAAAGTAGATGGCTTAGTTCATCGTGTGTGCACATGGATATATCGTTTTTCTTATTTAAACCTATTATTCTTAGTTAGTTGTCTCCCAATCATAACCATCTTTCCTGCTGCGGCAGCACTTTTTGGAGTGGTTAGACAATGGGTTAAAAAGAATGATCCTCCTGTTTTTACTACCTACAAATCTCTTTTTGTTGAAAATTTTAAGCAGAGTATGATAATCGGCCCAGTTGTGACGGGACTATTTTTGCTAATCTTTGCTGACTTCTATCTCATTAGTCGGATGCAAATAGGTATGAATGAAATTCTTTTTATTTGTTTAGTGATGATCAGCTTCTTTTTATTCATTTCGGTTCTTTATCTATTACCTTTAATGGTTAATGGTTACTTTTCATCCAAACAATTAATGAAAAGTGCTTTTCAATTAGCAATATTTAAGCCTTTCATAACTTTAGTAAATTTATTGACCATAATTGGCTTGATTTTTATATCACTTCGATTTTCCTTTTTCTTAGTATTCTTCTTTTTCAGTGTTACAGCCTTTATTACGTATTGGTTTTCAGAAAAGAAGTTTATTCACGCTGCATTATCAATAAAGCAGTGATTAAAGTTTATCTAGCGGTGGAAGAGGAGATTGGTTCATAAGGAGCAAGTTGCTACCTAATTGAGGCAGTCTCCTTTATATTTTTCAACTCAAACTCCCCCCAAAATGAGATGTCAAATTTTCTGAAAAATAGTATAATAATTTATAAGAATTTGTAGAATCGAGGAATATTTTGTAAAGGTTTTCATTCAGAGTTAAATCTCCGGGGGGATGAGGATGAAGAAGATTTGGGCTTTCTTGATAGGTACCGTACTATTTTCAGTCCTAGTCACAGGATGTTCAGAAAGCGGTAAAAAGGCAGCGTCCGATTCGAAAAATGACAATAAGGTCACGATAAAGTTCCATTCTCATGGAAATGAGGAATCCTACAACTGGAAGAACACCATTGAAGCTTTTGAAAAAAAATATCCAAATATCGATGTAGAATTAGTTATTCTTAGTGAAAAAGGAGACACGCAGGAAGCAGCCAAGAAATTAGGTCTTGCAGCAGCATCAGGGGAACAAATGGATGTAATCATGTTCAGTGAATCCGCTAGTTATTCCCAGAATGTAAGTATGGGTATGGCTGCACCTCTGGATGAATTTATTAACGAAGAAGGATACAAAATTACAGAAGAATATAAGGTGGATACTCAAATAAACGGTAAATATTATGCTCTGCCAGGTAAATTTAATCCTTGGTTTGTTCTTTTAAATAAAGATCATTTGGATGCCGCAGGTCTTACAATCCCAAAGGATTGGACTTGGGATGAATTCATGGAATATGCGAAAGCCATGACACGAGACGGGCATTACGGAACCTATTTCCACGGACCTCAGAATGGAAGCTGGCTGGAGTATCTGAGACTTGCACTTGCAAGTGAAAATGAAGATTCAGAATTTACTACAGAAGTAGGTAAATCTAATCTGGAACATCCCTTCTTTAAGAAGACACTTGAAATGAGAGTAAAGATGGAAAAAGAGGACCATTCAGCTGTTCCGTATGAGGAGGTCCTGACTCAAAAGCTTCATTACCGAGAACAGTTTTTTACACAAGCTGCTAGCTCCATCATCATTGGAAGCTGGATAAATGCCGAGCTTGGAGGCACTGAACTGAATCCATTAAATTTCAATGTTACAGTTGCGCCTTTCCCAAAAAATGAAAAAGCTGATAAGGGTGGGTATACTCCAGTCACAACGGACTATATGGCGGTTGCAGCGAAATCAGAACATAAGAAAGAAGCATACACATTTATCCGATGGTACACGACAGAAGGTCAAATTATTCAAGGTAAAAACGTGCCGTCATGGAATAAGGTGAGTAATCATGATATTTCTATTATCATTGAAAGAATACTTAATGGTACAAAAAATCCTGAGAAAATTGATAAAAAATCACTGATAGATGTATTAACAAACGCCAAATCCTCAAAGTTTGTTTCACCTGTTCCAAATCAGGCCGAAATTTATAAAGTACTAAACGAAGAATATGAAAAATTAATTTTTGGTGAACAAAATATTGATAGGACGATTGAGGTTGCACAACAGAGGGTACAAGAAATTCTTAGCAACAATCAATAAACGGTTTGTCTATCGAGGGGTTTTTATCATACCTGTACAACTCCGGTAGGAGGATTGAGGATTATGTGGAATAGGGTAAGGGATTTGCTGGTACCATCAAGTTCTTTTCGTTTTAAAGTTATGTTCATTTCTATCATTTGTCTAGTCATTCCAGCCACTTTTACCTTATTTATCTATAACTATTTAACGAAGGATACGATAAAGGAGCAGGCACATTCAAACGCAAATAGGGAACTCTCCATTGCCAATGAATATGTGGAAAGGCTTCTAGAAGATATGATGTACATAACAAACTTTATACAAGTCGATGCAGAAATGAATACGATACTAAAGCGAAAAATTAAGAGTACAGAAAGTCAAACATCACAACAGAAATACGAACAGTTTTTAGATGACAGTAAAATAATTAAAACACTTGAAAATATTACATTGGTTGGCGGAAAGTCGTATGTGACAATTCTCTTGGAAAATGGTATATCGTATACAAATTACTCTAACTATGAATTAAATCCCAAAGATATCTATAGTGAAGATTGGTTTAAACAATTAAATAAAACAAAAGGTTATGAAACAGTGTGGATTAGCAGCCAGCCTACCATGTTTAAATCAGAAAAACCGATTAATCCCTATCAAATATCAGTTGCTAGGACATTAAGGGATGAAAGTTTAAATATTTACGGCTATGTGATTGTAACCATAATGGAAAATAAGATTAATCAAATATTCGAGAACATGAATGGCAAGGAAGAAATGATACTTTTAGATTCTTCAAACCAAATTATATCCCACACAAACGACGATAGAGTTGGAGAAAAGTTCAAATACAGTGATCAGCTTACAGAAAACTCGTCAAATATATTCGAGATTTCAAGAAAGGATTATTTAATAGCTGAACAAAAAATCTCATTTACCGACTGGAAGTTAGTATCGTTAATTCCCTATAAACAAGCAACAAATAAAATTAACACAATATTTAATAAAGTAGTGGCCTTTCAAGTTGTATTTTTCACGATTTTTCTATTCCTTATGACTTATTTCTTGAGATCAATTACAAAGCCAATTGTGCGTCTAGGCAATGTGGCAGACTTAGTACAGAAAGGAAATTTAAACATCCGCTCACATATTCAGGGGAAGGATGAGATAGGCAGACTGTCGTCGTCCTTCGATCAAATGCTTAATACCATCAATAAAATGATTCAGGATATAACAGCCACGCAGGAAAGAAAAAGGAAAGCAGAATTAGATATGCTTCAGGCACAAATCAACCCTCATTTCCTATTTAATGTTCTTAATTCCATTAGAATGAAGGTCATGGTAAAAGGAGATAAAGAAAGTGCTAATATGATTAGTTCCTTGTCAAAATTACTGCGTATGACAATAGCGAAAGACAAAGAAATCATCACATTTCAGGAAGAAGTTCAAATTGTCCTGGATTTTATTAACATCATGAATATGAGGCAAAAAGAAAAGGTAGATGTAGAAATAACTATTCAAGAAGCAGCAAATTTAATCATGATTCCAAGGTTTATTCTTCAGCCAATTATTGAAAACAGTATCATACATGGTTTAAACCAGAGTGCAGGCAAGATAATAGTCAATGCGGAAATGACAGAAAATGAAGTAATCATCATTATAGAAGATAATGGCGGGGGAATGGATGAGCAGACATTATCTCAACTAAAAAGGAAGCTAATCCACTCTCACACTCTGGATAATAATACATCTAAAAATAATAAAGGGTTCTCGTCGATAGGAATATCAAATGTATATGAACGAATGTTTATGACTTTTGGCAAGGAATTCAAAATGGATATAAACAGTGAATTAGAAAAGGGAACGCAAGTCATTATGTCCATCCCTAAAGGAGGCAGGAGACCTAATGTACAAAGTAATGCTAGTTGACGATGACTATCCAGTAATAGAATTATTGTCTGAGGCAATTGAGTGGGGAAACCTGGGAGTAATGCTTCAAAGTACGCACGAAAATGGTGCAGCTGCCTTCGAAAAAGCTTTGTATGAGATGCCTGATATATTAATTACAGATATCGGCATGCCAAAGATGAACGGGATAGAACTAACGAAAATGCTAAAAGAGCTAAATCCCCAATTGCAGATTGTCATTTTATCGTGTCATTCTGAATTTGAATTCGCAAAACAGGCATTAAGGCTGCAAGTACAGGATTATTTAGTAAAGGACATGTTTGATCCTGAAGACCTGTGCCAGGTAATTAAAAGGATAGTAGATAACCTTGAAAAACAAAAAAAGAAAGACGTTAAGCAGGTTCAATTACAACACTTGTTGGATAAAAATAAGAACAGCATGAGGGAAAGGTTCATCAAGAAAACCATCAATCAAGCATCAGTGGATGAAAAAGAGTGGCTAAATGAGGCTGAATCTTTAGGACTTCAGTTAGATCGAATAGCATACACAGCTTCAATGGCAATAATCCATGATTACAATTTAGAAAAAGAAAGATACCTATCAGAAGATACTTTAACATTTGCCATTCAAAATATCGTCTCAGATATTATAAAAGATTCTAAAACTGAAGCAGTTTTCTTTAGTTTCGGGGCAAAAGAAATTCTACTGTGTTTTCCGAATCTACATAAACTGAAAAAAGGTTCCTTTGATGAAAAAAAAGAATGTATCCAAAAAATTCAAAAGGCATTAAAAAATTATTTTAATATAAATATATCTTTTATGATGGGGAAAAGTTTCTCTAGCTTTACTGAATTGAGAAACGAATTAATTCTTTTACAAAGTGCAAAACATCAGCGGTTTTATATGGCTCCAGGAACAATCAACAAAAGAGAAGTGGTACAGCCTGAAAATGATGACTTGTTTTCGAAATATGATGAAGCAGCTTCAGAATTTAGAGAGTTAATGGTCGTAAAAGATGAAAGTATGATAACCCCAATTGTTACCAAATGGATCACTTTCATTGAAGAAAAGAAGTTTCATCCTGAATTGGTAAAGGAATGGATGTTGAAACTGCTTCTAGATTTTAAGGTTAAATTACAGGCACTGCAATTATTTCGTTCTGAATATATAGTGGAGGGTCTGCATAATAAGATTATTTTGAGTAATAATTTATCTGAATTAAAAGTTCTGCTCATTGATTTCTTTAAATCCCTTTTGAAGCGTTCTCAAGCGGCTTATAGTCAAACAAAGCGAAGTGAAATTTTGGATGCAATTGGTTACGTTTCTAGAAATCTAGAAAAAAGAATCAGTCTGGAAGAGGTATCCAGCTACTTATTTTTAAACCAAAGCTACTTTAGCCGCCTGTTCAAGAAAGAAGTAGGTGAAAACTTTGTTGAATTTGTTACCAAAATGAAGATTACCAGGGCTAAGGAATTGCTTGAACAAACGCCTGACTCTGTAGGGAAAATTTGTGAACGTCTAGGATATGATAACCAAAGCTATTTTATTAAACTATTTAAAACCCATGTAGGGGTAACACCCATTGAGTTTCGAGGCGGGAAAGCATCTGCAGGGTAAAGTCCAGATTAAATTCTGGGCTTTTTTTTTCGTAAAATATAGCTGCACTCCTCGTATTATGATAAAAAGTAAAATTAATAGAGTGTTCAGTAAAAATAATTGCATAGTATTATATCTATTAAATATTATAATGATTTGTAAGCGCTTTTAAATAAGAGTGAAATAACTCCTTGAAAGGAATTAATAAACAAATGAGACATCATACATTCGCAAAAACACCTCCATTAGGCTGGAATAGCTGGGATTGTTACGGTGCAGCCGTTAGGGAAGAGGAAGTAAAAGGAAACGCTGACTACTTGGCTGAACAATTAAAACCGTTTGGCTGGGAGTATGTAGTGGTAGATATTCAATGGTATGAACCAGGTGCAGTCTCTTCGGTATACCGCCCATTTGTACCATTGGAAATGGATGAGTATTCTAGGTTAATTCCTGCCGTAAACCGGTTTCCTTCTGCAGAAGGAGGTAAAGGGTTCAAATCCTTAGCTGATTATGTACATAACCTGGGATTAAAATTTGGTATTCACATCATGAGAGGAATTCCGAGGCAGGCAGTTCATGCGAATACACCAATTTTAGGAACAAATGCTGGGGCAAGAGATATAGCCCATCCAAATTCAATTTGTCCATGGAATACGGATATGTATGGGGTCGATGCATCAAAAGAAGGGGCGCAGGAATATTATAATTCCCTTTTCCAATTATACGCAGAATGGGGAGTAGATTTTGTTAAAGTGGATGATATTGCCGCCTCGAGACTTTATCACATTCATAATGAAGAAATCGAACTGATTCGAAAAGCAGTTGATCACAGCGGGAGAGATATGGTCCTAAGCCTATCGCCAGGACCAGCACCACTTGAATATGCAGAGACCCTAAAGGCGAATGCCAACATGTGGAGAATGACGGATGATTTTTGGGATCAGTGGAGCCTGCTCTATGGAATGTTTGAAAGATGTGAAAAATGGGTTGAGCATTCTGCTCCGGGCCATTGGCCAGACTGTGACATGCTGCCTCTAGGTCATATCGGCATCCGTTCTGTTGATGGAGGCGGCAGTGACCGCTGGACGCGATTCACCAGAGATGAACAAGTAACAATGATGACTCTTTGGTCTATTTTCCGCTCGCCGCTGATGTTTGGCGGAGAACTTCGGGACAATGATGAATGGACCCTTTCATTACTTACCAATAAAGAAGTATTGGAATTAAATCAAAACAGCCATAGCAAGCGTCTTGTTTACCGTCAAGATGATAGGATTGTCTGGACCGCTAAAGATAGACAGAATCATACCTATGCGGCCCTTTTTAATGCAAGTGATGAACCTGCATTGGTACAAGTAACGTTGGAGCAGTTAGGCCTCTCATCCTCAGTATGTATGAGAGATGTCTGGAAACAGGAAGAGCTGGGTCATGCCCAAGATTTGATTAGCCAAACACTGCCGTCACATGGATCAATGCTACTTAAGCTTTATTGATTGAATCGTTTAAATACCTATTACTAGTTCATATGGAGGTTCTTGTTAATGGAAAATAAAGTAATAATCAACTCCGATATCCCAAAAGGAAAGATAAATAAAAATATTTATGGACATTTTGCTGAGCACCTTGGGAGATGTATCTATGAGGGGATTTGGGTGGGGGAGAATTCTTCCATTCCAAATACAAAAGGAATTCGTAACGATGTGTTAGCGGCATTGAAGAATATTAATGTCCCTGTGCTTCGATGGCCGGGCGGCTGCTTTGCGGATGAATACCATTGGAAGGATGGCGTCGGCCCAAGTGAAAGTAGGAAACGTATGGTTAACACTCATTGGGGCGGTGTAGTTGAAAATAATCATTTTGGCACACATGAATTTATGCTTTTATGTGAGCTGTTAGCATGTGAGCCTTATATATGTGGAAACGTCGGAAGTGGAACTGTCCAAGAAATGTCAGAGTGGGTTGAATACATGACTTTTGAAGGAGAGTCTCCAATGGCTAACTGGCGCCGGGAGAATGGTCAAGACGAGCCTTGGGAATTAACCTATTTTGGTGTCGGGAATGAAAACTGGGGCTGCGGCGGAAACATGCGTCCTGAATATTATGCAGACCTATACCGCCAGTATCAAACCTATGTAAGAAACTATGGGAATAACAAAGTTTATAAAATTGCCGGCGGCGCCAATTCTGATGATTATAATTGGACAGAAGTACTAATGAAGAATGCCCACTGGTTAATGAATGGATTAAGTCTTCATTATTACACGGTTCCAGGCGAGTCTTGGTCCAATAAAGGATCAGCTGTCGATTTCCCTGAAGCCGAGTGGTTTCAAACCATGAAAAAGGCCCTTCATATGGATGAATTAGTAACGAAACATAGCACCATTATGGACAAATATGATCCACAAAAACGCGTTGGATTGATTATCGATGAGTGGGGGACATGGTTTAACGTTGAGCCGGGAACAAATCCAGGATTCCTATATCAACAAAACACCATCCGCGATGCATTGGTTGCAGGTTTACACTTTAACATCTTCCACCACCACTGTGAGCGTGTACAAATGACGAATATTGCTCAAACGGTCAATGTGCTGCAAGCCATGATTTTAACAGAGGGTGAAAAAATGATTCTTACACCAACTTATCATGTGTTTGACATGTACAAGGTCCATCAGGATGCTGAGCTATTAGCGGTTGAATCTTCATTTGGCACTTATGAGTACAACGGAGAGGCTGTACCACAAGTAAGTGTATCGGCATCTAAGAATGCCGAAGGAAAAGTTCATATCAGTCTTTGTAATATTGATCCTACTAACAAAGCGGTATTAGATATTGACCTTCGTGGGATTAATGCTGCAGATACAAAAGTTTCAGGAACTATCCTCACCGCTGATACGATGAATGCTCATAATACATTTGAGCAGCCTGATGTCGTAAAACCAACAGAATTTACTAGTGTAACAGTTGAAAAGAACAAATTGACTATTAATCTTCCAGCCATGTCTGTTGTTACAATCGTTTTAGAGTAGGTTTGGTTTTCCTATTGCCAAAAAATATAACGCAAGAAGTCGGGCAAAGTCTTTAAGATAAAGACTTTGCCCGATTTTGGTAAAATCTAAAGATCTTTTCAGGTAGTGGGTTTCCTTACAGAATGTTCCCAACATATTGTTTTCGAAATTGACTGGGTGATAGTTTTTCTAGTTTTTTAAAGACCCTGCTAAAATATGCAGACTGGGTGAATCCGCAAACTTCTGAAATTCTATCCGTACTCCAATCTGTTGAAAGCAGCAGAATCTTAGCTTGGTCTATACGAATTTTATTAATATATTCAATCGGCGTACAGCCAAAAGCCTGGATCATACATCTTGCAATATGATTAGGATGGAACCTGAGGGCATGGCCAAGATCTTCGTAAGTGACCCTTTGGGCATAATTTTTCCTCAAATAGACAGCAGCTTTTTCTGCGACTGCAAATGCAGGCATAGAGTTTGCTAACTTCATATGTGTTGAAAGCTCCTGAAGTAATTGTTGAAAGAGAATTTGACGCTGCCATTCGCCAGTGTAGATTGACTCATCTTCAGAAGAAATAATTTTCGAGCATAGATGTTCGATTGTTTCCCAATTTGATAATTTACAATACTGAGGCAGTGTAATTCCGAAAGGATTTTCAACAAAAGCGTTTCTCCGCTCTCCAGTTGCTTTTTCATCATATTGGAAGGGTTTAGATGTCGTTAGGTCCTGCCAGCCTTTGGAAGCAGTGAAATGAAACCAAAAAAAGTGAGTAATTTGGTCACAGGGTGAGATAGAAAAATGGTGCCGGTCGGGGTAGAGGATTAGTGTATCCCCGCTGCTAACCTGGAATTGTTGCTCATCTTCACCCATGTGCAATCGTCCTTCTGTGACAACTAACAAATCAAAAACACCAATCTTGTTACGATTTATATGTGATTGCCCAATTTCAAATGTATTTTGACCAGCAGCAAGCAAAGTCGGCAGGGGAGGGGCAAATAATTGAAGCATTTCTATCTCCTTTTATGTTAGGATTGTGCAAATTTTTGTTATGATTTTGTATTTTATTCTTTAATTATAACCATATAATAGGTTCATAAATGTTTTATTTTTGTTACTAGGGTAAAAGAATTAAAGTTAAATATAAATACATATAAGGGGAGTTACGATAATAATATGTATTTATGTTTAAGCATCGGGGAGGGATTTAGTGAATGATGCAAAGCATGCGCTGGGTTTGGGGGTATATAAGGAATTTTCGAATAAGGTTATTTTGCGGCCTTTTTCTAGCATTAGTGGTTTCTGTGTTAAACATGCTTAACCCCTATTTTGCTGGGAAAATCGTTGATAAGGTTATTTATGGCCAAGAGAATGAACGTTTATGGATTTTTTTAGGTTCAATGATTGGCATAACCGTCATTAAGACAGTCGTTCGCTATAATTATCAGTTAATGTTCGAACGAGTTTCCCAAAGTGTCATCTTCACCATACGGGAAAAATTATATGACACACTGAACCAATTAGATTTCAGGTTTTTCGATCAGACAAAAACAGGAGATATCATGGCACGAATGACAGGGGATTTAGAAGCTGTCAGGCATTTTACTGCGTGGACAATTTACATGATATTTGAGAATATTACGATCCTGCTATTTGCCATTGGGTTTATGTTCTATATTCACCCGCCGTTAGCTTTAGCTATGCTTGCGGTTACACCGATTATTGGATTCTTTGCCATGCGTTTATCCTTTACGGTCAAACCAACGTTTTCAGCCATTAGGGGACAGTTTGCGAGGTTAAATTCAGTTGTGCAGGAAAACATTAGCGGAAATCGAGTCGTAAAGGCCTTTGCTAAGGAAGGGTACGAAATTGAAAAGTTTTCAAAAGAAAATGAAGCCTTCAAGGAGAAGAATCTTGCCTCCTCGAAAGTCTGGGAAAAATATTTGCCTATTCTCGATTCACTTGCAGGTGTATTAACAGTGGTAATGATCGTAGTTGGAGGATACATGGTCATTAATCAGTCCCTGACTATGGGTGAGTTGGTCACGTTTAATTCATTAATTTGGGCATTAAATAATCCAATGCGAATGGCTGGGTGGTTACTTAATGATGTCCAAAGGTTTGTTGCCTCGGCTGAAAAAGTGGAAGAATTATTAAATACAGAACCAGAAATAAAGAATGAAACAAAAAGGTACAATGTTAAGCAATTCAAAGGTATTGTGGAATTTGACCAAGTTTCCTTTAGTTATGGGGACGAACAAGTATTGAATGATATAAGCTTCAAGATTAGACAGGGACAAACGGTAGGCATTATCGGTCCTACTGGGGCCGGTAAATCGACATTAGTCAATCTTCTTAGCAGGTTTTATGACGCTTCCAAAGGGGAAGTAAGATTGGATGGACTTAATGTAAGAGATTGGGATATTCATAAATTGAGAAATAGCATGGCTACAGTTATGCAGGATATATTTCTTTTTTCAGATACGATTGAAGGAAATATAGCTTATGGGAATCCAAATGCCTCCGTCCATGCTGTTCAAGCCGCGGCTAAAATGGCAGAAGCAGATGATTTTATTTCAAAGCTGCCAGAGGGGTACGATACTATTATTGGAGAACGGGGAGTAGGTCTTTCCGGAGGACAGCGGCAACGGATTGCATTAGCGCGGGCGATATTAAAAGATCCATCCATCTTAATTTTGGACGATACAACATCCGCGTTGGATATGGAAACTGAGATGCGCATCCAAAGAACCTTAAAATCATTTCTAAAGGAAAAAACCTGTTTTATTATTGCTCATCGTATTTCTTCAGTAAAGGATGCAGATTTAATTCTTGTAATGGAAAATGGCACAATCATTGAAAGAGGGAATCATAAAGAATTGCTTGCGAAAAAAGGGAGTTACTTTAAAGTGTTTAAAAATCAAGTTGGAAATTTTGATGGTGTGCATGACCTTGAGGAGGTGAACTATCTCAATGGCTCGCAATAAATTTGATGTGGATGAAGAGTTGGAATCTCCATTTAGTTTTATACAGCTTAAGCGGTTGATGGTTTATTTAAAGCCTTACAAAAAAAAGATCCTATTTACTGTTTTTATCATGTTGTTTGCCAGCGGGGCAAACTTAATTGGACCGTATTTAATTAGTAAAGCCATTGACGAGGAAATTCCGGGCAAGGATTTAGGTGGATTAATGGTTCTTGCAGGTATTTACTTAATTGCCATAATCATCACTGGGATATGTATGAAATATAAAATTAGAATGATGTCCCAGATTGGGCAAAGTGTCATTGTCCAGATTAGGAAAGACCTGTTCACTCATTTACAAAAGTTATCATTTACCTTCTATGACAGCCGACCGCATGGGAAGATTTTGGTGAGGGTGGTAAACTACGTAAACTCCTTAAGTGATTTATTATCGAATGGATTAATTAATTTGATTACTGACCTTTTCAGTCTTCTCGTGATTCTAGGTTTTATGTTAGCGATTGATGTTAAGTTAACTCTTTTGGCGATGATTGGGTTTCCAATCCTTGCAGCCGTTATCCTGCTAATTAAAAATGCCCAGCGGAAAGCATGGCAGGTGTTAAGTAACAAACAATCCAACTTGAATGCTTATATTCATGAAAGTATTAATGGCATTAAAGTGACACAAGCTTTTACAAGGGAAGAAGAAAACAAACGAATTTTCAGTGAAGTATCTGATAGTTATAGAAGCTCGTGGATGAGGGCAGTGAGAATCCAGTTCCTGCTATGGCCATCAATTGAAAACATTTCAGTACTTACGACCTCACTCATTTATGTTGTCGGCATCTCTCTTATTGGTGATGGAGTAACAGTTGGAGCATTGGTTGCTTTTGTTGGGTACATAGGAATGTTTTGGGCACCAATAGCGAATATCGGGAATTTTTATAATGCTATTATTAATGCCACGGCATATTTAGAAAGAATATTTGAAATGATTGATGAAAAACCGACAGTTAAAGATCTTCCGATTGCGTCTGAGCTACCTTTAATAAAGGGGAAAGTGGAGTTCAAAGATGTTACGTTTGGATATGAAGAAGGAGAGAAAATCCTTAAAAACATTAATCTAAGTGTGAATCCTGGTGAAACGATTGCTCTAGTTGGAGCTACAGGTTCAGGAAAGACAACGATAGTCAGTTTACTTAGTCGTTTTTATGATGTAAGCAGCGGCACGATTGAAATAGACGGAGTTGATATTCATTCTGTAACCATTGCCTCTCTTAGAAAGCAGATGGGTGTCATGCTTCAGGATCCTTTTATTTTCTCTGGTACGATTATGGATAATATCCGTTATGGACGACTTGATGCTACAGATGAAGAAGTGATGGAAGCAGCGAAAGCTGTCCAGGCTCATCCATTTATTAGTGGATTGTCTGAGGGGTATAAAACAGAGGTAAATGAGAGAGGCACAAGACTTTCTACTGGACAGAGACAGCTGATTTCATTTGCACGAGCGCTTTTGGCTGATCCGAAGATATTAATTCTTGATGAGGCAACATCATCCATAGATACAGAAACAGAGCTTGCCTTACAAAAAGGACTAGAAACACTGTTAGCAGGGAGAACATCCTTTATTATTGCACATCGTCTTTCCACCATACAAAATGCAGACCGTATCCTTGTTATTGATAAAGGCAAAATCATAGAGGAAGGTTCTCATAAAGAATTAATAGGACAAAAAAGTTACTATTGGAAGCTGCATCAATCACAGTATCAATCCTTAGAAGTGGGATAAGTCAAAAAAGTAAGAGTGTGAAGTAAAGTGACCCAATAGGGAATTTTCCTTTTGGGTCACTTTCGTTTAAAGCATAGGATGGTCTTTCCTAAAGGAGGAAGCAAGTAAAATGTACAAAGTAATGCTAGTCGACGATGATTTTCCAGTAATAGAAATGTTGTCAGAATTAATTGAATGGGAGAAACTGGGAGTGACACTGCATAGTACACACGAAAATGGCAAAAGTGCATTTGAAAAAGCTTCCGAGGAGATGCCGGATATATTAATTACCGATATCGGTATGCCCCAAATGAATGGGATTGAACTGACTAAACAGTTAAAAGAGATAAATCCGAATTTACAGGTAGTTATTTTATCCTGCCATACGGAATTTAAATTTGCCAAACAAGCATTAAATCTAAGGGTGCAGGACTATCTAGTTAAAGACATGTTTGATTCAGAAGAATTTTGCCAAGTAATCAAAAAAATAGTAGAAAACCTGGAGAGAAAAGATAGTCAAAATTTTGTATATATAAATCAAAATACCGTTAATATTTTCAACTTGCCCTAATTTATAATAAAAGGAATTGGATTAGGAGGTAGAAATTTTTGCTAACAGCCGGGCTTAAGAGTTTAGTAGGGTCTCAAACTTCTCTATTGTTTCCTACTAGGGAATCCAAAGTAAATTGGTGGAAAGATATAAGACAAAAACCTGCTTATCAACTGCTTCTTAATGAAATTAGAGATGAAGGGGATAGACTTTTAAAAGAAAGCGATCCTGAACTGACGTTTTCTCTGTTCAAAATCTTTGGGGAAACAGGATCCCGCCTAGAATTTGAGAAGATTTATTTCGAAAAGCGGAGACGACTAACGACCTTTGCAATTATGGTGTTACTTGAACCTGAAAAAGACGAATATTTGGCGGCACTAGAAAACACGATATGGTCCGTTTGCAATGAATATTCCTGGTGTCTGCCTGCACATCTACAAAATAGTCCGGAAACATCGGTGGACGTTCATTACTCACTCGATAATCCGGTTAAGAAAGAGTATTCTATTGATCTATTTGCCGCTGAAACGGCCTTTGCGTTAGCTGAAATAGTAAAACTAACGGAGGATTCTTTAAATCCACAAATTTGTAAGCGCATTTATGAAGAAATATATAATAGAATCTTTTTCCCTTTTAAAGAAAAAACCTTTGGCTGGGAGAAACAAACACATAATTGGGCAGCTGTATGTGCGGGATCCATTGGTTGTGCAGCACTGCATTTAATCCAAGATCAAGATGTACTTGCCATCATTTTAGAACGGGTAATGGACGCAATGGATTCTTACTTAAAAGGTTTCCAGGATGATGGGATATGCCTTGAGGGGTACGGTTATTGGGAATATGGTTTTGGGTATTATGTCTATTTTGCAGATTTATTGAAAAAGAAGACAGAAGGAAGGTTGAACCTATTCGACTCTGAAAAGGTTCATCAAATTGCTCTTTTTCAACAAAGGACCTTTTTAAATCGGAATCTTGTTGTTAACTTTTCAGACTCACATCCGACCGCTTCTGTTTTTCTGGGGCTGAGCCATTATTTAAGCAAAATTTATAGTGATTTCGAAGTTCCAGAAACCTATCTTCGTTCTCATTATACGGACGACCATTGCAGCAGATGGGCTCCAGCAATCCGAAATCTATTGTGGTTTGATGAAGATTCTCTTCCATTACCTTGGAGAAATGGCACCCATTATTCAAAGGATTCGGAATGGTTTCTTTCGAGGCACATTTGTGAATTGGGAAGTTTTGCATTTGCAGCAAAAGGCGGACATAACGACGAGCCTCATAACCATAACGACATTGGCCACTTCATTTTGCAAGGAAATACAGAAGTGTTCTTTAAAGATTTAGGAAGTGGTTTATACAGTAAGGATTACTTTAGTGAAAAACGCTATTCTTTTTTATGTAATGGCTCCCAAGGACATTCTGTTCCAATAATAAATCACCAATTTCAAAAAGCTGGAGCAGAAAAATCTGCTGACATTCTTCATGTTTCTATAGGAGAAGAGGTTGATATCTTTGAAATGGATATTGCAAATGCGTATGAGGTTGAGAGTCTTCAAAGAGTAAAGCGAAGATTTACATGGATAAAAACAAATCAACCAAAACTGATATTGGAAGACGCATATTCTTTTGCTGAGCAGCCAGATTCAATCGTGGAACGGTTCATTACACCTGTATTAGTAATCACAAAGACCAAAGATGGAGTCATTCTAGAAGGGCAGAATAAAGTAAGAATTTCATATGATACGAGGCAGCTTAAGCTAGAGACAAAATTGATTCCTTTTATCAATCATTTCGGTAAGTCAGAAGATATTCTAGCCCTCGACTTTATTGTACTGCACCCTGATAGGGAGTGTAGTGTCGAGTTGGCATTTCAATTTGAATAGACGGGGTGAAGAGATTGACTGAACAACAGTGGATAGAAGAAGCGTGGGAAAATGTCACGAATAAAATTAGTAGAACAAGTAAGAGAATAGGTGCGAACTTTCCTCATGCCAGTGAGAATGGGCAGTATGTACTTGCAGAACCTCATTGGTGGACTGCTGGTTTCTGGCCGGGACTATTATGGCTTATTTATCGAGATTCAAAAAATGAGAATTTAAGACTACTAGCGGAGGAATGTGAGGACAAGTTAGATATTGTCCAACGAGACTATTACAAACTTGATCATGATATGGGTTTTATGTGGACATTGACCAGTGTTGCTAGGTATAAAATCTTGGGTGAAGAAGAATCGAAACGGCGTGGACTGATAGCAGCAAATCTATTAATGGGGCGCTTTAACCCAAATGGTAACTATATTCGAGCATGGAATCCATGGACCGAAGGAGAAGACAATAGTGGAATTGCCATTATTGACTGTATGATGAACCTGCCGCTCTTGTACTGGGCATCTGAAGAAACAGGTGATCCAAGGTTCAAAGGTGTTGCCCAAAAGCATGCCGAAATGGTAGTAGATCACTTTATCCGAAGCGATGGCGGAGTTCACCATATTATTCGGTTCGACCCTAATAACGGTGAAAAGATAGAAGCGCTGGGCGGGCAGGGGTATGCGCCGGAATCTGCCTGGTCTCGGGGTACCGCATGGGCCATTTACGGACTCACGCTAACTTACCATTATACAGGTGAAGAAAAATATCTAGATTATGCCAAGCGGGTTGCTCATTTTTTTATTTCTCACTTGTCGGAAGATTTCGTACCAGATTGGGATTTTCGTCTTCCGAAAGAAGTAGATTCACCAAAGGACTCTTCAGCAGGAGCCATAGCTGCGTGCGGCCTTCTCTTGCTTGCTGACAAAGCAGCTTCCGAAGAGTCCCCTATATATAAGAAAGCAGGAGTAAGGATTCTTCAGTCCTTATACAACCATTACAGTGATTGGGAAGGATCAGAAGAGGGATTAATTCTCCATGCAACAAGTCATTTCCCACAAGGAAAATATACGGATAATCCTCTCATATATGGTGACTATTATTTTGTCGAGGGTCTAGCGTATTTAAAAGGGTTTAAAGATTTATTTTGGTAGATTGATAGCTGAAGGAAAAAAGGAACCATTTCTCTGTCAGGAGGGAAGTTTATGATAAAACTCGATTTACCTATTCAGAAAAATCCACTTCAATCACGGGAGGATTTGAGTGACGCTGTAAAACAAATCTTAAACCCATTAATGCCTTTATACTCAAAGGGGAAAACCCTCCTCCAATTAGGCAGTACAGGGGCAGGTTATTCAGATTCTCTAGCTGGAATGGAAGGGTTCTCAAGAATATTATGGGGACTTGTCCCCCTGTTAGCGGGTGGAGAGGAATCGGAAATCTGGGATATACACCTGCAGGGCATAAAGAATGGTACAGACCCTTCTCATGAAGAATATTGGGGAGATATCGCAGACTTTGATCAGCGTGCTGTAGAAATGGCGGCATTTGGATATGCACTCGCGCTCATTCCTGAAAAGATTTGGGACCCTTTAAGTGATTTGGAAAAATTTAATTTGTTCCAGTGGCTAAATCAAATCAACACAATCAAAGTTTATGATTGCAACTGGTTATTTTTCCCGGTAATAGTCAATCTCGGGTTTAAGAGAGTTGGCTTACCATATAATCGTGAAACAGTGATGGAAAATCTTGAACGAATAGAACACTTTTATTTACAGGATGGATGGTATTCGGATGGGATAGGTGCTCATTGTGATTATTATGGACCGTTTGCCATTCATTTTTATAGCCTGCTTTATGCAAAATTGATGGGCAGTGAGGATCCAGAAAGGGCAAAGTTGTACAAAAGCAGGGCAGCGGCATTTGCCAAGGATTTTATTTACTGGTTTGCGAATGATGGCTCCGCCCTGCCATATGGGAGAAGCCTTGCTTATCGATTTGCGCAATCTTCCTTTTGGAGTGCTCTTGTCTACGCAGAGGTCGAGGTGTTTCCGCTAGGAGTAATGAAGGGAATTATCCTCCGGAACCTTCGATGGTGGTTTAGTCAAAATATATTTGACCATAATGGCCTGCTAACGATTGGCTATAGTTATCCAAATTTGGTCATGGCAGAGAATTATAATTCACCATGTTCACCTTATTGGGCGTTAAAAACCTTCCTGCCTTTAGCACTGCCTGTTGATCATCCTTTTTGGAAGGTAGAGGAGGAACTTCTTCCTTCATTAAAGGAGAAGGTTGTACAGCACTCACCACGTTTTATCCTATGCAGACAAGATGAAGAAAACTATATTGCTGCATTTAATGCGGGGTATCAGCACACAAATGACCACTCTCATATTGCAGCGAAATATGAAAAATTCGTTTACTCCAATCTTTTTGGATTTAGTGTGCAAAAAGCTGAATGGGGACTTGCACAGGGGGCATTTGATTCGATGCTTGCTGTCAGTGAGGGCGACAATATTTATAGAGGTAAAAGAAAGTGTGTGGAATATGAGGTAAATGATAATGTAATCTACACGAAATGGAAGCCGTGGGATGATGTTGAAATTAAAACATGGCTTGTTCCAGGGACTCCGTGGCATATCCGAATCCATTGTATTGAGACAAGAAGAAACCTTGACGTTGCAGAGGGCGGATTCGCTTTAGGGTTGGAACATACCCAGTATAATGGGCAAAAGGCGGAAGGAATTACACACTTAAAAGAAAGTGCAGCCATTTCACCTTGGGCTGTAAGCGGTATAAAGAGCCTGTATGGAAATGGAAAAGCAGAACTCGTCTATCCAAATGCAAATACAAATCTAGTTCATACACGTACTGTTATACCAACTATTAAGGCTAGTCTAAAACCAGGAATACATTGGCTTGTAAATGCTGTGTTTGGGGAACCAGGAAGTGAAACCACTTTGAACCAATGGGAAACCAATCCAACGATTGAGTTTGGGGAAGAAAAGATATTCTTGGAGCTTGGAAAAGAAAAGATTATTATTCACAAAGGAAGATAGGAAGTGTAAATAGATATGACAACAGCTCCAAAATTAGGCTGGCTTACAGATTTAAATGTGTTTTCTGTAAACCGTCTTCCAGCGCATTCAGATCATCTCTATTATGAGAAAATGGAGGAGGCACAAAGTGTGGCTCCGATGAAAATGCGTCATGATTTAAATGGAAATTGGAAATTTTTCTATAGTATTAATCCGGATCACAGACCAGATCAATTTTATAAAACTGGATATCCTTGTTCAAGCTGGGGAGATATCAGTGTTCCTGGTCATATTCAACTCCAAGGCTATGGTCAGCCCCAATATGTAAATACGATGTATCCTTGGGACGGACTTAATGACATTCGTCCGCCAGAAATTCCAACAGATCATAATCCGGTTGGAAGTTATGTTAAATTCTTCAACGTTCCGACTAACATGGAAAATAAGCCAGTTTATATTTCCTTCCAAGGAGTAGAGTCTGCTTTTTATGTATGGTTAAATGGTGAGTTTGTCGGCTACAGCGAGGATTCTTTTACCCCTGCTGAGTTTGAACTCACGCCTTATTTGGTTGAAGGTGAGAACAAGCTGGCAGTGGAGGTTTATCAGCGGAGTACCGGCAGTTGGCTGGAAGACCAGGATTTTTGGAGATTTTCAGGAATATTTCGTGATGTGTATCTTTATACAGTACCTGAAATACATGTATCGGATGTATTTGTCCGCCCAGAGCTGGATTCTACTTTTACAAAGGGTATGTTAAATGTTGATTTAAGGCTTCAAGGAGCGAATGCTTCAAATATTACAGCAGAATTAGTGGATAGACAGGGATGTCTTGTTGCTGCATCAAAAGGTGAAAAAGTAAATGGCAACTGGTCCATTTCAATGCCTATCAATAACCCTGAGCTTTGGAGTGCAGAAAACCCCTATTTGTATCAGTTATATATACAACTCTATAACGAGTCTGGCAGTTTGGTAGAGGTTGTTCCTCAGAAGGTTGGGTTTAGAAGATTTGAGCTGGTGAATAAAATTATGCACCTCAATGGAGAGAGAATTGTGTTCAAAGGCGTGAATCGTCATGAATTCAATCCACGCACGGGCAGGGCGATTACGAAGGACGACATGCTCTGGGATATTAAAACGCTAAAACGTCATAACATCAATGCAGTTCGTACGTCTCACTATCCTAACCAAAGCTATTGGTACGAGCTATGTGATGAGTATGGTGTATATGTCATCGATGAGATGAATCTAGAAACACACGGCTCATGGCAAAAGATGGGGGCCGTTGAGCCTTCCTGGAATATTCCTGGTAATAAGCCGGAATGGGAGGCAATCGTCATGGACCGAGCCATTTCGATGGTAGAAAGGGATAAAAATCACCCATCTATCTTGATTTGGTCCTGTGGAAACGAATCTTACGCTGGCGAAGTGATTCTAAATGTCTCTAAATATTTCAAAAATGCTGATCCTAGCAGACTCGTTCACTATGAAGGAGTTTTCCACAACCGTGATTATAACGACACAAGTGATATGGAAAGCCGCATGTATGCGAAGCCAGTCGATATTGAAAAGTACTTAAATGGAAATCCGGAGAAGCCATACATTAGCTGTGAGTACATGCATGCAATGGGAAATTCACTTGGCGGTATGTACAAATATACGGATCTTGAGCAAAAGTATCCAATGTATCAGGGTGGGTTTATATGGGATTATATTGATCAATCCATTTATAAAAAGGACCGTTACGGAAATGAATACCTTGCATACGGCGGCGATTTTGGTGATCGTCCGACGGATTATGGATTCTGTACAAATGGAATTGTGTATGCGAACAGAGAGCTTTCACCTAAAATGCAGGAGGTTAAATTCCTATATCAAGATTTTAAACTAATTCCAGACCAGACGGGTGTTACCATCAAAAATGAGAGTTTGTTCTCCAATGCTGCGGACTATGAGCTCGAATATGTCCTATTCCGTGAAGGGAAGGAATTATACCGAAATACACTATTAGCTGTGGTTGGGCCGCAAAGTGAAGGACGTTTTGAGTTTGATATCCCTGCAGAAATCCAAGCTGAAACAGGTGAGTATTGCATTCAAACATCACTCGTGCTGAAGGAAAGTACCCTTTGGGGCGAAGAAGGGTATGAAATTGCATTCGGTCAGTTTGTTTATCAAGTGGGTACAAGGGAATTAGCGCAAGTATTCGGCAATTTACGGGTTGTCTATGGGGATGTCAATATTGGTATTCACGGTCGTGACTTTTCGGTTATGTTCTCTAAAGGTGCAGGAAGCTTAGTATCCCTGAACTATGCTGGTAGTGAGATGATTTCATTACCGCCGGCACCATTGTTCTGGAGGGCTAGTACGGACAATGATCGAGGGTATTCTCAAGGGTTCCATTCCGGGCCTTGGTATGCAGCGAGCCTGGCGAGAAAGTGTGTAAATATAGAGGTGGAAGAGAAGAGCGGTCTAGTCAGTATTGGGTTTACCTACAAGTTTTCCATTAGTAATGACATTGGTGTAAAGACAGTCTATATAGTTTATCCGGATGGAAGTGTTCGAGTAAAGTCTGAGTACATAGGTGATGACAATCTACCTCAACTGCCGATTTTTGCAGTGTCCTTCAAGATCCCTGCTGATTATGACCAACTTGAGTGGTATGCGATGGGTCCAGAAGAAAATTACTCTGACCGTGCTATGGGTGCTAAACTTGGTATCTTTAAAAATCAAGTAAGTGATAATCTATCAGGATATGTCATGCCGCAGGAATCTGGAAATCGAACCGGTGTCCGCCGCGTCAGTGTGACAAACCGTAACGGTCAGGGCATCAGAATTTCTTCGGTAACGAAACCGCTGGAATGCAACTTTAGTCCATATACAGCATTTGAACTTGAAAATGCACAGCATGTTTATGAACTTCCGCCTGTTCATTATACCGTTGTAACAGTTGCCGGTAAGCAGATGGGTGTTGGCGGGGACGACAGCTGGGGAGCTCCAGTTCATGACGAACACCTAATCAAGGCAAATCAAGAGATGGAATTTGAATTTCTAATCCAAAGGGTTTGAACGGCTACAGTGCTCTTCAGAATAGATACAAGGAAAACAGAGCAATCTATCAAAGGTAAAACTAAGAAAAAACTAGGGAAAGAGCCTGAATGAATCAGGCTCTTTCATTTTTTGTTTTTACGATTTGTTTTAGTAAAATTTTTAGTAAAAATAATGGATTTTTTTTACCTTAAGAGTTAAAATTAACGTATAGATAGAATAATGGAGGGACGACAATGAACATCACAAAGTTAACAACTACATTTAGAGAATTATTTGAGGTTCAGCCTGAGCAAGCATTCTTTGCTCCGGGGAGAATTAATTTAATTGGTGAACATACAGATTACAACGGCGGCCATGTATTTCCTTGTGCAATTACTTATGGGACGTATGCCGTAGCAAAAAAAAGGGATGACAATGTTGTCCGCCTTTACTCAGTGAACTTTCCGAACAAAGAAGTTATTGAATTTGACTTAACACAATTAGATTATGATAAGCAGCATAATTGGGCTAATTACCCAAAAGGGATGATTCGTTATATAAAGGAAGCGGGCTACGATATTCCTACAGGTTTTGAGTGTGTAATTGAAGGCAATATCCCAAATGGAGCAGGACTTTCATCTTCTGCGTCGATTGAGCTGCTAACTGGGGTGCTGTTAGACGGGTTATATAAATTAGGGATTCCGCGTCTGGATATGATTAAGCTTGGTAAAAGAGTTGAAAATGAGTTCATTGGTGTCAACAGTGGAATTATGGACCAATTTGCTATTGGAATGGGAAAAAAGGACGCGGGAATATTGCTTGATTGCCAGACATTGAACTTTCAGTACGCTCCAATTAAGCTTGAAGGTTACAAGATTTTAATCATGAATACCAATAAGCGCAGAGAGCTGGCAGATTCCAAATACAATGAGCGCCGTGGGGAATGTGAACAAGCTTTAGCACAGCTGCAGCTAAGTCTTCCAATTGAAGCACTTGGACAGCTGACGGAAGCGGAGTTCGATGAGAATCAAACCTTAATACCTAACGAAACGGTTCGTAAGCGTGCGAAACATGCCGTGTATGAGAACGTAAGAACACTCAAGGCACTTGAAGAATTAAGGGCAGGGAACCTTGAGGCGTTTGGACAGTTAATGAATCAATCGCATATTTCGCTGCGAGACGATTATGAAGTGACTGGAGTTGAACTAGACAGTTTAGTAGAAGCTGCTTGGAAACAGCCAGGTGTAATTGGTGCCCGCATGACAGGAGCTGGATTTGGGGGCTGTGCCATTGCCATCGTTGAAAATGAACAGGTTGATAGCTTTATTGCTAAGGTTGGTGCAGCTTATCAGGACAAAATTGGATATCCTGCAGATTTCTATGTAGCAAGTATTGGTGATGGGGCAAAAGAAATCCAAATGGGGGAATTTGAATGAGTATTCTTGTTTTAGGCGGGGCCGGTTATGTTGGCTCTCATGCTGTTTACCAGTTAATTGATCAGGGGTCGCAAGTGGTGGTCATCGATAATTTGCAAACTGGCCATCGTGATGCCATTCATCCAAAAGCACATTTCTATGAAGGTGACATTCGCAGCCGAGAGTTTATGCGTTCTGTTTTTGAAAAAGAAAAGATTGAAGCGATCCTGCATTTTGCCGCCAACTCTCTTGTTGGCGAATCGATGACGGAGCCCTTAAAGTACTATGACAACAATGTATTCGGCACACAAATTGTCCTCGAAATGATGAAGGAATTTAATGTGAAGCATATTATCTTTTCGTCGACAGCCGCGGTTTATGGTGAACAGAAGGTTGTCCCTATTACAGAAGATGCTCGGGCAATGCCAACGAACACCTATGGTGAAACAAAACTTACGATGGAAAAAATGATTGCTTGGTGCGAAAAGGCATTTGATCTTAAATATGTTTCACTCCGGTATTTTAACGTTGCTTCCGCAAGAAGCGGCGGGGAGATTGGCGAAGACCATAACCCTGAAACGCATTTAATTCCCGTTGTATTAGAGGCTGCATTAGGAAAAAGGCCGGCGGTAACGGTCTTTGGTCAGGATTATGATACGGCAGACGGGACCTGCATCCGCGATTACATTCATGTTGAAGACTTAATTGATGCACATCTTCTTGCACTAAGATACTTGCAAAATGGCGGGAAAAGTAATGTATTTAATCTGGGCAGCAGCCAGGGATTTTCGGTAAAAGAAATTATCGAAACAGCAAAAGAAGTAACAGGTATTGATATTCCTGTTCAATTCGGAGAACGCCGTTCGGGCGACCCTAGTACGTTAATTGCCTCATCGGAAAAAGCCAGAAGTGTACTTGGGTGGAATCCAACAAGAACGTCCATACACCAAATCATCAGTGATGCGTGGAACTGGCACCAGCATCATCCAAATGGATACGAGAGGTGAATGGTATGATTTATCAAGTAATCCAACAATTAATCAATCAAGCCATTGCTGCTCAATTAATGGAGCCTGAGGATGAAATCTATGCTCGCAATCAAATTCTTTCACTCTTACATTTAGTTGAGTTTAAGGAATGTGATGCAGAATCTACTTTAGAGACACCTGATTTACTTGAACAGATTATAGAGTACGCCTGTGAACAAGAAATTATTGAAGATATTTTTGATGAAAAAGAGATTTTGGCAAGTAAAATAATGAACTGCTTTATGGCACGTCCATCAACGGTTAATCAAATATTTAACGAAAAATATAAACAAAATCCGCAAGCCGCGACAGAGTTTTTTTATGAATTAAGTAAAAATAGTAATTATATTCAGATGAAGCGGATTCGCAATAATATTGAGTACAAGGTTAGCACGGAATATGGTGAACTGGACATTACGATAAATCTATCGAAACCAGAAAAAGACCCTAGAAGTATTGAACGTGAACGTGCCGCAAAAAAGAATGACTATCCGAAGTGTCTGCTTTGTGTTGAAAATGAAGGGTATGCAGGAAGAATTGGCCATCCGGCGCGCTCAAATCACCGCTTGATCAAGTTAAATCTTTTAGAAGAGAATTGGTTTTTACAGTATTCTCCATATGTTTACTATAATGAACATTGTATTGTGCTGTCAGAGGAACATAGGGATATGAAGATTACTTCTGCGGCCTTCAAGCGTCTTTTAAGCTTTGTCGAGCAATTTCCTCACTATTTTGTTGGATCCAATGCTGACTTGCCGATAGTCGGTGGTTCCATTTTGTCCCATGATCATTATCAGGGAGGACATTACGAATTTTCGATGGCAAAAGCGGAGGATGATTGGAGTTTTGAGTTAGATAGATTCCCGAATGTCCGTGGTTCCATTGTTAAATGGCCTATGTCTGTCATTCGATTGCGCTCTGAGGAAATTGGACCACTTGTGGAAGCAGGTGAACATATTCTATCCACATGGAGAAATTACAGCGATGAAACAGTAGAAATCTATGCAAAAACAGGCGATACTCCGCACAATACCATTACACCTATTGCACGTAAAAAACAGAATGTATATGAATTAGATTTAGTTCTGCGGAACAATCGAACGAGTGAGGAACATCCACTTGGCATTTTTCATCCTCATCAGGACGTTCATCATATTAAGCGGGAAAACATCGGGCTAATCGAAGTAATGGGGCTGGCTGTTTTACCAGCACGCTTGAAGGACGAACTTAAAGAGGTCGAACATTTCATTCTAGGAGAAACTGATATCGTTGCTGACTATCATCTGGATTGGGCAAAAGGTTTAAAAGAAGAGTATCAGGCTGCTGCAACAGAATCAAACGTAGAAGCAATTGTGAGAGAAGAGACCGGTAAGAAGTTTTTAAAATGCTTAGAAGATGCTGGTGTTTATAAGAGAAATGAAGAGGGTAAAGCCGGGTTCAAGCGCTTTATCTCGTCTTTAGTATAGGTTATTCAGCTGACAGCTTGGAATGGCATAAGTGCTCATATCTTTGAAGTGAATTAATGGAGTGGAAAAAGAATGAAAATAATAGATAAAGTATTCGGTAGTTATCACGATGAGTCAGTAATGGAGTATACCCTTGTCAACGATTCAGGGATGTCTGTTTCATGCCTGAATTACGGTTGTATCATTACAAAAGTAATGGTCCCTGACCGAAATGGTAACGTTGAAAATGTCGTTCTTGGATTTGAGAACGTAGAAGATTATATTGATTTGGCCCCATATTTTGGCTCGGTTGTCGGTCGAGTGGCTGGAAGAATCAGCAACTCACAGTTTGAACTAGATGGGGAAGTTTACCGGGTGACCCCTAATGAGGATCCAAACCATCTACATGGAGGTAAGAAGGGCTTTAATTCTGTTATCTGGAAAACGGAAAGCATTGAAACGGAAAATGCTATAGGGTTAAAATTTTTCTATCGGAGCTTGGATGGAGAAGAAGGATATCCTGGAAATTTGGATACGACCATCGTCTACCTTTTAAATAATCAAAATGAGCTGAGCATTTCCTATGAAGCGGTGACAGATCAAAAAACAATCGTGAATTTAACGAATCATTCTTATTTTAATCTAAGCGGCAATTTAAAGAGAGATTGTTCCGAGCACATTCTACAATTAGAAAGTAACTGCTTTTTAGAACTTGGGTCCGATTTAATACCTACTGGAAGAATGATTGAATCTAGTAATACCCCCTTTGACTTTAAGCATGGTCGTTTGTTGAAGACGGGAATGAAATCCTCTTATCCACAAAATGTGCTTGCGGGCAATGGTTATGACCATCCGCTTCTTTTTACAAAAAAGGGAGAAAATACAGTGGTGTTAAGTGAAAAAGAGAGTGGCAGGACGTTATTAGTTACAACAGATCAGCCATGCGTGGTCCTTTACACAGCAAATCAACTAGAAGGTCCCTTTTCAATCGCAGGTGTTCGAGCGAGGAACTACTTAGGTGTGTGTCTAGAAACGCAAGGACTGCCAGATGCTATTAACCAACCTGATTTTCCAACTATTGTTTTAAACCCTGAGGAAGTATATCATGCCACAACAAAATACCGCTTTTTTTCTAATACAATAGGAGTTTAATGAATGGCGACAATTAAGGATATTGCAGAATTAGCAGGAGTTTCAATCGCAACGGTATCCCGCGTATTAAATTATGATAGTTCTTTATCTGTTGGTGATGAAACAAAAAAGAGGATATTTGAGGTTGCGGAGCAGCTTTCCTATAAAAAGAAACCAGCTAGAAAACTAGAGACCGGGAAAATTGCACTTTTACAATGGTATACAGAAAAAGAAGAATTAGAAGATTTATATTATATGTCGATTCGTTTGGGTGTCGAAAATCAATCCAGACAAATGGGCTTTTCTGTAGCTAAGTACTTTCAAGACAACTATGCGGATTTAAAACAGGATGAGATTCAAGGTCTTATCGCAATCGGGAAATTTAGCAATAAACAAATAAAGGATATGGTATCCATCACAAATAATATCGTTTTTGTGGATATCTCACCCGATGAAGAAAAATTTGATTCCATTGTGATTGATTTTGAAAAGGCGACTAAAAAGGTCATTGATCATTATTTAAAACACGATCATGAGAAGATTGGGTATATTGGCGGAAGAGAAGTATTCAGGGATAAGACATCGACCATCGAAGACCTGAGAGAAGTGACCTTCAAATCCTATTTGGCAGAAAAAGGGATAATGAATGAAGCGTTTATGTACGTTGGTTCATTTTCCGTTGACGACGGTCATTCACTCATGAAAAAAGCCATTCATGAGCATGGGGAAAACCTGCCGACCGCTTTCTTTGCAGCGAATGATTCTCTGGCAGTTGGAGCACTCAGGGCTCTATTGGAAGAAGGGATTCCTGTTCCAGGCCGAGTGAATATCATCGGCGTTAACGACATCAGCATCTCCAAATATGTCTTTCCATCATTAAGCACGGTGAAAGTATTTACTGAACTAATGGGAGAAACAGCCGTCAACACCCTGGTAGAAAGATTCGAAGGACGGAAAATAGCCAAAAAAATAACCATTTCCACCCAACTCATCATAAGAGACAGCAGCTCCTAAAAATTGATATAAAAACACAAATGTCCACCTGAGGTGGACATTTGTGTTTTTATGGTGACAGGCACCATTTGGCATTGTCGATTTTTGGTATATTCCGTATAATATTTTTTATCTAGACTGGAGATGTAATGGAGTTGTTTTATGAGCAGGTTGACTAAGGTGGCATATGGTGTTGGGATTTGGTTTTTTCTTGTGAGCTGTGCCTTTTCTGTATTTTATGGCTACAAGGTTGTTAGCCATGATTTGCCTGCAGAGGATAAAACAGTAGAAAAGTATAATTATCATTTTGTGCTGGTTCCAGAGGAGCTTGACAATGATTATTGGCGGCTTGTTGAAGAAGGGGCACAGAAGGCTGCGGAGGAACATGGTGTATTATTGGAATATGCTGGACCGAAGCAGGGTAATATCGATGAACATTTAAAAACGATTGAAATGTCAATGGCTTCTAAAGTGGATGGTATTATTACTCAAGGCTTGAGTGATGAGCAATTCACACCGTTAATTAATAGAGTCGTAGAAAAACTACCTGTCATAACCATTGATACAGATGCGGCCAATAGTAACCGGATGGCTTATATTGGAACTGACAATTATTATTCTGGTTTTTTGGCAGGTAAAGCTTTAATTGAAGATACAATTGGTCAGGCAAACGTGGCCATTATTACCGGGAGATTTTATGCGAACCACCAGCAGCAGCGTGTTCAGGGTTTTCGTGACGCAGTGGAAACTGAAGCGGGAATAAAGATTATTACGGTAGAAGAATCTGAAATTAGTCGAGTTCGAGCGGCAGAAAAGGCTTATCAAATATTGATGGATTACCCTGAAGTCAATGCGTTCTATGGAACAAGTGCACTAGATGCAATAGGAATTGCTCAAGTAGTAGATAAGTTTAGGGAGCCGGATCAAGTTTATATTATTGGATTCGATACATTGCCCGAAACACTTAAGTACATTACGAAAGGTACGATTAAAGCTACGGTGGTCCAAGAACCTTTTGAAATGGGCTACGAAGCAGTAGTAATGATGATAGATCTAATTGAAGGCAAGAAGGTTCCTCCCGTTATTCACACGAATACTCGGATTATGAGAGAAGAAGATTTACCTGATATTCATCGGGCCATGGGGGAGGAATACTGATCATGTTATTTCGAATTCGATCGAAATTATTACTCTATTTCATTGTCCTTGTCGTGCTGTTAAGTTCTGTTGGCGTCCTTTTTTATCAAAGTAGTGAAAACCTAATAAATGAATATGATGATAGTTTTGAACGGTTTCTTATGTTAAATGATATCTCACAAAGAACTACCGTAATTACGGAAAACCTGAAGGGGTATTTGCTAGATAAGGAAAGCACCTATTTAAAAGACTATAACCTTGAAAAATCTAAGTTGCTGAATGACCAATGGCTTTTCAATAAAGAAATGAAATCGAATGATATGGCAGTTATTAACTACCAAAATATGATAAACAGCTTTCTAGAAGAATGTGACGCAACGATAGAAGCTTTTCATAAAGACAATATTAACGATTATTCGAACCACTTAAACGAAGCAATAAAAATAGCAGGATTCCTTCAAGAAAGTACGCTTGCACTCCTAAATAATAAGCTGACAGACTATCAAAATTTCTATGATCAAATGGAAAGGCAAAATCATTATTATAAATTATTGTCTTTTTCCCTTTTCTCTTCTGCCTTTTTTCTTAGTACATTGATTGCTCTTTGGATCTCAGGCGGTATTACAAAACCAATTACGCTATTATCCGAGGCAGCCCGGCAAATATCAAAAGGTAATCTTTCAGGTGAAGATATTAAGATAACGACCAAGGATGAATTAAAGCCCTTAACCGAAACCTTTAACCAAATGCGTTCAAATCTTAGACAATTGGTAAAAGAAATAAAGCAGAAATCGGAGCTTGATAAGCTCCTAAAAGAAATGGAGCTAAGAAGTCTTCAAAACCAAATTAATCCACATTTCCTATTCAATACTTTGAATACGGTTTCAAAAATGGCTTACCTAGAGGATGCGGAGCATACTTCTAAATTAATTGAATCTGTTGCAGTATTACTGCGCTATAACCTAGGCGGCGATTTGAATAAAGCTGCCACTCTAAGGGACGAAGTATCTATTGTAAAAGAGTACTTCTTTATTCAACAAACAAGATTTGGAGACCGGATTCAATTCATTACCGAAATTGAAGAGGATTGTTTGGATATAGAAATTCCTAGTTTAACACTTCAGCCATTAATCGAAAATGCATTCATACATGGTGTTGAATCGTATGAGGAAAATGCAGAGATCCGACTTCATATTTACAAAAGTAATGACAGGATTAATGTGGCAATAGTAGATAATGGGGATGGAATGGATGAAATCACCCAAAATAGATTGCTAAACTATGTTAGCGGAATAGAAATGGAAGAAGTATATGAACACAATAAATCAAAAGGTCATTCGACTGGTATAGGCGTGAAAAATGTAATTCGCAGGCTTCAGCTTTTTTACAATCAAAAAGACATTATTGAAATACATTCAGAGTTAGGTAAAGGGACAAAGTTTACACTGACCATTCCAAACGTTGCAAAAGGAGGAGAAGAGTTTGTTGAAAGTTCTAATTGTGGATGATGAGGTTCTAGAGCGAAAAGCATTGACGAGGATTATTAATAGCTCTTCTGAGGGCGTAATGGTAATTGGTGAGGCGCCTAACGGAAGAAAGGCGATTGAAATGGCTAGAGAACTTAAGCCTGATATCATCTTTATGGATATAAAAATGCCCGGAATAGATGGAGTTCAAGCTGTTAAGGAAATCAAAAGCACTGATCCATGCATTCGATTTATCATGGTTTCAGCCTTTAATACGTTTGAATATGCCAAGGAAGTTATGCAGCAGGGTGTAAAAGAATATATCTTAAAACCTAGTAGAAAACAGGATATACTCGAGAGTTTACAGCGTGTTTCAGGTGAGATATTTGAAGAGCGCAGGTCTATGAAAGAAAAGCAAAGCTTGATGGAGAACCTAGACCGTGCCGTTTCCATAGCCCAGAAAGAGTGGGTGTCTTCATTAATCCTAAACCAAGTCCAAGATATTTCCTTTGATGAATGGAGTCAGTTGTTAGGGGTAGAAATTACTTCTGGTTATATAATGCTGTTTTCCCTCTTGCCCAAGGAAAAAGGAGAATTTCACTTACAACTAAAGCAAAACTATTATTTATGGCTTAAGGATGTCTTGAAAACAGAAGTGAAAAAGGAAGAAGTCATGGTAGGACCAATGACAGATTCTCAAGTACCTGTATTATTCCTTTGTAAAGAACTACCGGAAAAGGTGCATTTTAAAACAAATGCACAGCATACCATTGAGAGTCTATTTAGTTCTTTTCAAAAAAGCCAAATAAATGCGGATTTAAGAATAGGGATAGGACTCCCATATAGTCATGGCCATGAGCTTAATAAATCTTATCATGAAGCGGTAGTTGCTTTACAGCAGCTATTAAAAACTTCAAACCGAAAATATTTATTTAGCAGTAAACAAGGGGCCGGTGAGCTGCCTTCCGTTTCGGATGTGCTGGAAATAGAGAAAAAATTGCTGGATGGTGTACGACAAGGTGATCTAAATCAAGTTATGTTTTTATTTGATTCGTTTGTAACCAAACTGACCGGTAACAAAGCATTAAAGGCTGCAGTAGTGAAAAAATCTTTTGATGAATTTTTTATTCTCCTTTCACGAATGATGCATGACTTAGGGATACACTTTGAAGGTTCCTTGACGATTGGCGAGGTAGAGGATTGTAACTTAATTCTAGAAAAAGGAAAAGCTAATTTACTGGCAGTTGTCAAGCATGTTCAGCTTTGGAGGAACAATCATGCGAAGGGAATGCTGCATAAGGCAAAAGAATATATTGAAAATCATTATGCAGAGTCCATTACGTTGGAACACGTAGCAGAATATGTGGAGCTAAGTCCCTTTTATTTAAGTAAATTATTTAAAGATCGATTTGGGATGACCTTTATCGATTACGTAACCGAAATAAGAATAAAACAGGCAAAGCTGCAAATGGTGGATGCTGCTAAGAGTTTAAAAGAAATATGCTATTCTGTCGGCTATAAGGACCCGAATTATTTTAGCCGTGTGTTTAAAAAACAGACGGGCTTATCCCCAACCGAATTTCGCAAGGAAACGGTATGTTAATTGAATGATAGTAACAAAGACTGATTCGTAAATGAATTGGTCTTTTTTTACGTGAACAAAAAAGTCTAGGAAAACGCAAATTAGTGCTATAGGTTAGAACTATTGAACGAAATCACCCGGTGCTAATATATGTGTAAGGGCTTTCAATAAGGTAAAGGTAAGCGAAGTTTACCAGAGCTTTTACTAACTAGCAAAAGGAGAAGGATGACATGTTTAAAAAGAAAAAAGGGTTAATTCTATCATTAACAGTTGCGTCTAGTATTCTATTAGCGACTGGCTGCGGCGGTACAGAAAAAAGTTCAACGGATTCTGGAAAAGGCAAGGACGGCGACCTTCCAGCAGTGGGTGCAACCATTTATAAATTCGATGACAACTTTATGTCCTATGTTCGTCGTGCAATGGAAACTGCAGCAGATGGAAAAGTGAACTTAATGCTGAATGACTCTCAAAATGACCAAGCCAAGCAGGTTGAACAAGTAGACACGCTTATCGCAAAAGGAGCAAAATCACTGGCAATCAACCTTGTAGACCCTAAAGCAGCACAAACCATCATTGATAAAGCAAAAGTAAAGGATATTCCTGTTATCTTCTTTAACAAAGAGCCAGATGCAAGTGTATTAAAAGGCTACGAAAAAGCTTACTATGTCGGAACAACTTCATCTGAATCAGGTGTACTTCAAGGTGAATTAATCGCTAAGGCTTGGGAAGCAAATAAAGAAAAATGGGATAAAAATGGTGATGGAAAGCTTCAATACGTTTTATTAAAAGGTGAACCAGGGCACCCAGACGCAGAAGCGCGTACTAAGTTTGTTGTTGATACCTTGAAGGAAAAAGGTATTGCGGTAGATGAACTAGCTCTAGATACAGGTATGTGGGATGCAATGAAAGCAACAGAAAAAATGGATGCTTGGATTGCAAAATATAACGAAAATATCGAATTTGTTATTGCGAATAACGATGGTATGGCATTAGGTGCCATTGCTTCTCTTGAAAAAGCAGGGTACTTCTCAGGTGATAAGTTTATGCCAGTAGTAGGTGTAGATGCGATACCAGAAGCACTTGAAATGATTGAAAAAGGAAAAATGGTTGGTTCAATCTTAAATGATGCGAAAAACCAAGGTGCAGCCACCGTTGAACTTGCTGCAAATGCTGCAAACGGTAAGGACGTATTGGAAGGAACTGAGTGGAAATTAGACGACGCTAAAGCGGTTCGAGTTCCTTACATCGAGGTTACAAAAGAAAATATCCAAATAGGTAAAGACGCATACAAGTAAGAAAAGCGGAAGCGCCTAGTCCGAGGATAGCCTCTATGGCGCTCCTCGAACGAAGGAAAAGGATTACTTCTTTTCCTTCGTTCGGGGCAATGTTTCAAGTTAATTATTTGAAACAGGACTGATGAAATCAAATTTTATTATATAAAAAATGCATGTTAAATGGTTAGGCAAGGAGGTTTAAGTATGTCAGAGGCAAGTTCAGCCAATTTACTTGAAATGATTAATTTAACGAAAAGATTTCCTGGCGTAATGGCTCTTAACAACGTTTCCCTAAAAGTGAAGGCAGGGTCAGTACATGCCTTAATGGGTGAGAATGGTGCAGGAAAATCAACATTAATGAAGTGCTTATTCGGTATCTATTCAATGGATGAAGGAAAAATTCTGCTGGACGGTAAAGAGGTTTCATTTGCAAATTCTAAGCAAGCCCTTGAAAGCGGAGTTTCCATGGTCCACCAGGAACTGAACCAAGTCCGTCAGCAAAATGTAATGGATAATATTTGGCTGGGAAGGTATCCGAAAAAAGGAATCTTTATTGATGAAAAAAAGATGTATGAGGATACGGCAGCAATCTTTAAAAGTCTCGACATCAAAGTTGACCCGCGAAGCAAAGTAGGAAGCCTGTCAGTCTCAGAGATGCAGATGGTGGAAATTGCAAAAGCTGTTTCTTATCATTCAAAGCTCATTGTAATGGACGAACCAACATCCTCTCTAACTGAAAAAGAGGTAAATCATTTATTTACTATTATTAGAAAGCTGCAAAGTGATAACGTAGCGATTATCTATATCTCTCACAAAATGGAAGAAATTTTAAAAATCTCAGATGAAGTAACAATCATGCGTGACGGTCAGTATATTGCAACGAAAAGCGCAAAGGAATTAACAACAGACGAAATCATTAAGCTAATGGTTGGCCGTGACTTGTCACAGCGTTTCCCAGAAAAGATCAATCAACCTGGAGCTGTAACCCTTAAAGTTAAGGATTTAACGGCCGAAACAGAAGGGTCATTTTCTAATATTAACTTCGAATTGAGAAAAGGAGAAATATTAGGTGTTGCAGGTCTTGTAGGCTCCAAACGTACCGAGGTTATGGAGGCACTATTCGGTATCAGAGGACTGAAATCAGGAAGTATTGAGTTAAATGGAAAGGTCGTACAGAATCATTCGCCGCAGCATGCGATAAAAAATGGCTTTGCACTAGTTACGGAAGAAAGAAGAACAACGGGGATTTATCCACAATTAAGCATTAGCTTTAACTCCATTATTGCCAACCTGCCTCAGTATCGAAAAGGGTTGTTTCTATCAGAAAGCAAAGTTCATGATGATACAAAATGGGTTATCGATTCAATGAAAGTAAAGACGCCATCGCAAAAAACGCCAATCGGAAGTCTTTCTGGCGGTAACCAGCAGAAGGTAATCATAGGCCGCTGGCTGCTAACAAAACCGGAAGTACTATTGTTGGATGAACCAACAAGGGGAATTGACGTTGGAGCAAAATTTGAAATTTACCAGCTAATTAACGAATTAGCAGCTGAAGGAAAAGGAATTATCATGATTTCTTCAGAAATGCCTGAACTTCTTGGTGTTACAGACAGAATCTTAGTAATGAGTAATGGAAGAGCAGCCGGAATCGTAGAAACAAAGACAACCACGCAAGAAGAGATTATGCGACTGGCAGCGTTGTATTAGGAGGAGAAGCAAAATGAATACTCAGGCCACAAAAAAGTCTAATGTTGTAAAATGGCTGTTTGATAATGTTATTTATGTATTTTTAATTCTACTTGTTGTTGGGATTGTCTTTGCATCTCCTGACTTTTTATCCATGACCAATTTGATTAATATCTTAAGTCAGTCATCTTCAAGGATTATTATTGCACTTGGGATAGCAGGTATCCTGATATTAGGCGGGACGGACTTATCTGCCGGGCGGATGGTCGGACTTGCAGCAGTAGTCTCTGCTTCTCTGCTTCAAGCAGGTGATTATGCTTATAAAATGTATCCAAACCTTCCAGAATTGCCTTTGTTTATTCCTATCTTAATTGCAATGGCTGTAACAGGACTATTTGGTACTTTAAATGGATTTATCGTATCAAAGTTTCACGTACCGCCATTTATTGCAACACTAGGTATGATGATTGGTGTTTACGGAGTCACTTCTATCTACTTTGACCGTCCGCCATATGGTGCGCAGCCGATTGGTGGATTAAGTGAGAGTTTTACCACATTCGCGCAAAAGGGAATTAAAATAGGTCAATATGAATTTCCATACCTGATTTTATATGCAATTGCCTTTTCATTCATTATTTGGGTGGTATGGAATAAAACACAGCTTGGTAAGAATATGTACGCAATCGGCGGAAATGCTGAAGCAGCAAAGGTTTCCGGCGTTAACGTGGCAAAAAATATCATTATTATTTATATGATTGCCGGTCTGCTTTATGGGTTCTCAGGTACCTTAGAGGCAGGGCGAGTTGGAAGTGCAACCAACAATACGGGGAATATGTACGAGTTAGATGCCATTGCAGCCTGCGTGGTCGGTGGAGTATCACTATCAGGCGGTATTGGAACTGTTCCGGGAGTAATAACTGGGGTTCTTATTTTCCAAGTTATTAACTACGGATTAGCTTTCCTCGGTGTAAGTCCATACATCCAATTTATCGTTAAGGGCGCTATTATCATCGTTGCAGTTGCATTTGATATGCGGAAACATGCGAAGAAAAAATAAGAGTGGAGGGCATTCCCAAATGGGAGTGTCTTTTTATTTTTTCAAACAAGGGAATTTACTGCTAGAATATATTCAATGATCTTTTCAAAAGAGGTGGGGGATTCAATGTGTTTAATCTTATTTGCTTATAAGGTTCATCCAAAGTACAAGCTAATGGTTGCGGCTAATCGAGATGAGTTTTATCAGAGACCGACTGCTCCTGTTCATTTTTGGGAGGATGATTCCGAAATCCTTGCCGGACGGGATTTAGAAAAAATGGGTACTTGGATGGGTGTTACCAAATCGGGAAGGTTTGCAGCTTTGACCAATTATCGAAATCCGATGGAAGTTACGGAGGGAAAACGCTCAAGAGGAGAATTAGTGGCAAATGCTCTGCAGTACAAAGGCGATATCAAGGAGTACATGCAGAGTCTAGTTAGAAATAATGACTGGTACCCTGGATATAACCTGTTAGCGGGGGATGGTGATGAGCTATACTATTATTCCAATGTTGGACAGGAGTTAATAAAAGTGGCTCCAGGGATTTATGGTGTCAGCAATCATTTACTTAATACAGAATGGCCAAAAGTACAAGCTGGCAAAGACGGGTTAGCCGCTATTTTGAAAAGTAATCAAGAGGATTATGTTGAGCCTCTATTAACGCTTCTTCAAAAAGCAGATCAGGCACCAGATGAAAAACTACCTCAAACGGGGGTTTCATTAGAATTGGAAAGAATGCTTTCATCGATGTTTATCAAAAGTGAAGGATATGGTACAAGGAGTTCAACCGTTTTATTAATGGATGAAAAAGAAATTCACTATGTGGAACGAGTTTTCACTTTTAACGAGGTAAATACTCAAAAATATACAATTGAATTGAAATAAAAAACTAATCAAACGTTTGATTAGTTCGGTTTCTAAACTAATCAAACGTTTGATTAAATAGTAATTTGCCTAGACTACAAGGGACTGAAGGGGAAGAAAGCCCTAGTCAAAAAAGAACCATCATTAATTAGATTCATCGGTTGTTTTTGCTGTATCCCCTCTTTTAGTTCCTTTGCTGACATAAGGTTTAGCATTTTTTGCTTTGTTCGCACCAGCTTGCCAACGATTCCAGCCTTTTTTACCTGTTCCTCTGCCTATCCCACTTTTAGCCTTAGCTTTCGTCATCATATCACTCCAAAATTAATGTAGGTAGAACTGAATAGCATTGGCTCATTATAACACAAGTTTCAATTATGATGATGAGCCCCATTATTAAATAACCAAAAATCTAATTCTTCATATTATGTTCCTTCAACTAACATTTAATAATTAGTTTATTAATTAAATTAATTAATTATAATTGACATGTTTAGTGTCAAAAGTATATATTTTTATCATAGTAAAATTTACTATAAAATTTTACTTATTATTTTCAACGAAATGAAAGCGCAAACATTTGAATTTATTAAAATGAAAAACTATCAAACAATAATGGGGGGATACAATGAAATAACTTAAGGGGATGAGAAATGTTAGGGAAGATAAGTAAATCAAAGACTATAGTTTTTATATCTTTTGCTTTTATTTTATTCTTGCTAGGAATTGGGGTGTTTCTAGTTTCAATGAAAAATGTAAAGACAATCACATACACGAATCCAGTCGGGGGAATGACCAATATAGGTGATCCTTTCGTTTTAAAAGATGGAGATAGATACTACATGTATGCAACTTCTGCCCCAACAATTGGATTTAGGGCTTGGCAATCGGATAACTTGGTTGATTGGGAAGATAGAGGTTTAGTCTATGATAGTAATGAACAATCTACCCAATGGGCGACTGGGGACTTTTGGGCTCCCGAAGTGGTTAAACATAATAATCGGTTTTATATGACATACAGTGCTCGCAATGAAGAAGGACATTTGCAAATTTCCGTGGCTGTTAGTAAAAATCCTTTAGGTCCATTTAAAGATGTAAGTATTGAATTGATTAAACAAGAAGGTTAATATATCCATGGACATATTTTTATTGAAGATGATGGAACTCCTTATTTCTATTATGTTAAAGATTGTTCCGAAAATATCATAGACGATAATCATGTCAGTCAAATATTAGTCCAAAAAATGGATAGTGATCTTACTAGTTTGATAGGTGAACCACAGTTATTGCTGCAGCCTGACCAAGAATGGGAAGGACTGAATGGTGATTATCAGTGGAATGAAGGACCTTTTGTATTGAAACACGAGGACAAATACTACCTAATGTATTCATCAAACTACTTTGCTAGCGAGGATTACGGGGTTGGGTATGCAGTAGCTGACAATCCTTTAGGTCCATTTAAAAAAGCAAAAGAGAATCCTATTTTGTCAAAGGATCTTAAAAATGGAATCTCAGGTCCAGGGCATAATAGTGTAACAAAAGGGCTGGATAATAAAACTCTTTATGCGGTCTATCATACCCATACAGTTCCGGTTGTTCCTAGTGGAGATAGACAGATGAACATTGATAGGTTGTATTTTGAAGGTGGAAAGCTGAAGGTTGAAGGTCCATCATTTACAGAACAAAAAATGAAATAGTAATAGTATCTTTCTTTTTTAAATTTTTGGAAAATTAAGTTTTTTGTGTAAATGCTTTTATTCATGAGTGTTAAGGGGAGTAAAACTGCCTGTTAAAAAAAATAATTAAAAATAGGGGGATTAAGAAGATGAAGAAGAAAATGTCAAGAATATTTTGTTTTGCGCTAATCCTAACATTAGCTCTTGCGTTAGTAGGCTGTAATTCGGACAGTACGTCAGGTTCATCAAGCAAAGATAAAAAAGAACTTGTATTTTGGAATGTATTTACAGGTCCAGATGGAAAAAACATGCAGCAAATTATCGATAATTACAATAAAACAAACCCTGAATATAAAGTTAAAAATATTTCCATGAAAGAAGGGGATATGTATACCAAAATTCCGACAGTTGTTAACTCAGGAAAAAACATTCCTGATGTTACAATCGTACATGCTGAAAGAATCAAGCAGTATGTGGATAATGAAATGCTGACACCATATGACAATTACTTAAGTAACTTTTCAGACATCAAAGAAGAAAACTACGTTAAAGCTGGTTGGGATATTGGTAATATAGATGGGAAAAGATACTCACTTCCATTGGATGTACACAGTTTTGTTATGTACTATAACAAAGATTTAGTTGAAAAATATGCTCCTAATGCTTTAGACGATAATGTTGTAACATTTGATGAAATTAAAGCAGCAGGAGATTTATCTAGAAAAGATAAAATCGATGCAATGGGATTAACTTGGATGAGACCAACCTTCTTATCCATTTACGCCCAATTAGGTGGAGACATCACAAGCGATGGGCAAGCACCTACACTTGATACACCAGAGGCAGCAGAAGCATTAGAATTACTAAAGTCACTTGTTGATGGAAAATATACAAACAAAGATGGTCAAGATCCAGGACAGATCTTTAAATCAGGAAAATCTATTTTCTGGCCAGAAGGAATTTGGATGCAAAATAGTTTAAATGAAGTAAAAACTCTAAATTGGGGAATGACAAACTTCCCTCAAGTTTCAGCTGATAAAGTTGTAAACTGGTCTTCTTCCCACCAATTCGTTATGTTCAACAGCAAAGAAAGAACGGATGAAAAAACAGAAGGCGTTCTTAAGTTTCTTGATTATTTAAGACAAAACTCTATCCCATGGGCTGAAGCAGGACAAAACCCAGCATCATTAGCAAACGTAGATGATGCAAAAGTCCAAGAGCTTCCACAGACTTTCTTAGTTAAAGATGAGAAGCAAATGGCGACACTTAAAATCTTTGATTACAAGTACAACGGCTTTGTCGTTGATGCAATTGATAAGATTGCTGGTGACGCAGCGTTTGGAAAGGTGAAAATTCCAGAAGCACTTAAAAAGGCTCAAAAAGAAGTAGAAGATAAAATTGCTCAAAATGAAAAGTAATAGGCATGATTCTCTCTAGGAGAATGTGAAATAGAATAATAGTTTTTGAGTATAGGTGTAACAAATGGAGAATTCCTATTTTTGACCAATAGGAATTCTCTCTCTATTCGAAAAAAGAGAATAGGAGTAGAAGTGTATGAATATTTCTCAGGTTAGCAAGGAGCCGAATAGGTCCCCGTCGTTAAACCGTGCCACAGGTAAGAAAATGCAATTTAGGTTATCTCCACTTATGTATGTTGGACCGCATTTAGTCCTATTTTTAATATTCTTCTTAATTCCTACGGTTTTTGGTATTTATATCTCTTTTACGAATTGGGACTTAATAAGTCAAGCTGACTTTGTAGGCTTAGATAATTATAAAGAGATTTTGTTTAATAAAGACTCCACATTTTATACTCAGTTACATACGGGTTTATTGAATACGTTTAAATTTGTTTTATATTCAGTGCCTGCGTGTATTATTATTCCATTACTGATAGCATCTGGTTTACATGCTAAACCGAAAGGGACTAAGGTTTTCCAAGCGTTGTTTTATGTGCCAACATTGTTTTCTGTTTCAGCCGTTATGATTGTTTTTACGATGTTATTTAACGTATCATTTGGACCATTTAATCACTTCCTCAAAGTAGATACACCGTGGTTAACTACTCAGCCATATGCATGGATGACATTAGTAATTGTTACAGTGTGGTGGTGTATTGGGGCAAACATGATTATCTACCAGGCTGCGTTAAATGGAATTCCGAAAGATTATTATGAAGCAGCTTCGATTGACGGGGCGGGAAGTATTCAGAAGTTCTTTAAAATCACACTTCCTAGTCTAAAGGGACAACTATTATATACAATTGTCATTACGACCATTGCTCAATTTAACGTTTATGGGCAGCCGCTCATGTTGACGAAAGGCGGGCCAAGCAGTTCGACCCACGTTTTATTAATGTATATTCAGTCAAATGCTTTTGGTTCAGGACAATCCTTAGCAGGTATTGCTTCTGCAATGGCAGTAATTTTAGGGTTATGTATTATGCTCGTTTCGCTTATCCAATTCTTCTTTTTAAGACAACGCGATTAGGGGGTGCTATCGATGAAGAAACTATCTGCTCCAAAAATAGTAGCTTTTCTATTTTTGCTCATTATGGCTCTAATTTGGGTAATCCCATTGGCTTATGCATTTCTCTCATCATTTAAACTTGAGGCTGATATTCAATCTATGGGCTTTACGATCTTACCGGTACATTGGGTAATGGAAAATTACCAACAGATGTTATTTAATAATTCAAGTGCTCCATTAGCAAAATGGTTTATGAATTCTATGATTATTGCAGTATCACAAACCATCTTGGTTCTACTTGTCGTGTCCTTGGCTGGTTATGGATACTCTAGATTAAAGTTTAAGGGAAGAGACGCTTTATTTGTTTTCTTAATGGCGACAATGATGTTTCCTGGTGTTGTAAACCTAATTCCACTTTATAAAATTATTGACTCCTTTGGATGGGTGAATAGTTATTTAGCTGCTATCGTACCAGGAGCCGCTGGTGTGTTTAATATCTTTTTGGTTAAGCAATTTATGTCGGGAATTCCAAAGGAATTTGATGAATCTGCAAGAGTGGACGGAGCTTCAGAATTTCAAATTTTCATCAAAATCATACTTCCTCTCATAAAACCTATATTAACTGTTGTAGCATTGTTTACCTTTACTGGAGCCTGGAACGACTTCCTATGGCCTTCGATTGTATTTAATGATATCGAAAAAATGCCAATTACACCTGGGTTACAGTTACTGCAAGGGATGTATCAGAGTGTTGTTGGAGTTTCAACTGCTGCTGCAATAATTGCAATGGTGCCAACATTTATCTTGTATTTATTTACGCAAAAATACTTTTTGGAATCTATGTCTTTATCTTCAGGGGTTAAGGGGTAGAAGGGTTTACATTGTTATGTTAGGAATTGCTGTTTCCACGGTAAAGGAGGACCCAAATTGTGACTAGAAAACTAGAAAGAAAGCTCATCTACATCGGTGCTATATGGGAAATGATAACAGGGTTGATAACTATATTATTCTACGCTTCTTATATAAAGAAGCAAGGACTTGGTGTAAAAGACACATCCTTCGCCAAGGTAGAAGCCTTACAGTCGGTATTTGGCAGTTTATACATGTTTTCAGTTACCTTTGGAATGCTATTCATTGCTATAGGCTTGATTAACTTTTTTGTAGCAAAAAATTTAAAAGATAATGAGGTAACGGTTAAAGTACCAATTTGGCTGTTCATCATCGGGCTGGCTTCTTACTTCCTGATGGACATCCTTAGTTCCTTGATGTTTTTATCCGCTGGACTTTTAGCACTAGCAAAAAATAAATCAATAGTGAAACTGTCTGATATGGTTGGACAAAAAACAGCTTAAAAAACTTTGAAAAGAGGGGGCATTAATTCATGGCATTATCTAAAAAATTTTTAAGAAATGAATATCCAAGGCCACAGTTTGTTAGAAAGGATTGGATGAACCTAAACGGTGAATGGGAGTTCCAATTTGATGATTCGAATATTGGAGAAAAGAAAAAATGGTTTCTAAACACAACATTCTCAAATACCATTAATGTTCCATTTACTTATGAAACCGAAGCGAGCGGAATCGGCGAAGAGGCATTTCACTCTATCGTTTGGTATAGAAGAACAATTACAAACATAAATCGTGAAAATAAGAGAACGATTTTACATTTTCAAGCTTCGGATTTCACGACAAAGGTATGGGTAGATGGAGAGTTTGCCGGCCAACATGATGGAGGATACAGTGCCTTTTCACTAGATATTACTGACAAGCTTAATGATTCTAGAGAACATACGATTGTCGTGAAGGTCGAAGATAGCCAAAGTTGTCATCAACCTAGAGGAAAACAACGCTGGATGGATGAAAATTTCGGCTGTTGGTATATACAAACAACGGGTATTTGGCAAACGGTATGGTTGGAATTTATTCCAAAGGTTTCCTTGAATCGTGTAAAAATGACTCCTGATGTCGATACGAATTCAATTGATTTGGAATTTTCGGTAAATGTTCCGGCATCCGAGGAAGTAATGGTTGAAACTGTTATTTCATTTGATAAACATGTAGTTAGAAAAGCGAGTATCTATATGGATCGTGAGAATTCAAAGTTAAATTTGAATTTACTTCATGAATTCCATGATTGGAAAATACAATTATGGACACCTGAATTCCCGAATTTATATGATGTAACATTTAAACTCTATCAAAACGGTGTACAAATTGATGAAGTAGAATCCTATTTTGGTATGAGAAAAATCTCTACCTATAATGGGAATGTATTATTAAATAATACTCCAGTGTATCAAAAATTAATTTTGGATCAAGGTTACTGGACTGAATCCCATTTAACTCCACCTTCTGATGCAGCGCTTGTTAAAGACATTGATCTAATTAAAGAAATGGGATATAACGGCGTACGTAAGCACCAAAAAATTGAAGATCCGCGCTTTTATTATTGGTGTGATGTAAAAGGATTACTTGTATGGGCGGAAATGCCATCCACATACGATTATTCCGACACAGCGGTTGAAAACTTTACGAAAGAATGGATCGATATCGTAAACCAATTCTACAACCATCCTTCTATTGTAACTTGGGTACCGTTTAATGAATCTTGGGGGATAAGAAATGTCTTTAAAGATAAATCGCAGCAGCGCTTTACTGAAGGTATTTATTATTTGACTAAAGCAGTTGATTCAATGCGACCGGTTATTGTGAATGATGGATGGGAGCATACTGTATCAGATATTATTACATTACATGATTATGAATCTAGTGGAGCGGTATTTTCTGAAAGATACAAAAACAAAGACCAAATTACAAACAATGGTATTGCTCATAATAATGATAAGTTTTGCATGGCTGAAGGCTATGAATATAAGGGCCAGCCTATTTTAATTAGTGAATTTGGTGGAGTTGCTTTTACGACAGAAGACGGCTGGGGCTACGGGAAACAGGTGAAATCTGAACAAGAGTTCTTTGATCGGGTAGGAAAAATTACCCGAGCTATTCAGGAAACTCCATATGTTTGCGGTTATTGTTATACACAATTAACTGATGTACAACAGGAAGTTAATGGCTTTCTCACTGAATCAAGGGAACCGAAAGTAAGCCTTGAAAAAATAAGAGAAATAAATAGAAAACAACTGTAGAAATCGTTAAGGAGAGATACAAATGAATTTCAGACCAGAATATCCTAGACCGCAATTGGTAAGAAAAGAATGGCTAAGTTTAAATGGCGAATGGGACTTCGCTTTTGACGATAAAAATATTGGATTAAAGGAAAAGTGGTTTCAAAATGAAAATACTTTTGATCGAAAAATTAATGTTCCTTTTGCCTATCAAACGAAGTTAAGCGGAATTAATGATACTTCCTTCCATGATCATGTATGGTATCGCCGTGAATTTTTAGTGCCTAAAGAGTGGAATGACCAGAGAGTGGTCTTGCATTTTGGAGCTGTAGATTACCGTGCATGGATTTACGTAAATGGACAGTATGCAGGTTTCCATGAAGGGGGGCATGTTTCGTTCTCGCTAGATATTACTGATAATTTAACTTGGGGTACTGAAACGGTTGTTGTGAGAGTGGAGGATCCTTCAGCAGATGAAACCATTCCTAGAGGCAAGCAATTCTGGGTGGAAAAGTCTGCTGCAATTTGGTACACAAGGACCACTGGAATATGGCAGACAGTTTGGCTGGAGCCAGTTAATCCTACAAGTTTATCAAAATTAAGACTAACACCAGACATCGATCGTGGAGATGTAATTGTTGAGTTTGATATCTTAGGTGATTTTATTCACAAAAAGGTAGAAATTGAAATTAGTTTCCAAGGTGAAAAGATTGCTAAAGATTCTATCGAGGTATTTGAATCCTATCAGAAACGTGCCATTAACCTTTATAACAGACAGATATTCAGAACCTCATTCCATAATAATGGCTGGAACTGGTCACCGGAAAAACCAAATTTATTTGATATCAAGTTAACGTTGAAAGATGAAGAATCTCAAATGATTATAGATGAAGTAGACTCTTACTTCGGTATGAGAAAGGTCCATATAGAAAATGGAATGGTTTATTTAAATAATAAGCCCTACTATCAAAAATTAGTTCTTGACCAAGGTTATTGGCCGGAAGGGTTATTAACCGCTCCATCTGATGAAGATTTAAAAAAGGATATTGAACTGTCAAAAGAAATGGGCTTTAACGGCTGTAGAAAACATCAAAAAGTTGAGGATCCCCGCTTCCTTTATTGGGCAGATCGATTAGGTTTCTTGGTTTGGGGAGAATGCGCTGCCTCACCATCCTATAGCGAGGATGCAGTTGCGAGATTAACTAGAGAGTGGATCGAAATCATTGAACGTGATTATAACCATCCTTCATTAGTGGCATGGGTTCCGGTTAACGAAAGCTGGGGAGTACCTTATATTAAAGGAAACAAGCAGCAGCAGCACCATTCTTTAGCGATGTACCATCTTATTCATTCGCTAGATACAACCCGTTTAGTGATATCGAATGATGGCTGGGAGCTCACCGAAACGGATATCTGTGCTATTCATAATTATAGCCATGGAACAAACAAGGAAAAGTCAAAATATGAAGCCTTTAAAGAATCGATGTCTACAAAAGAAGCCCTTCTCAGCTCTAAACCTGCGAACCGTGGAATTTATGCCGATGGATTTGAGCACAGGGGTGAACCAATCTTGTTAACAGAGTTTGGTGGTATTGGATTCAAAGTTGGTGAAGAAAGCGGCTGGGGATATACTTCAGTCAAAAATGAAGAAGAGTTCATTGAAGACTATCGAAGGGTAATGGAAGCCGTATATTCTTCAAAAGCTTTACACGGATATTGTTATACGCAATTAACTGATGTAGAGCAAGAGATAAACGGATTATTGTCCTATAATCGAGAACCGAAATGTGCGTTAGAAGAAATTAGAGAAATAAATGATATGTGGCATTCGAATATTGTGAAAATCTAAATTTGTAGTATGTTGTCATTCTTCGACTGTGATGGATATTAGCAATTTTTTGTTTTCATTCATCAAGACTAGTGATTAAGGTTTTAAGAATTTTCAATAATATTCTGTGTTACTACAAATAAATGACACATAATAAAAGCCCTTTCTAAAAAGATCGTTTAGAAGCTAATTATTCATTTAGTATTCAGCGCCTTTTAAGAAAGGATTTTTTTTTTGTTAGTTAGAAATGAGGGAGGTCTTGTCATGTTTGTCAAAGTGATATATTTAAGAAAAAGATGAGCTCTATAAATGGGCAACAAAGTACAAATTTACGAAATAAATCGAGGTAAATAAAATGAAAATAGGATTTCGTACGATTAATAAGGTGAAAACTGAGACCATACAGATGAGAGATCCCTTTATTTTTACTTCTCAACAGGAACAAAAGTATTATCTTTTCGGTACTACATTTGCTGATGGATGTGGTGATCAAGATCCAGTTTTTGAGGTATATGTCAGTAATAATCTCGAAGACTGGGAAGGACCTTATGTTGCATTCCAGCCCCCAAAGGGCTTTTGGGGAGTAAGACAGTACTGGGCGCCGGAAGTATTTGAAATTGATGGCTGCTTTTATATGTTTGCGTCCTTTAAAGGTGGAATAGGGGAGCATAGAGGGACTGGAGTTTTAGTTTCCGACCACCCTGCAGGTCCGTATGTTCCTCATAGTGAAGGTCCAGTAACGCCAAATGATTGGGAATGCTTGGATGGGACATATTTTGAGGACAAAAACGGAGAACGCTGGATGGTATTTTGCCATGAGTGGACCCAAATTTATGAGGGCAGAATCAAGGCAATCCGTTTGTCAAAAGATCTTAAAAGGTCTGTTGGTAAGCCAATCGAAATTTTAAATGCAGCTCAGATGCCTTGGATACGTCACTTTGGCGATCCTCGGATTGAAAAAACAGGTTATCTAACAGATGCCCCTTTTATGTACATGGCTAAAAGTGGTGAACTAGTAATGCTATGGTCGAGTTACTCTGTTCCGAATTATGGGGACAATGGACTTGGTGGATATACAGTAGCCATAGTGAGGTCAAAAGCTGGAGAAATTACAGGGGAATGGATTCACGATAAGCAATTATTACTTGACCGCAATGCAGGGCATTCCAGTCTATTCCGTGACCTTAGCGGACAGCTGTTTATTTGCACACATTATCCAGATACGCCTCATGGAAGTGAAAGGCCTTTGTTTATCAAAGTGGAAGAAAGGGAAAACGGAATAGTGGTGCCTGTCACCAAATAATAAACATTCTAATTAAGAGAAAAGTTAACATAAAAAGGGATGCACCATCTAAATGAATGGGTGCATCCCTTTTGTAGGGGTAGGATTATTAATCAGTCGTTTTAAACATTTTCCGTAAAATTAATGTTACAGCTCCCAATACCATACCGGTTTTTCCTAATTTTGAGCATACCACTAGTATTTCTTCATGGGAACTTTTAAAAGTATATTTTCCAATCATTTCTATGAGTGGAGATTTAACAAAATCTCCTTCCTCAAACAAACTTCCTTCTAAAATCAGTTTCGATGGTTTTAGTATATTAATCATATTAGCAGCAGCTAAACCAAGGGATTTCCCAGCGTCCTCAAGTATTGATTTAGCAAAGGGATCCCCTTGTTTAGCAGCTTTAAAGACCATTTTTATTGAGAGTTCGTCGCTGCCATCTCTGACCCAATTATGAAGGAGTGTATCTTGATTAGTAATTAGTTCTTTCTTTACTTTGCTAAGAATAGCTGATTCAGATGCATAAGCCTCCAAACAGCCATTGTTACCACACTGGCATTTTGGACCATTTATATCCAAGATTGTATGTCCAATTTCTCCAGCAGTATTAAAGGTGCTTTTATAAATGTCATTATTTATAAAGATACCTGAACCAATACCTCGACCAACGCTAAGGCAGATAAAATCTGAGTCCCCTTGACCTTGACCAAACCAGCTTTCAGCAATTGCTAAGGCTCTAACATCATTTTCTACAATTACAGGGATATTGAATTCATTTTCCAAACTAACTTTTATAGGAATATTTTCAAGATGTAAGTGAGGGGAAAAAATAGCTAAACCCTGATCAGGATCTACTAAACCATGCATGGCAAAACCGATTCCAAGAATGAGATCTTTCTCAATTGATGTTTTATTCAGGATATAATGGATATTATCAATTATCATATTAATAAATTCGGTTTTGGATGGGAGTTCGGTAATATCATTATTATAATCAGATACTATCTTACCATCCATAGTGGTCAATATGACACGTACAACCTCTGCGGCAGCATACACACCTAAAATATAATGGGCAGAGTAATTAATTCGAAGCATGATAGGCTTCCTGCCACCTGCCTTCGAGTTAGTGGATTGTTCTTCTGTAATAAGATTTTTTTCTATTAATTCACTGACCAATGAACTGACAGTGGGTGGAGTTAAATTGGTTAGTTTTGCAATTTCTGCTCTTGAAATTGGTTCACTTAAACGAATCATATTTAAAACTGTTGATTGATTATGTGACTTCATTCTTTCAAAACTTCCGGTAACGTAACTCAAAATACATCACGCCTTTTCGATTTTAGCTTCATATACACTTGAATTCTATGCAAAGATAGATAGTAATTATTAATTAAAGATTAAAATCATACTCTTAATAATAATATCACATGGAACGTTTGAAAAATACTAGATAGCAACATCCAATTTCCTGTTTCTGACATGCTAGTATTGGTTCAGTGAAAATAAAAAAGCAGCGGAACGCTGCTTTTTAACTAAAAGTTGTTTCATTTAGTGTACCTAAAACTATTTTGCTTGATTGAGTTACTAGCAACCTCAGTGCAATTCAGTACCGAAGAAGCCCAAAGCATATTTAATACCCTCTTCCACTTGGTTGGTTTCATATCCTTCTAAATCTTCGTGTGTTATTTCTAATGTAGTTCTTACCAATGAATACCCACTGTCTAAGTTTATATCGAGCAGGACTTCATACCCATTGGCACTGTTCTTAATTTCAATAATATCATAATCTCGAATCGGTGCTCCCGTTTCGTATTCCAAAGGTTCTAATTCTGACATAACCACACCTCCAAATTTACTTCTAGCTTACATTCGAACATAGGTTATACATAAATCGAAAAATATAAACATTTTTTTGTAACTACACTTCATGGATGCCAATAAGCTAATAACTTAATAAAGACCTTTAGCTTGATACATACAAGTAAATTTTTTTTTGTACAAAGTATATAAGAATTGAATGTAAAAATCTTATATTCTGTCTAATGACAGATAATTTTAGCGCAGTATAATTAATATTATCTGAATATTTACATAAATATTAAAAGACTCCCAGATGACACCATTAAAAAAGGAGTGATGGACATGCAGCGGCAAAAGCTTTTAATTAATGGAAAAAGACTAAAGAATGAGCTTGAAAGGTTTGCTAACTTCGGCAGGACTGAGAAAAATGGCGTAACTCGGCTGGCATTATCAGAGGAAGATCGGTTAGCTAGAGATTTTTTCCAATCATGCTGTGAGGAAATTGGCTTAAGTGTTAAGGTTGATGATATGGGTTGTATGTATGCAACGCTAGACGGAGTGGAGAATAAACCTCCCATACTGATTGGCTCCCATTTGGATTCGGTTAAAAAAGGCGGAAGATTTGATGGTGTACTTGGGGTATTAGCTGGTCTAGAAGTAGTTAGAACGCTTGTGGAAAATAATATTAAGCCTCGTGTCCCGATAACCATTGTTAATTTTACAAATGAAGAGGGTGCGAGGTTCGAGCCTTCAATGATGGCATCAGGAGTACTTTCAGGTAAATTTGAAAAGAATGTGATGGTGAAAAAGAAAGACACTAAGGGGATTACTTTTGAGGAAGCACTTAAAGCGATTGGATATGAGGGAGCGGTAGAGAATCGTCTAAAAGAGGGTGTTGCTTTCTTAGAATTGCATATCGAACAAGGTCCGATTCTTGAAAAAGAAGCCCTTTCTATTGGAGTCGTCGAATGTGTGGTCGGTATGGCATGCTATGACATAGAAATAACAGGTGAATCTGACCACGCCGGAACGACACCAATGAGTATGAGAAAGGATGCTCTTTTTGCCGCAAATAACCTGATAAATGAAATTCGCAGGGTATTAGGTTCATTAGATGAAGAGTTGGTATTTACGATCGGCAGGGTAAACGTATATCCGAGTATTCATACCGTCATTCCAAACAAGGTGGTATTTTCCTTAGAGGCTAGACATAAGAATCCAGAGATTGTAAGGACCTTTAAAGAATTTGTTGAAAATCTTCCGAACTTAGATTTAAACGAAGGCTGTGAGGTAAAGACCACAAAGCTGTGGGAGCGGGATACCGTTTGGTTTAATTCAGAAATTGTTAACCAACTTGAAAAGTCGGCACAGTCATTAGGTTATAGCAATAAAAGAATGGTCTCAGGTGCTGGACATGATGCTCAATTTATTGCCAGCCTTGTTCCGACTGCAATGCTGTTTGTTCCGAGTTTTAATGGAAAAAGTCATTGTGAAGAAGAGTTGACTACTTGGGAGGAATGCGAAAAAGGCGTAAATGTTCTATTAGATACCGTAATAGCATTGCTATCCAAATAAAATAGAGAGAGACACCAGGATTCATTCGGTGTCTCTTTTTGTTGGAGAGGCTGTTTTCTCATAGTCATCTAAATGGGGCAAGGAGGATTCGCCTTTAATTGGTGGTCTTGAGGACAAATCGCGCGGGCCATCGGAAGGATTAGTCCTTAATACAGGGTCTTGAGGACAAATCCGCGCGGGCCATCAGAAGGATTAGTCCTTAATACAGGGTCTTGAGGACAAATCCGCGTGGGCCATCAGAAGGATTAGTCCTTAATACAGGGTCTTGAGGACAAATCCGGGTGGGCCATCAGAAGGATTAGTCCTTAATACAGGGTCTTGAGGACAAATCCGCGCGGGCCATCAGAAGGATTAGTCCTTAATACAGGGCCTTGAGGACAAATCCGCGCGGTCCATCGGAAAGATTAGTCTCTAATATAGGGTATTGAGGACTAAACTCATAAGCCCAGAAGTTTTAGAAAAGAGCCATTGGAGAAATGTTTATTGATTCGACTCTTTAATAATTTCAGCATAAAATTTAATTGCCTGGATAAAATTGTCCTTGCTGATGTGTTCGTTTGTACCATGCATTCTGTTTAAATCCTCTGAAGTAATTTGCACGGGTAAAAAACGATAGGTATTTTTGGAGATACTGTCATAATGCTTAGCATCAGACCCTGCAAACATTAAGTAAGGGGCAATAACGGCATTGTTATAGACATTTCTGGCCGCTTGCTGAATAGATTTAAATTCCCATCCATTAATAGAAGAAACCTTTGAAGCTTCACTGCCTGTGATTGTCACTTTAATATCATCATCCTCGATGGTATCCTCAATAAAGGTTTTAACTTCTTCTAAAGAATCTCCAGGCATAAGACGGTGATTAATAATCGCCGTTGCTTTCTCAGGCAATGCATTATATTGCTCACCTGCTTGAAAAATAGTTGGAGCAATGGTGGTTCTGATTAAAGCGGCAGTCGCAGGCTGCTGCAATAGTATTTGTTCAATAATTGGCTCGAAAATAATTTTGTTAGCAAAAACGTATTTCATGGTAAAGCTCATTTCTGGTGCAACGTATTCAAATAAGTCTTCACCAGGTCCTCGTAGATCTCCGGTAAATTGTGTATCCTCTAGCTTGGCAATGGCGCTGGCAATTCTACCGATATTGGTTTGATTTTTTGGTTGAGAGGAGTGACCTCCACTGCCTTCGATGGATAATTCAGCCGTGGCAGACCCTTTTTCAGAAATTCCTACAACTCCCACAGGCTGGTCCACGCCCGGAACCATGTTTTCAACAATCGCTCCACCCTCATCTAATACAAAATCAAATGTGATTCCTCTTTCTTTCAAGGTATTTACAATCTCGAGGGCGCCTTTGTCACCGCCAATTTCTTCATCAAAGCCAAACATAATATAGACATCTCTAGCGGGCTTGAATCCGTCATTGACCAAGAACTCCACTGCTTCTAGTATTCCGATAACACCAATTTTGTCATCCAATGTACCGCGGCCCCATATTTTGCCGTTTTCCACTGTTCCACTGAAAGGAGTATGTTCCCAATTTCCCTCTGTTCCATCTAAAACAGGAACAACATCATAATGACTTGTTAAGCCAATGGGGTTTTTACTAGAATCTGAACCTTTCCATTTATAAATTAGAGCATATTCATTTATTTTTTCTAATTCGAGATGGTCGTGAACACCTGGGTAACTCTCCTCAAGAAAAGAAATAAACTTAGTGAATTCTGTAAAGTCAAATTTACTACGGTCCTGGTAGGATACTGTTTTAAAAGTAATAGCTTGAGATAAGTGCTCAACCGCTTTTCCCTCGTCAATCACAACGTCTGTTGGTTTTGGAGAAGGTTGTTTAGATTTAACCAGCAATGCGTTGAAAACGGTTACAATAATAAAAATTAAAACCAGTCCGCCAATGATACGAAAGAATAGTCTTCTTTTTTTCATAATAGGCTGCCCTCCATTCTTATTTCTATAGTTCAATATTATGAAGGGGAATACCTTTAATAGAATAGTTGATTTTCAATCATATTTGGCTGAAAAATTATATCTGCGTTAAATGAATATATCTGCGTTCCTGCCTGAATTGAAAAACTATTTTAAAAATTCTTTGCGGTTTCGCGTAATATTTTGTATATTAATATAGTTAATATTGTAGCTATTTACTTATTTAACAATCAGTTAACTCAAAAAATAATATATTTAAGATAATATTTGTAAAATCTGGATTATCATTCCTTTTTATACAATCAGCGGAGGGTTTTTATGGAACGAAAATTACCATTAAAAGAAACTATTGCCTTAGGCTTTTTTATGTTTGCCTTATTTTTAGGTGCTGGAAATATAATCTTTCCGCCATTACTTGGGCAGCAAGCTGGTGAATCCCTTTTGTCAGCTATCATTGGATTTTTAGTCACGGGTGTGGGATTACCCGTTTTGGCTGTCTTCACAATCGCGAGGTCAGGGGGAGATTTAAATGACTTATCCAAAAGAGTGCATCCCACTTTTGCTAAAATCTTTCCAGTTATTATTTATTTAACAATTGGGCCGTTTTTCGGAATACCTAGAACCGGTACAGTAACCTATGAAATTGGTGTTGCACCATTTCTATCAAATGAAAGCAGCATGGGGTTATTTATTTCAACTTTTGTATTTTTCCTTATCACCTTTTGGCTGGCACTTAATCCAGCAAAGCTAGTAGATCGTGTTGGGAAAATTCTTACTCCGTTACTTTTACTATTAATCCTAGTGATTTCAATAAGAGGATTTTCTTCACCGATTGGTTCAATTGGTGAGGCGGTAGGAAAATACAGAGATGGAGCGTTTTTTGGCGGGTTTGTCGAAGGTTATTTAACAATGGATGCAATTGCAGCTCTTGTTTTTGGAGTTGTTGTGATTAATCGAGTTCAAGAAATGGGAATAAAGACAGCATCCGCTGTACGTTCTTATACGATTAAGGCAGGGATCATTGCAGGGGCTGGGTTATCGTTTGTCTATATATCCTTATCCTATATTGGGGCAACCAGTGTTGAGGGTGTTGGAATGCAGGAAAATGGCGGAGCTATTCTCTCAGTAGTCACTTCACTGCTATTCGGGCCATTCGGGTCCATCATTCTTGCGTTGGTTATTACCGGAGCCTGTTTAACCACTTCAGTAGGGTTGGTTGCTGCCTGTGGTGAGTACCTAAGTCAACGATTTACTAGACTTTCCTATCCAGTTGTCGTCACCATACTTTGTTTATTTAGTTTTACAATGGCGAATCTAGGATTAAGTCAGTTGATTTCTGTTTCAATACCCTTGCTAATAAGTATTTACCCGATTGCGATAATCCTGATTTTATTATCACTACTGCAATCCTATATTCCTGTTTCGAGGGCTGTTTATATAGGTGCAATTATTGGAGCGGGAATTGTCAGCATTTACGATGGTTTTACCACTGCTGGCATTGAAGTAGCATCCATTTCAACAGCACTCATTTTCATTCCGCTTTACACAAATGGATTAGGATGGCTGCTCCCAAGCATTGTGGGCGGGCTTCTAGGATTCCTTTTTCAATATGCAAGGCTTTTTAATTGGGTAGCATCATCGAAATAGTGGGACCAGGGGGGACCATGGGGACGGTTCTTTTGGTCTTTTTTGCCTTGATAAAACGAAATTTTACAGGTATCGTTCCCTTGACCCATCTTTTTCAACATACAAGGGAACGATTCTCGAGGTATCATTCCCTTGACACCTTGTTTTCGCCGTTTGAGGGAACGATTCCTAACAAGAAATCTTTAAATTGTAATGCTAATTATATTGTTTCTCCCCGTTAGCGGGACCGTAAGAACCGTCCCCGTGGTTACGCGGTTTGTGGTTTTTCGAAAAACAGTGAAATGATAGGAAACTGAGTAAGATACACGCTTACATTGTATATGTTTTCGTTTTCATGGTAAATGTTTCCGTTTTCCGGAGCTTTGTAAAAAGTGACTCCTATGTAAGATAATAAGGATATAAATCTTGCAAAGGTGGTAATAAAAAATGAAAAAGGTATTTGAAAATTTTATGGATACTTACGGAAAATACATTATGGTATCAGCATATGCTCAAAAACAATGGAGTAAAAATGAATTAGAGTACATGGTTAGCTTGTTTAGAGACGACTCTCAAAAATAATGTTGAGATTCGTTTTTTTTTTTGCAATAAATGGTTCAAGGTTTCAAGATATTTATCAGAACTCGTTAGGCTCAAGCCTAGTCTTCCATCACTTCCTTATTAATGCCACTCGATATGGGAAAAGGGCGGCTTCCATGATTCCTTCTTTTACCGCCGGATCATTTTCCATCAGTTCCCGTGCTTCTTCCTCGGAGTCAACTTCAAGAATAACAATACCCATTCCAGATGGATCCATATTCAATGTTCTTCCTGCTAAGATCAGTTTTCCTTCCTGAAGCAATCCTTGCAGCACTTCGAAGTGGTGCTGTACAATACCTTCTTCTCTTTCTGTCCAATTGGATTCATCTAATAATGAAGGAATAAGGTTAAGCTTGTATAAAAATTGCAATTTTTCCATGATTAAACCCCCAATTTTTTTAGGATACGATAATGTCCCTTACCAGGCAAATATCCTAAACCTCTATTAAGCTTTTGCATGGCTTCATTGCCCGCTTCGGTATCTGTCGTCATCGTATGAGCCCCTTCATTTATAGCTGCTTGAATGGAAAGGAGTTTTAGAGCCTTGGCAATTCCGCGGCCGCGATAGTGTCGGTCCACCCCTGTATAATCAGTATACAGGACACCAGTCTCATCCGTACTGAATAGGGTGGACACTCCAACAAAACGATCACCATCAAGAGCGATAAATACCCATTTTTCTTGCGAACAATTTTCTGGAAGTGCCTCCTTTCGCCACTCTGGAAAAGCAGGAAGGTTTCCGGATTGCCCAGGATTGTCTTTTGAGGTTTCTACATATAAACCATATAATTTCTTTTCTGACTCCTCACCAGCTATATCAGCTAAGGTAACAAAGGTAATATCAGAATCTTGTAATCTATGTACGGGGTCTGCCAATTTGGTTAAGTCTAGTCGGTTCAAGTTTAACCTTAATTCAAAAATATGGGCATCCAGCAAAAAGCCATGCTTCTGTGCAAACGGAAGTGAGCCTGGGATCCAATCCTTTACTTCAGAAAGTAAGATGGATGCTTGATGACTTGCTGCCCAATTTTCGAGATAAGAGAGAATCAGTTCACCAACACCATGTCTTTGATAATCCGGATGAACGCAAAAAGTACTGGCAAGTTCACCTGGATCACTCCATGGGGCCCGCCATGAAGCACCATATCCGATTACCTGCCCATTTGTGTTTTCCGCTATCACTCTTATTCTCCCAAATCCTGTTAGCAGGCCTTGATCATTTAAGGTGAGTGTAGATTTTTGAGGAATATGGCGATCTTCATCCTCAAGAGCTTCAAGGGTTGTAGAACCTGGTTCAATCGAGTTAAACATCACGGCTATATGCTTATAATCTTCCGGTAACTGAAGATCTCGAAGCCTTATTTTTTTAGATATCTCATTTTCAAATGCCACTAAGCTCTTCCTCCTACTAAAAGAATAAAATTTATATTATTCTATCTTTCAAATAAAAATCCTTCTTTTGAGAATCCCCCGTTTGGTCACCAAGAGCTCTCTTAATTTACCACTTTCTCATTTTCGAACCGTTTCGGTCATCAAGAGCCCTCTTAAGTTACCACTTTCTCATTTTTCGAACCGTCTCGGTCACCAAGAGCCCTCTTAAGTTACCACTTTCTTATTTTTCGAGCCGTTTGGGTAACCAAGAGCCCTCTTAAGTTACCACTCTCTCATTATTTCAACCGTTTCGGTAACCAAAATCCCTCTTTGGTTACCACTTTCTCGTTTTTACAACAGCTTCGGTCACCAAGAGTCCTCTAAAGTCAGAATCTATGCATTAAGACTATCGTTATGTCATTTTGATTCCATTAAAAGGAAGTATTGTAAATTAATAAGAAAAAGTGTAAAATTACACTAAATTCATATATATAGTTTTATAGGAGGAGTAATTATGGGTGAAAATAAGCTTCAAATGTTTTTGTATTTTGGTGTAGTTCCACTTCTTATTTCATTCATCACAATAACGATTACAACAAATAATTTTTTAATTACAACGATTCTGCCGCTTATCATTGGCGGGGGGATTGCTGGGTGGATTGCCAGTAGAACACTGATCAAATCAATTGATAAAAAAGGGCTTACTCTAGTGTTCCTCTTTCCGCTTGCTTATACTGCTGTAATTTGGGCAATTTTTATGCTGATTAGCGGCGGGTTTTACGGGGCAGATTCATGGTTAGTTTATGGTATTTTCCATATAGCGATGGCGCCAATCTTTTTTATAACAATGCTAATGGGCGAGGGAAGGTTGTTTCTATGGGCACCATTAACCTATGAACTAGCATTTGTGTTTGGTATTTTCTTATCACTCCTCATCAAAAGGGCCCGCCCCACTTTTAACAAGAAGCATGTGGTGACGGTATTAACCGTATTCATCCTGGCGATCGGTACAGGGGCTGGTGTTCAATGGCATCGGAGTAAGACAGTTCTGCCATCCTATGGCTTTGAGTATGGCGGCGGTTATTCATCTACCGATTTAACACCTTATGAAGTTACAAATCCAGATAATAAACTGCCTAAGCTAGCAGAGCCATCTACTTTTACGATAAAGAATTCTAGCGAAATGCCTATATTAGACGGTGCAGAAGCAGCATATCCTGTCTATTCTGCTTTTGCTAACACAGTCTATGAAAACATCAGTAAAGCGGATAATGTAATGGATATCGTTAGCTTCACAAATACAATTTACTCCTATGAACGGCTCTTGTCTGGTGAAGTGGACATTTACTTTGGTGCTGAACCATCGAAGGAACAGCGGGAATTGGCTAAAAGGCAGGAAAAGGAACTGGTCATGACCCCCATTGGCAAGGAGGCATTTGTCTTTTTTGTTAATCCGGATAATAAAGTAGATAGTTTAGATGTTTCTGAGATTCAGAGCGTTTATTCTGGGAAAATAATGAATTGGTCTGAGCTCGGAGGTAAGAACGAAAGAATAATAGCCTTTCAACGACCGAAAAATTCAGGCAGTCAAACGCTGCTGGAAAAAATAATGGGCGACACGCCAATCATGGAGCCTTTGAAGGAAGATGTTCCAGAAGGGATGGGCGGGATTATTGAACAAGTTGCCGACTACCGAAATTATGATAATTCAATTGGATTCTCCTTTCGTTTTTTTGCAACCGGAATGAGAGACAATTCAAATATTAAACTACTTGCTATCGATGGAATCGAACCATCTCCAGAGAATATTGCCAGCGGAAAATATCCTTTTACTGCAAACCTTTATGCGGTAACATTAAAGGATAACAATAAGACCACAATAGAACCCTTTTTGGAGTGGATGAAGGGTCCTCAGGGTCAAGAAATTATCGAAAAAATAGGTTATATAAAAAACTAAGCCTTGATGGAGGAATTGTAGATGGAAAAGGTAAGATGGGGAATTTTAAGTACCGCAAAAATAGCACAAAAATCATTAATACCGGCATTTGAACGTGCAAATAATGCAGTGGTCACAGGAATTGCTTCAAGCAGTGGAAAAGCTGAAGAGGCTGCAGCGCAATTTAATATAGCAAAGGCATACAGTAGTTATGAAGCAATGCTGCAAGATCCGGATATAGATGCAGTTTATATCCCGCTGCCAAACCATTTACATAAAAAGTGGACATTTGAAGCGGCCAAACGTGGAAAGCACATTCTATGTGAAAAACCAGCGTCCTTAACAGCAGAGGAAACGAAAGAAATGGTTGATTTTTGCCGTGAGAGTAATGTTAAATTCATGGAAGCTTTTATGTATCAATTTCACCCGCAGCATGAACGGGTGAGAGAAATCATTAAAAGTGGTGAGATTGGTGAAGTTAAATATATGCGGGCCAGCTTTTCATTTTTCCTTGCCCAGCCAGAAGGTAATGTCAGAATGGATTCAGAGAAAGGTGGAGGAAGTCTCTATGACGTAGGCTGTTATGCGATTCATTCTATTCGGAAAATATTAGGTGCTGAGCCAGTAGAAGTCGATGTTCACGCCAATATCCATTCAGACTATCAAGTAGACACATCTGCCTTTGGTTATATGAAAATGGAAAATGGCGTTCATGCTCTTTTTGATTGCAGCTTTGATATGGTGTTTAGAGCAGAGTATGAAGTGATTGGGACTGAGGGGCAAATAAAGGTTCCTAGAGCATTCCGCCCTGATAATCATGGGGGAGAAGGACTTGTTATAGTTCAAATAGGAGAAGAAACAAGAGAAGAAAAAATAGTTGCTGATATCTATCGAGAAGAGGTTGAGCATATCTCGCAGGTAATTCTGGAGAATGGCGAGCCTTCTTATTCAGGTGAAAATGCCATACAAAATATGCGTGTCATCGAGGCATGCTATCAATCTATTCATACAGGAAATATTATTAAATTAGTATAATAAAAAAGCAGCACAATCCCTTTGGATGATTAGGGATTGTGCTGTTTTTTTGTTTTCTGCTAGTATTAATTTCCAGTATAAACATAGTGTTTTACCACTTTAACAAGAAATAGTATGATAGGGAGAGGCAGAATTTTCAGAGATATCAAATAAAGGGGGAACTGAGCCTGATCACACTAGTTACAGACAAAGGCACCTTCAAAAAAGTGGTTTGAATTATTTGATTTTTTGTACAAATACGGTACTATTATTACAATCTTAGCTTTAAAGGTTATTTTTTCAATTACTAGTCCAGCTTTTATGGATAGAGCAAATATCGTTAACATTCTAAGGTCTATTTCAAATGTCATATGCTAATGGCCTTCGCAGCCATGTTTAACATTAACTTATTATAAAAAGAAATAATTTGGAGGGGTTCGTAATGAAGGATTTCACAATTGAATATTTCACCATGACGGAAGGTGACGCGATTGATTATGCAAAAGCAATCAAACTTTTTCCAGAAGAAGCGGAATTGACTTGTAAAGAAATTGGTGACGGTAACTTAAACTATGTTTTTAAAATAGAAGATGTAAAAAACAATCAGTCTATCATTATTAAGCAAGCCGGACCAGTGGCACGAATCTCTGATGAATTTAAACTTTCACCAGATCGGAACCGGATTGAAAGTGAAATACTGGGACTACAATACAAACTAGCCCCTGGTTTTGTACCAAAGGTTTATAATTATGATCCGATTATGAACTGCACGGTAATGGATGATTTATCAGATCATGAGATTATGAGAAGTGCTTTAGGAAAACATAAGAAATTCCCTTTGTTTGCTGACCATATTTCTACTTTTCTAGTAAATACCTTATTATTAACATCTGATGTAGTGGTTGAGCATAAAGAAAAGAAAGAATTAGTTAAGCAATTCATCAACCCAGAGCTTTGTGAAATAACGGAAGATTTGGTTTATACAGAGCCTTTTTATGATTGCCCTCGTAATGAAGTGTTTGAAAGATCGAGGGAATTTGTAAAAGAAAACATTTGGAATGATAAAAAATTAGTACTAGAAAGTGCGAAACTGAAATTTGAGTTTTTGACAAATGCTCAGTCGTTGCTACATGGTGATCTTCACACGGGATCTATTTTTATAAAAGAAGATTCTACCAAGGTAATTGACCCTGAATTCGCTTTTTATGGACCAGCTGGCTATGATATTGGAAATGTGATTGCCAATCTCATTTTTGCCTATGCAAATGGCAAGTTTACGATTGAAGATGAAGAAACAAGAGAAGAGTATTTAAATTATCTTGTCACAACCATTAAAGATGTTGTAAATTTATTTACAGTTAAATTCAACAAAGCCTGGGACGAAAATGCAACAGAACGAGTGGCAGGCTATGAAGGATTTAAGGAATATTATTTAGATACTATTTTAAGAGATACTGCAGCTGTGGCGGGACTCGAACTTCTACGAAGAGTTATTGGACTTGCAAAGGTGAAGGATTTAACTTTGATTGAGGACGCTGAAGCTAGAGTGCTAGCAGAAACAATTTGCTTAACCGTTGGAAAAACATTTATTCTTAATCGAGAGTCGATTAAAACAGGTGCAGATTTTATCAGTGTGATTCAATCTGCTGAACTTACATCTGTGAAAGGGGCATAAAAAGTGCAAAATCCAGTAACTGTCATACAATCTGTACGTCTAGATGATGAGAATGATACATTAGTATTATTAGATCAAACCGTATTACCGAATGAAACGAATTTCCTAGAATTAAAGGAAATGGAAGATATATGGGATGCGATTTATCAATTAAAGGTCCGTGGAGCACCCGCAATCGGGATTGCTGCAGCATATGGTGCCTATTTAGGAACAAAGAAATCAACAGCAGAAACGGTTGAAGCTCTTTTTGCAGACTTTAAAAAAGTGAAGGATTATTTAGCTACTTCACGACCAACGGCTGTAAACCTGTTTTGGGCATTAAATCGTATGGAAGACCGATTTAAGCAAGAAGCAGGGAAGAGTGTGGCAGAAGTAAAGGCTGCGCTGAAAGAGGAATCTGAAAACATTCGTGCAGAGGATGAAAAAATCTGTGAAGCGATTGGAGAACATGCACTTTCCTTGCTGGAGCCAGGCTGGGGATTACTCACTCATTGTAATGCTGGAACCATCGCAACAGCCAAATACGGAACGGCATTAGCTCCGATTTATTTAGGGCAGGAAAAAGGCTATGACTTCAAAGTTTATGCAGATGAAACAAGACCTTTGCTTCAAGGAGCACGTCTGACAGCGTGGGAGCTCCAGCAGGCTGGAGTAGATGTCACGCTAATTTGTGATAACATGGCTTCCATCGTTATGAAAGAAGGCAGAATTCAGGCTGTGCTAGTCGGCTGTGACCGTGTTGCGGCAAATGGCGATTCAGCAAATAAAATTGGAACCTCTGGTGTGGCGATTCTCGCAAAGCACTACAACATTCCTTTTTATGTTTGTGCACCGCTATCTACAGTTGATTTAGAATGTAAAACAGGGGATGATATTCACATCGAATTGCGTCCTGCTGAGGAAATTACAAGTAAGTGGTATGAAAAGTCCATGGCACCGGATGGTGTTCAAACCTATAATCCTGCTTTTGATGTAACCGATCATTCATTAATCACAGGAATCGTTACGGAAAATGGAATTGCTTATGCACCATATACGGAAAGCCTTCCTAAAATGTTTAAAAAATAAAATGATAAAGCTGAGTCTAACAGATAAATTTTGAAGTGCTTTTTCAAAATTTAAAAACCGATTTGACATAGTATTTGGTATTTTAAAAATGCAAAACCTCGCCGCAATCTTGGCGAGGTTTCTTTTTAATTCCGCTATAAAAGATAGTATTAAAAGACTATAAAAAAACAGGTAATTTGTCATGATTTGACAGTTATGACAAAACATGACTATAATTTAATTAATTCTGAAAATTATTAATAGTAGGAACTCGGTACTTGATAGGTTTTGTAATAGGAGGTCAAGCATGATTGTATTTAATCAGGTAAATAAGTTCTATGGAGATTTTCAAGTCTTAAAAGATATTAATCTCACAATCAATCAAGGTGAAGTAGTTGTCGTAATAGGTCCATCCGGTTCAGGGAAAAGTACTCTGCTGCGCTGTATCAATCACCTGGAAACAATCTCTGACGGAACACTTACCGTAAATGGGATATCTGTAGGGGATAAAAAAACAGATATCAATAAGCTAAGGCGCAATATTGGAATGGTTTTTCAGCACTTTTATTTATATCCCCACAAAACCGTGCTTGAAAATATCACTCTTGCTCCTATGAAAGCATTGGGCCAATCCGAAAAAGAAGCTAAGGAAACAGCCCGACATTATCTTGCAAAAGTAGGGATATTAGATAAGGCCGAATCTTATCCTTCTCAGCTTTCCGGAGGCCAGCAGCAGCGTGTTGCAATTGCCCGAGGCCTTGCAATGAAACCAGAAATCATGCTTTTCGATGAACCCACATCGGCACTTGACCCCGAAATGATCGGGGAAGTTCTGGATGTTATGAAAACCCTAGCCAGGGAAGGCATGACAATGGTCGTAGTAACCCACGAAATGGGCTTTGCCAGGGAGGTTGCCGACCGAATTGTATTTATGGATGCAGGAAGAATTTTAGAAGAAGCAGTTCCGGCTGAATTTTATGAGAATCCGCGTGAAGAACGGGCTCGCTTATTTCTTAGCCGTATATTAAATCATTAATCAAGGGGGAAAATGGAATGTTCAAAACAAAAAAATACGTAAAAATGGTTTTAGTAACAATACTAGCTGCGTTATTTCTTGCCGGTTGCGGCGGGGACAAGACATCTAATGAAAGCAGCAAGGATGTACTAGCCCAAATCAAGGAAGACAAAAAAATTGTATTTGGCGTAAAACATGACACGCGTTTGTTTGGATTGAAAAATCCATCAACAGGTGAAGTGGAAGGGTTCGATATCGATCTTTCCAAAGCGCTTGCAGAAGAAATTTTTGGCAAGGATATTAAGCCTGAGTTCGTTGAGGTTACTTCAAAAACGAGGGTAGGTCTCTTAAATAATGGTAAGGTGGATGCGGTTGTCGCTACGATGACGATCACGGAAGAACGCAAAAAAGAAGTTGATTTTACTGATGTTTATTTTGATGCAGGTCAATCATTACTTGTGAAAAAAGGCAGTAAGATTCAGAGTATTGATGACTTGAAAAAAGACACGAAGGTGCTTGCTGTAAAAGGCTCGACATCTTCAATCAATATTCGTGAGAAAGCCCCTGAAACAACAGTTCTTGAATTCGAAAACTATGCTGAAGCCTTTACAGCACTTAAGGCAGGTAAGGGTGATGCCCTTACTACAGATGATTCGATCCTTTATGGTATGGCAGAAGAAGATCCGTCCTTTGAATTGGTCGGAGGAACGTTTACTGAAGAGCCATACGGGATTGCTGTTAAAAAAGGTAATACAGAGCTTGTTGATGAGTTGAATAAAGCATTAAAAAGCCTGAAGGATTCAGGAAAGTACGATGAGATTAAGGATAAATGGATTAAAAATTAATTATTAATATCAGGTTTCTCATCAGGATGGGCTGTAATCCGTATGCAATCTTTTCGGAGTGAGCTCATCCTGATTATTTAGGAGGAGATCGTTTGCTGGATTTCTCGATACTAACGACTAATATGGATTCATTTTTAGAAGGATTAAAAATTACCATAATTGCCAGTTTAATAGCTTTATTAGGAAGTTTTATTTTGGGAACACTTCTGGCTGTTATGCGAATTGCCCCGATTAAACCACTTAACTGGTTGGGGACGGCATATGTAGAATTTATTCGTAATATACCTGTTCTAGTTATCGTGTTTTTCGCTTATTTGGCGGGTAACTTTGGCGGGATGACTGCAGGGACAATTGGGTTGACTATCTATACAGCCGCTTTCATCGCAGAAGCCATCCGTGCCGGAATTATGTCTGTACCAAGAGGGCAAATGGAAGCTGCCCGCTCGACAGGATTAACTTACGGTCAGGCAATGAGAATGGTTATACTCCCTCAGGCTATAAAAATCGTTATCCCCCCTCTAGGCAACCAATTTATCAATTTAGTTAAGAATTCATCCTTGTTAGCAGTCGTTGCAGGTGGGGATTTAATGTATCAGGGGGATTTAATATCTGCAAAAACGTACGTAACCTTTGATACCTATGTTTTCGTGGCCTTATTTTATTTAATTTTAACTATACCTTTAAGTCTTGGCGTAGGATATTTAGAAAAACGCTTAGCAAGAAGTAATTAAGGAGGTGCGCAGATGGATTTTCTAGCACCGTTCATTGAAGTATATACACCTGAACATTTTAAATTTTTGCTGGAAGGATTTTGGGTAACCCTAAAGGTTGCTGCCATTTCAATCGTGCTCAGCTTCATTATTGGCGGTCTTATTGGAACTCTCAGATATGCGCGGATTCCCGTTGTTTCTCAATTACTAGCACTGATTGTCGAGACGATTCGTAACCTGCCTTTGCTGCTCATCATTTTCTTCACCTATTTTGCATTGCCTGAAATTGGGATTGAAATGGAAATAACGACTGCGGCCATCGCAGCATTGACGGTTTTTGAATCAGCGATGCTGTCAGAAATCATCCGAAGCGGCTTAAACTCGATAGAAAAAGGACAGATTGAGGCAGGACGTGCATCTGGTCTGAACTACATCCAGACATTACGCTATATCATCATGCCGCAAGCACTGAGAAGAATGGTTCCACCTATTGTCAGTCAATTTATTTCTCTGCTTAAAGATACATCTTTAGCCGTCGTCATCGCGTTGCCGGATTTATTGCACAACGGACAAATTATTTACGCACAAAAGGGATCGTATGTGATACCTGTTTTTGTAATTGTGGCGTTGATGTACTTTATCGTTAATTATGCTTTGTCACTAGTTGCGCGAAGGTTAGAGTTAAAACAAGCTTAAGAAATCCGGCTCATTAAATTGGGCCGGATTTTTTTACTTTTAAAAGGTTGCTTCATTTCTTTCCTTTTTGTATTTATAAAGTTCATAGTTTATTATAAAAATCAGAAAAAGGTTACTAACAAATTGACTGCACTACCCATAAAATAAGAATATTGTTAATGGATGATTAAAATAGAAAAATCTCTGCTGAAAAAGGAGTTCAATAGTTATGCAGGATAATAAACAATACTATTCCAATCAGGAAGCAAAGGAAATGATCTGTGAAATCGGAAGAAGGGTGTATAACAGAAATTATGTAGCTGCGAATGATGGAAATATCTCAGTGAAAGTGAGTCCTAATGAAATTTGGACAACGCCTACCGGAGTAAGTAAAGGCTATATGACGCCTGACATGATGGTGAAAATGGACCTTTCTGGTAAAGTCCTTTCGGGAAATTTGAAACCTTCATCCGAGGTGAAGATGCACCTAAGGGTCTACAATGAAAACCCCGAAGTGAATGCCGTTGTTCATGCCCATCCTCCGGTTGCTACTTCATTTGCAATAGCAGGGATTCCTCTTGATAAACCAGTTTTACCAGAGGCAATTGTATTGTTAGGTAATGTACCAGTAGCGCCTTATGCTTTACCTGGAACACAAGAAGTACCCGAATCTATTGCTCCATATTGTAATACACATAATGCGGTACTATTGGCCAATCATGGAGCACTTACGTGGGGAAGGGATTTGATGGAGGCTTATTTTCGAATGGAATCTCTCGAACATTACGCTACGATCCTTATGTACTCCAATAATATTTTGAAAAAGGCGAATGAATTAAATCGTTCCCAAATCGCTGATTTAATACAAGTTCGAGAATCGATGGGAATAAAAGCAGGCGGAGTCCCTTTAAGTGAAACTGATGAGGATCGCTGAAGTTCAAGAAAGCGGCATAAAACACAAACTATACAGTTTGAGTCTTATGCTGCTTTTAATTAGTTTTTTACCTCTATTTCCTGTAATTTGTTGCCCACATTAAGTAATTCAGAGACAAATGACTGAATATCCCCAACAAGTACACCGCCGTGCCCAGTACACATCACTTCTACATCAAAAGAATTCATAGTCTCTAGTCCTTTTAGAAAAACATTTAGCTCGTCCTTAGCAACCCCTCCATTGCGTAAAAACTCCAGCCATTCATGTCTAAGGTCATTGCCAACTGAGACTAATCCATCTTTTGAAAGTGGATCACCAAAAAAGCACAGGAAATCACCTGTGAAAAGGACTTTTGATGGCTGATGATAGAATGCTAGCGAGCCAGGAGTGTGATGGCCAACCCAAAAGTATTCAAAGTTTTGAATCACTCCACGTTCTAACAAAATGAAATCGAACTCATCTGGTTCTGGACACTCGATAAGACTGCGTTCTTGATGATGAATATATTTTTTTGCATTTTTAAAAATAGATGTTCCTTGGACATGATCTTCATGACCATGTGTGGCTAAAACTAGTGTGACGTCTTCTGGTGTTTTACCTATTTGTTTTAGAGCTTGAACCAAATAGGAAGAATGCTCCTCTTTGCTGGAATCTATTAGAGTAATGCCATCTTCTTGTACAATAAAATAGCAGTTATTATAGGAATTCCACTTAGAATCCCAAATGGCTAAAATAAAAACATTTTCTTTTACTGCTTCAAATAAATACTCCAAATTCTTACCCCCATGATAACAACGTCCTTAGATTATTAAGTATATAAGATTTAGAATAGTCAAACAAATATTTTTGTAGATAATCGCAAATTAGGAACAGAAATGAGCGGTCATTCGCTTTATGATTATGGTGAGGGGGAAAGAAGATGAACTTATTAAAGAAAAAGGATCCGTATCAGGTTTACATTTATACCTGTTTCGTATCACAATTGTTTTTTACCTTTATATTTACCGTAAACTTGTTATATCAGGTAGAAATGGTTCAACTTGATCCACTGCAATTAGTTTTAGTGGGAACGGTTTTGGAGGCTACTGTTTTCATTTTTGAAATTCCTACAGGAATCCTGTCCGATTTAAAAAGCAGAAAGCTATCTGTCATTATCGGCTTTTTCTTAATTGGAATAGGTTTTATTATTGAAGGTATGTTTCCAATCTTTACAGCTGTGATTTTATCCCAAATCATATGGGGGATTGGATATACTTTTACGAGTGGTTCTCATCAAGCGTGGATTGCAGATGAAATTGGGGAAGAACGGGCCTCTTCAGCTTTCGTCAAAGGTGCTAAGGCAGGTAATCTCGGAAAAGTCCTTGCCATTCCTTTAAGCATGCTGGCAGGTTACTATATACTCAATTTGCCCATCATTTTAGGTGGTATTGGGTTGGTAGTGCTATCCATCCTTTTAGTTTTCTTTATGAAAGAAGAGAATTTTAAACCAGTTGAAAAAGTGGAGAGAGTATCAGTTTGGAAGAATATCAGGGAAAATATGAGTCAAATACTTTATTATTCTAAAGTAAATTACCTCATGAGAATCCTTTTTCTGATTGCGTTATTTTTTGGCCTTTACAGTGAGGGCTTTGACCGACTGTGGATTCCCCACTTTATTGAGCAATCAGGTCTATCGAACTTATCGGATAGTGAGTTAGTTTTGCTGATGGGCGGGGTTCAATTCATTGTCGTCCTTTTGACATTTGCAGCGCTCCATTTTGTTGATAATAGTTCCATACACCAGCATCTTAACCAGATTTACGTGGCCCTTTTTATTGGGAGCATTTTAATTATCAGTTCATTAATTGGTTTCGTCTTTACCACATTTGCTGTTGGTTTGTTAGCTTTTTATATCATCGTCCAAATTTCTAGAAGCATTATGTATCCATTGGAGACCGTTTGGCTGAATAAAATCATCCCGGATTCGTCTACACGTGCTACCTTTTTTTCTGTAAAAGGTCAGGTGGATGCGATTGGACAAATTGGCGGCGGTCCCGTAATTGGTGTGATCGCTTCAAACTTTACGATTAAAATAGCGATTATGATTAGTGCGCTTATTTTATTGCCTGTTCTATTCTTATATAGACACATCATGAGAAAAACTAGAAGGTGAATATTCATGATTATTATAGAAAATAGCCCCATAATAAATTTACATTTAGATAAATAAATATATGTCTTCAGATTTAGAATGGTTTTACAACCACTTTCTCTCGATGTTTAATTCATCTAAAGTTAATGTTCGTTTATTAGATAAGAGTTAAACGAAGCAACACTCTTTAGAAGTGTTGCTTTTGTACATATTTGAGCAATTGGTTAATAATATTTTCTATACAATTCTTGTCTAAGACTACCACTTAATTGGGCATAAATTTTTGTAGTTTCGCTCTTCTGGTGACCAAGTAGACTTTGGATAACATCAAGAGTTGCTCCATTATTCAACAAATGTGTTGCATAGCTATGTCTTAGTTGGTGTGGATGATGAATTACTTTACTAATCTCTACCCTATCAGAAATCCGCTTAACAATGTATCTCATTTGAGCAATGCTCATTCTATGTGGTTTACGTTCTGTAACAAAAATGGCCGGATCATTATCCTGACGATTATCTAAGTACCGTTTAAGCCAAATTTCACAACGAATATTAAAATATACTTCTCTTTCTTTATCACCTTTGCCTAGAACGATCGCTGATCGGTTTGACCAATTGATCCTGTTCTTATCTAGCGAAACAATTTCATCTATTCTACAACCTGTTGAAAACATAAATTCGAATAATGCCTTTTCCATAGGAGTGTCACAGGCTTCCCTTAAGTATTCGATTCTTTCCGATAAAAATTTTGGGATTCGTTTTCCTGCTTTAGGTTCTTTTAATTTAGCAACCTTCCTCGTATGACCAACGGAAAAGTGACTTTATAAAACGTATATGGTGAGCTAAGCTGGATGGCTTTAGATTTTCACTTGACTTTGCCAAGTATTCTTTTATTTTGATAGTAGTATTAATGGTTTCGAGTTTTACATCCTCAAAATACCGTATCACCAACAACACTTGAAGTTTATAGGCCTTTAAAGTTTGTTGGGAGAACCCTTCAATTCGTTTATCAGATTCATAAATTTCCCTGGCTTTTGATAATAGCAAAATACATCTCTCCCTAAAGATTCTATTTTTAAAGGAATTATTGACCTGATTATTAAATTTGACACAGTACTGCAATCTTCAACTATCGGATGCAGGTTTGTTAAAGAAGGAAATTTCTTTCAGTTCTAGAATATAGATAATCAATAACCTTAAATTTTACGGAAGTGGTGGGATAAATAAGACAAAACTTTTCTTTCTCTTTAGATAATAAAATGGAAAAAAGTATAATCGACAGACTACGGAGCGAGGGGTGTATTTTTGCTGAAGTAGAAACACAGTTACTTATCTCACAGGCTGGCAGTATCGAGGATTTAATGAAAATGGTAGAAATACGAGCCAGTGGCGTACCACTTGAATACGTACTTGGATTTACAAAGTTTTGTGGGCTGCGGATAGAAGTAGAACGGGGAGTTTTTGTTCCACGTAAACGTACGGAGTTTCTGGTTCAGCAGGCAGAAGCATTGACCCACATTTGTGATATTGTTGTTGATTTATGTTGTGGGTCTGGTGCAGTTGGTGCTGCAATAGCAACTGTCTTGAATAAGATTGTATTACACTCCGTTGACATTGATCCTGTCGCAGTAAAATGTTCTTCCCGCAACATAACTAAAATTGGTGGTCAAGTTTATCAAGGAGACTTGTATAATACGTTACCCCATACATTAAGAGGTCGTGTGAACATAATAGTTGCAAACGCACCTTATGTTCCAACTGATGCAATGAATCTACTTCCCCAGGAGGCCCGCTTATATGAACCAAAAGTGGCACTTGACGGAGGAAAGGACGGACTAGACCTTCAGCGAAAGGTAGCGGAAGAGGCTCCTCAATGGCTTGCTTCTGGAGGGCATCTATTGGTAGAGACGAGCAAAATGCAGGCTGCTCAAACCTTTGAAATTTTTGCGACTGCTGGATTAACTACCAAAATAGCAAGAAATGAAGAATTGGATGCAACAGTAGTTATTGGAAAAAATTAAGGCAAAGAGTAACTAAATAAGTTCCTTTGTCAGCTAAAAGGGGCAAGAGTTGAACAACGGGGATTGCTGCGGCGGTTCTTTTTTTGTTATTCAGCTAACGTGTGGGTGTGCGGCCGAGCATAGGTCGTATCATATAGCGGGTGGGATTCCCGTCGAGTAAGAACTAGCCATTCGCTCGTAGCGAGTCTTGAAGGACTAAAGGTAACTTTAGTCTTTAAGCGTAGACAGTTAGGTGGCGGGCCGAAAGCCCAAGGGTTGAAGGGATTGAGCTCCATAATGTTAGAAAATCGAGAGGGCTGATGACATACCTGCGTTCAGAAAGCTACATTTTATCTTTCGTTAATGGCAAGAAGGGTAAAACCTCTCTGGGGTCAGAGACCTTGGCACGTTACACATTGATATGATACGGCAACTCGGGAGACCCTACCGGTCTTTTCTTATTTTAATAGAAGAGTATGGTCTACAAGTGATAAAAAGCGAGGAAACCAAATGCCGTGTAGGGAGTCGGATAGCAGCGTAGTACCAATGAAGTTGGGTAATGCCGATGGAGGAAAGGCTAGCTACCAGTTATCACCCTTACTAGGGACACATTTACTACACACAGAGGTAGGTATAAATAAATGGAAACAAAACTACTAAGGATAGCAGAATTAGCAAAATCTAATCCTAAAATGAAATTTACATCTCTTGCACATCTTTTAGATAAGGAAGCATTAATTCAATGCCATCTTGAACTACCCAATAAGAAGGCAACTGGGATTAACGGTACTACTAAAGAGCAATACGATGAAAGTTTAGAAGAAAACATAGAGGACTTAGTAAGTAGGCTCAAAAGCAAAAGTTATCGTCCTGTTCCAGTAAGACGAATGTATATCCCAAAGCTCAACTCAAACAAGATGAGACCATTGGGAATACCGGAACAAGAAGATAAAATTGTTCAAAAAGGCATTACGAAAATACTAAATGCCATCTATGAAAATGACTTTCTAGACTGCTCATTTGGGTTCCGTCCAAATAGAAACTGCCACGATGCACTGAAAATACTGAATCATTATATTGAGAAGAGAGCAATAAGCTATGTAGTAGATGTAGATATTAAAGGCTTCTTTGATAACGTTGACCACAAATGGATGATGGAATTCTTGAAACTCCGAATCACTGACACTAACCTACTGAGACTAATCAGCAGGTTTCTTAAAGGTGGATACATGGAGGAAGGTAAGAAATACAAGACAGACAATGGTACACCGCAAGGTGGAGTGATATCTCCGATATTAGCCAATGTCTATCTCCATTACGTTCTTGATCTATGGTTTGAAAAAGTGGTTAAGAAACAATGTAAAGGCCAGGCGTATATAGTAAGATACGCAGATGATTTTGTTTGTTGTTTTCAGAATAAAAGTGAAGCCGAGCAATTCTTTCATTCATTAAAAGCGAGATTAAAGAAATTTAACCTAGAAATAGCCGAGGATAAAACTAAAATAATTCCCTTCGGACGGTTTGCGGAGAAGAATGCAAAACGTGACGGAATTGGCAAACCGGGTACCTTCGACTTCCTTGGATTTACTCACTATTGTGGGATAAGTAAGCACGGGAAATTCCGAGTAAAGCGGAAAACGAGCAGGAAGAAAGTCCAAGGCAAACTAAAAGGAACTAAAGAATGGCTGAAGAATAATAGGAATAAAGATATTCATATGATTATGGATAGATTTAAACGCTCACTAATAGGTTACTACAACTATTATTGCATCACAGATAATACCCAAACTGTTAACAACTTTAAAGAGAAAATCGAATGCTTACTATACAAATGGCTAAACAGAAGAAGCCAAAGGAAATCCTTTACTTGGGACAAATTCAGGCTCTTTCTTAATAAATATCCACTACCTTCACCAAGAATCAAAGTGAATATTTATGATTTAAGAAAAGAAATTAGCTATATTCTGTGAATGATAATTTGGAGGAGCCGTGTGCGTTAATAGCGCAAGCACGGTTCTGTGAGGGGGAGGAACACAATCTACCGTAAGGTAGAGAGGTTCCTTTCTACTCGACTTAGTTGAAAAAGAAAAAACGCTTAATGCGTATTTTTTACTCAAAACGAGAAAAAAATGAACTGTACTATGAAGACAGTTCAATTAATAAGTATTTTATTTTTTAAGAGGGGAAATGACATTGTTATAAAAAAATCTTTCCCATTTAGCCAACAAACCGTTTCCATTTTCACCACGTTGTATTTTAATTTCATGGTTCTTATGAAATTCTGCTATTCGTTTATTATGTTCTTTTTGCCATTGATGGAGTGCAACTTGTTTCATTTTTATTCCTCCTCCCGTTTAATACCTTAATTATATATCTCTGGTTGAAAACTACAAAGTAAATTTAGCCACAAAAATTGACAAAACAGTTGAAGAAAATTATGCAATGAGAATGTGAGTATGATATTTGAAATTGAACTTGTAAGAAGAAGAACAATGACGTAATACGAGGATATTGTGTACTTCTTGTTAAACTAACTGGGGCAAGAGTAAAGGAGTGGAGCTGTCATTTTGGCAGCTTTTCTTGTTCCACTAACTAGCAGGTTAATTGAAGAAGGGATGAAAAAAAGAAGGACAGATTAAACTAACCAACCTGTCCTGTTACCGTAGTAGACACCGTTACTTGATGACATGAATTAAACTTCATCCTCGCGGATAGTGACTACCTTTTCATGACCACATCGGTTAAATATAAACCAAGTTGCAATATATCCCCATCCATCGGGTCTCTGGTTTGTTTCTTCATAAACGTGACCTTTTAATTTACAGATGATTTTCGCTAAAATACCCATCATAAAAACCTCCTTCAATTAAAAGTTGATTTTCTGTTTTTTCATATTTATGCTCCATTGCTTGTCATCGTTGTTTTAAGTTTTCACTACAATCATTACAAAGAATTAAATTATCTGGCCTGGATCTATTTTCTTTGCATACAACGCATAACAGATTGGAGGGGGCTAAAAAAATTGTGAAGTATTACACTTAAAGTAACGAAGCAGGTTAGCATTCCTGTAGATCGTTAAATATCAGGTTTGAAAAAAATTGAGCCCCTCAGTAAGATACGAGTATAGAGTCCAATCCAACTCAGAGTCTTAAGGAGGAAGCCCTACTATGAATTTTAAAATGCAAGACAAACAAAATCAACTAATAGAAAGAATTTCCGATACACACCTTATTGTTGGTGTTGATATTGCTCAACAACTACATGTTGCAAGAGCAGTTAATTTTCGTGGAATTGTAGTCGGAGACCCTGTTACATTTGAAAATAATGAAGAGGGGTTCGTTAATCTATTAAACTGGATTCATGATTTAAAAAGATTAAAAAACCTAGATGCAGCAATAGTAGGTATGGAACCTACAGGCCATTACTGGATTAACCTGTCAAAATGGTTATATGACCAAAACATTGAGGTAGTAACAGTCAATCCCCACTTAGTAAAAAGAAATAAAGAGAATCGTGATAATACACAATCAAAAAGTGATAAAAAAGATGCACTCGTTATTGCAGATATGGTCAAAAACGGCTACTACTCCTTTATTCGTCCATCTTCAGAATCATTTGAGAAACTTAGAGTTCTAATGTCTAACCGTGATGTAATTGTTAAACGGCTCGTAATGTCTATTAATCAAATAAATAGATGGGTGGATGTTGTCTTTCCAGAGTTGCGACAAGTTTTTAACGATGTTTCGTGCAAAGGAGCAATCGCAACCCTTCGTTTGTTTCCAACTCCAGATGAAATATCATCAATGGAGTCACTGGAAGTCCAAAAGGGATGGAAGTCATTAATGAAAAGACAGCCAGGGCCAAGAAAAGCTCAATTATTAATCAATCTAGCAAAAACTTCTATAGGAACGGGACAAGCACTTGATGCTTATAAATTCCATCTAGAACAATTAATAGAAGAATATGACCTCGCTGTAAAACAACTCGAAAGAGTTGAACAACAAGTTAAAGAAGTTCTCTATAAAATACCATTTGCAATAAAACTACTTACGATTAAAGGAATAAGTGAAATTTCATTAGCTGGGATACTAGGTGAGTCAGGAGATTTAAGTGGATTCTCCCGCGGGAACTCTCTATTACGTCATGCAGGATTACACCTAGCTGAAGCAAGTTCAGGTAAATGGAAAGGTCAGATTGTCATTTCAAAGCGAGGAAGATCAAGACTCCGACGCTTTCTCTACTTAGCAACCATGAGCCTTGTGATGAATAACCCTGAATTTAAAGCGATCCATTCCCATAATGTGAAGGTTAAAAAGATAAAGAAAATGAAATCAATAATGAAACTGATAGGAAAACTAGCCAGGATTTTTGTAGGAATAGCACGACGAAACGAGTCTTACTGTCCAAGTAAAATCCAAGTATTAATCCCTTTAGCAGCATAGAAATAATACATTAGTTTTATAAATGCATCATTTAAAATTGTTAACTTTAATTTTTGAATGTTGTCTTATTCGTAGGATTTCAAATATGTACGGAGTACCAGGTTTCTTAAACAAAAGGGCACTGTGACCCATCAGGTTAGCATAACTGGCCTCCACCCCTTGGATAGGCATGACGAAGGAATGAGAGGGCGATTGACCCGTTGAGACATGGGAGGAAAAGCCTCCAGGGGCGGCGTGGAGATGTACATTATATGGTAAAATATGGAGTGGTAGCTGACTCCTTTATTTAACTATGCCTTCACAAAGCCAAGATGATCTGAACTCATTTCAATTACCCGTAAATCCAATTACAAGGGTTATGAAATCCTGCGAATAAGTGAGCATTCAAGAGATATTCGTATCAAACTGAGGGAGTTGAAGAACAAGATGGAAATATAGATGTTTTTATGTCGTATTTGACTAATACTGTGCAGTAATTCTTCTAAATATGGACATCCTTTAGTTAAAATTACCATGTCTAAAGGAGTCGGATTTTGATGAATCCAGGAGAAGAATTATTGTATATGTGGTTACTGTATTATCGATAATCCTTCCATGACATAGAGCAAATTATTATGTTCGTCCTCTTTCTTTCAATTCGGGCTTAAAAATCATCTCTTGCCATTTGTAGAAACCATAAATAATAACAGATAGAGCAACGAAAAGAATAAAACGTTCCCACGAAGAAATATTAACCAGTTTGTAAATCCCTAAAATATCTTGAAACAAATAATGAATGGGGAAAATAGCAAACATGAAATCCAATAAGATGTTAGTAACAAGATATATCCAAAATTTTCTGTAAGTAAAATAAAAAATCCATAAAGTTATTACCGGAAAAGCTCCAAACACCCCTGAAACAAATAAGGGTTTCAACCAAGGTATAAGCGTCTCATTAAATACCCAATGCTTTTGATTATTTGCAATCACGTTATAAATAATCATTAAATAGGAGGCGAAAATTGCTGAGGGCATAAAGCGTTTTATATCTTCTTTCTTTAACAAAAATAATGTAAACCATGGAGCAATAAGTAACGTCCATAGTATAATTTTGTTAAGCATACAATTCTCACCCTTTATGTCTGTTAATGTAATTAGTGTTTTCTGGTAATAAACGTTTTATACTTTTTTATTTTAGTTAATATACGACAGTCATTTAGTTGAACAACAATATTCTAAAAGTACATAACTTATTGCTACACAGTTCGAAGATTATATGCATGAGAAGAAATAGTGCTTGTTGCACTAACGGGTGCGTTAATCCAAGAAGGATTAACGCCTCTTTTTGTTGAACTTTCTTGAAGTAACGGGACAGGTTAATTGAAGAGAAATACCCCAATTACTGGTTTATTAAGTGAATAATTGAAAAAATAGTAATTATTTAGAGAGGGTGGCTAATTTTGCCAGAAATTAAAGAATTAGTTAGTAAATTAGACATCGAATTCGATATAAAAGCATTTGGAAAAGATCCTTCATTTAGTCGATTTATACCTAATGCCTATGACCCTTTACGATTTGATTGGAAATCTGCTTTTGAAAAGGAATTTGTTGGACTTTTTAATGGACTAATGTTAAAAGGTGCTTCAAAAGTTGAAAGAGTTTTTTTGGCTGTTTTTCCAACTGATTATGTATTGGAAAGGTTTCTAGAAGAAGGTAACGAGGGAGATTTATTGTTTATGCATCATCCCTTGCTAATGGAATGTGGAGACCCTAAAGGCAAATGGGGACAAGGATTTCTTCCCATTAAAGAAAAATACATTTGGCAAGTGAAGAAGAAAAAACTATCTATATACACCTGCCACATACCTATGGATTGTCATAAAAAATTAGGCACGAATGTTGCGATTGCCAGAGCATTAAAAGCTGAAATTATTGAGAGAGAATTATTAAATGAAATAAAGAATGATTTTTTACTAGTATGTAATATTGAAAAAACAAACACTGATGAATTAGTTTCAACATTGAAAGGTATTTTTGAAGTTCCCTATGTTGATTTTGAAGGTAAAAAATTAAATGAAATTCAAAGGATAGCAATTGTTGCTGGTTGTGGAGATAAAGTTGATTGGATGAAGGAAGCAGAAAGAAATGGCGTTCAAGCATATATTACAGGGGAAGTCCATTGCCATATTGATAACGATTATGGAAAACAAAGATACAAAGAAATGATAGAGTATGCTTCAAAAACATCAATGTCGCTTATAGGTGTTTCCCACTCTGCTTCAGAATATCTTGGACATAAAACTTTGATGAAAGACTGGTTTGAAAATAACTTTGATATTAAAACGGTTTTAATTCCACAGGAAAAATGGTGGTTATAAACAATGTTGAAAAATGTTTAATCAAAGGACTGTAAACTTATTTAGGTAACGGGTGCTAGTGTTAGGGATTGGGGGCTACTTCGGCAGCCCTTTTTCTTGTTCCACTAACGTTGCAGTTTACTTGAAGAAGGGTTTTGGAATATTTTCCAATTAATTAAATCAAGATAAACTAGGAGGGACTTACAGATAAGCAGGACGATAGGAATAAATAATAAAAATTGGGTGATTTAATTTAAGTAAATAATGTTAGGAGAGATTTATGAAAACAATACAATCTCCGGAAAAAGTTAAAGTGATGGGAGAATTACAAAAAAAAGTTACGGAAGCAAATGAAGAATATCTTGATTTTTTTGGTTAAGAAATACTCTTTTTCATTGGGATTTTTTTTTATCAGTAGCATTTACAATTATACCTTTACTTATATGGATTAAGTTAGAAATGTATATTCAAATGCTTCTCCAATACCAAGAGCATCTAGCCAAGTTGGATGAGCGAATAGATGCTTTGGCACGAGAAATAGAAAAATATAAGATTATCCAATCAATCCCTGGAATTGGTGAGATCGAGAGGTTCAATCATCCTAAAAACTGGTTGCTTTCTCTGGAATTGATCCGAGTGTGCATTCGTCTGGTAAATTTACAGCTACGATAAATCGGATCACCAATAGAGGTTCAAGTAGGTTGCGTCATGCCTTATATATGGCAGTTCTCTGTGGTATTAGGTGCTCTCGCAATAAGAAGTTAAAAGAGTTCTATGATAGAAAGCGAGATGAAGGAAAGCCCTTTAAAGTAGCCATGATTGCATGTACAAACAAACTTATTCATTGGATTTATGCCTTACTAAAGAGTAAAGAAAATTTCCTTGATTTAGTATAAAAGATACAATTAAGTAATACATGAAAAACCTTCCAGTAATGAAGATAAGGAGGGTTATTTGGCATGAATATTTTTATTATATCATTCGTTATTTTATAATTTTATAGAAAAATATTGACATCCTATTAGCTGGTTTAGTTTAAAAAGCCACGAAATAAATACGGATGAATAGCTTAGTTCATATGGATTGAGCTATTTTTTGCAAAACAAAAGCACCGCAAAAAGCGGTGTGAATTGATATGCATTTTGCTTTACATTATTAGTTATAATTTCACGTTTTGCGATAGGAAACGGAACCCATTAGAGTATTCATCCTCTTTCTTTAATAGGAATGTGTATCTCCATATAGATTCTTTCGTGATCCCAGTGGTGGCAATGCTCATCATAGTACTCAAAGTCATATGCCTCTTCATCCACTTCATAAGATGAGTGTGGAAACCAGTCCTCTACTATATAATTCCATGTTCCTTTGATCGCTGAAGCAAACTTCTCAACTTCAACCAAAGGAGTTCTGAACACAGCATAAGTAGCTGCTGGTATTTGTAATGATGTCAGTCCATCTGGAATTGAAGTATCTTTGTTCAAATCTACAGCAAATAAATAGATAAACTTATCTCCTACGGCTGAAGGACTTAAGTTTATACAGTACTCCCCGTGCTTTTTGGGGGATAGTGATTTATATAGAGATCTTTCGATGGAACCGTCTGCCAGCCCTTCTTGATCCCAAATCGCAGGTGCATCTCTTGTGTAAGATACATTCCCCATATTAATTTCGAATGTTTTACCTGCAACAGTGAAGGACTGCCTCTTCACAATCATAGGCTGCAATACGATGCCGCCCGTGTTCTTTTGATGAATGCTGTTCAAATCTAATTTATGCGGTAATGATTTAGGACAATGAATCTTAAATAAACTAGGAGGGCTTCCGAAGCATTTTTTAAAGGCTTTTGTAAAACCAGCATGGGTTTCAAATCCGTAATCCATGGCTATTTCGATTACCTTTTTCCCATTAATTAGTTCATGTAATGCATACTGAAGTCTCCTTTTTACGACATAGTCCATTAAGGAATATCCTGTATGCTTTTGAAAAACTCGATAAAAATGGAAAGGGGAATAGCCCGTCATTTTTGCTAAGTTCTCTGGATCAATTTCGTCTTTAATATGATCTTCGATATAATCGATTACCTGTTGTAGCAAGTCTAACTGTTGGATAAGAATCACCTCGGTATTTACCAATTCTATTAAATTATAATTTATTTTTGAACTTGTGTATCAACATTGTTTCTGTTGAAATTCTGCTGGCTGTCCTTCATTATAAAGATATAGACATTTGTATAAGTATATTTTTACGAAGGAAGTAGATTATGACGGAAGAAAATATAACCCGAATTCAACTGGATGGCAAAGAAATCATATTAATTGGTACGGCGCATGTTTCCAAACTAAGCGTGGAGCAAGTAAAAGAGGTCATTGACCGAGAACAGCCTGATTCTGTTTGTATCGAATTGGATGAACAACGCTACAAGTCGATTATGGACGGCAACAAGTGGAGAGAAATGGATATCTTCAAGGTTATAAAGGAAAAGAAGGCTACATTATTAATCATGAATCTCGCCATATCATCTTTTCAAAACCGCTTAGCCAAGCAATTTGATACAAAACCAGGGCAAGAAATGATCCAAGGAATTGAATCGGCAAAAGAAATAGGGGCTGAGCTCGTTTTAGCCGATCGTAATATCCAAATTACCTTCTCGCGCATTTGGGGGAATGTTGGGGTCTGGGGAAAAGCACAGCTGCTCACGTCAATTATCTATAGTATTTTCAATAAAGAAACCATTTCAGAAGAAGAACTTGAGAAAATGAAGACTCAAGATACATTGAATGCTTCGCTTGCTGAAATTTCAGAAGCGTTTCCTAAATTAAAGAAACCTTTAATTGATGAACGCGATCAATACCTAGCTCAAAAAATTAAAGAAGCACCCGGTAAAAAAGTTGTGGCAGTTCTAGGAGCGGCACACGTTCCAGGAATCACAAAAGAGATTCACCATGACCAGGATTTACAAGCTCTCACAAAAACAAAGCCAAAATCAAAAACACCGCAAATTATCGGCTGGGCAATCCCGGTACTCATTGTTGCACTGATTGCATTTACCTTTTTTCTCAATCCATCCGCTGGTATGGATCAAGCAATTAGCTGGATCCTCTGGACTGGAATTACAGCTGCACTCGGTGCAACTGCTGCATTGGGACATCCACTGGCTATATTAGCAGCCTTTATAGCGGCGCCCATCACCACCTTGCATCCATTACTTGCCGCAGGCTGGGTATCGGGGCTTGTGCAGGCTTATATCAAACGCCCAAGTGTGGCAGACTTTGAAACCTTATCAGAAGATGTTTTTACACTTAAAGGCTTTTGGCGTAATAAATTTACAAGGGTCCTGCTGGTCATCATCCTAACCAACATTGGAGGTTCATTTGGAACCTTTATAGGGGGAGCAGACGTTATCCGTACGTTTTTCAATAATTTATAAAAAGGTACCTTCCATACGGAAGGTGCCTTTTTATGTAAATGTAGAAGGTTGTCGAACGTTTACAAGGTAATGGGGCAGTTAGCTGAAGTAGAATAGAGGTAATAGACTAGTAGAAGGGGTTGGGAATGGTTGAATATTTATCTCATCCGTCATGGTGAAGCAGAGCATAATGTGGATAAAACAGTGATGGCGCATACTCACGATTCACAGCATAGTTTAACGGAGCTCGGTCATAAACAAGCACAGGTAACGGCTGAATTCTTCAAAACAATAGCTACTCCAAGGACGGTTTTGTATAGTTCTCCTTATTTACGTACCATGCAAACAGCTCAAGCGATTCATTCCTCGTTGCCAGAGGGTATTCCTTTTTACGAGAATCCGTTAATAAGAGAGTGGGAGCTGGGAAATCTTTATGACTTTACGGATCGCACTCCTGAAAAGAAGAAAGAATTCAAAGCAGCAGGTCAATTTTACTTTCGCTTTCAGAACGGGGAATCATTAGCAGATGTGTATTTAAGAGCAACGATGTTCATGAACACCGTGGTTGAACGGGCGAAACAGCAGCAGCGATATGATAATGTTGTTATTGTAACGCATGCCGCCTTTATTCATATGCTGTTAACCTTTCTGATGAATTGGCCAATTGAGGATTTGAAAAATTTTAAACCGGTAGAAAATGCCTCTGTTATTAAAATAAATGAAGTAGATGGAGATTATCAGCACAAGAAAATCTTTGTTCCCATCGTTAACTGAAGCTTTTAAAATGCACCCTCAATGATCTAATTGGGGGTGTATTTTTGTTGGATTACTGTAGAATAATTCTTTTATTTTCAAAAATAGCAAAATATTATTTGCGATTACTGATAAACATAGAGAAAACGCTTGCAAGAATATTTTTAATTATTTTAATTGACTGAAAAGTATAATTATATTATTATTCTAATAATAACTTTAATCTTTCGTAAGACGAAGGATTAGTAAATTCATCCAAGAAAGAAGGGACTCTTATGTCGCAGATGTTAGCTTTAGTCATTCTTATGGCCATTTTATTTATCGGAGATTTAGTTGCAGTTCGAACCAAGGCATGGGTACCTTCTATATTCGTTTGCGCGGTCTTGTTCCTTTTAGGATATTGGACATTCTTCCCGCAGGATATCGTTGCACTTGCAGGTGTACCGCCAGTTGTTGCAACGATGATGATGTACTTATTAATTACAAATATGGGAACTTTATTATCGCTTCAAGAATTGAAGAACCAGTGGAAAACAATCATCATTGCTCTTTCAGGTATTTTAGGAATTATCGCTCTTCTATTTGGAATTGGAACATTCATTTTTGGTTATGAGACAATTGTCGTCGCCATTCCTCCTTTGGTTGGTGGAGTCGTATCGGCATTGATTATGTCAGAGGGAGCCAAGGAAGCAGGTCTTGCCACTTTATCTGTTTTTGCCATCGTTATATATGTCATGCAAGGATTTGCTGGTTACCCAATCACTTCTATTGTTTTGAAAAAAGAGGGAAAGAGACTGCTTCAGCAATATCGCAGTGGACAACTTGCAGGAGAAGCGCAGAGTAAGGCTGCAGCGGAAGTCGCGGCAACAGCAGCGGAAATTAAGCCTGAGTTAAAGCTCTTTAAAAATATGCCAGCAAAGTATAATACAGATTTCTTTAAATTTTTAAGACTATCATTGGTAGCATACCTTGCCTATTTAACTTCAACTCTATTAGCACCAATTGTTACGGTCAGTCCGTTTGTTCTCTGCTTACTGTTTGGGGTAATCGCCACTAGTGTTGGATTCTTGGAAAAGCAAGTATTACAAAAAGCAAATGGTTTCGGATTTGCTATCATGGCGCTTATGCTCTTTATCTTTGATGGTTTAAAACAGGCGACACCAAGCATGATGCTTGAGATTATTTATCCGCTTGTCGGCACAATCGTATTAGGGGTAATCGGGATGTATATTTTCTCCTTCATTGCAGGAAAGCTTCTAAAAGTTAGCAAGGAAATGGCGTTCGCTGTTTCACTAACGGCTTTATATGGATTTCCAGCCGATTACATTATCACAAATGAAGTAATTAAATCCTTAACAGAAGATGAAAAGGAAAGAGAAATACTGACTAGCCATATGCTCCCTCCTATGCTGGTTGGAGGCTTCATAACGGTAACCATGGTGTCAGTTGTACTAGCAGGAATCTTTGTAGGATTCTTGTAAGAAAGGGTTTGAGGTAAATGGATACAAGAGTAGAAACAAATCTTGAAATCGTGCAATCGCGAGTGGAAAGTCATATTGACACATTGAGTACCTTTACTGCCACACCTGGTCATGGTACCACCCGGCTTACTTATAGTTCTGAAGATTTACAGGCTCGTCAGTATATAAAAGGGAAGATGAAGGAATACGGTCTGACCGTTCGTGAAGATGGATTTGGCAATATTTTTGGAAAGCTTGATGGAACATTAAAGGATGCGCCAAGCGTCCTAGTCGGTTCTCACTTTGATTCCGTCCCAAATGGTGGTTCCTATGATGGTCCTGCGGGAGTGGTAGCAGGTCTCGAGGTAGCTGCACTTTTTGCAGAGAACCAGTTAAAGCCAAAATATCCGTTAGAAGTGATTGCATTAGTTGAAGAAGAGGGTGCGCGATTTGGCGGAGGATTAATGGGATCTCGCGGAATTGTGGGCTTACTAGATGAGGAAGATTTTAAAAGTTTAAAAGATAAAGATGGTATTAATGCAGTGGAAGCGATGAGGGAAATCGGGCTCGATCCTTCCCTTCCTAAAAAGAGGGACCCTAAGACGATGAAGGCCTATCTGGAATTGCATATTGAACAAGGTCCGATCCTTGAAGAAAAGGGTATTCCAATTGGGGTGGTAGAGGCTATTGTTGGCTTAACTCAATTAGAAGTTACCGTAAAGGGGCAGGCCGGACATGCCGGGACAACGCCAATGGATCGCAGGTCGGACGCATTAGTCACCGCTGCTCAAATGATTGCACAATTCCCTCACCTTGCGGATTCGGAGGGGAATGGTACGGTTGTCACAACAGGAAGATTGAATGTTTTTCCGAATGGAGCAAATGTCATTCCTGATAAAACTGTGTTTACAGTGGACATTCGTTCAGGCAAGGAAGAGAATGTTTTGAATGTAATACAAAAAGTGAAAGAATTAGCAGGTTCATATAGTAGTAGAGGAATTGAAGTGAGTGTTGAGCAGCTTCTATATATTCAACCAAAAGAAATGAACAGGGATATTGTCTCTCTACTAAAGAAAAAAACAAGTGAACTAGATATACCTAAGTGCTCTATTAACAGCGGTGCTGGTCATGACGCGATGGTCTTTTCCGATTTTACAAATGTGGGCATGCTGTTTATTCCGAGTAAAAATGGGTTAAGCCATTGTCCGGAGGAATGGTCCGATTCACGTCATATAGCAAATGCTGTCCAGATACTTTACGAGGCAGCCAAAAAGTTAACGGAGGCGGAATAGTAATGATTCATGCAAAAATAAAAGAAGCCATTCAAACATATAGTGATGAACTAACACAATTACGTCGGCTGCTTCATAGTGAGCCTGAGGTATCCTGGGAGGAGTTCAAAACTACTCAATTTGTTTGCGAGTACCTTGATCAATTAGGAATTTCCTATCGAAAAGCCGAACCCACAGGTGTGATTGCGGAAATTCAAGGGGGAAGGCCGGGTAAGACGGTTGCCTTGAGAGGTGACATGGATGCATTGCAGGTGGAAGAACTGAATAGGGATCTAGAATATGCCTCCAAAGAGGATGGAAAAATGCATGCATGCGGTCATGATGCGCACACCGCCATGTTATTAATTGCAGCTAAAGCGCTAAATGAAATAAAGGAAGAATTGCTGGGTAATGTACGACTATTGTTCCAGCCGGCAGAAGAAGTAGCAGAGGGAGCAAAAGCGTTGGTGAAACAAGGAGCAATGGAAGGAGTGGATAACGTTTTTGGTATTCACATTTGGTCTCAAATGCCAACGCACAAAGTAGCGTGTACCCCTGGACCGTCCTTTGCTTCAGCAGATTTATTCAAAGTTACGTTCAAGGGTCGAGGCGGACATGGAGCCATGCCTCATGCATGTATTGATGCCGCTATCGTAGCCTCATCCTTCGTCATGAATGTACAAACTGTTGTTTCCAGAACCATTGATGCCCAACATCCTGCTGTTTTGACGATTGGAAAAATGGTCGTCGGTACAAGGTTCAATGTAATCGCAGAAAATGCAGTAATTGAAGGGACAGTCCGCTGTTTCAACCCTGAAACGAGAAATCATATTGAAGTGCAGCTCCAGCATTACGCTGACCAGGTTGCTGCGATTTACGGTGCAACCGCAAAGGTAGAATATATTCGTGGAACCAAAGCAGTAATTAACGATGAATACAGTGCAAACCTAGTTCAAAATGTTGCCGCAGAAGCATTTGGGGATGAAGTGGTTTATAACGAAAAACCAACCATGGGCGGGGAAGACTTTAGTGAATACCTCGACCGTGCACCAGGCAGCTTCGCACTAGTCGGAAGCGGAAATTCCGATAAAGACACAGAATGGGCCCATCACCACGGTAAATTCAACATCGACGAAGACTCCCTCGCCACAGGAGCAGAACTCTACGCGCAATATGCTTGGGCTTACCTAAATCAGTAAAGTTAAGAGTAAACTATTAAAAAATAAAATGGATACCGCCGTTGGCGGTATCCATTTTATTTTGACTGTCCTCCTGAGGTGGGCAGTGTCCACGGACGGTGAACACCTTTTGGGTGTCACCCTGGTGACAGGCACCGTTTATTTCTTCCTTACAAACTCTCTTTCTTCTCCGTATGCTAGTGGAGTAACTTCTGTCTTTTTATAATCCTTTAAAAGTTCTTTTAACTCGTTGTCTCTATCAATCATAAATTCCACTACTGGGAAAGCTGCCAATAATTGTACTAATGATTCAGGCGAGGCTGCTGTTTCAGTTGTGGGGAAGGTGTGGCTCGGAATTACATATTTTACATTTAATAGATTCCTGACAGCATAGGCAGCTTCCTTCGGACCCATTGTAAAATGACCGGATGAAGAAAGGATGGCAATTTCGGGCTGATAAACATCCTGAATTAGCTTCATGTCTGCCATTAAGGAAGTGTCGCCTGAATGGTAGAGGGTATAATCATCCTTGAAGGCAAAAATATATCCCGCTGACTCCCCAGCATATACAGGAGTACCCGTTGTTTCTCCATATGAGGAAGAGTGTCTTGCCTGAACCATCGTTACGGTTACATCATCAAACGATACCGAACCACCAAAATTAATAGGAAGGACATTTTTAATCCCTTGTTGCAGAAGAATTAATGCAAGCTCATATTGAGCGACAATCATAATCTCTGGCTTGTGTTCTACTATTTTAGATAATCCGCTCGTATGATCAAAATGACCATGTGTTAGAAAAACACAGTCGATAGATTGATAAAAGTTGGCAGTGTTTAATTCCTCAGGAAAACCAGGATTCAAATCAAAAAAAGGATCGATTAAATAATTTTTCCCTTCATTACTCTTTAAAACGTACATAGCATGTCCAAGACGTTGAATCTTCAAAAAAACATCCCCTTTAACCATTCAAATAGAAGTCATAGCCATTCTATTATGAATACTAGAGAATAAGAACTAGAACTCATGATGCTAGTTCGAATCTTTGTTTTCGCCGGTAAACTACCTTTGATAATAAAACACTGCACTCGTATAAAAAGATGAGTGGAATGATTACTAAAATATCTGATAGTAAGTCCGGGGGAGTGATTAATACTGCGGTAACGATGAGTACAAAATAGGAGTATTTTCTGATCTTTTGCAATCGGTATGGGTTCAATACACCAAGACTTGTCAGGAACATAATCACCACGGGAAGTTCAAACAAGAATCCAAATGGCAGTGTCATATGAAGCAGGAACTTAAAATATTTTTCTGTGGTAAAGAAGGTCATAAACATATCCTCCGACAGGGAGAGAAGGAATTGAAAAACAATCGGAAAGATTACAAAGTATCCGAAGCTAATTCCCACGATAAAAAGTAGGAATAAGGCTGGGATGTAGGCAAGTGTGACTTTCCGTTCCATTTCCTTTAATGCTGGACGAACAAACAGCCAAATTTGAAAGGCGGCTACAGGGATAGTCCCTGTAATGGCAATGACGCAGGATAGCAATAAATACACCCATAAAATATCGCTAGGACCTAAAATGGCCAATTTAACCTCTAAATCCTGAACTAGCCATTGATAAATATCCTCTACATAAACAAAGGCTAAAATGAGCAAAACCATAAAGGTGCCTAGTGTGATAATGAGCCGTTTACGTAATTCTTCGAAATGACCAATTAAATCCATATTCTGTGGTTTAGACAATGGTTTCCCTCCTTAAAAAAAGATGCAAGCACAACCTGCTGCCCGCATCTTCCTTAGATAAAATTTAAATCGTTTTTTCCTCTTTTTTGGACTGTTCTTTATCGGTGGAATCATCCGAGACCAAATCACGCGTTGATTTTTTAAATTCCTTTAGGGTTGAGCCAACAGCACGACCTAGTTCTGGGAGTTTTGATGGCCCGAAAATGATTAGTGCGATGACAAGAACCAGAATTAAGCCCGGAATACCAATGTTTTGAAGCATGGAATAACCTCCTTAGATAGCTTGTTTTGTCTTTTTTCGTATATGCCCAAAACTAAAAAGCTTATATTTGGCTTTATTTTTACAAAGATGACAACGAAAGCTTTCTTCCTCTGCGATTAACTTCACGTGAGGAATAAACATAAGCTTCAAGGCATCTCTTACGTGGTTTGAACAAACGAACATGATGAGAAATGCTCCTTCCACATTTTCTTACTTAAAGCTTCCACCCTGTACCGCTATTAAACAAGAACGCCCAAATGTTTGATTAGGGTATAGATTCCAAGTGCTAGGATGCTGCACATCTAGGAATAAAGTTTTTTCGTCTGGTGTTAACCATGGACCTGTTAGTTCACTGCCTTTTGGACCTGAGGCAAATTGGAAAGGTTCGCCGTATTGTTTTCCATCCGTTGGAATCATGAATACACCACAGTTTTTATAAGCAGCATATTGATTTGTTTCTGATGCACCAAAATCCTCCACAACCCATAAGTTCCCTTTGCTGTCAAAGTGAAGGTTGTCTGGGCAAGTAATCCCGCTTTGCTGTCCGCCGGAAACAAATACTTCAAACGTGAAGGCTTCACTAGCATGGTCGCCATTTGCAGGAACAAATCGAACAATTTGTCCATGGAAATTACCGTGACCTGTATTGTTTGTTAAGGCTAAGAAGACAGATCCGTCATGAGGGTGAATTTCCACGTCTTCAGGACGATCTAATAGCGTACCACCAACCGCTTTTCCTGCTGCACGTGCATTCGTTAAGACATCAGCTTGATCAGCAAACTGTCCTTGAAGCTTAGAATTTGCTGCATGATCGAGAGCAATCCATTTTTGCTCTTTCATACTGGCCACATATAAAGTTCCGCTTTCTAAAATATCGAAATTGGCTTCACGATTGGAAGGATTAAACTTCTTGCTGCTAATGAATTTGTAGAAGCATGCATCGCCTTTATCATCTCCCATATAAACGACAACTCTGCCATCGTTGGTTAGGCCCATTGCTGTATTTTCATGTGCAAAGCGTCCGAGGGCAGTATGCTTTCGTACAGTTCTTTTTGGATCAAACGGATCAACTTCGACTACCCAGCCGTAATGTTCATCGGTAAAATTCGGCCAGCCATAATCATCGCCATATTCTGTGTTTTCTTCACAAGATAGAACGGTATTCCATAAAGTACGTCCGCCGCTGCAGTTTCCTAAGGAACCAACTACAGTGGTAGCGCCGCCTACATACTTGCTTCCGCGTGCAGGACCGGTTAATTCAATTAGAGTATTGCCATCGACACGTCGATTATATGTATCATCTACTACTAGCTTCCATCCGTTCTTTTCTTTTTTAACGTGGATGACGGAACCGCCGACAGCTTCTTTTTCCATTTTTAGAAGTTCAGGATAGTTTGCTAGATTTTCCTTTTTAAAAGTAGATTCATTGATTCCTAGCACTTTCATATAGTTTTCCGGTTCAGGGAATTCGTGATTTACCCAAATCAAACCTTCTTCAGAATTGTTACCACCTTTTAAGCTATCCATTGGAAAATAGACTGTAAGATCGGCAGCATCCCCAAATTTTTCTCCCAACGAGTTAATCTTATCGCCATAAGATGCGATAATGGAGTAGTTGTACCCATTAGGAAGTACCACATCATTTTCCCAGGTACGACTAATTGGTTTGAAGGGTGATGTAAGTGACTTGCCCTTTCCAGACGGCTGACCATTCATTAAATGGTCTCCAGTCATAGCGTTTCCTGTTAAGGCTCCAATCCCAGATGATGCGGCAACTAATGCGGCAGTACTACTTCCAACATAGGTTAAAAATAAACGGCGATCCATACAATCATTCTCCCCTTTGATTCGATTATGTAACTTACACTATGATTATAGGCAGTCAAAAACCGAATGTTAATTAAGGGAGTGTAAAGATTTGTTAAGAAACAATAAATTACTTTAATTATCTGTAAATTTAGTAAAGACCCATCGAAAAGATTAGATTTGTAACGTAGAGTATAAATTGTGGATATTAATCATTTTGTTGTGTGAATTTTTTTGTCAGGTAATTGAATAATAAGAAGAACCGTGAATGGAGGGTAATAAAATTATGGAAGGTTTTCACCAGAAACCAAATATTTATGTCGGCGAAGTCAACATAAAAGTGAAAAATTTAGACAATGCACTAACCTTTTATCAAAATATTATGGGGTTTCAGGTTCTTGAAAAGACAGAACGGAAGGCTGCATTAACAACAGATGGAAAAACAACATTAGTGACTCTTGAACAGCCGGAAAATGTGATTCCGAAAGAAGGACGAATGTCAGGGCTTTATCACTTTGCTATTTTACTGCCAAGCCGTGCGGATTTATCCGTCTTTTTACGTCATTTTCTAGGAACGGGATACCCGCTTGGGGCAGCCGATCATTACGTCAGTGAAGCGCTCTATATAAATGATCCTGATGGGAATGGGATAGAGGTATACCGAGATCGTCCTTCAAAGGAATGGACCTGGAAAAATGGTTTGGTGGATATGGCAACAGAGGAACTGGATGGGAATAGTATCCTGGCAGAAAGTGATGCGGAATGGAATGGATTGCCAGCAGGTACAGTCATGGGGCATATCCATCTTCATGTGGGAGATTTGCAGAAAGCAGAAGAATTTTACACAAAAGGGCTGGGATTTGAAGTCGTCAGTCATTATCCGCAAGCACTCTTTTTGTCAACAGGACGATACCATCATCATATTGCTATTAATACTTGGCAGGGAGTGGGGGCACCAACTCCACCACAAAATAGTGTGGGTTTAAATTGGTATACCCTCGTTTTTCCGGATGAGGCGGCTAGAGAAACAGCGCTTCAACAACTACAACAGCTAGGGTCGTCAGTGCAAAAAGAAACAGATTATTTTGTAGTAAGCGATCCATCTGGAAATCAGATTAGATTGGTAATCTAAAAACTTTATTGAAGCCTATTCCCTGTGAAGCTCAAAGGAATTGGGCTTTTTTTTTATTGGATGAAATTGAAAAAATATCCAATGTTAACTTTCGTTATTTCGGTGAATGTGGTATAGTACATTACAACAGTAATGTACTATACCAGAAAAGAGGAAAAGGATTGATTCTTAATATGGACGGAAGCAAGCCGATTTATTTGCAAATCGCAGAATGGCTGGAGAGAGAGATTTTGAACGGGAATTTTGGCAGTGACCAAAAAATTTACTCGCAGTATCAGCTCGCAGAGTTGTTTACGATTAATCCAGCAACTGCTGCGAAAGGCTTAACTCTTTTGGTGGAGGAGAACATTCTGTATAAAAAACGGGGACTTGGAATGTTTGTTTCGCCAAAGGCGAAAGAAATTATCATTAGCAAACGGAAAAATCAAACCTTAAAAAAATTAGTTTTTGAAATTGTCATGGAAGCCGGACGGTTGGATGTGAGCAAAGAGGAATTAATTCAAATGATAAAGGATGTAAATACAGGGGAGGCGGGGGAATGAACGTTATTGAGTGCAGGGGATTGACCAAAGATTATGGAAGAACAAAAGCGTTAAATAATCTATCTTTTACCATTGAAGAAAAAAAGATTACGGGTTTAGTAGGTCGTAATGGGTCGGGTAAAACGACTCTGTTAAAAATCATTGCCGGTTTCTTGCGAGAGACTTCAGGTGAAATAAAGGTCTTTTCAGAAAAGCCGTTTAATAATCTAATGGTCTCCTCCAATGTCATTTATATTAATGACCAAATGAATTTCCCGACAGCATTAACATTGAAGGAAATACTAAATGTATCAGCAACTTTTTATGAAAAATGGAATCAGAAGCTCGCTAGCCGTCTTTTTGACTATTTTTCTTTCCATTCGACGCACTATTACAACGATCTTTCTAAGGGGATGAAAAGTACATTTAATATGATCGTAGGATTATCTGCTCGATGTGCTTTAACGATGTTTGATGAACCCGCTACTGGTATGGATGCGGCCGTCCGCAAAGACTTTTATCGTGCCTTACTTAAAGATTATATCGCTTATCCCCGTACCATTATACTTTCAAGTCATCACTTAGATGAAATTGAGGATTTATTAGAAGATATCCTCCTCATTAAAGAGGGAAGAGAGCATCTGCATATGCCGATAGGAGAATTAAAAGAATGGGCTATTGGCATCCAAGGATTGACTGAGAACGTGAACGAATGGACTAAGAATAAAGAGGTCATTTATTCGAAGAATATCGGATTAGATCGCACGTATGCCGTCGTAAGAAATACCCTTTCTGATAATGAAAAACAACAAGCCAAGGCAGCAGGTCTTTCTCTAACGCCAGTATCCTCTAGTGATGTGTGTGTGTACGTAACAAGTAAAACCAAAGGGGGAATAGATGATGTCTTTATCTAAGATTAGTTTGCTGGATGTTGTTAAAAAGCAATTTACGTTTAAATTAACCGCGTATAAACAAGTATTTATATCGCTCATTTTTATCCAGTTATTAGCGGTGTTTTTCTCTTTTAACGGTGTTGGAATGATGGGGTCGAGCAGTGAAAGTGTTGAAATAGATATTCAGTTCTATTCTGCTGATATGGTTATTATTTTTACAATAATATGGGCTCTTATTACAGCGATTCTGATCACAACAACACCCTATAAAAATGATGATTTTACATTTGTGACCAATCGATTAAGCAGTAATCTTTCAAACATGCTATTTTTACTAACGGGAAGTATCGTTGGTGGAATTACGGCGATGCTATCAACCTCATTAATGAAAATTATCATGTACTTATTTGGCGGCCAGGGATATATTGCCGCGAATCATTCACTTTCAGAAGTAGTAATTGGATACAGTTCAACCATTCTCTACATTTTACTCTTTTCTGGGCTTGGGTATTTATTTGGAACACTGGTGCAAATAAGTAAGATTTTTGTGGTATTGATCCCAGGAATTTTTATCGGAGCGGGAATCCTTGGTGCGGGTAGTTTGGGCTTTGAATGGGTGAAAAGCATCTATCAATTTATATTTACTGAACCATCCATTTTACTGTTTGTTCTGAAGGTACTGATAGTTGTTGCTTTGCTTTTTTCTAGTTCCATTGCAATATCAAATAGAATAGAGGTGAGGTAATGACTTTTCTTCTACCTTTTCTTATAATCTTCATCATTATCTTAGGTATTGTAAGAATTTTGAGAAGTGGCAGGACGAAAAAAGTTCTCCAGGGAAGTCGTTTACGCTGGATGTTAGGCGGATATGTTGCTATACTCCTAATTTGTACCGGTGTAAGTCCCTTGCTTCCTGATGAAGAGGTAATTTACAAAATCATCAATAATAGTCAAGACATAGATAAAGAAAGCACGGAGTTATATGAAGCAGCGAATGAGGGAAATATCGATAAGATAGACAATAAATACATCAATAAGCGCTGGAGTTTCGGTTACGAGGAGCAAGAACTTACCATTGCAACCGAAAACGATGAACTTATTAGTACCGCAGTAATGGTGGAGAGAAAAACGGAGAATGATGGTAAAATTGAAGCAATTCACTATAAAACACGTTCAGGCGTAAATAATATGGAAATAACAGAACTAGAAAAACCGATTCGCATAGAACTAAATGAAAATACATTAACAATAAAGAATCCAGAAAAAGGTAAACTCAAATTCTCCCAATTTCAACAAGCATTCACAGTCAACCAATTCACAGGAGAAAAACCCTTCAGGCACGCAACCATGTTTTATGGTGGAACCAGCATCCTTTACCTAAAAGTACCTAAAGACCTAAAACTAGTCGATCACTCCAATATCAACTATCAATATATAGAATAGGTAGAGATGAAATGGTGATGAGATGGTGATGAGATGGGTGCCTGTCACCGTCCGTGGACAAATACACCGATTTGTCCACGTGGGGTGGACAGTTTCGTCTAAAAATCGAGCAATATTGTTGTAATGGGATTTTCTCAGAGAGGAGCTGTTCATTTGAATATGGAATTACACCAAAAACGTATTAAAGAAATGTGCGGAACAGTCTCCTTTAAACGAGGAGATTCTTTTTATAGAGCAGGTAAAGTGTTTTTTGATTATTATAGTCCAGAGCGTTGTGAGGCAACGGTAAAAGGTACCGAGGATTTCTATGTCACTGTAAGTATAGAAGAAAGTGGTGATATGCGTACATCATGCAGTTGTCCTACCCTTGCATCCGTCAAAACAGATTGCCAGCATATTGCAGCTGTGTTACTCGCTATTTATGAACACCAACAGCAAGGAACAACGCCTATTGTTCAAAGTGATGAACATGTTGATTCTTCAACTAAAAAGGCGTTGACCACTGGATTACTCACCCTTTTCACAGAGCAGCCTAGACGAAAAAGCGGACATCAGCTTCATTTTGAGAATAGACAAGTTCTGGAGGCGAATTTTCTCTGTAAACCAGTGAAAATGGGGAAGGGACGTAACCTGTTAGGAATAGAAATGGAGATTGGACACGTTAAAGTGGAGAATATCCGCCATTTTTTAGCTAAGGTAAAAGAAGGGAAGCAAAGCGCTCTTTCAGAAACTTTCACCTTTAACCCAAACCATCATTGCTTTCAAAGAGAGACGGATGATGTCATTCAACAATTATCCCATGTGCTGCAGGATGAAAAAATGTATGTAAGCACCATGACAAACGAATTTGATGATATGTACAGTCCTGAGCAGTTACTCATTCCGCCATCCTCTTGGGAACGACTCTTGTTGTTATTAGTAAAGGCGCCATTAGTGCAAGTAGCGAATAAGGGGGAAACGTTTGAGGGTCTTGTTCTAACGGAAAAAATTCTCCCTCTAAAATTTACTTTTGGATCCTCAGCAGGCAGGGGCTATCATTTGAGGATTAAAGGGCTAGATCATTTATCCATACTAGATTCTTATCACTTTGTTCTATATAAGGGCAAGTTTATTAGGCTTGAAGAAACAGATTGCAAACGATTAGCTGACCTTAAAGAAATGTTAGAGGATTCGAAAACAAATCAAATAGAGATCCCGCTTGAGCAAATCGATTATTTTATAGAAAGTGTGGTCCCTGGTTTAAAGAAACTTGGCGAGGTTGAATTACCTCGAAATTTATCGAACTCCTATAGGACAGTGCCTTTAGTTGCCAAACTTTATTTGGATCGATTGAAAAATCGACTGTTAGCGGGTTTAGAGTTTCATTACGAAAATATCATGATTAACCCGCTGGAAAACAGAGAAATACAGAATGGCCCATTATTAATAAGGGACGAAGAAAAGGAAGATCAAATACTCCAATTGATGGAAGAAAGCTCATTTGCTCGCACGGACAGTGGTTATTTCTTGCATAATGAAGAGTTGGAATATGAGTTTTTATATCATGTTGTTCCGAAGCTGCAAAAGCTTGTACAAATTTATGCAACAACAGCCGTCAGGAACCGGATATTTAAGGAAAATACAATTCCAAAGATTAGAGTAAAAGTAAAAAAAGAGCGAACCAATTGGCTGGAATTTAAATTTGATATGGATGGAATCCCTGAGAGACAGATAAAAGAGCTTTTATCTGCGCTTCAGGAAAAAAGGAAATATTATCGATTGAGGAACGGAGCGCTACTCTCATTGGAGACGCGAGAATTTGAAGAAATCCAACGCTTTCTGCAAGCAGCACCTGTACAGGCGGAGGATCTTGAGGCAGGGTTGAATGTTCCAATCGTTCGAGGATTAAAACTGCTTGACTCTGTTGAAGATAACTCAACATTTACACTTGAGGAATCGTTCCGTCAGTTTTTGGATACCATCCATAATCCAAGTAGTATGAAGTTCGAGGTGCCAGAATTAGTTAAACCAATTTTAAGAGACTATCAAGTCCAGGGGTACAAATGGTTGAAAACTCTTGCCAATTATGGATTTGGAGGAATTCTTGCAGATGATATGGGACTGGGAAAAACAATTCAAAGTATTAGCTATATCCTTTCAGAACTTTCGCTTGTTCGGAATAAACAGCTTCCGATTCTGATTGTCTGTCCAGCATCGTTAACCTATAACTGGCTAAGTGAAATCAATAAATTTGCTCCAGGAGTGCAGGCTGTCATATTAGATGGGGATAAAACAGAGCGAAAAGCTAAGCAAAAACGAACCTCTGATTTTGATGTTGTCATTACCTCTTATCCTTTACTGCGTAAGGATATCGTGTGGTACGAAAAGCAAACCTTTCATACTGTGTTTTTTGACGAAGCCCAGGCTTTTAAGAATCCTATTACGCAAACAGCAAGAGCAGTTAAGAAAATACAAGCGGATTACCGTTTTGCGCTAACGGGCACCCCAGTGGAAAATTCTTTGGAAGAGTTGTGGTCCATCTTTCATGTGGTATTTCCAGAACTATTCCAAGGGCTGAAGGAATATAGCCACTTAACGAGAAAACAAATCGCAAGAAGGATCCGTCCATTTTTACTTAGAAGGTTGAAGGAAGATGTTCTAGCTGAGCTGCCTGAAAAAATTGAATCTGTCGACTTAGTGGAGTTGTTGCCAGAACAGAAGAAACTCTATGGGGCATATTTAGCGAAACTAAGGCATGATACGCTGAAGCATTTAGATAAGGACACTCTTCGGAAAAATAAAATAAAAATCCTCGCAGGGCTGACGAGGCTGCGGCAAATCTGTTGTCATCCAGGTTTATTTGTGGACGGTTATAAGGGAAGTTCTGCAAAGTTTGAGCAATTACTGCGGATTATTGAAGAATCAAAGCTTGCGGGAAGAAGAGTGTTGATTTTTTCGCAATTTACAAAAATGCTCCAGCTTATCGGAAGAGAAATGGCAATTCAAGGGATGCCTTTCTTCTATCTTGATGGACAAACTCCATCAGAGGAACGGCTTGAACTTACAAATCGCTTTAATGCAGGAGAACGTGATCTTTTTCTCATATCCTTGAAAGCAGGAGGAACGGGTCTTAATTTAACTGGGGCAGACACGGTTATCCTTTATGATCTATGGTGGAATCCGGCGGTAGAAGAACAAGCAGCAGACCGAGCGCACCGGATGGGACAAACAAATATTGTCCAAGTTATCAAATTGGTTGCGCGAGGCACAATCGAGGAAAAAATGAATGAACTGCAGGAAAAAAAGAGAGAGTTAATTGAGGAAATTATCGATTCAAAAGATAAAGGAAGTTCTTCTCTAACTGAGGAGGATATTCGAGAGATATTAATGATTTAGATCTTTCTAAAAAAAGGTTTTATTGCGGCTAGAAATAAATAGAAAAGCAATCAAGGAAAAGATACCTCATAATTAGAGGTCCCTTTTCCTTGCGATTTTATTGTTTCAAATATGTCCGCTTGCCAGCTTTTAAATCGATTTGGGAGAAGAGTAGTAACTTTTTTTAAATAAAATTTACAATTCTATTGATTTTTTAAAAGTATAATAGTAATATAGTAAATCTGACGAGGGAACAAATCGAAAACAGATCGATTCTTCATCAGTGAATAGAATAGAGATTGATATATTGAATGTGATTTAGTAAAATGAATTCTGTTGTCGATTTCGAAAAGATATTTTAAAAAAGTAATTGACACGATTGAAGTGAGATGTTATATTGATAACCTGCTTCAAAAACATTGCTCTTTGAAAACTAAACAAACAAGAACGTCAACAAACAATTTTTTAGCTTTTTAGAAAAGCTAAGCCAACGTAACAAAATGAGCTATATCAACTTTCTTGGAGAGTTTGATCCTGGCTCAGGACGAACGCTGGCGGCGTGCCTAATACATGCAAGTCGAGCGAATCTTGAGGTGCTTGCACCTCTTGGTTAGCGGCGGACGGGTGAGTAACACGTGGGCAACCTGCCTGTAAGACTGGGATAACTTCGGGAAACCGGAGCTAATACCGGATAATCCTTTTCCTTTCATGAGGAAAAGCTGAAAGTCGGTTTACGCTGACACTTACAGATGGGCCCGCGGCGCATTAGCTAGTTGGTGAGGTAACGGCTCACCAAGGCGACGATGCGTAGCCGACCTGAGAGGGTGATCGGCCACACTGGGACTGAGACACGGCCCAGACTCCTACGGGAGGCAGCAGTAGGGAATCTTCCGCAATGGACGAAAGTCTGACGGAGCAACGCCGCGTGAGCGATGAAGGCCTTCGGGTCGTAAAGCTCTGTTGTTAGGGAAGAACAAGTATCGGAGTAACTGCCGGTACCTTGACGGTACCTAACCAGAAAGCCACGGCTAACTACGTGCCAGCAGCCGCGGTAATACGTAGGTGGCAAGCGTTGTCCGGAATTATTGGGCGTAAAGCGCGCGCAGGCGGTCCTTTAAGTCTGATGTGAAAGCCCACGGCTCAACCGTGGAGGGTCATTGGAAACTGGGGGACTTGAGTACAGAAGAGGAAAGCGGAATTCCACGTGTAGCGGTGAAATGCGTAGAGATGTGGAGGAACACCAGTGGCGAAGGCGGCTTTCTGGTCTGTAACTGACGCTGAGGCGCGAAAGCGTGGGGAGCAAACAGGATTAGATACCCTGGTAGTCCACGCCGTAAACGATGAGTGCTAAGTGTTAGAGGGTTTCCGCCCTTTAGTGCTGCAGCTAACGCATTAAGCACTCCGCCTGGGGAGTACGGCCGCAAGGCTGAAACTCAAAGGAATTGACGGGGGCCCGCACAAGCGGTGGAGCATGTGGTTTAATTCGAAGCAACGCGAAGAACCTTACCAGGTCTTGACATCCTCTGACACTCCTAGAGATAGGACGTTTCCCTTCGGGGAACAGAGTGACAGGTGGTGCATGGTTGTCGTCAGCTCGTGTCGTGAGATGTTGGGTTAAGTCCCGCAACGAGCGCAACCCTTGTTCTTAGTTGCCAGCATTCAGTTGGGCACTCTAAGGAGACTGCCGGTGACAAACCGGAGGAAGGTGGGGATGACGTCAAATCATCATGCCCCTTATGACCTGGGCTACACACGTGCTACAATGGATGGTACAAAGGGCTGCAAGACCGCGAGGTTTAGCCAATCCCATAAAACCATTCTCAGTTCGGATTGTAGGCTGCAACTCGCCTACATGAAGCCGGAATCGCTAGTAATCGCGGATCAGCATGCCGCGGTGAATACGTTCCCGGGCCTTGTACACACCGCCCGTCACACCACGAGAGTTTGTAACACCCGAAGTCGGTGGGGTAACCGTAAGGAGCCAGCCGCCTAAGGTGGGACAGATGATTGGGGTGAAGTCGTAACAAGGTAGCCGTATCGGAAGGTGCGGCTGGATCACCTCCTTTCTAAGGATAATGCAGTCCTTGTGGACTGATAAAAAGTTGACTGTTACTTGTTTGTTTAGTTTTGAGAGTGCAATTTTCTCTCGAAACATTTGTTCCTTGAAAACTAGATAATCGTAAGAAGAAGTCAAAGTAAAACCGAGATTTGCCACTTTAGTTTTTCTCTCTTATTAAATAAGAAGAGTATAACCTTTTAGGTTAAGTTAGAAAGGGCGCACGGTGGATGCCTTGGCACTAGGAGCCGATGAAGGACGGGACTAACACCGATATGCTTCGGGGAGCTGTAAGTAAGCTTTGATCCGGAGATTTCCGAATGGGGGAACCCACTGCTCGTAATGGAGCAGTATCTTTACCTGAATACATAGGGTATTGAAGGCAGACCCGGGGAACTGAAACATCTAAGTACCCGGAGGAAGAGAAAGCAAACGCGATTCCCTGAGTAGCGGCGAGCGAAACGGGACATAGCCCAAACCAAGAGGCTTGCCTCTTGGGGTTGTAGGACACTCAACATGGAGTTACAAAGGAACGGGGTAGATGAAGCGGTCTGGAAAGGCCCGTCATAGAAGGTAAAAACCCTGTAGTTGAAACTTCGTTCCCTCCTGAGTGGATCCTGAGTACGGCCGGACACGAGAAATCCGGTCGGAAGCTGGGAGGACCATCTCCCAAGGCTAAATACTCCCTAGTGACCGATAGTGAACCAGTACCGTGAGGGAAAGGTGAAAAGCACCCCGGAAGGGGAGTGAAATAGATCCTGAAACCGTGTGCCTACAAGTAGTTAGAGCCCGTTAATGGGTGATAGCGTGCCTTTTGTAGAATGAACCGGCGAGTTACGATTACATGCAAGGTTAAGTTGAAGAGACGGAGCCGCAGCGAAAGCGAGTCTGAATAGGGCGATTTTAGTATGTGGTCGTAGACCCGAAACCAGGTGATCTACCCATGTCCAGGGTGAAGTCCAGGTAACACTGGATGGAGGCCCGAACCCACGCACGTTGAAAAGTGCGGGGATGAGGTGTGGGTAGCGGAGAAATTCCAATCGAACTTGGAGATAGCTGGTTCTCTCCGAAATAGCTTTAGGGCTAGCCTCACGTTGTAAGAGTCTTGGAGGTAGAGCACTGTTTGGACTAGGGGCCCTCATCGGGTTACCGAATTCAGACAAACTCCGAATGCCAAAGACTTATCCGTGGGAGTCAGACTGCGAGTGATAAGATCCGTAGTCAAAAGGGAAACAGCCCAGACCACCAGCTAAGGTCCCAAAGTTTACGTTAAGTGGAAAAGGATGTGGAGTTGCTTAGACAACCAGGATGTTGGCTTAGAAGCAGCCACCATTTAAAGAGTGCGTAATAGCTCACTGGTCGAGTGACTCTGCGCCGAAAATGTACCGGGGCTAAACGTAACACCGAAGCTGTGGATTGACATCTACGATGTCAGTGGTAGGAGAGCGTTCTAAGGGCGTTGAAGCTAGACCGTAAGGACTGGTGGAGCGCTTAGAAGTGAGAATGCCGGTATGAGTAGCGAAAGACGGGTGAGAATCCCGTCCACCGTATGCCTAAGGTTTCCTGAGGAAGGCTCGTCCTCTCAGGGTTAGTCGGGACCTAAGCCGAGGCCGAAAGGCGTAGGCGATGGACAACAGGTTGATATTCCTGTACCACCTCTTTATCGTTTGAGTGATGGGGGGACGCAGGAGGATAGGGTAAGCGCGCTGTTGGATATGCGCGTCCAAGCAGTTAGGCTGGTAAGCAGGAAAATCCGCTTACCGTAAAGGCTGAGCTGTGATGGCGAGGGAAATATAGTACCGAAGTTCCTGATTCCACACTGCCAAGAAAAGCCTCTAGCGAGATAAAAGGTGCCCGTACCGCAAACCGACACAGGTAGGCGAGGAGAGAATCCTAAGGTGTGCGAGAGAACTCTCGTTAAGGAACTCGGCAAAATGACCCCGTAACTTCGGGAGAAGGGGTGCTTTTTGAGGTGAATAGCCTCGAAGAGCCGCAGTGAATAGGCCCAGGCGACTGTTTAGCAAAAACACAGGTCTCTGCGAAGCCGCAAGGCGAAGTATAGGGGCTGACGCCTGCCCGGTGCTGGAAGGTTAAGAGGAGGGGTTAGCGCAAGCGAAGCTCTGAATCGAAGCCCCAGTAAACGGCGGCCGTAACTATAACGGTCCTAAGGTAGCGAAATTCCTTGTCGGGTAAGTTCCGACCCGCACGAAAGGCGTAACGATCTGGGCACTGTCTCAACGAGAGACTCGGTGAAATTATAGTACCTGTGAAGATGCAGGTTACCCGCGACAGGACGGAAAGACCCCGTGGAGCTTTACTGTAGCCTGATATTGAATTTTGGTACAGCTTGTACAGGATAGGTAGGAGCCTGAGAAACCGGAGCGCTAGCTTCGGTGGAGGCGTCGGTGGGATACTACCCTGGCTGTATTGAAATTCTAACCCGCACCCCTTATCGGGGTGGGAGACAGTGTCAGGTGGGCAGTTTGACTGGGGCGGTCGCCTCCTAAAGAGTAACGGAGGCGCCCAAAGGTTCCCTCAGAATGGTTGGAAATCATTCGCAGAGTGTAAAGGCACAAGGGAGCTTGACTGCGAGACCTACAAGTCGAGCAGGGACGAAAGTCGGGCTTAGTGATCCGGTGGTTCCGCATGGAAGGGCCATCGCTCAACGGATAAAAGCTACCCCGGGGATAACAGGCTTATCTCCCCCAAGAGTCCACATCGACGGGGAGGTTTGGCACCTCGATGTCGGCTCATCGCATCCTGGGGCTGTAGTCGGTCCCAAGGGTTGGGCTGTTCGCCCATTAAAGCGGTACGCGAGCTGGGTTCAGAACGTCGTGAGACAGTTCGGTCCCTATCCGTCGTGGGCGCAGGAAATTTGAGAGGAGCTGTCCTTAGTACGAGAGGACCGGGATGGACGCACCGCTGGTGTACCAGTTGTCTTGCCAAAGGCATCGCTGGGTAGCTATGTGCGGACGGGATAAGTGCTGAAAGCATCTAAGCATGAAGCCCCCCTCAAGATGAGATTTCCCATAGCGTCAAGCTAGTAAGAACCCTGAAAGATGATCAGGTTGATAGGTCAGAGGTGGAAGCGTGGTAACATGTGGAGCTGACTGATACTAATCGTTCGAGGACTTAACCAATTTTTAAAAGCGAACTCGTTTTACAAACTTCTTCTGAAATTATCTAGTTTTGAGGGAATGAAACCTCAAACATTATAGTCTGGCAGCAATGGCGAGAAGGTCACACCCGTTCCCATACCGAACACGGAAGTTAAGCTTCTCAGCGCCGATGGTAGTTGGGACTTTGTCCCTGTGAGAGTAGGACGTTGCCAGGCGAAAGACTTTTAGTCTTTTATTTCTCTTAAGTAGAGAAAAGAATGAAAACTTTATATTGCATTAATACACCAACGGTGTTATTATTGAAAAGCTGCTTCGTGAAGGGCTTCAACAAAAAAACTTTAATGAGATTTTATGTTGACACTAATGAACTAGCATGATATGATGGTTTTTGTCGTTGTAAATAATTGCTCTTTGAAAACTAAACAAACAAGAACGTCAACAAACAATTTTTTAGCTTTTTAGAAAAGCTAAGCCAACGTAACAAAATGAGCTATATCAACTTTCTTGGAGAGTTTGATCCTGGCTCAGGACGAACGCTGGCGGCGTGCCTAATACATGCAAGTCGAGCGAATCTTGAGGTGCTTGCACCTCTTGGTTAGCGGCGGACGGGTGAGTAACACGTGGGCAACCTGCCTGTAAGACTGGGATAACTTCGGGAAACCGGAGCTAATACCGGATAATCCTTTTCCTTTCATGAGGAAAAGCTGAAAGTCGGTTTACGCTGACACTTACAGATGGGCCCGCGGCGCATTAGCTAGTTGGTGAGGTAACGGCTCACCAAGGCGACGATGCGTAGCCGACCTGAGAGGGTGATCGGCCACACTGGGACTGAGACACGGCCCAGACTCCTACGGGAGGCAGCAGTAGGGAATCTTCCGCAATGGACGAAAGTCTGACGGAGCAACGCCGCGTGAGCGATGAAGGCCTTCGGGTCGTAAAGCTCTGTTGTTAGGGAAGAACAAGTATCGGAGTAACTGCCGGTACCTTGACGGTACCTAACCAGAAAGCCACGGCTAACTACGTGCCAGCAGCCGCGGTAATACGTAGGTGGCAAGCGTTGTCCGGAATTATTGGGCGTAAAGCGCGCGCAGGCGGTCCTTTAAGTCTGATGTGAAAGCCCACGGCTCAACCGTGGAGGGTCATTGGAAACTGGGGGACTTGAGTACAGAAGAGGAAAGCGGAATTCCACGTGTAGCGGTGAAATGCGTAGAGATGTGGAGGAACACCAGTGGCGAAGGCGGCTTTCTGGTCTGTAACTGACGCTGAGGCGCGAAAGCGTGGGGAGCAAACAGGATTAGATACCCTGGTAGTCCACGCCGTAAACGATGAGTGCTAAGTGTTAGAGGGTTTCCGCCCTTTAGTGCTGCAGCTAACGCATTAAGCACTCCGCCTGGGGAGTACGGCCGCAAGGCTGAAACTCAAAGGAATTGACGGGGGCCCGCACAAGCGGTGGAGCATGTGGTTTAATTCGAAGCAACGCGAAGAACCTTACCAGGTCTTGACATCCTCTGACACTCCTAGAGATAGGACGTTTCCCTTCGGGGAACAGAGTGACAGGTGGTGCATGGTTGTCGTCAGCTCGTGTCGTGAGATGTTGGGTTAAGTCCCGCAACGAGCGCAACCCTTGTTCTTAGTTGCCAGCATTCAGTTGGGCACTCTAAGGAGACTGCCGGTGACAAACCGGAGGAAGGTGGGGATGACGTCAAATCATCATGCCCCTTATGACCTGGGCTACACACGTGCTACAATGGATGGTACAAAGGGCTGCAAGACCGCGAGGTTTAGCCAATCCCATAAAACCATTCTCAGTTCGGATTGTAGGCTGCAACTCGCCTACATGAAGCCGGAATCGCTAGTAATCGCGGATCAGCATGCCGCGGTGAATACGTTCCCGGGCCTTGTACACACCGCCCGTCACACCACGAGAGTTTGTAACACCCGAAGTCGGTGGGGTAACCGTAAGGAGCCAGCCGCCTAAGGTGGGACAGATGATTGGGGTGAAGTCGTAACAAGGTAGCCGTATCGGAAGGTGCGGCTGGATCACCTCCTTTCTAAGGATAATGCAGTCCTTGTGGACTGATAAAAAGTTGACTGTTACTTGTTTGTTTAGTTTTGAGAGTGCAATTTTCTCTCGAAACATTTGTTCCTTGAAAACTAGATAATCGTAAGAAGAAGTCAAAGTAAAACCGAGATTTGCCACTTTAGTTTTTCTCTCTTATTAAATAAGAAGAGTATAACCTTTTAGGTTAAGTTAGAAAGGGCGCACGGTGGATGCCTTGGCACTAGGAGCCGATGAAGGACGGGACTAACACCGATATGCTTCGGGGAGCTGTAAGTAAGCTTTGATCCGGAGATTTCCGAATGGGGGAACCCACTGCTCGTAATGGAGCAGTATCTTTACCTGAATACATAGGGTATTGAAGGCAGACCCGGGGAACTGAAACATCTAAGTACCCGGAGGAAGAGAAAGCAAACGCGATTCCCTGAGTAGCGGCGAGCGAAACGGGACATAGCCCAAACCAAGAGGCTTGCCTCTTGGGGTTGTAGGACACTCAACATGGAGTTACAAAGGAACGGGGTAGATGAAGCGGTCTGGAAAGGCCCGTCATAGAAGGTAAAAACCCTGTAGTTGAAACTTCGTTCCCTCCTGAGTGGATCCTGAGTACGGCCGGACACGAGAAATCCGGTCGGAAGCTGGGAGGACCATCTCCCAAGGCTAAATACTCCCTAGTGACCGATAGTGAACCAGTACCGTGAGGGAAAGGTGAAAAGCACCCCGGAAGGGGAGTGAAATAGATCCTGAAACCGTGTGCCTACAAGTAGTTAGAGCCCGTTAATGGGTGATAGCGTGCCTTTTGTAGAATGAACCGGCGAGTTACGATTACATGCAAGGTTAAGTTGAAGAGACGGAGCCGCAGCGAAAGCGAGTCTGAATAGGGCGATTTTAGTATGTGGTCGTAGACCCGAAACCAGGTGATCTACCCATGTCCAGGGTGAAGTCCAGGTAACACTGGATGGAGGCCCGAACCCACGCACGTTGAAAAGTGCGGGGATGAGGTGTGGGTAGCGGAGAAATTCCAATCGAACTTGGAGATAGCTGGTTCTCTCCGAAATAGCTTTAGGGCTAGCCTCACGTTGTAAGAGTCTTGGAGGTAGAGCACTGTTTGGACTAGGGGCCCTCATCGGGTTACCGAATTCAGACAAACTCCGAATGCCAAAGACTTATCCGTGGGAGTCAGACTGCGAGTGATAAGATCCGTAGTCAAAAGGGAAACAGCCCAGACCACCAGCTAAGGTCCCAAAGTTTACGTTAAGTGGAAAAGGATGTGGAGTTGCTTAGACAACCAGGATGTTGGCTTAGAAGCAGCCACCATTTAAAGAGTGCGTAATAGCTCACTGGTCGAGTGACTCTGCGCCGAAAATGTACCGGGGCTAAACGTAACACCGAAGCTGTGGATTGACATCTACGATGTCAGTGGTAGGAGAGCGTTCTAAGGGCGTTGAAGCTAGACCGTAAGGACTGGTGGAGCGCTTAGAAGTGAGAATGCCGGTATGAGTAGCGAAAGACGGGTGAGAATCCCGTCCACCGTATGCCTAAGGTTTCCTGAGGAAGGCTCGTCCTCTCAGGGTTAGTCGGGACCTAAGCCGAGGCCGAAAGGCGTAGGCGATGGACAACAGGTTGATATTCCTGTACCACCTCTTTATCGTTTGAGTGATGGGGGGACGCAGGAGGATAGGGTAAGCGCGCTGTTGGATATGCGCGTCCAAGCAGTTAGGCTGGTAAGCAGGAAAATCCGCTTACCGTAAAGGCTGAGCTGTGATGGCGAGGGAAATATAGTACCGAAGTTCCTGATTCCACACTGCCAAGAAAAGCCTCTAGCGAGATAAAAGGTGCCCGTACCGCAAACCGACACAGGTAGGCGAGGAGAGAATCCTAAGGTGTGCGAGAGAACTCTCGTTAAGGAACTCGGCAAAATGACCCCGTAACTTCGGGAGAAGGGGTGCTTTTTGAGGTGAATAGCCTCGAAGAGCCGCAGTGAATAGGCCCAGGCGACTGTTTAGCAAAAACACAGGTCTCTGCGAAGCCGCAAGGCGAAGTATAGGGGCTGACGCCTGCCCGGTGCTGGAAGGTTAAGAGGAGGGGTTAGCGCAAGCGAAGCTCTGAATCGAAGCCCCAGTAAACGGCGGCCGTAACTATAACGGTCCTAAGGTAGCGAAATTCCTTGTCGGGTAAGTTCCGACCCGCACGAAAGGCGTAACGATCTGGGCACTGTCTCAACGAGAGACTCGGTGAAATTATAGTACCTGTGAAGATGCAGGTTACCCGCGACAGGACGGAAAGACCCCGTGGAGCTTTACTGTAGCCTGATATTGAATTTTGGTACAGCTTGTACAGGATAGGTAGGAGCCTGAGAAACCGGAGCGCTAGCTTCGGTGGAGGCGTCGGTGGGATACTACCCTGGCTGTATTGAAATTCTAACCCGCACCCCTTATCGGGGTGGGAGACAGTGTCAGGTGGGCAGTTTGACTGGGGCGGTCGCCTCCTAAAGAGTAACGGAGGCGCCCAAAGGTTCCCTCAGAATGGTTGGAAATCATTCGCAGAGTGTAAAGGCACAAGGGAGCTTGACTGCGAGACCTACAAGTCGAGCAGGGACGAAAGTCGGGCTTAGTGATCCGGTGGTTCCGCATGGAAGGGCCATCGCTCAACGGATAAAAGCTACCCCGGGGATAACAGGCTTATCTCCCCCAAGAGTCCACATCGACGGGGAGGTTTGGCACCTCGATGTCGGCTCATCGCATCCTGGGGCTGTAGTCGGTCCCAAGGGTTGGGCTGTTCGCCCATTAAAGCGGTACGCGAGCTGGGTTCAGAACGTCGTGAGACAGTTCGGTCCCTATCCGTCGTGGGCGCAGGAAATTTGAGAGGAGCTGTCCTTAGTACGAGAGGACCGGGATGGACGCACCGCTGGTGTACCAGTTGTCTTGCCAAAGGCATCGCTGGGTAGCTATGTGCGGACGGGATAAGTGCTGAAAGCATCTAAGCATGAAGCCCCCCTCAAGATGAGATTTCCCATAGCGTCAAGCTAGTAAGAACCCTGAAAGATGATCAGGTTGATAGGTCAGAGGTGGAAGCGTGGTAACATGTGGAGCTGACTGATACTAATCGTTCGAGGACTTAACCAATTTTTAAAGGCGAACTCGTTTTACAAACTTCTTCTGCATTATCTAGTTTTGAGGGAATGAAACCTCAAACATTATAGTCTGGCAGCAATGGCGAGAAGGTCACACCCGTTCCCATACCGAACACGGAAGTTAAGCTTCTCAGCGCCGATGGTAGTTGGGACTTTGTCCCTGTGAGAGTAGGACGTTGCCAGGCAAGCCCTTATGGGCTTTTATTATTTCGATTTTTGATTTGGCCCCTTGGTCAAGTGGTTAAGACACCTCCCTTTCACGGAGGTAACACGGGTTCGAATCCCGTAGGGGTCACCAAAGTTTTTTCTCGTTAGAGAAAATAACTTTCCATCGCGATAGCGAAAATAACATACCATTATATGGAGGATTAGCTCAGCTGGGAGAGCATCTGCCTTACAAGCAGAGGGTCGGCGGTTCGATCCCGTCATCCTCCACCAAAGTTCTTTCACGATAGTGAAAATAACCTTCAATATTTCACGAAAAAAGGAATAATCTTTAACTTATATTGTCGCGGGGTGGAGCAGTCTGGTAGCTCGTCGGGCTCATAACCCGAAGGTCGCAGGTTCAAATCCTGTCCCCGCAACCAATTAAATTTCAAGGTTTAAATTGTCAAACCTCAACTATATTATTTTGGCGGTTGTGGCGAAGTGGTTAACGCACCTGATTGTGGTTCAGGCATTCGTGGGTTCGATTCCCATCAGTCGCCCCATTTTATATTTTTAATATTGGGCTATAGCCAAGCGGTAAGGCATCGCACTTTGACTGCGACATGCGTTGGTTCAAATCCAGCTAGCCCAGCCACTTTATTTGCGGGTGTAGTTTAGTGGTAAAACCTCAGCCTTCCAAGCTGATGTTGTGAGTTCGATTCTCATCACCCGCTCCATTTAAGGGCCTATAGCTCAGCTGGTTAGAGCGCACGCCTGATAAGCGTGAGGTCGATGGTTCGAGTCCATTTAGGCCCATAAATATTTTAAAAGAGTGATTACTATTTATAGTGATCACTCTTTTTTTCGTTTATTGCAAAGGGATGATACCTTCTTCTATGATTTTCTATTATGTGTGGTTACAATAAGGATGGAAGCCAAGTTTTTTTATAATAGGCTCTTTTCGTAATATAGAGGCTATAAGTGACCGGAATCTAGAAAAAGCCGTGGAAGTGGTAACTAATAGAGGTTTTTAGTTACCGAAAGCAATGTAAAATCGAAAAAGTGGTAACTAATAGGGGCTATAAGTGACCGGAATCGAGAAAGAATCGCAGAAGTGGTAACTAATAGAAGTCTTATGTTATATCCGAGTAAGTAAGGAGGTTCAAGATGAATGATAATCAATCAACCATTGAAACCATGAAGAAACGGCAGTCTATAAGAACGTTTGATACACTAAACATAAAAGATTCTCATTTAAAAATAATTCATGATTACATAAATAATGAAGACAACTTAGTAGGACCTTTTGGAAGTAAAGGCTGTATTAAGTTGATTCAAGTAAACAATAATGTAAGCGATAAGGGCATTAAGTTAGGTACATATGGATTTATAAAAAATCCACAGGCATATTTAGTTGGAGTAACAGAAAATATTAAATACTCACTTGTAGAATTTGCTTACACCTTTCAAAAATTAGTTATCTTGTTAACTGAATTAGAAATCGGTACTTGCTGGATGGGAGGGACATTCAACCGAGATTCGTTTGAACAAGAAATTCAGCTCGGGGAAGGAGAATTTATTCCCTGTATAACACCAATCGGCTATCCAAATCAAAAACAACGGGTTTTTGATAAGGCACTCCGATACGTTGTAAAGGCGGATAATAAAAAGCCTTGGGATAAGATATTTTATGATTCAACTTTCGAGGTTCCATTGGATAAACAAAAAGCGGGATTACTTGAAGTCCCTATCGAGATGGTTAGGCTTGGACCATCTGCATCCAATAAACAGCCATGGAGACTTTTATTAACTAATAATCGAAAGTTTTGTCATTTTTACATTGAGCATACACCGAATTATAGCGCAAAATTAGGATATGATATGCAGCTTTTGGATTTGGGAATTGCCATGTGTCAATTTGAAACAGCTTGTAAGGAATTAGATTTAAAAGGACGTTGGAGTGTAGCAAAACCGGACCTGCTTCTCCCAAATGAGCAAACGCAGTATATTGCCAGCTGGGAAATCCTTTAAAATGAAAGTAAGAATGGAGTAAGTAGAATGCCTGTAATCGAGCATAAACAGTTTATCAAAGCTCCACTTGAGGTTTGTTTTAACCTTGCCAGAGATGTCAATGTTCATACGCAAACTACCTTGAAAACAAAGGAAAGGGCTATTGGGGGTGTAACAAAGGGACTGTTGGAGGAAGGGGATAGTGTAACTTGGGAGGCTGTGCACTTTGGTATTAAGCAAAGGTTAACCTCAAGAGTAATCTTTATGGAAAAGCCTCATAGTTTCGTGGATGTAATGGTAAAAGGGGCATTCAAGTCCTTCATCCATATCCATCAGTTTGTTAATGAAGAAGAGGGGACAACAATGATTGATCATTTTCAATATAAGTCACGTTTCGGTCCCATCGGAGTCTTAATTGACAAATTGTTTCTAGAAAAATACATGAAAAGATTTATTGCTATGCGTGCAACAGAATTAAAGAAAATAGCTGAAATAAAAACTAATCAAACGTTTGATTAAATGAGTTGAACCCTTGGTATATAGGGATTATATTGAGACAAAACAGTACTAATCAAACGTTTAATTAAAATTAATATTATAGAAATTTGAACATTTTATATCTTAGATAGTTCGACTTTTCTTTTTTCCATTTCCATTGCTGAAACAATATATGCAAACCCATTCATTAAAAAGTAAATAACATTAGATTGTACTCGTTCCGTTTCTCCTAAATAAGTATTTAAGATAATAATGACTGAGTATAAAACAACAAAGAATAGAGCGATTTTATTAAAGATTTGCATACAAACAACTCCTCTTTTAGGATACTTATTTTAATCATATTTACATATAGCTGAACTTATGCAGGACATGAGGTAATTGGGGGAAGGGTTCTGCCAAATTTCCATCCTTCTTTAATTACCATGATAGACAAACTGGCTGAAATTTATTAATAGAGATGGAGGTTATGTATGAAAAAGTTACTTATTTTGGGTGCAAGCGGTTTGGTTGGAAGGGCCATAATCGAGGAATTTAAAGAAGTATATGACCTATACGGTACGTACGCTTCTACACAAACTAAGCTCCCTCCTGATAAACAGATCCAACTGGAAGTTCACCAAACCCATGAGATGAGGGATATCCTGCGATCCATTAAACCTGACATAGTGATTTCTTGTCTTAGAGGAGAGTTCGGTCAACAGCTCAAGTTTCATAGAGAATTGGCGGAGGAACTACGAAATACTACAAGTAGTCATTACTTTTTTTCTACAACAAATGTATTTGATGGAGACTTTTCAAAACCACATATCGAAACAGATGTCCCGATTGCAGAATCTGATTATGGGAAGTTTAAAATTGAATGTGAGAATATGCTAGCAGAAATTCTAGAGGAGAGATTCCATATTATCCGTATTCCTGCAATATGGGGGAAGGATTCACCTAGATGGAATATGATCATTGAAAGTATAAAAGATACTAAAGTGATCGAGGCCTATAGTAATCTCTTCTGTAATAATCTTTTAGATGTACAGTTAGCAAGACAGCTCCGGTTTATTATTGAAAATAAGCTTAAAGGTATATTTCATTTAGGTTCAGTTGATTCCATGACACAAAGCCAATTTTACGAATATATTTTAACAAAGTTAGGAAGTGGATTGGATTTATTGAAATCTAACCATTATCTGGACAGCGACAAAACGTTTTATTTTGAATTACAATCAACCCGTAATGATATACCAGAATCCCTTCAATCTACAAATAAAGATATTATTTCTTACCTGCTGGGATAAACGTAAAACCTGTATTGATGATTATTCAATACAGGTTCTTTCGCATAAAACACTATTTTCATTGAGTGATGGATACAACTGTCCGTGGACGTGCAGCCTTATACCATTGTTGGCAAAACAGAAAAATCAGGACGAGTTCTACCATGTCGCCGCCGTAATACATGATCATTCCACCCGTTTCAGCCTGTTCGCTCGGTACACCAACAGGTGGATGAGCATAAATGTACTTCGAAAGGATTCCATGGGCAGCTAATGACAGGATTAACATGACAGCGCGAAAAATATAACTATATCGGTGGGGCGCAGGGTCAATATAGAGGATGGATAGTGTATAGAGATATCCTGCTAGGAATACGTGTGTATGTACGACTATATGCAGAAGGAGGTTGTCCTGCATAAGAGAGTATAGCTCTGTAGTATACAACACCCATAATCCTCCGATATTGAGGATGGAAGCCACAACTGGATGGCAATAAATGCTTACTGGTAAACTTTTTAATACGCGTGATAGTCTTCTTGCAGATCCAACACTTAAAGTACGCATCAGAAGAGTCATTGGAGCAGCATGGACTAATAAGAGCGGAGCAAGCATTCCAAGGAATAAATGACCGACCATATGCATCGTGAAGTTTTCATGAGCGAGATTAGCAATGGGGCCTATTAGTGCAATGGAAGCTGAAAGAACTCCAAAAATCCAGTATAAGTATCGATAGAAAGGCCAGCGTTTATGCCGACGGTTTGAGACCAATGCAAGTAGAATATAAATTAGAACTGCCAGGACAAAGGGGAGAGCCAGGGAAATTTCGAAAGATGGCCCACTGCCATGATGGACATGGTTATGTTCCATTTAAATAGTCCCTTCCAGCATTTTTGATTCCCGTCCTGTTCGGAAAATAAGAATTAACCCAGCAATCAGAATTAGGGCAGCAATGATATTCCATACCCAGTCATATGGAGCAATCTCCACATTATAACGAATCTGATGGATTCGCATTAATTTGTGCTGGATGGTTCCATCGTATAATTGGAACGCACCCCCTCCAAATAGAAATCCTCCAAGCCATCTTTTTGGCCACCAGGCCTTTCTTCGTCGAAGATCAGAGACAAGAAATGCCCCCGCTATTGTTGAAAACCAACTAAAGGCATGAAAGAGTCCATCCGAAACGAGACCAATATCAGGTGTAGACTTGTCATAGAAATGGTGCCAGTGCAGTATCTGGTGGAAAACTGCCTCATCAATAAAAGCAACAAAACCAAGGCCTAGTAAGCACCCCGACAATAGATTACGTCCTAAATAATTTAATCGTGCGTCATGACTTGTTGTCATTAAGTTCTCTCCCTATTCCACTTTTTACCTACCAAATAGTGTATCCTGTCTGGATTAAATCCAAACAGTCAAAGGGAAGCAAATGAGAAATGTATCTTTTATGGATATTTAAGAAAAAGCTTTGTTAAATTTCATTGTTGATTTTTAGTACAATGGTATAAATGGTCGATGAAAGACAAATCAGGAGAGCTCCCAATGAGATTAGTCCTTCATAAGCATGATGAAAGACAAATCAGGAGAGTTCCCAATGAGATTAGTCCTTCATAAGCGTGATGAAAGACAAATCAGGAGAGCTCCCAATGAGATTAGTCCTTCATAAGCATGATGAAGGACAAATCAGGGGAGTTCCCAATGAGATTAGTCCTTCATAAGCGTGATGAAGGACAAATCAGGAGAGTTCCCAATGAGATTAGTCCTTCATAAGCGTGATGAAGGACAAATCAGGAGAGTTCCCAATGAGATTAGTCCTTCATAAGCATGATGAAAGACAAATCAGGAGAGTTCCCAATGAGATTAGTCCTTCATAAGCATGATGAAGACTAATCAGAAGATTACTCTTTGAGTTTAGTCCTTCATAAGGATTACCGTAAGAAAAATCAACATCTATCTTTAACAGAGCTTAAGAAAAAAAGAGAGCCTGCCCCGATTGAGGGACAGGCAGCTTTGTATTTACATTAAACCAAAGACCTAGCAGGCAGGACCTTTTGGAGTACACTTTTTTCTTCATCATTTAAAGGAACCATTGGCAGGCGGACATCTCCAACTTGGACACCTTGCATATTTAGAGCGGCTTTTACGGGTGTTGGATTTGGCGCCGCAAATAATGCTTTCATAATTGGAAGAAGTCTGCGATGTGAAACGGCAGCTTCTTGAACACGTCCATTTTTGAATTGGTTGATCATTTCTTGCATTTCATTCCCAATAATATGCGAGGCAACAGAAACAACTCCAGCACCGCCTATGGATAGGACAGGTAAGGTTAATCCATCATCACCGCTGTACAAGGTAAAATCATCTGAAGTAAGGCTAATAATTTCTGCCATTGCATCTAGATTTCCGCTAGCTTCTTTTATCGCCACGATATTACTAATTTCTGAGAGTCTGACAACTGTCTCTACCGAAATATTGACGACACTGCGCCCCGGAATGTTATAAAGCATTACTGGTAAGGAAGTGGTTTCGGCAATGGCTTTAAAGTGCTGAAACATTCCTTCCTGTGAAGGCTTATTATAATAGGGTGCAACGAGCATAATGCCATCCACACCTGCTTCTTCAGCCAGCTTTGTTAAGCTGATAGAAGCACTTGTGTTATTGGATCCAGTTCCAGCAATGACAGGCACTCTGCCTGCGGCAGTTTCAACAGTCAATTTAAATAATTCAACTTTTTCTTCTGTAGTTAATGTAGGTGATTCTCCAGTTGTACCTGAAACGACTAATCCATCAGAACCATTGTCTATTAAATAATTTACTAATGTTCTCGCTGCGTTAAAATCAACCTCACCATGCTGATCAAATGGCGTCACCATAGCTGTTAACACTTGGCCAAAATTCATCATATTCACCCTTTATATCATTTTTTTTGAAAATTAGAGGTGGCTTGAGGTCAGTCAAAAGTTAACGCAAAAAAGCAACAACGAAGGCTCGCTGCTGCAGTAGAAACATAATAAAGAAACGTTCCTTTGCGTAAGATAGCCCTCCATATAGTCTCCTATATGACAGTTCTGTATTTCTTCAATAGCAGAACCAGCGGTCTAGAAAAATGAGATTCCATCCACTTCGGCAAATTCCCCTTTCCACAATCGTCTTAGGACCTCATCATCCTCGGAACTGCGTACTAATGGTCTTTGCGCCTCTATCCTCACTTCAAAAGGTAATGAAGTAAGAAAATATTTAATTACAAGTAAATATAACAGAAAAATCATTATGGTTCAAGAGGGTTGCCCAAGATGAGTGCCTGTCACCGTGACAAAGTCACGGTGACAGGCACCGCCCGTGGACACTGTCCACCTCAGGAGGACAGTTTTATACCAAAAGGAAGACTATTATTTAAGTTTTTTTATGAAGACTACTTTTAGGTAGTCGGATTCTGGATAGTGTTTATTGGTTCTGAAGTCTTCAGGGAGTGAAAATTCTTCCATTAGTTTATAGCGTTTTTTTGATTCCTTAAAGGCGGTATCGATGAATCCTTTAAATTTATCCATGCCAAAGGAGCTGGCATTGGTTGATGCGAGGATGATTCCATTATCCTCTGTGATGGAAATAGCTTCTTTTAATAGGTTTTTATAATCCTTTTCGGCGCTGAAGACAAACTTCTTTGATCTTGCAAAGCTCGGAGGATCAAGGATCACGACATCAAACAGCAAACCCTTTTTCACTGCATATTTGAAGTATTTGAATACATCCTCTACGATGATATCTTGAGTTTCTGCATCAATTCCATTCACTTTAAATTGCTCAATCGTTTTACTTTTGCTTCGATTTGCGAGGTCAACACTGGTCGTTTTCGTCGCTCCGCCTAAAGCGGCGAACACTGAAAACACACCCGTATAGGAGAACGTATTTAATACTCTTTTTCCTTTTGAATAGACATCTCGTAATGTTTTTCTTACATCCTTTTGATCTAAGAAAACACCGACCATGGCACTTTCATTCAAATAAACCGCAATATTGACGCCATTTTCTTTCACGATAATGGGAAACTCTCCTCGTTCGCCAGCGACAAAGTCATCTTCTTCAATGTACTTACCACTTTCATCGAACCGCTTTTTCTGATAAATCGCTTTATACTCCACCAAATTCTTCAATGAATCTATGATAAACTCCCGAAAGTGATAGATGCCTTTACTGTACCAGGTAATGACGTAATAACCATCGAAATAATCAATCGTTAAACCGCCAATTCCATCGCCTTCGCCGTTAAACACTCGAAAGGCTGTAGTTTCAGAGCCCTGAAAAAAATGCTCTCTTCTATCAAAGGCAGCCTTTAGGGTCTTTTCAAAAAAACGATGATCAAACTGTTCTTTTTCATTGTTGCTAAGCACCCAGCCGAGACCTTTATTTTGTTTTCCATAATAGCCTTTGGCAATAAAATTATTCTGTTCATCAACTAGCTTTATGGTGCACCCTTCTTCATCAAGAGCAGTAGAATTTAGAATGGTTTCCTTTGTAATAAGCGGGTAGCCGTTTTTATATTTAGTAACGAACTTTGATTTCACCTTTAAACCAACTTTTGTTTTCATGTTTTCATCCTATCTCTTGTAGTTATCATTATTAGCATTGTAAACATATATTTGTAAAATCAATCACAATCCATCAATCATAACACGCTTTACTACTAGTGGTGCGTATTTCAGGAGAGGGGGACACATAAAAAAAATCCAGAAAGCATCTGGATCTTGATTTACTATAGCACAATTATTTTCAAAAGAGAGGAATGCTTCTCCAATTAGTGGGTGTCCACTGTTAAAGATGACTCTTCAGGTCTCTTTCCGTTCTGTAAGTCAGCAAGTGTTAACCCAAAGTTCATTTGTAAGTGGGGATAATCTTTAAATTGAGCCCAGTCACCGCCCCATTCAAAGCCAAGAGCTTTTGCCATTTCCACTACTTCGTCCCAATCTGATTTTCCATTCTGATTTCCGTCGTATTGCATATCCCAAATGACATTTTCAGAAGGGGTTTTTATGGCAAAGTCGATGGCAAGCCCAAAATTATGAAAGGATTCTCCTCCCCTAGCATGCGTTACGATATTTCCCTCTGCTGTCCGGCCTTGTTCGTATAGTCGGTCCTGATCCTCCGCACTGCGGAAGTCATCCGTAATTAAGATCACAATCCCTTTTTGGGCAGATTGCTGGATTAATTGATTGCTCCGGTCCTTCACGATAGGATGGAGTTCAGTCGGAAAATCCGCAGATTCCATCGTTAATCTATTAAGCAAGTTAAGTCCTAAAGGATTTTTCATAATGAAATAAATAATAATAACAATAAATAATGTGAGTAATAGTTTCCCTCGCCCGTTAAGTTTCAAAATCGCATTTCCTTTCTTACCTAAAAATCTTTTCAACATCTAAGACGATAATAAAGGACCCAATGTTTCAATTACTTCATTTCCTTCTATTTGAAAATCTATTCAATCATATATAAAAAAAGATCCAGGTATACTGGATCTTTACAAAGTCATGATTCAAATTAAGCTTCTACTGAAGCAACTTTAACGGTCCAGTGAAATGGATCTTCTTTTTTCCCAAGTTGAATTCCTGTCATTTCATTATAAATATCCTGAGATAGCTGACCGATATTATTGTTATTGATAATGATAGATTGATCTTTCCAAGTCAGTTCACCAACAGGCGAAATAACGGCAGCCGTTCCTGCTCCAAAGACCTCCTCAAGTTCCCCGCGCTTATGTGCAGCAAATACCTCTTCAATGGATATTTTCTCCTCGCGTACAGGAATATTCCAATATTTTAACAGTTGAATGACGGAATCACGCGTAACACCAGGTAAAATGCTGCCATTTAACCTCGGAGTGACCACTTCACCATTAATTTTGAAGAAGATATTCATACTGCCGACTTCTTCCACATATTTATTCTCTTTCGCATCAAGCCATAGAATTTGAGCATAGCCATTAGCATCTGCCTTTTCTTGGGCCTTAAGGCTGGCAGCATAGTTGCCTGCTGTTTTTACATGGCCAACGCCGCCAATTACCGCACGGACGAATTGCTCTTCCACATAGATTTTCACAGGACTTAATTGGCTGCCATAATAGGCTCCAGAAGGGGAGAGGATAACCAACAATTTATATTGCTTGGCTGGTCGGACACCGAGATACGCCTCTGTTGAAAAAATAAACGGGCGGATATAAAGCGAAGTTCCTTCGCCGCTTGGAACCCAATCTTTTTCAGTAATAATTAATTGTTTAATTCCTTCTAATAAGAAGTCCTCATCAATTTGGGGAATACACAGCCTATCGCAGGATTCATTGAAACGCTTCATATTCTTCTCAGGACGGAATAATTGGATGGACCCATCCTCAGTCTTATATGCTTTCATTCCTTCAAAGATTGCTTGTCCATAGTGAAAAACCATTGCTGATGGATCAAGCGTTAACGGTTCATAAGGAGTAATTCTCGGATCAAACCAGCCTAAGTCACTATGATAGTCCATTGCAAACATGTAATCACTGAAATACTTGCCAAAACCAAGTGAAGAGGGATCTGGCTTTGCCTTTAATTGTTCTCTAGGGATAAATGAAATCTCCTGTTTCATGCTCACACCTCATTCTTATTTGTAAGTTCAGTTTTTAAACACTTAATTCACTCAATCTTACTCTAAAAATTATCTTTTTGGAATAATAAAAATTCTTTTCTTTACTATACCACTATTTAAATTAAATCAGGATAATTTTGATTTAGATTTGTCAAAGTAGTGACAATTATGTTTGTCAGACCTAAAAAACTTCATCATATATGACAAATATAACTGGTGAAAAAGTACCCATTTTTGTAATGTTAACCTCATTACAATACTACTATTTTTAAGGTTATTGCCTATATAGATTGAGAGAACTTTAAGAAGGAAGAGAATAATATGAAAAAGGCTAAAATTGCATGGATTACGGATACGACTTCTTCTCTTAGCAAAGAGTTTATTAAGCAGCATAACATACACGTCATTCCCCTGCATGTTGTCATTAACGATACATTTTATAAAGAAACAATCGATATTACCGAAGAAGATTTTTATGATCGAATGAAGAATGAGGAAGGAAAATTCCAATCCTCCCAGCCAAATATCGGGGACATCGTAGACCTTTATGAAAAGTTAAAAGAAGAATATGACTTTGGAATAGCCATACATGCATCTAGTACATTAACCGGCACCTATCAAACCTCTGTGATGGCAGCGGAAATGGCTGGATTCAAATTATTTGCGATTGATTCCCATACGGGTTCCTATCCTTTATCGTTCCTAGTGAAAAGAGGAGTAGAACTAGTTGAAAAGGGAGTCGATATTGACGAGGTTGTTTCACAACTAAACGCCCTGCGCGAGCACACTCGATTATTCTTGGTCCCATCAAACCTTGACCAGCTTCACAAAAGCGGCAGGGTGTCTGGAAGCCAAAAAATATTAGCTTCGCTATTTAATATTAAGCCGATTTTATCGATTGAGGATGGAGCCGCAAAGATTAAAGACAAAGTCCGAACTGAAAAGAAGGCTCTTGCTTGGCTGGTAAATAATTTAAAGGATGACCTTCATTCAAAAAAAGTTCAGAAGGTTGCCATTGTCCATGCGAATGACCGTGAAAGGGCTGCTGGGCTTGAACAATTAGTAAATGAAACATTTCCACATATAGAAACAGAGAAATTAATGCTCATTACCGTTGCTGGTGTTCATACGGGTGTTGGGACTCTTGGACTTTCATGGGTTAACGAATAATTTGCAAAATCAGCAGGTAAAGGGCCGTTTGAATGAATCAAACGGCCCTTTAGAATTTCTTCCATTAGGATAAAACTACCTATTCATCTTCTGTATATGCTTCAGTCGTCGTGTCCCTGCAATCCCAGCACTCACATCGATTCCTCTCCATGAGACATAATTCCTCTCCACAAGAAATGCAGACATCCATAAGAAGAAACTCCCCTTTCCAGTGAAAATGTATATTTATTCTATTTTTATTCAATGATGTTGATAAATATGTCACCTTATGCCCGACAAATCATTACGCCAAATGGAAAACACTGTTCCATATAGTGAAAATGTACAAATTTATTCATTACATGCACAGAGAAACATTGTGATATACTAGACATCATTAAATATTGGCTTCAACAGGAGGATTCCCCCAGAATGACAAAAGAAGGGACTTTTACTGGTGTCGATGGCGCAGAGTTATTTTATCGAATAATCGAACCATTAACGGCTCCAAAAGCAACAGTTATTATCATCCATGGACACGGCGACCACAGCGGCGGCCTGCACAACATAAGTTTTAGCTTGGTTAATGAAGGATATATCGTATACACATTCGATTTGCGCGGCCATGGAAAAAGCTCGGGAAAAAGAGGTTTTATAAAAAGTTGGGATGAATATCGAGGCGACTTACACGAGTTTCGTAAGTTAGTTTCGAAAAAGCAGCCAGGACTGCCTTTGTATTTTATCGGACATAGTATGGGCGGGGTAATTGCCCTTGAATATGCTATAGATTTTAGTTCGGGTATCGCAGGAGTCATTGCGATATCTCCTGCCATCTCTTATGAAGTGACAAGATTTGAGCGGTTAGGTATAACCATAATGGGTAAATTGAAGCCTGACCTCAGCATCAATAAGTCGAGAAAATTTCAATTAATGATGAAGAATTCAGCGATGGCTGCCAAATTTTATTCAGACTCTTTACGTCACAATACCATTACACCCGGTTTAGGACGCGGCCTGATCCAAGGAGTATCAAGGGTATTAAATAAGGCACCTTTGATAACGATGCCGTTTTTGTTACAATACGGACTTCGAGATAAAATTACACCGCCAACAAAGCTTGGTTCCTTTTTTAAGCACGTTTCATCCAAGGATAAACAGCTAATTGAATATCCTGCAGCAAAGCATCGACCCTTTGATGGAGCAGGAAAAGAGCAGTTTCTAAGTGATATGATTACATGGCTGGACCAACAGGTAGAGAAAATTCAAAAAGATAAAATCCAGGCAGGTTAAACCCTATTCCCACATTTATTGGGAGTTGGGTTGTTTAGCGTTAATAATATTCTATAGTAAAAAAAGAAAGATGAGCAGGATAAATGAATCCTGCTTATCTTTCTGTAAAAATTACTTAATATCCTTTATCACCGTTAAAAATAGAATTCTTCACAATGACATAATCTACAAAACGGATGGCCTCCAGCTTGTTTCCGCCAGCATATGAAATAGAGGATTGTAAATCCTGCTCCATTTCAATGAGAGTATCAATCAAGGCACCTTTGTGTTCCACTAGCATTTTCTTGCCCTCTACATTTTTCCGTTCCCCTTTTTGATATTCCGAGGCGGAGCCGAAGTATTCTTTATAGAGCTTCCCATCTCTTTCAATCGTTTGCCCAGGCGATTCTTCATGTCCAGCAAATAAGGAACCGATCATCACCATACATGCCCCAAATCGGATCGATTTCGCAATATCCCCATGGGTCCGAATCCCGCCGTCCGCAATAATCGGCTTACTTGCTGCCTTTGCACACCAGCGAAGAGCTGCTAATTGCCAGCCTCCCGTTCCAAATCCCGTCTTAATCTTCGTGATACATACTTTTCCTGGTCCAATCCCAACCTTTGTCGCGTCCGCACCAGCGCGCTCTAATTCTCGAACAGCCTCTGGAGTACCCACATTTCCAGCAATCACAAAGCTTTGGGGCATGTATTGCTTAATATGTTGAATCATCTTAATCACGGCATTGGAGTGACCGTGTGCGATATCAATCGTGATAAACTCTGGAGATAAATTTCCCTCTGCCGCCTCTTGAATAAAACGATATTCTTCCTCTTTGACACCAACACTAATGGAGGCAAATAACCCGCGTGATTTCATATTTTTAATAAAATTTAGCCGCCTCTCTGGTTCAAATCGATGCATGATATAAAAATAACCATTTTCCGCTAAGAAGATAGCAATCTTTTCATCAATAATGGTCTGCATATTGGCAGGCACCACTGGAAGCTTAAAGGTTCTGCCGCCAAAAGACACGGTAGTATCACACTCTGTACGACTATTCACTACACTTTTTGCCGGAATCAATTGAATATCTTCATAATCAAACACACTATCCATAAGGATCCTCCTCAAACAAAAATCATCAATGGTTTAGTGTGTTTGGAATGCATTCTTTTTATTCTTTTTAAAAAAATTCATCCAACCCTCTACATAAAAAATGGGGATAAAGGTAATTGTAAGCATGAACTCATTTTAGGAGGAATCATATGAATAAATTTAAGATTCTATTCACCTGCTTATGCATTTCTGTATTCGTTGCTGGGTGTAATATGAAGGAAGAAGGAAGAGAAACAGATCAGCACGGTGAGATTAATAACCGCAATGCTGGTTCATTAAATGTAGGAAATAGTTTAGGAAATCCCAATTTGAACCTAACTAATATGAATAATACGTCCAACATGGTTAATAACACAGGTTTACGGGTAGTAGGTGAAGCAGAAGAGAATGTTCAGAACTTACATGAAGTTAAACGTGCGAATGTCATTATAAAGAACCGTAATGCCTATGTAGCGGTTGTTATGGACGATGACTTTCATGGCGAGCTTTATCCTTACAGCGAAGATCAAATCGCACAACAGGTAAGGGAAGCTGACGCATCCATTCAAAATGTATATATTTCAAGCAATCGTGACTTTGTCAGGCAGATGAGCCAATATAGGGACCAAATACAAAATGGAAGAAAAGCAGAAGGAATGAATGGCGGATTTAATAAAATGGTGCACAGATTCTTTAATCATCATGAGAGGGTTAACCAGGACTAATCGGACCTTTGAATAATAATTACCTAGAATTCCAAAAACGCTTACTAACTTTATTGTAAAGTGTTCCGTTTTCGGGCGCTTTCTTAATAAATGACATAAGAATTGACGTATGAATTTGCATACGTCTTTTTCGTATCAAAGTAGAAGAAGGTGTATTATGGCGAAAAATTGTTATCTGTCATTCACCATCATTTCTGTAAGCATGGCATTATTTCTAATGTCATCCTGTAGTCAGTTACAAAGAAAAGAGGAAACCAATAAGAATAAAACCCCTCGTGAAGTTTTAGGTTTCTACACAGAGCAGGAGGGAAAGTATCCAGGGTCGCAACCTACAGTGAACTCACAATTCGCCAATTTGAGTATTATTGCACCCTTTTGGTATAAGCTTGATGATAAACGACCAGGCAGTCTTATAGCTTCCGTTACAGCAGACCATAAAAGGCAGGTGATTCAGAGTGCTCATGAAAAACACCTGAAGGTATATATGGTTGTACATAATCTATTTTATGAAACCGTGGAGAAGGGCAAGCAGGTAGCGAGTAATGTCCTCGATAACGATGCAAACCGCAATGTTTTCATTCAGAACTTACGCAATGAAATAAATCAGTTTAAATATGACGGTATTAATATTGACATGGAAAATTTGTATTTGACTGACCGAGATTCCTTTAGTCTGCTGATAAAAAATTTGTCTGATGAACTACATCGTGATGGAAAAGTAGTTACGGTTTCAGTCCCAGCAAACACAGGTGATTCTCGAGCTAATCCCTGGTCACCATGGTTTGATTATGAAAAGCTTGGTCAAAATTCAGATGGGTTAATGATTATGACATATGATGAGCACAACCCAAGAACAACACCTGGGTCAACAGCATCAGTAAATTGGACAGAAGCAACGATTCGTTATGCTTTGAAACATGGAGTACCATCATCCAAAATTTTACTCGGTATCGCTGGTTATGGATGGGACTGGGATACAACAACAAACAAAGCCTCGTATAGCTCCTATGCACAGTTAATGGATCAGAAAACTAAATATAAAGCTAAGGATATATGGGACTCCCGTTCGCAAACACCCTATTTCAATTACATAGATAAAGAACAACATAGCCACCAGGCATGGTTTGAGAATAGCTATAGTCTGCGGTTTAAGCTAGATCTTGTAGAAAAATATAACTTACGAGGAATCGGGATTTGGCGGCTAGGCTTAGAAGACCCTATGTACTGGAAGACGATACCTGAGAAAATAAAAGTTAAAAAGTGATAGAGTGATCCTCTAAATTCTGTTGGGATGGCTCCGGCGATTGCTTTTTTCTTCTTGCACTAATTAAACGTAAATTGAATAAAGAATGCCGTTGCCTGTCCCATACAAAGACCCTTTAATCAATGTAGAAATATTAGTGATGGTTCCACAACAAACGCTCAGAATTAGCTTCTGAGCGTTGTTTCCTTGAATCCAAAACATTTGCCGTTAAAAGTGGATCTAATTTAAAATAAAATAACATCGAGTGAATATTGTCCTGCACCCGTAAGAGCTACACCAATTGCTACTACTAATACAGCAAGACAGTATTCAAATCCACCCTTTGTAATCCAGTAACCATTTGGTCCGTGAACTTTTAAAATCGCAACTACCATTGTTCCAGCAATCACAATGCGTGCTAGTGGGGTAAGTAACCCTAACGCAAACATAGCTCCACCTATTAATTCCGATAGCCCAGCGAGTAACGCCATTGTTACCCCTGATCTTATTCCTAATTTTTCAAAATGCTTTCCAGTTACTATTAAACCACCGCCGCCACCAAAGCCGAATAACTTTTGAGCTCCCTGAGCTAAGAATGACAATCCAATTACTAAGCGTATTAACAATAAACAAAACCCTATCATCTTTTTGCTCCTTTAATTATCTTTATTTAATTTGTTCGTGGATGAGTTAATCAAATTCATTCAACTATTTCCGTATAAAATGCAATGGATTAACATTTCCTTCCTTGTGATAATCAAGACATAAATACATTTTCTGAATTTTATCCTTCAACTAACTGGTGCAAGAGTTAAAAATGAGGGTCGATCTTTTTTCTTGTTGAACTAGCGTAGCAGTTGGATAACATTTAAGGTGTAAAGGAATTAGAGAAATTAATGTAGAATTACATATTTTTAAAACCATTCATTTAGTTAGCCACAAAACCAAGGAATTTTTAGGGGGAATAATAGATGGATATGAAATACCCAATTGGCACTTTTCAATTTGATGATGAAATTACTAGCAGTGTTTCAAGTGTTTGGATAAATGAGATTGAAGATTTACCAAGATTATTACGAGATGCTGTAAAAGACTTAGATAATGAACAGCTTGATACAGCTTATCGTTTTGGAGGGTGGACTGTTCGACAAGTAATACATCACCTTGCAGATAGTCATATGAATGCCTACGTTCGTTTTAAATTGGCTCTTACGGAAGAAAATCCTGTAATTAAGCCATATGACGAAACGAAATGGGCGGAACTATCTGATTATAAATTGCCAATTGATACTTCACTTTTACTTCTCGAAACATTACACAAACGCTGGACCAACCTTTTACGTAGTCTAACTTCTGCTGATATGGAAAAGACATTTATTCATCCAGATTCAGGTGAAGTTTCAGTAGGTAAAAATATAGGAATCTATGCTTGGCATGGTAGACATCATCTTGCACATATTACTTCCTTGTGTAATCGTAAGGGTTGGTAAAGGATCTTGTGAACGATTACACGTTAAAAGTAACGGGTGCTTTACTTCAATAGAGGTAAAGCCTTTTTTTCTTATTCAAGTAACGAAGCAGGTGTGCGGCCGAGCATAGGTCGTATCATATAGCGGGTGGGATTCCCGTCGAGTAAGAACTAGCCATTCGCTCGTAGCGAGTCTTGAAGGACTAAAGGTAACTTTAGTCTTTAAGCGTAGACAGTTAGGTGGCGGGCCGAAAGCCCAAGGGTTGAAGGGATTGAGCTCCATAATGTTAGAAAATCGAGAGGGCTGATGACATACCTGCGTTCAGAAAGCTACATTTTATCTTTCGTTAATGGCAAGAAGGGTAAAACCTCTCTGGGGTCAGAGACCTTGGCACGTTACACATTGATATGATACGGCAACTCGGGAGACCCTACCGGTCTTTTCTTATTTTAATAGAAGAGTATGGTCTACAAGTGATAAAAAGCGAGGAAACCAAATGCCGTGTAGGGAGTCGGATAGCAGCGTAGTACCAATGAAGTTGGGTAATGCCGATGGAGGAAAGGCTAGCTACCAGTTATCACCCTTACTAGGGACACATTTACTACACACAGAGGTAGGTATAAATAAATGGAAACAAAACTACTAAGGATAGCAGAATTAGCAAAATCTAATCCTAAAATGAAATTTACATCTCTTGCACATCTTTTAGATAAGGAAGCATTAATTCAATGCCATCTTGAACTACCCAATAAGAAGGCAACTGGGATTAACGGTACTACTAAAGAGCAATACGATGAAAGTTTAGAAGAAAACATAGAGGACTTAGTAAGTAGGCTCAAAAGCAAAAGTTATCGTCCTGTTCCAGTAAGACGAATGTATATCCCAAAGCTCAACTCAAACAAGATGAGACCATTGGGAATACCGGAACAAGAAGATAAAATTGTTCAAAAAGGCATTACGAAAATACTAAATGCCATCTATGAAAATGACTTTCTAGACTGCTCATTTGGGTTCCGTCCAAATAGAAACTGCCACGATGCACTGAAAATACTGAATCATTATATTGAGAAGAGAGCAATAAGCTATGTAGTAGATGTAGATATTAAAGGCTTCTTTGATAACGTTGACCACAAATGGATGATGGAATTCTTGAAACTCCGAATCACTGACACTAACCTACTGAGACTAATCAGCAGGTTTCTTAAAGGTGGATACATGGAGGAAGGTAAGAAATACAAGACAGACAATGGTACACCGCAAGGTGGAGTGATATCTCCGATATTAGCCAATGTCTATCTCCATTACGTTCTTGATCTATGGTTTGAAAAAGTGGTTAAGAAACAATGTAAAGGCCAGGCGTATATAGTAAGATACGCAGATGATTTTGTTTGTTGTTTTCAGAATAAAAGTGAAGCCGAGCAATTCTTTCATTCATTAAAAGCGAGATTAAAGAAATTTAACCTAGAAATAGCCGAGGATAAAACTAAAATAATTCCCTTCGGACGGTTTGCGGAGAAGAATGCAAAACGTGACGGAATTGGCAAACCGGGTACCTTCGACTTCCTTGGATTTACTCACTATTGTGGGATAAGTAAGCACGGGAAATTCCGAGTAAAGCGGAAAACGAGCAGGAAGAAAGTCCAAGGCAAACTAAAAGGAACTAAAGAATGGCTGAAGAATAATAGGAATAAAGATATTCATATGATTATGGATAGATTTAAACGCTCACTAATAGGTTACTACAACTATTATTGCATCACAGATAATACCCAAACTGTTAACAACTTTAAAGAGAAAATCGAATGCTTACTATACAAATGGCTAAACAGAAGAAGCCAAAGGAAATCCTTTACTTGGGACAAATTCAGGCTCTTTCTTAATAAATATCCACTACCTTCACCAAGAATCAAAGTGAATATTTATGATTTAAGAAAAGAAATTAGCTATATTCTGTGAATGATAATTTGGAGGAGCCGTGTGCGTTAATAGCGCAAGCACGGTTCTGTGAGGGGGAGGAACACAATCTACCGTAAGGTAGAGAGGTTCCTTTCTACTCGACTAATTCAACAAGGAATTTCTTGACAAGAGTAACTTTGGAGGATATAATTTTTAGAAAATTCTGCATTAAATAACGTTGATGATAAGAGTAGTTAAGAAGTGGATATTTACAGACAGCTCCTGTTTGCTGAAAAGGAGTAGTATTCGTCTTAATGAATAAAGCCTCGGAACTTCTTACCAATCTAATGAAAAATAGGGATAGTAAGACGGAATCTTAAGATAGAAAGATAGGGTATGAAAGTACCTGAAGAGGTTGATATGGTGACGTTTCAACAAACTGAGGTGGTACCACGAAGTTACAACTCTCGTCCTAAAGATTTATTTCTTGGAGGTGAGAGTTTTTTTTATTTCACTGCTTTTCATTATTCATTTAAAAAGTTCAGAGAGAGGGGAAATCAAATGAACCCATTGTTGTTAGATGTTCCTTTAAAATTAGAAACAGAAAGGCTAATGCTTCGAGCACCACTACAAGCTGGTGACGGAGAAATTGTGAACCAAGCAATTGGAGATTCCTTTTATGAATTAAAATCGTGGTTGTCACTTTTCCAGGAACCTCTTACTGTTGAAGAAACAGAGATAATGTTAAGGAATGCTCATATAAATTTTTTGAAGAGAGAAAGTTTTCGTTTTCTTATCTTTGATAAAGGTGGCAATGACTTTATTGGAACTACGAGCCTCCATGGGATTGACTGGGACATTCCAAAATGTGAAATTGGATACTGGATTAATACAAAATATAGCGGTAATGGATATATGACAGAAGCTGTAAAGGAATTGGTTAACTTTGGATTAAATAATATCAAATTTAGAAGAATTGGAATAAGGTGTGAATCAACAAACCTTAAAAGTCGTGCTATCCCAGAAAAACTTGGGTTTGTATTAGAAGGTACTTTAAGAAATGATGACTTATCCGCTGATGGTAACAAACTAACTGACACTTGTGTTTATTCTATAATAAAGTAACATTGTGAACAATTACACTTAAACTAAACCAGCTAATAGTTTGTCAATATTTTTCAATAAAAATTTAAAATATCTCATGCTATACTAAAAATGTGCATGCCAAATAACCTTCCGTTAGCCTAATTTTGGAAGGTTTTGTGTTATTTAGTTAGATATAGGTTTTAAGCTATATCTTGGAAAGTCGTTTTATTCTTTAAAAGGGCAAAAATCCAATGTAAGAGCTTATTAACACATGCAATAACAGCTACTTTAAAGGGTTTTCCTTCTTCACGTTTTTTATCATAGAACTCTCGTAATTTCTTATTACAAGGAATAATTTCATCACTTGTTTTGCTTTTACGACAGTCACGTATAGCACAACGAACAGCCATATATAGGGCGTGGCGAAGCCTGCTGGACCCTCTTTTAGTGATTCGATTCCTGGTAGCTGTAAACTTACCTGATTCAAATACACTAGGGTCAACACCAGCTTTTTAGGATCAGTAAATCGATCTATCTCCCCAATTTCTGAAATGATCGTTGCAGCGATCTTTTCTCCGATACCTGGGATAGATTTGATAGTATTATATTCTTCAACTTCTTTTGCGAAGGCATCTATCTCTGACTCTAACTTGGATAGGTGCTCTTTGTATTGAAGAATGATGTTTATATACATACCAAGACTCAAAATATGACTCTGATACAATGTCTTTTCAAACGGATTTCGGTTTGCGGCAGCTTTGAGTTGAATAGCCTTTTCATTAGCCCATCTGTATGAACGACTTTTACATAATTGAGCGATTTTGTCAGCTATGGTTTCTACACTTGCCTCTAATACATCTTCAGATGAGGGAAACTCTGAAAGAGTTAAGAGTGATACTACTGAATATAAGTCGCCAAAAACCCCTCTATATTCAGGAAAGACCTGGTCCAAAATGGCTTGAAATTGTAGCTTTGTTTGGATTAATACCCCAGTTATATTCTCGTGCTGTCTTGTTAGATTACGAAGGTTTAAAAGTTGAACTCCTCGCTTTTTATATGGCTCTAGTTCTTCTTTATAAAACAGTTCGCAGAGAAGATAAGCATCAACCGCATCTGTCTTTACCTTCCAAAGACTTGAACTTTTAGCCTTATAAGAAATCAATGGATTAATAATAATCATTAAATATCCACGGTCCTCTAAGTATTGAACAACAGAGGAGTGATAATGTCCTGTTGCCTCTAAAACAACAGGTGGTTTCTTACCTGTTTCTCTCTTAACTTCCTCAAGAAAATCTACAAGTAAACTTAGACCTTCTAGAGTATGAGAAACTTTAAAACTCTTACGATATGGTTTGCCTTTATCCAAAAATGCTTGTACCTGACTTTCCCCTTTTGAAATATCCAGACCAACGACTGGATTCATTCTCAATCACACTCCTAAACTAGTACTTTGCCAGTACCCCTAATTCCTCCATGCAGTGTCACAGCTTTGCTTGTTATACGAGATCCAAGTCCCAACCAGCCTCAATCATGTTTCTACAAGTAGGGGGCGAACCGTTTAGTTGACGGGGTCGAAGGCCCCACGAGCAGTTACGTTCTACCCTGGCTACTGATATAATAAGACCAATAAAAAATGGTCAACCAGAAATATCTGGTGACCTTATTATACGAACGGAGCAGTATAGTTGAATAAAGGTATAAAAAGAATGCAATAGTTTTCATTTTACTTAAAAACTGTATGCTAAAAAAACTAAGCATTCTTATTATATAAACAATAACATGAATGTAGGCTTTTTTTCATACATTATTTGGGAGGTGATGAAATGGCAAGAGCAAGAGCTAGAAGTCATGAAGTAGATGAAATGGCAAGAATGATGAGAGCAGAAGCAGAAGGCGAAGGAAAGCAAGGAATGTTATATGTTGGAAATGTAATAATAAATCGTGTTGTAGCACAATGCTTAGATTTCAAAGATGTAAACAATATTCATGATGTAATATTTCAAATACAAGGAGGAAACTATTCTTTTGAAGCAGTGCAAAAAGGGAATGTTTTTTATCAAAGATCAAGAACTTCTGAAAGAAGATTAGCACAACAAAATATAGATGGTTGGAGAGATCATCCAGCGAAATATGCTCTTTGGTATTTTAATCCAACGGCGCCAGGGTGTCCTCCTACATGGTACGATCAACCTCAATCTGGTCAATTTAAAGAACATTGTTTTTATGAACCAAAAGCTGGAACATGTGATAGTGTTTATAGCGGTTAAGCTTACTCTTTGAGTAAGCTTTTTTACTTATTTAGAATATTTACACAAAATTAAATAAAAGTTTTAGTAATATTTTTTATCCAAGAAAGCAAGATTGTGAAATATTGTACTTAAGCTAAACCAGCTAATAGTTTGTCAACATTTTTCAATTAAAAGTTTAATAACCTCATGTTATACTAAAAATATTCATGCCAAATAACCTTCCGTTATGCTCTTTTTGGAAGGTTTTGTTGTATTTAGTTAGATATAGATTTTAAGCTATATCTTGGAAAGTAGATCTGCTTTTTAATAAGGCGTAAATCCAATGTAAGAGCTTATTTGTACAGGCAATGATCGCTACTCTAAAGGGTTTTCCTTCTTCTCGTTTCTTATCGTAAAACTCTCGTAGTCTTCTATTGCGTGGAATAATCTCATCAGTCGTTTTCTTTTTACGGGAATCCCGAATACCACTTTGAACAGCCATATACAAGGCGTGGCGAAGCCTACACGAGCCACGTTTGGTTATTCGGTTTACCGATGCAGTAAACTTTCCTGAAGAGTACACACTAGGATCTATTCCAGCGAATGCAACCAACCTCTTGGCACCATTAAACCGATCTATCTCTCCGATTTCAGAAATAATCGTTGCAGCGATTTTTTCTCCGATTCCAGGGATAGATTGAAGGATTTCATATTCTTCAATTTCGCTAGCGAGGGCATCTATTTCATCCGCAATATTGGATAGATGCTCTTGGTATTGAAGAACAATCTTAACCAAAATTTCAAGGTTGAAAATATGACTATCATAGAGATTGTTTTGAAAAGGATCACGAAGGGCTGCTTCTCTTAACTTCTGTGCTTTTTCCTTTGCCCATGACTCCGAACGACTCATGCATAATGAAGCTATTGTATCCGTTAACTCTTTTTCACTCACACTTAATACAGCCTTAGAAGTAGGGAACTCTAGTAAAGTAAGCAATGATACTTTCGAATATAGGCTTCCAAATACACCTCGATACTCTGGAAATACCTGATCGATTAAAGAATGAAGCTGTAACTTTGTTTTCGCTGATATTTCTGCAATACTCTCTTGTTGTCTTGTTAGATTACGAAGGTTTAAGAGTTGAACTCCACGCTTCTTGTAAGGCTCTAATTCTTCTTTATAATACAATTCACAAAGGTGATAAGCATCGATTGCATCTGTTTTTACCTTTCTTAGGCTTGAGCTCTTGGCTCTGTGTGAGATAAGAGGATTGACGATAATATAAACATATTTTTGTTCCTCTAAAAACTGAATAACGGGAATATGATAGTGCCCAGTGGATTCTAAAACGACCGAAGGTTGATGACCACCTGCTGATTTCTCAACTTCTTGAAGGAAATCTAATAAATTCCCCAAACCCTCAAGATCATGATTAATACTAAAGCTCTTACGGTATGGCTTACCTTTATCTAAAAAAGCTTGTACCTGACTTTCCCCTTTTGATACATCCAGACCAATGACTGGATTCATACTTTATCTCCTCCCTGAAATGCAATATTAGTCGGTATCCCCTAAGGCTTCTTGTAATGTCATAGGTTCGCTTGTTAAACGGGATCTATGTCCCAACCAGCCTGAAACATGTTTATACAAGTAGGGGGTGAACAGTTTAGCTAACGGGATTGAATCCCACGGGTGCGACGTTCTACCCCGACTACCGTAATCATAAGACCATATGAAAAAAGGTCAACCAGAAAAATCTGGCTAACCTTATATTACGAACGGGTGCGATAGTTTAAGACCACCAGCTGCTTCGGCGGCTTTTTTCTTGTTCCACTAACGGGGTAGTTTAGTGGAAGAAGAAATGCTTTATTTTATTGAATAAATAGAGGTTTTTTTATAATAAATATAGAAAACATTCATAGTTAATTTGAATGTAGTATGACAATGTAATCCGTAAGTATCATGGAGGAAGAGATGAAGAAAGTAATAAACATGATTAATCCAAGTTCGAAAGTGGCTGGCGTGCCGTTAGTTGAATTGAAAAAAACAGAAAAAGCACTTGGTGCTATTTTTCCAGATGAATACAAGGAACTTTTTTTAGAAACGAATGGAGCAAAATTTGGCGATTGGACTTTGTTCCCTATTCAAACTAATGAACAAACTGCATTAACAATTGATATAGTAAAACAAAATCAAAACAGACCCAAAAATCTACCGAGTGATATGGTTTGTATTGGTGAAAAAATGAGTGGTGACAAACTCTGCTATCGAATTAGGAAAAGATTTATGCAGGAACTAATTTATACTTGGAATGACAAAACTGGGTTAGGCAAATATGCGTCTTTATCATTAAGTGAATTTATTGATCGGCATGTGCCGAAAGTGAATACTAATAAGCCTAATAAACTTGGCACTTTTATGGTTGAAAGTGGAAAGCTAATTGTTACTGACCCGTACTATAAAGTGGATGAAGAAGCTGAGTTGCAAATCGTACTTTTAAATGTGAAAAATGGTAATTGGACAGCTTCCATTTCTTATACTCCTGATGAAGTTGTTAAAAACTTATTTGTATTTTATGGGGAAAAGAAACCAAGTGGGAAATGGCATGTTTGCGATAAACAGATTGGAGTTGACTCTGCACAAGCAGGAATTTTTGATTTTAAAACATTTGGTAGAAACGAAGCCATCCAATTTGATGAGGCAGTTGCTTCAGATGCACAGGGGGGAGTTGTCTCAGATGGTGTGGTTTCAATGTCTGGTTATGGTGACGGAATGTACGAGGTGAAAGTAAAATATAACATTTCAAAAAAGGTTGTTGGAGTGATGATTGACTTTGTAGATGAGGAATAATGCTATTCACCAACGAGCAGTAAAATACACCTTTGTTTATTCAGCTAACGGGTGCTTTCGTGAAATAAGGCTTAGGTATTCCTAATAAAGAAACTCGCCAATTATGGTGAGTTTTGCTTTTTTATATACCAATAACGATGTCAAGACGGCTACCATTTCGGCACTTATTTTTTAGAAAAGCACATCAAAACGGAACCCTTTTACTTTATTTTAGTAAGCCTTTTCGATTTCAGTTAGAATTCAATCATAGGGTGTACTTCTTTTTTTACTGTGAGGTTTAGAAAAGGGAAAGGGTTAAAGAAAAACATAAGTTAATGCTGGGATAAATAAAGCTTGTGAGACACCCATAATTGCTAAAATTATAAACATAACATAATAATATGAGGGGGAGTTTTGCGAACATTAGTCGTACATAAATGTATAGTAGATAATGATTTTGACTCTCTGAAAATATTTAAACATAAAAAAAGCAGGTGCACGATGAGTATTATTTTAGCATTATTGGCAGCTTTATTTGCTTCATTTACAGCAATCTTAGCAAAAGTCGGCATTGAAAATGTCAACTCAAACCTAGCAACAGCCATTCGGACCATTGTGGTATTAATCATGGCATTTTTGATTGTGATTATAACCGGACAACTAGATAGTATTCCTCAGATTTCTCCCAGCGCATTATGGTTTATTCTACTTTCTGGATTAGCAACGGGTTTTTCATGGTTGTTTTTCTTTAAAGCACTAGCCATCGGCGATGTTTCCAAAGTGGTACCGATAGATAAATCCAGTGTAGTACTCACCATTATTTTCTCTATTCTTGTGTTAGGGGAGCCTGCGGAGCCTTTGGTTTTAACGGGAGGAGCGATTATCGCGATAGGAACGTTTATATTGATTGGAAAAAATGAAGATAAGAAACGATTTTCAGGTTCGCAACAATATATTGTGTATGCTATTTTGGCAGCCGTATTTGCTGCCTTAACATCGATATTAGCAAAGGTAGGAATGGAGGATGTCGATTCCAATGTAGCTACTTTTCTACGCACCATTGTGATCCTTGTATTTGCTTGGGCCATTGTATTTTACCAAGGATCTCACAAGAAATTGAAAAGCATTTCGAAAAAGGGGTATCTCTTTTTGGTTCTGTCTGGAGTGGCTACGGGTTTATCCTGGTTATGCTACTTTGCAGCACTAGCGATGGGGAAGGTATCGATTGTCGCACCTATTGATAAATTTAGCGTAGTCATCACGATGCTAATGAGTTTTTGGATTTTAAAAGAAAAAGCGGCAAAACACATAATAATAGGTGGTATCATTATTACTGTTGGAACAATATTACTTATTTTGTAGTAGCCCCCCTTTAATGAAGAGTCAAAATGTTTTTACGCGTAGAAATATAGTTCATTGGAACTTATGATATGGTGAACCGTACCATAAATAAATGAGGTTTTTTTAGAGAAGTCGAATGTACTTCTCTTTTTTACTTTCATAGACCATAAGAGCAAGAATGAGGACGAAATGAATATAAATTCCTTGTTAAAATGGGTTTAATATCCATTAGGAGGAGTTAATATGTCTAAAATTCAGGAATTCAATGAGTTACATACATCCAAGGAAATACTATCCTTAGGAAATGCTTGGGATCTGCTATCCGCCTTAAAGCTCGAGAAAGTGGGATTCAAAGCTATTGGAACTACGAGTTGGGGAATTGACAATTCTCTTGGATTTGCAGAAGGTGAATTAATTGATTTTGACCGACATTTAGAAATCATCAAAACAATAACTAAGAATGTGATATAGCTGTTTCTATTGGGAAAGAAAAAGCCATTCGAGCAGTAGGAAGTGCAAATGGAAAAAACAAGTTAAGTATCGTGATTCCTTGTCATCGAATTATTGGTTCAAATGGAAACGTAAATGAAGTTTTAAGGTAAGAAAAGTCCAGTAATTGACATTAGCCCCGTTGAGTAGACAGTCTACATTAAGGGGATAGTCCTATATACTGGTCTTTCTTATTTTAAGAAAATAAGTTTCCATTAAAACCACTATAAATATTATTGATATTGTTTTTTTATCTTTTCCAGTTCTGCTTTTAATTCATCTGTAGACATGTAATCGATGGATCTGTATTGTGGCTCAATCTCTTCTATATCGGTTTTATTATCATCTTGAGTTGTGTTTCTTGGAGAAGATGAACATACTGCCAAAAGAAAAGTAAAGAAAATAGCTAAAGTTAAAAATAACCACCTATATCTCCGCATGTAAAATCTCCCCTTTTTATACGAATAATACCTCCTTAAAATATATTACTCATGACAGTGAAATAACCCACAGTATAGGTTTATTTATGAAACCGCTTTATATAAAGGAATGGAAAATACTGATTAAAATTCCCCTACATATCGAATAATGAAGGGAAATAGATTCATATGAGTTATAAACAAATGATAACTGTTGTAAAAAGGAACAAATATAATCCAATTTCTCCACTTGACAAGATTATTCGAAGATTATAAAATATTTTACATGGTAAGTGTGATGTGAAAAACAACATTTTAAACCGATTTGTTCTTCACTAAGCATTGGATGGTAAAATGTGTTGCAAAATTATCTATTTACTATGTTTTAGAACTTATTGACGCTAAGATAGACTTTCATAGAACGATTTCTATCACTAATGAATAACTGGAGAAATAAAGGAATAGTAGTCTTATTTTTTTGTATGTTAATGTAAGCCTTTGCAAGTATGGAGAGAGAGTTACCAGTTTAGTCCTTTGTGAAAGTACAGAAACGTTGTCGGTATGAACATATCTATTTACGTCATAAGTAAAGAAATAAATTGCAGCATTTTTAAAAACAAATAGAAAACAAAAGGGGAGGATTACTATGCCATTAGTAATTATTGCAATAGGGGTACTATTATTACTTATTTTTATTATGGGCTTCAAATTAAACACATTTGTTTCATTAATTATCGTTTCATTCATCGTAGCTTTATCACTGGGAATGCCTATGGGAGATGTAGTTAAGTCAATTGAAAGCGGTTTAGGGGGAACCCTTGGTCACATTGCATTAATATTTGGAATGGGCGCAATGCTGGGAAGGTTAATTGCAGATGCAGGTGGAGCTAATCGCATTGCAACAACCTTAATTGACAGGTTTGGTGAAAAAAGAATTCAATGGGCTGTTTTATTTGCTTCATTTATTGTGGGTATCGCATTATTTCTTGAAGTTACAATCGTATTATTAGTTCCAATTATTTTCTCAATCGCAAAAGAATTAAAAGTTTCTATTGTACACTTAGGTCTTCCTATGGTAACGGCTGCATTAGCGACACATGCTTTCTTACCTCCGCATCCGGGTCCAACAGCAGTAGCTGCAGAATATGGTGCAAATATTGGCTTAGTATTAATTTACGGAATTATTGTCGCAATACCAACTGTAATTTTAGCAGGTATTTTGTATCCTAAGCTTGCTAAAAAAATTGTCCCGACTGCGTGGACTAGAGAAGGCAGTGAGTCTTTTGGTGTTCAAAAAACATTCAAAATAGAAGAAACACCTGGTTTTGGTATAAGTGTATTTACAGCATTATTTCCAGTTATGTTAATGGCTTTAGGTGCCGCGGTTGATATTATTCAACCAGCTTTAGGATTTACAGATAATATGTTAGTAAAAATTATTCGTTTTATTGGTAACTCTTCGACTGCTATGTTGCTTTCTTTATTGCTAGCAATTTACACAATGGGAATAAGAAGAAATGTTCCGATGAAGAATTTAATGAATTCTTGTTCTTCAGCAATTAATGCATTGGGTATGCTGCTTTTAATTATTGGTGGTGGCGGTGCATTAAAACAAGTACTTATTGATGGCGGAGTTGGTGATTATGTCGCTAAAATATTCGAAGGCTCTGCTATGTCACCTGTCTTTTTTGCATGGACTGTCGCAGCAATATTACGTATCTGCTTAGGATCGGGAACTGTTGCAACTTTAACAACTGCAGGGTTAGTTCTTCCAGCACTTGCTACAATCCCTGATGTCAACTTAGAACTAGTCGCACTTGCAACTGGAGCCGGCAGTGCGATTGCATCACATGTTAATGATGCTGGATTCTGGATGGTTAAAGAGTCATTGGGAATGACCTTGAAAGAAGCATTTGGAACTTATACTGTACTTTCCACCATTGTTGCTGTATCAGGATTAGTATTTACTTTATTATTAGATCTATTTGTTTAAAATTACAAAAGTGACCATTTTATATATTCTATAAAATGGTTTCTTTTTATTATTTTACTTAAAAAATGTCTTTGATATCGCTTTATTAACTACTGTTACTTTGGTAGATATTCGCTTATAATTAAATGGTGTTGCAAAATGCACAAATTCTTTTTCGGGTCGATATGAAATTCTATAAAGATTTTACAACAGTAAATTTTATATTAAAAATAGCTTAAGAATATAGAGATAGGTGGAATTAGGATGAATGAGAAGTATGAACGTCTGAAAGAAATCTTAAAAAAGATGGACAATGTTGTTGTTGCTTTTTCTGGTGGTGTCGATAGTACGTTGTTATTAAAAGTTGCGGTTGATGTTTTAGGAGTTGAAAATGTCTTGGCTGTTACGGCTGATTCTGAAACGTACCCTTCAAGTGAATTAGAAGAAGCTAAGAAGTTAGCCAAAATGATTGGTGCGACACACCAAGTGATTGAAACCTCTGAATTAAATATACCGGGCTACGCAGAAAATGACAGGAACCGTTGTTATTTCTGTAAAAATGGATTATTCGAAGAAATCGTTCCGATCATGCACCAGAAGGGATTTAAAAACGTTGTATATGGTTTAATTGCTGATGATATGAGTGAACATCGCCCTGGGGTACGTGCAGCCAAGGAACATGGTGTCCGTGGGCCACTTCAAGAGGCAAATCTTTATAAGGAAGAAATTCGTGAACTTTCAAAACAATTAAACTTGCCTACTTGGGAAAAACCATCGTTCGCTTGTTTATCTTCACGAATAGCCTATGGTGAAAAAATTACGCAGGAAAAATTAACAAAGGTTGAAAAGTCTGAGGATTATATAAAAGGATTAGGGATTAGACAAGTTCGCGTTCGAACTCATGAAGACATTGCTAGGATTGAAGTAGAGCCTCAAGATATGGAGTTAGTATTAACAAACCAAAAAGATATCATGGAAAACCTTCAATTATTCGGATATAAATATGTCACCCTTGATCTTCAGGGCTATGTAAGCGGCAGCATGAATAAAGTGTTAACAACAAACACAAGTCAATACTAAAGGCGAGTCTATATTACAATAATGGTAAGCTATTACTAGAAATATTTAGGTTGATTTTTGTAACAGAAGGTGAAATGGAAATGATTAAAGCATTAGTAATTGTCCCATATGAGGGACTGTATGAAATGATGAAAGAGGTCGCTCAAGAAGTTGAAGATATTCAATTACAAGTTGAATTAGGTAATTTATATGAAGGTGTGGCTATTGCAAAGGAGGCTGAAAATAATGGCTATCATGTCATAATCAGCCGTGGCGGTACAGCTTCAATGATCCAGGAGGCAGTATCTATACCAGTGATTGACATTCAGGTGTCTGGCTATGATGTATTACGCATTTTAACTCTTGTAAAAGGATTTTCACGAAAAGCTGCTATCGTTGGATTCTCGAATATTACACAAGGGGCTGCTACGATATGTAAGCTTCTTGACTTTGACATTAATACATTTACGATAACAAGAGATATAGAGGTTAAAGAAAAATTAACGAATTTAAAAAATCTTGGCTATGAAGTAGTGATCGGAGATGTGGTTACGGTTCAAGCTGCTAAGCAATTAGGTCTGACAGGAGTTCTAATCACTTCGGGAAAGGAAGCAATTATTGAAGCATTAGAAGAAACGAGAAGGACATATCGTATGTTCTCGCGGTTGCAACAGGATGTTTCTTTATTTCAATCTATTCTTGATTGTAACCAACAGGCAATCGGGATTATTAATAGAGAAAATAAAATTGTCTATGGAAATGAAAGTTTCAATAAAGAATTTCATTGGATAAAATTAGAGAATTCGACAAATATAAAAGAGTTGATACAAGAAACTGCCATAACACGTGAAAAGCAAACAAAAACAGTCCACATTAATGATTCATTTTGGAAAATAACGACATGTCCTCAAGAAGATAATATTGTATTATTTTTTGAAAAAAACCTGCCTAATCAAGCTATTGTACAGGGAGGGGATGTGAACCTGAATGCAATAGAATTTCATACATCTGCTCCTTATATTCCTATTTCTGGAAAAAGCGAACAGATTCAAAAGGTGTTAAAGGTAATAAATCAATACAGTAGAAATGAAGAACCTGTGTGGATTTCTGGGGAAAAGGGAAATGGAAAAGAATTAACTGCCCATTCCATTTATTTAAAAAGGAAAACCATGAATGAACCATTTATCATCTTACATTGTGACATATTAAGTGCAGAACAACTAAAAGATTTAATGAACGAAGACTTTTTTCAAAAATACGCCAATGGAGTAATTTTCTTAAAAAATATCGATAAATTGAACTCTAATATGCAAAAGGAGTTATATCAAATACTTAAGAATGAAAAGGATAAAAAGCTGCAATGGATAGTGTCTTCTGATGATACTATTGAAGAAAAGGTCAGAAATGGCACGTTTTATCCTGAGTTGTATAATACATTGGCGCAATTAAAAATTCATATACCACCTTTGAGAGAACGCAGAAAAGATATTGAGGATTTAGTTCATGTATTTATTTCTGAATTACATCCGAAATATGGAAATGGAGTAGTTGGGATTCGACTTGATGCTTTAGAGGAGATTACTAACTATGATTGGCCAGGAAATGTAGAACAACTTAAACAAGTTATCGAACGATTATTTATACAAACACATTCTTATTATATCGAGAAGGATGAGGTTGAAACAGTTCTTAAACGATTAGAGCAGCAAGAGAAGACGAGAGATGCATTAGCACAAATCGATATAAGTGGCACATTGGAAGAAATTGAACAACAAGTGATAAATAAAGTTCTTGAAGAGGAAGGGTTGAACCAATCAAAAGCGGCTAAACGTTTAGGGATTAACCGTTCTACATTGTGGCGCAAGCTAAAATAACAGCTTGCGCTTTTTTGTTTCCACAGAATAATGAGGCATGTGTAATTATTGTTGCGAAAATCAACATAAATAAAAAAAGCGAGAAAAATTTTAAAAAACATTGCTAAATGCAACATTTTATTTTATTATTATTGTAAGCGTTTTTAGTGTTTTAAGAAACGTAAATGGCGCGGTAAGAAAAAATCTGTTGCATGTTGCAGAATATAAACGAGAAACAAATTGAATAACTAAAAATGCAATAATAATAGGCAAAATGAGCGGTAATATAAAAAACACAAACAATACAAACTAAAATTGAGTATAAAGGGGGGCGGAACGTAGGTGAAACTAGCAGTTATAGCGGATGATTTAACTGGTGCAAATGATACTGGTGTCCAATTTGCAAAACAAGGTTTAAACACGATCGTGCTATTTTCCGATACACAATTACACCCAACACATTTAAGAGAAGATGTCATTGTTTTAAATTCAGATAGTCGTGCATTAAATTCTGCAAAGGCTTATGATGTCGTTTTTAATATATCAACACAATTGAACAAATTCGGTGTTTCAAAAGTCTTTAAGAAGATAGATTCAACAATGAGGGGAAATATTGGTCCGGAAATTGATGCAGTAATGGATGTATATAATTTTAAGACTTCGTTTGTGGTACCGGCTTTTCCGAAAAGCAATCGAATAACAAAAAACGGAAATCATTATGTCAATGGTGTAATTTTAGAGGAGACTGAAATTGCTCATGATCCTTCCTGCCCGGTAAAAGAAAGTTACCTGCCAAAATTGTTGCAGGGGCAAAGTAAACGGGGAGTAGAATTAATTTCCATTTCTGATGTACGAAAAGGAAAAAGTCATTTATCAGAAAAAATGAATGAGTTGTCCTCAAGTGAAAGCTCAAAAATTATCATCATTGATGCAACTACTGATGAAGAACTAAAGACCATTGTTGAGGCTGCACAATTATTACATGAAAATTTTCTTTGGGTTGGTTCGGCCGGCATTGCTTATCATCTTTACCGCACAGGTCAGAGTGAAGAACTATTACGTACAACACAGATGGGTGAACGACTTCCGGTGCTTGTAGTAGCAGGTAGTGTAAATTCTATCATTCATCGGCAAATTCAAGATTTGAAAGTGAAACATAATGTAAAAGAAATTGTTATTTCTCCTGAAGAATTCTTTTATGAAGATAGAAGAAAACTTGAAATTGAACGTATTGTTAAAGCTGGTCAAGCATTACTGGATAAAGGCGATTTAGTGGTAACAACTAATCGTGAGCGAGAGGCGATAAATAGAGTCAAGGATCTCCAACGGAAACTTGGTTTAACAAACTTTGATGTAGGGAATACAATTGCCCAAGCCATGGGAATAATTGCAGGTCAATTAATTGAAAGCAAGGACATTTGCGGGACTGTCTTAACAGGCGGGGATATTGCCGGAGCTACATGTAAAGAATTAAACGGCGAAGGAATTCGAGTAATTGGTGAAGTTGAAGCTGGTATTCCTTACGGTAAATTGTTCGGTGGTACATTTGACGGTATTCCACTTGTTACAAAAGCGGGTGCATTTGGAACTGAACAAGCACTTTCAAAAGCTCTTCAAACAATAACTAACGTAAATGCCATGTTAAAAACTGCGGTGGGCGGTATATAACTATTTCATAAAATGAACTAAATTAAATGCTGTTTAGCTGAAAAAAAGTACACTTAAGTTTGGAAATGAGCAGGAAAAACGCCAAGCATATGTGGAATCGCAAGTTATTTTGTAATTCGACATATGCTTGGCGAAATAAGATGTGAAACGGGAGGAAATGATTATGGCTACCAATATACCATGTATCGCTATTACAATGGGGGATCCTTCAGGAGTCGGACCTGAAATTATCGTCAAATCTTTGAATGATAGGAACATTTATGAAAAATGCCGTCCATTTGTCATTGGCGATCTTAAAATTCTAAAAAGAGCTTTAGATGTAACAAATCTTGATCTTCAATTAAATAGTATTTCAAATCCTGAAGAGGCAAAGTATCAATACGGAACAATCGATATTATCGATTTAGATTTAGTATCCGAAGATTTACCGTGGGGACAAGTTTCTCCTGAAGCTGGAAATGCTGCTTTTCGTTATTTAGAAAAGGCAATTGCTTTTGCAAATGAGAAAAAAATTCAAGGAATTTGTACAGCACCTTTAAATAAAGAAGCGCTTCATAAAGCTGGTCATATTTATCCGGGTCATACTGAAATCTTGGCAGAATTAACAAATACAAAAGATTTCGCTATGATGCTATCTGCTCCTGGCTTAAGAGTTATTCATGTAACAACTCATGTTGGACTTATGGATGCAATTAATAAAATTAATGTGGAGCGTCAATATACAGTTATTAAACTTGCTCATGAAACATTACAAAAAGCAGGGATTAAATCTCCGCGAATTGCAGTATGTGGAATTAATCCTCATGCTGGAGAAAATGGACTTTTTGGAAATGGTGAAGAAGAGGAAAAAATTATTCCGGCTGTAGAAAAAGCCCAGGCAGAAGGAATTAATGTCCAAGGGCCACTTCCTGCAGATACATTATTCTTTAGAGCAAAACGCGGTGATTTTGATATTGTTGTTGCACAATATCATGACCAAGGTCATGGTCCAATTAAAGTATTGGGTTTAGAAGCTGGAGTTAATATTACTGTCGGTCTTCCAACAATCCGTACAAGCGTTGACCATGGTACGGCTTTTGATATCGCAGGGAAAAATATTGCGGATGAGCTATCGTTAAAAGAAGCTATCCGTATGGCGATTGAATTAGCTCCTGAAAAATAACCATAATTAATTAGCAAGGAATTCTATTACAGATTTCTTGCTTTTCTTGGTTTCCCTTTTTATTAAGACGTTGATTAAGAACAATTTGGTATCTAGAGTTAAACATGCATAATTGTACATTTCTAGGAATTAAAAGAAGACTTGCATATAAACAGATCAAAGCTATAGGATATTTATTATAAACGAAGGAGTGTAATTTGATGTCTTTACCAAAATTTGCGAAAATAAGACAACAATTTCATGTAGAAAGTTTAAAGGATATCGCTGCAACCATTTCAGAGCAATTTAATCATGTAAAAGCGGATGAAAAAATAAAGCCCGGCATGGAGATCGCCATTACCGTTGGAAGCAGGGGGATTGCAAACATTCCTTTAATCGTTAAAAGTGTTGCTGATGAAATTAAAAAGAGAGGAGCAACACCGTTTATCATTCCTTCAATGGGAAGCCACGGAGGAGCTACAGCTGAAGGTCAAATTGAGGTACTAGATGGCTTAGGTGTAACAGAAGAATCTACTGGTTGTGAAATTCGATCATCAATGGATGTTGAGGTGGTTGGAGAAACGTCAGCAGGTATCCCTGTTTATGTTGATAAGCATGCTTATCATGCAGATGGAATCATTATTATGGGCCGTGTTAAGCCCCATACTGATTTTAAAAATAAAATTGAAAGCGGCGTTCTAAAAATGGCGTCAATCGGAATGGGTAAACATAAACAAGCTTTGGCTTTACACACATATGGCATTAAGGGAATTAGTGAAATGATGCCCGAGGTTGGAAAGGTTGCCATTTGCAATTCAAATACACTGTTTGGTATAGCCATAGTAGAAAACGCTCATGAAGAAACAGCCATCATTGAAGCCATCGATCCAGACAAAATTGAAGAACGCGAAAGAGAATTATTAAAAAATGCATTTGATTTGATGCCAAGTCTTCCAGTTGATGAAATGGATATTTTGGTAGTTGATGAAATTGGTAAAAATTTCAGTGGAACAGGTATGGATACGAATATTATTGGCCGTATTCGAGTATTAGGGGTAGAAGAGCCGAAAAAACCTAGTATCAAATACATAATAGCTTCAGATTTAAGTGAAGCTAGCCATGGTAATGCGCTGGGAATTGGGTTGTCAGATTTAACAACAAAGCGTTTATTTGAAAAAATCGATTTGAAAACAATGAATGAAAATGTGGTCACTAGTACATTTTTAGCTCGAGCTAGCATTCCAATTGTTCTTGATAATGACCAAGAGGCACTAAAAGCAGCTCTACGCGCTAACTGGGGAGTTGCAACCGAAGAGGCAAGAATTGTAAGGATCCCAAATACTCTTCATATTGGGGAGTTATTTGTATCTGAAGTCATTTTTAATGAGTTGAAAGATAAAGAAAACATCGAAGTATTAGAGGATCTGCATGAAATGAAGTTTGATGAAGATGGTTATTTGTTGCCGATGTAACAGGGTATCTGTTGTGAGGATTTAAGCTATTAATTGGGCCATGCATCATAATCGATGACATGGCCCAATTAATGTGTTAGGGGTAGAGTCAGGAGTTAATAGAGAGGTTGGGGAGCGTGGGTGGATTTCATGAGTAAATTTGAAGATTTAGGATTCAGTAAAGTAGATATAGATCGAGAAAGACGTACAGGTTATCCAGAGGTGATTTATGGAGAAGGGAAAACATCTGAGCAAATTGGTCAAATCATGGGAAAGCTGATTGAAAAGCATAGGAAAGTAATGGTAACTCGTCTATCAGAAGAAAAGGCAACATTACTATTAGAGCAATTCCCTTCAGCACGATATGATGCTGTATCACGAATTTTGCTTTTCGGTTCAGCTTCTCGTCAATATCAAGGTGAAGTAATGGTAATGTGTGCAGGTACTTCAGATTTGCCAGTTGCAGAAGAAGCCGCAGTTACCGCTGAGTGGATGGGATGTAAGGTAAAACGACTCTATGATGTAGGTGTTGCAGGTATTGATCGATTACTAGCGTATCGCGAAGAAATCACCAAAGCTAGTGTTCTCATTGTTGTCGCAGGGATGGAAGGGGCATTGCCAAGTGTAGTAGGCGGTTTAGTACGACGCCCAGTGATAGCAGTACCAACTTCTGTTGGGTATGGTGCACATCTTCAAGGTCTAACTCCCCTTCTTGGTATGTTGACATCTTGTGCATCTGGTATGAGTGTTGTAAATATTGACAATGGATTTGGAGCAGCATATCAGGCAGCCCTAATCCTTCAGCTTGTTTCAGAGGGGGTAAACCATGAAAGTACTTTATCTTGATTGCCAATCCGGAATCTCAGGTGATATGACATTATCAGCATTGATCGATTTAGGAGCAGAGATATCATATATTAGAGAGCATCTGGAGAAGCTGCAAATTGATCCTTTTTCTTTAAATGTGAAGCAAGTAGATAAGAAAGGAATTTCTGCAAAACTGCTCGACCTTCACTTTAAAGAAGAAGCACAGGTTCTTGATGTTCATTCGCTTAGTAAACACCAACACCATCATGAAGACCACTGGCATTCGCATAATGAGCACCAACACCATCATGAAGGCCATAGCCATTCGCATAGCGAGCATGATCACCATCATGAAGACCATAGCCATTCGCATAGTGGGCACCATCATCATTCACATAGAAAAGCCTCGACTATTTTAAATATGATAAATGAAAGCGAATTACCTAGCCGAGTTAAGAAGAGAAGTAGAGCTGTTTTTCAAGTGATTGCCGAGGCAGAGGGTAAAATCCATGGCATGGATCCAAAAGATGTTCACTTCCATGAAGTAGGGGCAATGGATTCTATTATTGATGTAATCGGGGTATGTTTGGCCCTAGAGAACCTGGGAATCGATAAGCTCATTGCTTCGCCTGTTCCAACAGGATATGGGAAAGTAATGATGGCACATGGTCTTTATCCCATTCCTGCTCCGGCTACTGCTGAAATATTAAGGGGAGTACCCTTGGCAGATTTTCATGTAAAGGGTGAGTTAACGACCCCAACAGGAGCAGGATTTTTAAAAGCGCTGGTTGATGAATACGGCCATATGCCTGCCATGTCAATAGAGCGGATTGGTTATGGGGCTGGAAAAAAGAATTTCGATCATCCGAATGTATTACGAGTTGTTCTTTTTCAGGAAAATGTTGAACCTCAAAGAGAGACAATATCCATACTTGAGTGTCAGTTAGATGATATCACAGGGGAAACTTTGGGGTATGTTATGGAAAAGGTTCTAAAACACGGGGCACTAGATGTTTATTTTACTCCAGTAACAATGAAAAAAAGCAGACCTGGTTCACTTATTACAGTTCTTACAAAGCCACAAGATAGTATGGCAATGGAAGAGCTGCTACTTAAAGAAACCAGTACATTTGGTGTTCGTAAGTCCGAATGCAAAAGGAGAATCCTGTCACGTCGTTTTGATAAGATAGAAACTCCTTATGGGAAATTGACAGTTAAAATTGGATACGAAGGTGATAAAATTTACAAAATAACACCCGAGTATGAAGAGATTAAAGAGGCAGCTACTAAATACGATGTACCTCTTCAGGAAATCTACTCAGTCTTCCAGTTGGAAGCAAGGAAGGTACTCGAGGAGTTGTACATCGGAAAACTTTACTAAATATTTTTTCTAAACGATATAAGAGAGGGAGAAATACTAATTGGCATTTCCCCCTCTCATTTAATTTTAACTAGAAAGATTTACAATTACTCGCCTACATCTGCCCATTTATATTCGTACGTTGCACCAAATGGAGAGTTTTTTAGTTAAAAAAAACCTCATTTTGATACACTACGGTGAACCTTACCATAAATTGATGAGGTTTACATTTAACGTTTAAATCATAGTTTACTAATCGGATAAGTAAGAATAGAATGTTATTTAGTTAAATAATATATCTGTCGATTGGACCACCAAAGACTACAATTCTTCTTCTTTTTAAAAGAGGAAGAATTGTAGTCTTTTTATTAGGAGGAGGAGAAGAATGGAAGAATACAGCTATATTTCTCATTTAGAGTGCCCAAAATGCGGAGAAACGTACGATGAGAAAAAAATAAATCAATTATGTATCTGTGGTACACCGCTATTAGTGCGCTATGACTTAGAGAAAGTAAAAGCAAATGTGTCACGTGAGGAAATTGCAAATCGCCCCAATAGCTTATGGCGTTATCATGAGTTACTACCTGTTCATGAAGAGGAGAATGTCGTAACGCTCGGTGAAGGAATGACACCATTTGAGAAACTCCCATCTTTAGGAGCAGAGTACGGGTTAAATAATTTATACATAAAAGATGAAGGTGTCATTCCAACAGGTTCTTTTAAAACTCGGGGTGCCAGTGTGGGTATTTCAAAGGCGAAAGAACTAGGTGTAAAACAATTAGCTATGCCAACAAATGGTAACGCTGGTGCAGCTTGGGCGTTATATGCGGCAAAAGCCAATATTAAAGCTACGATTGTTATGCCTTTAGATGCCCCGCAAATTACTCGCAAAGAGGTTTATATTGCTGGTAGAGACTTGCATTTAATCAACGGTTTGATTAGTGATGCAGGTAAGGTAGTTGGCAATTTAGTACAAAACCATGGAGTATATGACGCTTCTACACTAAAAGAGCCATATCTCATAGAAGGTAAAAAGACAATGGGCTACGAGATTGTCGAACAATTTGGATGGAAGGTCCCAGATGTTATTTTGTATCCAACGGGTGGCGGAGTAGGCATCATTGGAATTTATAAAGCCATTCTAGAATTACAACAATTAGGATGGATAGAGGATGTGAAACTCCCTCGATTAGTAGCCGTTCAGGCAGAAGGCTGTGCACCAATTGTAGAAGCTTGGAAAAAAGGCGAAAACGAATCTAAATTCTTCGAAAATTCAAAAACGTGTGCATTCGGTATCAATGTCCCTAAAGCTTTAGGTGATTCTTAGTCCTTGAAGGGATTTATGCAACAGAAGGCTGTGCGATTGCCATTTCAGAAGAGGAATTATTGAAGGCGCAAAAGCAAGTAGCTTCATTAGAAGGAAACTTCATTTGTCCAGAAGGAGCTGCAACCTTTGCCGCTGCAAAGAGTTTACGTGAACAGGGGTGGATTCATGCAGATGAGCATGTTGTGTGTCTCAATACAGGTTTAGGTCTCAAATATCCTGAAACGGTTGAAATAGAAGATGTAGAAACTCTTCAACCCGGCCAAGAAATTTTGGTCAATATTTAATTTTTAGTTGGTGGAGAAATAGACATAGAGGAGATACAGGTCCTAGATTTATATGAAGAGGATTTTAATCCTGTTCTAGTGTTTAACGAGCAAAAACGAAGAAGAGATATGCATACGGATCCTGGTGTACAGAAATATAGGAAACAGATTATGTGGGCTGACAAAATTGTTTTTATTTACCCAATTTGGTGGGGCAGATCTCCGGCAATGCTTATGGGATTTATCGATCAATTATTTGCCTCTAACTTTGCCTATAAAGATAAGAAGGGATATTTTCCTGAGGGGCTTTTAAAAGGAAAGTCCGTTGTATGTGTGTCCACCATGAAGGGGCCAACTCACTATCCATTACTATGGCTGAATAATGCACATAAAACCCTAATGAAAAGAGCCTTATTTAACTTTGTGGGAATCAAGAAAGTAAAGTTCTTTGAATTTGGGAATATGGAAAGTCCAAAGGGAAACCAAATGAAAAAGCTAGAAAAAATTCATAACTATTTCAGTAAAATAGACATTTAAGAAAAGTGAAAAACGTTTTGTTCCTTTTTATGATTAGAATCTCATTTATATAATATCGAAATATAATTACAAATCGTACTATAATGAAGTTGGAAGTACATTTAGGAAGGGGGTAGAGGATACTTTGGATGAAAGAAATTTAACATTAGCGAAACAACTACGTCATGAATTACACCAGCATCCTGAAATTTCGAATGAAGAGGTTTGGACAAAACAGCATTTAATTGATTTTCTAAAAAAGCATACCAAGCTTGAAATCGTAGATAGAGGCCAGTGGTTTTATGCGATTTATCGAGCCGGTGAAGATAAAAAGAACATTGCTTTTCGTGCAGATTTTGATGCGCTTCCCATGCCGGAAGTGATTGACATTCCACATGCTTCCAAGAATCCTGGGGTATCCCACAAATGTGGACATGATGGGCATGCTGCAAGCCTTGCCGGCTTTGCGCTGGAAATCGATCAAAAGGGTGCTGACAAAAACATCTTTATCCTTTTCCAGCATGCAGAGGAAACGGGAGATGGCGCTATCCAATGTGCCACGTTTATTAAGGAACATAACATTGAAGAAATTTTTGCCTTTCATAATATGAGTGGAATGGCTTTTCATTCCATCAATGTAATCGACGGAACCGCTCATTGTGCATCCAAGGGCATGACAATCCACATGGAAGGTTCTCCTGCTCATGCGAGCCAGCCTGAGAATGGAGTTAATCCTTCATTTGCTATTGCAAAGATTATAGATGCCATTCCAGAGCTGACCTCTCCTGCAAAAAATGAAGGGTTGGTACTTTGTACGGTTGTGCAAGTAAACATAGGGGAAAGAGCATTCGGTTTAGCAGCAAGTAAAGGTGAACTTCTCTTAACCATCCGTGCGCTGTACGAAGCAGAATTGGATAATCTTCAGAAAAACCTTGAAGATCTTGCACGTGAGCAAGCAGAAAAGTACGGACTGGAGATAAGCATCTCTTTCAACGACGAATTTCCGGAAACTATAAACCACAAAGAAAGTTCTGACAAGATCCGTAAAGTTAGCCTAGAAAAAGGATTTCAGTTGGTTGAAATGAAGGAAGCCTTCCGTGCCTCAGAAGATTTCGGCCACTACACGAAGTTGACGAAGGGTGCTATTTTCTACATCGGCAACGGTGAAAACTACCCTCATATCCATACCTATGAGTATGACTTCCGAGATGAAATCATCGAAACCGCAGTGGAACTCTTCACAGGACTTGCCGAAATATAGTATCCCGGAAGCGAACAGTGCCTGGCACTGTTCATGGAAGAGGCGGTGCTACATGATTCAATTGAACAGTATCCTGTAAAAGAGTTTTTGTTTTTTACCAATCAGATTTGAAGAAGGTTAAGCACCAGATCTGATAAATAGACGGAAAAATTCCGTTTATTTAGTAATTATCATTAAAAATAGCTTAAATAGACGGAGGGATTCCGCCTATTGACTCAAAAAATGAGAAAATAGGCAATTTAGCTATGCATAACCGGAAAACCTCCGCTTATTTACCCCGAAACGAGCTCCATTATGAAATTAACCGGAAAATATCCGCTTATTACTTTTGCTTAATTAAGAATAAGACTTCTTGTTATAAGGAAGTGAGATATCTTTTTAAAAGAACCTCATTTTGATGTGTCACGGTGAACCGTATCATAACTAAATGAGGTTTTTTCATGGAATAATAAATAGTCAAAAATGTGCAAATCAGTATAATAAAAACATAAGTAAAGAGGGCAGTTCGTTAGGAAATCAATTGAAACCTAACAATCTGCCCTTTTTTATGTGTGATTCGTTTATGCCTTTTTATCCAAATATCTTATGCCGCTTCCTGCTGAAAACTAGGATCATTGAAGTATACAACTTCAGAAAGAATGTTAGTGCCATTCATGGTATTCAGAGCCTCTCTTGCTTGTTCCTCAGTTTCGAATTCAAACATGGAAATAGTTGAATCTACATAACAAGTTATAATCCACATGAATATTTCTCCTCTTTTAAGTTATTTCAGCCCTGCAGACTGGACATTTTTATGGCTAAAGATATCGAATGCTGTATTATACATAAGGATGATTTAGCTGGAATGAAGTCCCTATTCAGTTTTTGAAGTAGTAATTACTAATTGATATGGACCAATGATAATGCAATAATGAAAATAAATAAAATTTAAAAAAATGATAACGAGATATAAAAAAAAATAATATGGTAGAATTTGGGAGGGAAAAGTGGATTATCGTGATTGGGAAATACTGAAGGTCCTCTATAGTCAGAAGAACCTAACGAAAGCAGCACGACTTTTGTTTATTACACAACCTGCTTTAACAAGCCGTTTAAAGCACATGCAGGATGAATTAGGTGTGAAAATAGTAACGCGTGAAAGCAGAGGGATTCATTTTACCCTAGAGGGAGAATATCTGGTTCAATGTGCCGATAATATCCTTGCTCAGTATAACAAAATAAAAGAGCATGTCCAGAATATGAGTATTAGCGCAGGTAATGAAGTTGTAGGGACATTAAAATTGGGTGTATCTAATTTTTTTGCGAATTATGAACTGCCTTATATTTTGAAGTTATTTAAAAGCCAGTATCCTCTTGTGGAATTTAAAGTAATTACAGGCTGGAGTAAAGATGTAAATAAACTTATACACAAAAAGGATGTTCATATCGGCTTTATTCGAGGTGACTATAGCTACAGAGGACTAGAGAAACATTTGTTATTTCAAGAAACAGTTTCTGTTACGTCGAGGGAATCGATTGACATTCTTGATTTGCCTAATCTTCCTAGAATTAACTATAGCGGAGATTACTTATTAAAATCATTAATTGATAATTGGTGGGCTGAAAACTATACACATCCGCCTTTAAACAGTATAGTAGTGGATCAGGTTGATACTTGTAAGGAAATGGTTATAAACGGATTGGGCTATGGCATCTTGCCCAGCCGAATGCTCAAGGATACAGAACAATTATATAAAAAAGATTTAACGGACCACAATGGAAATCCTATATTACGCAAAACATGGATGTATTACCATAAGGAATCCTTGGAATGGAATGTCGTAAAGGCTTTTGTAAATTTTATTGAGACATTGGAATTTATAGAGTGATCACCTTGAAAGAGCTTGGTTATTCCATGCTCTATTTTTATTAAGTGCGCAAGCAAATAAATGAGGTTAAAAATTATTGTAAAAATATCCATGATGAATTAGAAGAGATAGACAGAGCCATTTCAATTACGGTTTGTAAACCTTCTTTCATTTTCCTCTCCCATTAAGCGTGCAGCCAGTCATAGTACATAACTTCGCCTGTCTCGAGCACATAACGGAACGACTTCCTCTCACATTGATTTTCAAACAATTGTTCGAGATAGAATTCTTTTATTTTGTTGGTTAAAATGCCATAAAAGAAGGCTATTGGTTTTACCACCAGCTTGGTAGATTTCAACTTACGGACCAGCTGCTTAAAGGACTGAATAGCAATAGCGAGAACGTCCTCAGTATTTTGCGTACCCTCAAATCGAAATGCTGCGATTTGTACCATATGCCAGTATTCTTCAATCGTCTTTGCATCAGAAAAGAAGTATTTTACTAGCTGGACAAATGTCTGTGGAACTTTATCACTAACAAAAGTGTAATCGAGTTCAATCGGCGCTTGGTTACGTTTATTAATCTTTTTATTATTTGTTTTTAAAAGATTATTAGTTTCTTTAGGGTGGTCCAATTTATTCTCCTTGGGTGGTTCACTTTGTGGGAAACGATTAAAGCTGTATAAGTTGCTAGACTGTGATCCATTTTTGCGTTCAGTTTCATAGATGGTGAGGATTCCTAATTCTTTTGCTTTGAGGATCATCCGTTTAAACGTTGAGCGGGAGATACCGTTACCTTGATACTCTTCATTAATTGCTTTTAGTAACGTTCCAATCTTTGCATTACAAACACCAGGAACTTTTACAGAAAAACGAACCAGCCGTTTCAACCCGACCAATTCCCCCTTCGAAAACGCCTGCTTCTTCACTGCCAACCACATCTCTACATGTGTATTGAACTCTTTCACACTTTTAAACTGAGAATACCCTTCAAACCCTTCAATTCTGCCTGATTTTAAATTCATATAAATGCACCACCCTTTTCTACCCTTTATATATGGAAATAGAGGGCAAAAGGACAGGTTCGTTTGCAGAAAGTTGTTACAGAATTGTGTACTTCATAAGGACCAAAGGGACGGTTCTTCCGGCTTTTTTGGAAGGAGTTAATCATTGCAAACAGTGTCTGGCATATTTCGTATTTTCTATGGTGCAATGTATTCCTATATACTTATAATTAAATTAACAATCTTGAAAAGAGTGTGAAAGAGAATGACAGTATTAAAAAATGATTGGGCACCTTTATTAGAGGAGGAATTTGAAAAAACGTATTATCAACTCTTAAGGAAAAAACTGCAGGCGGAATATCAAACAAAGGTCATTTATCCGGATCAACAAGATATTTTTAACGCCCTCCACTACACTTCCTATAAAGATACGAAAGTAGTCATTATCGGCCAGGATCCTTATCATGGCCCTGGACAAGCTCATGGTTTAAGTTTTTCCGTTAAACCGGGAGTGAAAGTCCCTCCATCATTACGCAATATTTATAAAGAGCTGCAGGATGATTTGGGTTGCACGATTCCTAATCATGGATACCTAGTGGATTGGGCCAAACAGGGGGTTTTGATGCTGAATGCGGTGCTGACAGTCCAGGCTGGAAATGCAAACTCACATAAAGGTCTGGGTTGGGAGTTGTTTACCAATAGAGTCATAGAAATATTGAATCAAAGGGAGACACCTGTCATTTTCATCCTTTGGGGCAATTTCGCACAACAAAAACAACAGTTGATTACGTCATCCCATCACTTCATAATTAAATCTCCTCATCCGAGCCCATTTTCTGCCCATAGTGGCTTCTTTGGCAGCCGGCCATTTTCTAAAGCGAATATGTACTTGAGGGAAATTGGGAGTAATGAGATTGATTGGCGGATAAAAGATCTATAGGTAAAGGCAATGTTCCTACAAACCAATGGAACTAATTGATAAGTAATTTTTGGCAGGTGGGAAAGTTTTAGTCTTGGTATGTCTTATCGTTCTTCCATATTATCCTTTTACCTCTCATCCTATTTACAGCAATAGTTTTTTTACATAGAAATCTAATTCATTGGAAATTATGATACGGTCACCGTAAGTAAGTGAGGTTTGATAAATAGATAAAGGAATGGAGTGGTTTTAAATGAATCAATCTCTTCAGATGGGAGCAAATACAGTTTTAAGTTCGCCAAAAGGTAATGTTACTGTTAGGTACGAGATTTCTAATTCGATCGATATTTCTTTAACAGCTTTTCTTTTAACTGATTCAGATAAGGTTCAAGGAGATAGCGGGATTATATTTTATAATCAACCAAAGAGTGCTTCTGGTGTAGCTACCCTTATACCAACTGAGGTAGTAGGTAATGCAAAAGTACATAAAATTAATTTTGATATGAGTAAAGTCCCTGAAGGAATTACGAAAATAGCGATAACTCTTACAGAGGATAATAGCACGGGATTTTCAAATGTAAAGAATTTAAAGGCAGAGGTATGTACCGATAATACGATTATCCAGTTAACCCCATCTAGTTTCACAAATGAAAATGGAATCGTAGTATTAGATTTATATCTAAGGAATGGCCAGATAAAGGCAAAATCAATTTGGCGTGGGTTTGATTCTGGGCTTGAAGGGTTATGTAAAAATTACGGTGTGGAGGTTGTATCTGATGAGCAAAGCAAGCCTTCTGAACCTAAACCTATACAAAAACAAACCGCAAAAGAACCTGATACGCCTCAAACCGTTCCTGAAAATAACACGATGTCACTGATAAGCCTTGAAAAGGTAAAGGGTAAAATAAGTCTCGAAAAAGGCCAAAGACCAGTGATCATTGAAAAAACACCAGAAATTACGGCTACGGTATCTTGGAAGACTGGGACAGATTATGATATTTATGCTTTAGTCTATACAAAGGATGGTAAGCAAATAGATGTTGCGATGTTTGGGGCAAAAGGAACTCCTCCACTTAGAAGTTTTGGCAACGGAGCAGTAGAACATATGGGGGATGTTAGGAGAAATAGCGGATCAACTAAGACAGAAGTTATTAAATTAAGGTTAAATAATGATATTCTCGCAGTTGTTCCTGTGGTTTATTCTGCTCAGTCAAATGGGACAGGCTCATTCTATAGATACAAGGTGTCCATGAGTATAGATAATCATAATGGAACCTCTGTAACCATATCTGCAAAAAATGCAAATAATAATGATAGAATTTATTCTTGTGTACCCGGTATCCTTCATAATACACCAGAAGGAGTAATTATTAGTCCATTAGAGCTTTATAGTTCACCGAACTCAGAGCTTAGACCTAAACTTAGGATGGGATCTTCCAATATGGTAGAAGTAATAATGGATAAAGGACCAAAAAATGATTACAAGTAGAACTTATTAATAGGTGTAGGTTTCTAATGGATAATGCCCAGATTAATAAAAACCTCACATCACTATGACATAGTTTCATAAGCCCATGGCGGTAGGATCTTTTATTCTTCATCGAATAGAAGATCTTTTTATTTCTTCCCATATACTGTACAATTTTTATATATCCAAAAAATAACATTAACAGGACAGACATTAATTATATAGTCAGGGGAAAATCGATGGATACGGTTGAAAAGAAGTTAATTGTGAATTCCGATAAGGGGAACTTATTAAGAGAATTAGTAAGATCAATGAATGAATGTGATCGGTTCTATTTTAGTGTAGCTTTCATTAACTATAGCGGCTTGCAGCTTTTGCTTGATCCTTTAAAGGAAGCTGAAGAAAAGGGAGTCAAAGGAAAAATCATTACTTCCACTTATCTTAATTTCACTGATGCAAAGGCTTTGGAAAAGATTAAAGAGTTTAATAATGTGGATTTAAAGGTTTTTGTTACGGACAAAGAGATCGGCTTCCATACGAAAGCATACATTTTTGAGTATAAAGATAGCTATAAGGTGATTATTGGTTCCTCGAACATTACTCAAAGTGCATTGAAAAGCAATATTGAATGGAATGTAGAAATAATCACTAAAGAGAATGGCAGATTTATCCAGGATGTTTTAAAGGAATATGATTATCTTTGGAATATGAGTGAGGTTGCAGATCAAGATTTTATTAATAGATATGAAGAGTTTCTTAGGAGCTTTAAGGATACAAAGCAATCACGAAATTTGATCTATGAAAGTAAAAAATACATTGTCCCAAATAGAATGCAAAGAAGAGCTACAGAGAATTTAGAGAGACTGAGAAACTTTGGGGAGAAAAAGGCGCTTGTCATTGCAGCGACCGGTACGGGTAAAACTTACATGTCTGCATTTGATGTGAAAAGCTTTAAACCAAAGAGGCTTCTCTTTATTGTTCATAGAGAAGAAATCTTGAAAAAAGCAAAGGAAACCTTCGAGCTTTTATTACCAAATGAGGGGTTATCATTTGGTCTACTCACAGGTAACCATAAACAAAAAAATGTGGATTATGTGTTTGCCACTATTCAAACCATATCTAAATGTTTTCATGAATTTAAAAGGGATGAATTTGAATATCTGGTCATTGATGAAGCACATCATGCAACTAGCCCAACTTATCAAGCTGTATTAGACTACTTCGATCCTAAATTCACCTTAGGGATGACTGCAACGCCAGAGCGCAGTGACGGTTATAATGTCTTTGACCTTTTTGATAATAATGTGGCAATCGAGGTCCGCTTGCATGAAGCGCTTGAGGACGAGCTAGTTATTCCTTTTCACTACTTTGGAATTACAGATATTGAAGGTATAGATTTGAGTGATGTGAACATTGACGATATTGCTGAGATCACAAAAAGGTTAAAGGTTAACGAACGTGTTGATTTTATTATTGAGAAAATGGACTTCTATGGGCATGACGGTGAGAAAAGGAAGGGCCTAGGCTTCTGCGCCAGTATCGAGCATGCTCAGTATATGGCTAGTGAATTTAATAAAAAGGGCTATCAGAGTGTGTGTTTACACGGTGGAGATTCACCCGAAACACGTGAACGATTTATTAATCAATTAGAGAGCGACCATGACCAACTAGAATTTATTTTTACTGTTGATATCTTTAATGAAGGTGTTGATATTCCTTCTGTTAATACAGTACTAATGTTAAGACCGACTAATTCACCAATTGTATTTATTCAGCAGCTTGGTAGGGGTTTACGTAAGCATGCAGAAAAAACTTTCTTAACGGTTCTCGATTTTATTGGGAACCATAACAAAACATTCCTAATTGCACTAGCATTAAATGGAAGTCGTTATTATGATAAAGAAAGTTTGAAGGTAGCAGTTGCAACCGGATTTGCTAATATACCTGGGTGTACCCATATCCAAATGGATAAAATAACTCAGGAAAGAATATTGAATCAGATTGATAGCGAAAACTTTAATTCAATGAAGTACCTGAAGGAAGAGTATTTTGAATTTAAGAAACTCAATCAAGGTCGGATACCATTCTTACTATTGGATTATTTGAAATATGATGGAGCTCCTGATCCCGTTAAATTCATTGATCGGGAAAAAACATACGTACAATTTGTGGCTAAAGTGGAGAAGGATGATTATTTAAAGGAGCTTTTACAAAATGAGGCGTTTGAAGGTGCTTTAAAAGAATTGTCCAGCAAGCTTCCACTAAAGCGAATTTACGAGTTTGTAATTATTCGATATTTATTAGAACACGATGAAATAAATCTTGAAATAGCAAAGAAACAAATATTAAAGATGATAACTGAAGTTGATGATGATAGTGTTCTCCATGCCTTTGAGTGCCTGAATCAAAACTACTATGATAGTGTCCAGATAAAGAATAAGCCCAAATTAGTTCAATATAGCGACGACAAACTTATTAAGACTCCACTTTTTAAAGAGCTATTGGAAAATGAAGATTACAGGAAGTTTATTGAAGATATTATTACCTATGGGATTTTCCGATATGAAAAGGAATTTAAAGCTAATTACTACGGTGTTCCGCATTTTAAACTTTATGAGCAATATCAAATGATAGATGCAGCTTTACTTTCTAATTATCGTAAAATCCATAGTTCCTTTAGAGGGTCAGGATTGTTAGCAAATGGGAATGAGTATTTTCTATTTATTGATTTACATAAAGAAGAGGATGTTAAAGAAAGTATTAATTATAAAGATAAATTTATTAGTCCCCACGAATTCCAATGGCAATCAGTGAATAGTACAACCCAACAGTCTGAAAGAGGAAAAAATATTATTTTTAATAAACAACGTGGAGTTAATCTTCACTTGTTCATTCGTAAGTATAAAGAGATTGATGGTAAGACCGAGCCTTATATTTATATTGGTAAAGGTAATTCAGTCGAATTCGAAGGTGATAAGCCAATTACAGTATGGATGGAATTAGAAAATGAAGTACCAGCAAGTTTATATACAGAGTTTACAAAAAAGGTTTAGTCTTCTCATTTGAGAAGACTATTTTTCTTGAATTAACTGCTCCACAGCTGGAATATCCGCTGGTGCCCACTTGAGAGATTCAAGATTTTCTCTTTTTAACCAGATTAACTTTGAATGCTCACTCGGAGTTGGCGTACCCTCGATAACTTTGCAGTTAATTGATATCAAATTAATGATAAATGTTTCATATTCATGTATGTTGTCGTTAAAGATTTCTTTTGTTGTTTCAATTTTACATTCCAATTCTTCATCTATTTCTCTTTCGAGTGCTGAGTATATATCTTCATTTGCTTCCACCTTGCCACCTGGAAACTCCCACATATTAGGAATCGACATTTCTGGAGATCTCAGTGCACATAATATTTCATTATTTTCATTTTCAATAATAGCAGCAACTACTTTTACAAGTTTTTTCATGATAGCCTCCTAATGATATCTATATTCATAATAATATCATTTTTTTAAATTTGATTCTTTTAACAGGTTAATGGAGTGTGGGGTTTTTGACCAGCAACCAAAGTATAAATTTAGTTCAATCCCAAACAATATAGAAGAAAAATGGATTGAATAAAAAATTTATTCAAAGGGACTGAACAAGATGCTAGATGAGAAAAGCCTCATACATAAAAGTGAAAAAACTTTATTCACTTTCTCAATCATTCTTAGTGTTATAGCTATCATTATTCTATTTGTGTCGCTGATTGGGATTGCAATCTTTTTTGGACTGGCACTCGCTACGTTGGTTTCCCACGCTGTTTCAATGGCCTATATCCGTCTGAATGGTATTCAGCTTTCTGCCAATCAATTTGGTGACCTTTATAACAGGGTATCGGCTCTAAGCAAGAGGCTTGGGATTGAGGATATACCTGAAGTGTATATTATTGAATCAGGAGGAGCACTTAACGCCTTTGCATCCCGTATATTTGGGTTGTTTGGTAAAAACATTGTTGTCCTCTATTCTGATATCGTGGATCTGGTCGAGAACGGCTGTGAGGATGAATTGGAGTTTGTCATTGCCCATGAATTGGCACATGTGAAGAGAAATCATGTCGTGAAGCAGTTGCTTACTTTTTTGGCTATGTGGATTCCATTTCTAGGCGAGGCCTATTCGAGAGCTTGTGAATTCACAGCCGATCGAATGGCTGTTGCCTGTACGGAAAAGCCCGACAAAGCAATCCGGGCACTAACGGTTTTCGCAGCCGGTAAGTATTTATTTCGAGATGTGAACAAACAGGAATATTTGAATCAGTACAATGATAAAAAGGGATTTTTTATCTCTTTGACGGAGCTTTTATCTACACACCCTGCTATTCCGAGGAGAATTTTCGAAATTGAAGCTCAGATAGGGGAGAGTACGGTTGTACTAAAGAAAAAATCCAAAGCCGGAGTTTTTGCGATTCTTATTTCCACGATTCTTGCGGGTGCTTTAGTCATCTGGACGGGCTACTCACTAATTAAAGATGTAATCAATTTTACAGAGGAATTTTTACCATCAGGAGATTTGACTGCTGTAATGGAAGCCACTTTGAATGGTGATGCGGAAGAAGTTAGCCGGTTATTGAAAGAAGGGGCAGACCCAAATGAACAAGAGCCAGAAGGTGGAACGACTGCGTTAAATCTTGCAGCTGATAATGATCAATTGGAGGTAGCACAAATTTTATTAGAAAATGGTGCTGATCCTAACTTACCGGACAATTACGGTTACACACCATTGATGGGCGCAGTATTTATGGAAAACAAAGAGATGGTGCAGTTACTATTAGAAGCAGGTGCTGATCCTAATTTTGAAAATGAGGAAGCGATGTCTGCTCTTACTTATGCTGAGGATTTTGGATACACTGAGCTCGTGGAACTGATGACAAAAGGTAAAAATAAGTAACATCGGGGAATCCTATAGTGAATTAATTTAAAAGGGTTGGTCCCATTGGGGCTAACCCTTTATCAATAAGATTAAACTAAATCATTTGGTGCTTTCAATTCGCTAACAGTGGAGTTTAAAAAGTCAAAATGATAGAATTTCAATTATTACTAATGTTAAAAAAGGCGTTTAACTTCTAAAATGATGTATGAAAAAAACTAATCAAACGTTTAATTAAATCGGGTGGTAAACTAATCAAACGTTTGATTAAGGGGTTCGAGGCATTGGTACAATAGGTCTTCAAAACTAATCAAACGTTTGATTAACAAATTAAGCGGTCAAATGACAGAAGGGATTAACATGAAAGAGATACAAACTTTTGCGAAACAATATCAAAAAGAAATGGGATGGGAAATTTCTGAGGAGAATTATGCTGAGAGCAGAGATTCTCTTTTAAATAATTACATGCTGCTAACGACGGAGGTTGCTGAAGTAGCGGAGGAGCTGCGAATGGCCTTTAATCTTACTACTAAAAATGTTCAAAATGGCATGGAAGAAGAACAGGCATTTGAGTTAGCTAAGAATCAGATTAAAGAAAACGTAGGCAAAGAATTGGCAGATTGTCTCGCTTACATGCTGAAATTTTATAATTTTTTTGGAATCGATGTAGAAGAAAGCTTTTATGCCAAAATGGAAGAAGTTAAAAATCGAAAGAATAAGGATTTAGTAAAACCATCAAAATGAAATCATTCATAAGTACCAAGATTTACTTTAAAAAAATTATTCAAAGTAAATCTTGGTTATTTTTTTACAAAAAAATTTTTTGACCATGTCCTTTTAGGTCTTTTTTTATTTTTGTTTTAAAGGTAGCAAATCACCAATATAAAAATGGCTTATATCCCATAAATATCCTATAATTGGGGCAATACGAAAAATAAAAATAGATGGGAAGAAATCCAAAATGAACACTATTAATGACATGATTATGAAGATTTCGTCTGTATTTTCACAGTTAGAAGAAGTGGAAGGTGTTGTACTCTCTGGCTCTCTTTCAACAAATACCCAAGATGAACATTCTGATATAGATTTGTATATTTATAGTGTTCAAGAAATCCCTACCAGCACTCGAAAAAAATTGTTAGAACCTTTTTCGGATTATATGGAGATTAATAACCAGTATTGGGAAACAGAAGATGATGGAACGCTAAATGAACCCAATATTGGTATAGAAATCATATATAGAAATTATGCTTGGATTGAAAACGAACTTATGAAAACGGTAGTGAATTTCCAGGCTCAGGTCGGTTACACTACATGCTTTTGGAGTAATTATTTAAATTCCAAAATACTATATGATCAAAATGGTCAATTAAAGAAACTACAGGATAAAATTAACGTAACCTTTCCAAAAGAATTAAAAGAAAATATCCTTAACAAAAATTACCCTTTATTACGAGACAGTGTTACATCCTACTATTGTCAAATCGAGAAAGCTCTAAAAAGAAAAGACTACATAAGTGTCAATCATAGGGTTGCTGCGTTACTTGCAAGTTACTTCGATATCTTATTTGCGATTAACGAGTTGCCACACCCTGGAGAAAAGAAGTTAATTAAGATCGCACAAAAAACATGCAAATATCTCCCAGACAAGATGGAAGAAAACATAATCATGATTCTTAGCAACAATACCATAACACTATTAAGTGACATAAATGATCTTGTTGACAATTTAGATGATTTGATAAAAAGGAATAACTTATAACCTTATCCAGCTGAAGTTATAGCCCTTAAAGTTGATAACAGAATAATATAGTTTCTCGAAGGGGAGTATTAAAATGATCGTAGATTGCCATTTTCATGTGGATGAAACCATGTTAACTCTAGACAAAATGCTAGAGGGGATGAATGAAAATAATGTAACGAAAACAGCGCTTATTGCTCCCATGAACGAAACCATGTTTGAAGTGGAAAGTACATATCAACATCAGTTACAACGGTTTTTCCGATTTCTAATCCTTCATGCACCACCAATCGGACTCAAAATTTATAATAGTCTGGTGAAAGATGGCCTTTTCAACCTTTATGGTCATTCCTATAAGATTTTTACCAAGCCGAGGAATGATCTTGTTGCTGCTGCAATTGATAGATTTCCAGACCGGTTTCTAGGATGGGCAGCCGTAAACCCTAGGATTCCTGAATCCATGGAAGAAGTAGAGTTATATCTTAATAAACCTGGTTTTATTGGGGTTAAAGCTCATCCGTTCATGCATGAATATAGTATTAAGGCACTTGATCCAGTTGCCGCTATGTGTGAATCAAAAGGCGTACCCATGATTATTCATCTCTCTTCAGAAGCAGACTCTTTTAAATATTTACCTGATAATTACCCTAACCTTAAATTGATTTATGCTCACGCCGGTCTTCCCTTTTGGAAGAAACTATGGAATTACGTTAAGGATCAACCCAATGTATTTGTTGATACTTCAAGTGATTATCTTACTCCATCTATTGTAAAGAAGGCAGTGGAATCTTTAGGATATCGAAAAGTTCTCTTTGGCTGCGACGGACCTTATGGAATGAAAAAATTTAATGAATATGATTATTCTTCAAAGAGGGATTGGATTGATTCACTTCAAATCCCGGATAAACAAAAGGAATATATCCTTGGAAAAAACTTTCTAGGATTGATTGATTAATTCAAAACTCTATCTCAGCTTTTTTGTAATATAAGAAATGGCTCAGTTTATAGCATTATGCTGAGCCATCTCTATTAGTTTGTTCAACTACGTGGGCATAGTTTAAGTTCTTCCAGTGTAATTCTTCTTCTGATAATTGCTGTATTCCCTTCTAATTAGCTACACTAGCCTTCATTTCGTTTGAAGATTTATTTGCTTGCTTGTTCCAGACCAATGTAATCACGATTCCCAGAGATAGTATCACAGTCGCAAAGTAATAAGGATAGTTAAAATTGATGTCAAATAATATCCCCCCTAGAATTGGTCCACTTATGTTCGCTAAACTTGTAAACATTGAGTTCATTCCACCAACGAAACCTTGTTCGTTCCCGGCGATATTTGAAAGGTATGAAGTAACGGCTGGTCGGAACAAATCGAATCCTACAAAAACAATAAATGTAACTAGTAAAATAGAAAAATATGAATGAACAACAGTCATTAAAAAGACAAGTAAGGCTGATAATATTAAGCTATATCGAATCAGTTTAATTTCACCCCATATTCGAGTAAGCCTATCAAATAATAAGACTTGTGAAACTGCCCCAAAAATCGCACCACCAGTAATAACTATGGCTATATCGGATGGCTTAAATTGAAATTTATGGTCCACAAATAGACTAAAGAACGATTCAAAAGCTGCTAATCCAAATGATGCAATATAAATTAAAATAAACGCAAGGAAGTATTTTGGAGCAAAAATACGTTTGAAGCCATTCTTATCATCTGAGACTTGTTCATGATGATCTTCATTCCGATTCGGCTCAGATAATAAAATAATTGAAAGTATAGCCGCAATGGTACCAAGTGCTCCTGCAAAGAAAAATGGTACACGAGTTCCAAATTCCGCTAAGAATCCACCAATACCTGGACCAATAATAAATCCTGTACTAATGGCAGCTGACATAAAACCAAGTGCTTTGGGGCGCGTATCCAAATTTGTAATATCAGCAATAAAAGCCGTAACTGCTGGCATAATGAACGCGGCACTAATTCCACCCAAAATACGAGAAATAAATAGCACCTCGATTTCTCTGCCAATCCCAAATAAGAATTCTGAGAAGCCAAAAATGAATAAGCCAATGACAATCATAATCTTCCTGCCGTATTTATCTGCCGCTTTCCCTGCAAATGGTGAAACAATTAATTGAGCAATTGCGAATGCTGCTGTTAAATAACCAACTGTGGTTCCCGTAATGCCTAATTCATTCATCAGCGTAGGTAAAACTGGAATGACGAGACCAATTCCCAAAAAGGCTATAAATAAATTCATTAATACTAAACCTAACATGACTTTATGTGTCTTCATCTTTTACATCCCCCTTAACAAACCAAAAACTGAAACAAACTTATGTTGTTTTCATTTGTTTACAATACCCATCCTAGTGTATATAGTTACTATATAGTCAAGGACGGTGCTGTAATAAAATGAATGAAGAAAATGGAAAATATTTAACGACTGGGGAATTCGCGAAGCTTTGTAAAGTAAACAAACAGACACTCTTTTATTACGATCAAATTGGGCTTTTGTCTCCGGTATGGAAAAATGAAAAAGGTTACCGATATTATTCAATTCGCCAGATAGAGCTATTCTTTGTTATCGATTTATTAAAGGATCTTGGTATGTCGCTAAACGATATTCAACAATATATGCAAAATAAATCGCCTGAAAGTTTTTTGTCATTAATGTACCAAAAAAAAGAAGAGATCGTGAAAATACGTCAGGAGATTGAAATGAAAGAAAAAATGATCGATGCAAAAATAGCATTAATGGAAGAAGCGTCACACCTTGATTTTCATCAAGTTACGCTTGAACAATTACCAGAAGTAACACTTTATTTAAGTAGAAATATTGAAAATTTAACCGATGAAGAATTTGTAGAGGTCTTTTCAGACTTTATTAATGAATTGAACGTATCACAACTTGATACGGGATATCCAATAGGTGTTATATCAAAACGAGAGCATGTATTAAACGGAGAATTCACTAATTATAGCTATTTATATATTGAGCAGCCAAATCCAAAGGAAGGATATCCGTATTTTAAAAGTGTAAAGGGTGATTTTCTCATTGGATATCATATAGGGGATGAGAAAACAATACATAAAACATATAAGCGGCTTTTTTCAGAGATGGATCGACTAAATTTAGCCCTAGGTGATTATGTTTTTGAAGAGTATATTTATGATACAGTTGTAATTAATCATAAGGAACACTACGTTACCAAAATTATGATACAAGTCGATCAAACAGAGAGCTAATTTTTCCATATTTCTGTTTAGATGTGCTTAGTATTGGCGAGTTTTCTTTGTTATTGAAATCCAAAACTTCTTCAACTAAAGGCAGGTAGTTGAATATCGCTTAATGTTTCACTGGACCACAAAAGGGGTTTTTATTAATATCCGAATTAAAAAGGGTTGGTCTTAAACAAGACCAACCCTTTAATCATAGATTAAACTGTTAATTTCAATAAGGTTTCATTTTGTTCGACAGTGTCATGATTCATAGCTTTAATATCAAGATATTGGTCCTTATTGGTGATGACCACCAATGTCGTGGTTTCAAATCCCTCAGCTTTTATTTGATTCATTTCAAATTCAATGAGCAGGTCGCCTTGTTTAACATGATCACCTTGTTTTACATGTGGTGTAAAGTATTTTCCTTTTAGTCTTACAGTATCAAGGCCAATATAAATTAATACCTCAGCTCCATTTTCAGACTTTATCCCAACTGCATGTCCTGTAGGGAATTGTGTTGTAATCACACCATCAACAGGAGAATAAATCTTACCTGCTTCGGGCTCAATGGCAATTCCTTTACCTACGGTCTCGGTCGAAAATAATGGGTCGCGGATAGAGGTTAATGGAACCACCTTTCCACGTAATGGGCTATTAATGTTTTCCGGCTGTACACCAAAAATATTTTGGGTAAAATGATCATTCACTTTTGAATTTTTCCCTTCATAACCAAGGAGATATGTCATAAGAAATCCTAAGGCAAAAGCGACGCCAATCCCAATTAGATATTGCCAAATTGGTGTAAACGCGGGAATGGCAAGTACACTTGGAAGGACAAAGTCATTCATAACAACGCCAAGGCTTCCGTTGATTGCTCCGCCAATTCCAGCTGCAATGATGACATAGACCATTGTTTTTCGATAACGAAGGATAATTCCATAATTAATAGCCTCGGTGGTTCCAGCCAAAGCACCAGGTAAGATTCCGCTTGCAGCAAGAGCTTTTAAATCTTTATCACGTGTTTTTAGAAAAACCGCAATCCCAATTCCCACTTGAGCAAATGGAGCTGCCGCTGCCATGGCGATAATAGGATCAGGACCAGTGGCAAGATTTACGATGGCAAGTGGAATAATCGTCCAGTGTAACCCCATAATGGTTAGGAATGTCCATGAAGCACCTAAAACAGCTCCTGCTAATAGCCCGCTTCGGTCGCTTAAGAAATTAATGACTGAACCTAAACCTTCTCCAAGAAGTGTCCCGATTGGGCCAAACACCAACATCGTTAACGGGACGAGGATAGCTATTGAAATCAAAGGGTTGATAAACATCTGAATATCTTTATAAATCACTTTTTTTAATAATCGATCTAGTCCTGCATATACAAACATGGCGATAAAGATAGGAAATACGGTAGAAGAATAATCCGCTAATAAGACAGGAATACCTAAAAAGTCAATTGACTTCACATCGTTGTCTACAAGGTGCATAATTTCTGGCATCAGTATGGCTGCACCAATTACCCCGCCGACATAACCGTTGGCACCCAGTTTAAGAGCAATGGATATACCGAGAAATAATGGCAAGAAATGAAAAACCGCATCTCCCGCTGCTGATAAAATTACATAGGCACCGCTTTCATTTGATAGCCAACCTAAAGTGTTTAAAACCGATAACATTGCTTTTAAGAGTCCGGCACCAGCGAGAACTCCGATTATAGGGGCAAAACTTCCTGAGATAACGCCTAAAACCTTAGACAATGTCGTTTCTTTTTTCTCATTCGGTAAATCTGCTGTATTTGCATGGTGCTGATTTTGATTACTCATAGTTGTTTTCCACACTCCCATATCCTATATCTTTTGCTTTATTTTCCTCAATTACTATCGTTTATAAATATTTTTACCGCTTTCATTTTCTCTATTTAATATTTCTTGAATTTGAAAGGGCTAACGTAATACTAGTATAATGATTTCAATCGTAGTCCATTAGGATTTATTTGATAATATCCGGATAAAAACAAATTTATATTTGCACCTGTCCAATTGGAGGAAATAACCTGGAACCAACAAAAATCATCTCAACGGCTATGAAAATTCAACATATAACCAATTTAAATACGTATGTACTCAATCAAAATCGGGAGCGAATTTACCATCATGAAATGATTTCTATCCCTGCATTTATGCCAGGTTCGGGGGAGAGAGATGTTTTATCTTTGTATGACAATATCAAACAAACAAGACAACTTTACTCCTATATAAATGAATGGGACTTACATTATTTTGGATATTCCTTTAGCAAAAAAGAGGAGGCATGGACTATTATTATTGGTCCGTATTTTGATAAGACACCGAATCTATACAGTTTATCTAGGGACTATCACCTTACAAGTACACAAAGTGAAGATTTAAAGCTGATAAGCGATAAAATCTATGTACTAACTGCAGAACAAGCCAGCAGTTATGGAAGTGTCCTACAGCAGTTTACAAACATGTTAGAGCAGGAAATGACCCCGATTGTTATTGTTTCTGATAGAAGCAGCACTCCTGTTCATAAGAAGGAAGACCACATCAATGTGGATGAAGAAGGCGAACTAGTTAAGTTGAGGTATAAGACTGAAAAGGATTTTATGAATGCGGTTGAACGCGGGGATAAAAAGGAGGCTCTAGAACTCATTAATTCTAAAAATATGCTGTTTTCCTTTTCCGAACGTTTTCCAAACCAGCCGTTACGCAGGCTTAAAAATGTTGCCATTATCCTAAATACGCTACTGCGGACTTCAGCAAGAAACAGTGATGTTCCTGCCATCATGATTCATCGGATCTCGGAAAAATTCGCTTATGAAATTGAAAATGCCAATCAGGTGGAAACCCTGCATCAATTAGAAGACCGCATGATCGAGGAATATTGCGATGTAGTTATATCCAACTCGTTAAGTAATTACACATACATGACACAAAGAGTGATGGAATACATAATCAGTTTTTATAATAAGCAAATCAATAAAGAAGAATTGGCAGCAAAACTGTCCACCCATCCGAGTCATCTATCTCGAAAATTTAAAGAAGAAACAAACATGACCTTAACAGCTTTTCAGCAAAAGCTGCGAATGAATCAAGCGAAACATCTATTAAAAGCAGAGAATCTATCCGTTGAGGAACTCGCTTTTATGATTGGCTACGATGATCCGTCCTACTTTGCTAGAGTATTTAAAAAAGAAACGGGCAGAACCCCCTCGCAGTATCGAGATGGGGAGGCTGGGAGCTGATGTTTTAGCTTGAAATCGCTCTTTTAAACAGCTCCCTAAATTTCTCCTTATCTTCGGCTGTAAATGGTTTTGGCCCCTTTGTACGTTTTCCGCTTTTTCGAGCCATTGCACTTAAATAACGCGTTTGTAATAATTGATCAATGTTTTCATTTGTATAGCTATACCCTGTATGGTGAAGAACGGTACACCCTTTTGCTAAACCTAGCGAAGCGAGACCATAATCTTGCGTAACGATGATATCTCCTTTTGCTGCTAACTTCATAATCCGATAATCGGCAGCATCTGCTCCAGAATCAACATAAATGGTTTCTACCCCTGATGGTTGCTCCGCATTAGAAAAATGAGAGAAGCTAGTAACAAGGACAACAGGGAGGTTAGCATTCCTACTTTCAGCAATAATAATATCTTTTACCGGACAAGCATCTGCATCAACATAAATTTTCAACTTTATCACTCCTGTTAAGGTATTCTAATTATTACTATATATATAAATTTTAACATTAGATTAAGAATTGAATTGTTTCTTGTTGAGGTAAACCTAACAAAAAATAAGAAAATATACAACATTGAGAGAGGGGTATAGAATAAGAACAGTGAATTCACGTCATTCAATTTAGAATGACGTGTTTTTACATAAAAAAATAATAATATCTTTAATTCGAGATAAAATTCTTGACGGTTCTAAAAAGAAAGATGTAATATGGTTACATAAAGTAACTCAAGTAATAAAAATAACCAAATAACGAAAATTGCAGATAGATAAATAGAAGAAAAATTCATCAGGGAGTGAACGATATGATTGAAGTAACTGTAAAGCTTAATTTCAAAGGGAAGAATTATCAAACGAATGTCATTGTAGGAAAGAATACTTCTGAAAAGGAAATCTTACAGTTGGCAAGGGAACAAGTCTCAAGACAATGGACAAATTAATAAGGAAATCAGCTTTGTAGAAAGGGGATTAATCTTTGAATGAAAAGAAAGAAGTTGGAGAAAAAGCTGTAGAGTACGTAAAAGACGGTATGGTAGTCGGACTTGGTACAGGGTCTACCGTATATTATTTCATTTCTAAGCTTGGTCAACTAGTCCAGCAAGGACTTTCCATTAAAGGAGTACCTACTTCTAAGCAGACAGAAAAATTAGCAATAGAACTTGGCATCCCGCTTGTTTCGTTCCATGAGATTGAGCAAATTGATGTAGCGATCGATGGGGCAGATGAAGTGAACACAGAGTTACATCTCATAAAAGGCGGAGGCGGTGCCCTTTTAAGAGAGAAAATTATCGCTGCAGCAGCTAAAACTTTTATTGTCATTGCAGACTCTCATAAAAATGTAAATACATTAGGAACCTTTCCGCTGCCAATCGAAGTGGTCCCTTATGGAGTTGAAATGACAGTCAAACACGTCAGAGAGCTTGGTGGCAGACCAGAGATACGACTAGATCAGGGGAATCCTTTTTTAACAGATAACGGTAACTATATTTTGGATACCAGCTTTCAAGAAATTAAGCAGCCAAGAGATTTAGAGAAAAAGCTAAACCTTATACCTGGTGTGGTGGAAAATGGCTTATTTGTTGGAATGGCGGATGCTGTTATTACCGTTGTTGATAACAAACTTGTAACGAAAGCTCGAAGATAGATAGTAGAGAAAATAGATTACGAACATGGGGGAAGAATGATGGAATCAATGACCTTTGTCTTATTTGGAGCAACAGGGGATTTAGCAAAAAGAAAAATTTTCCCAGCTCTATACAACTTATATGTGGATCAAAAATTACCGCAGTCTATATCCATTATTGGACTCGGAAGAGGGGAACTTTCACACTCTGATTTTCAAGTAAAAGTAAAAGACTCCATTTTGGAATTTTCACGACGCCTGGAGCATGAGGCTGCTGCTATGGGAGAATTTTTAGAGTACTTCCGCTATAGTAAGTTGGATGTGAACCGTGAAGAAGATTATCAATCATTACTACAGTTAGTGAAGCAGCGTGAAAAGGAACTTCATTTAGACGAAAACCGGATGTTTTATCTTTCGGTTTCACCAGAATTTTTTGACACAATTGCCTTAAACATCAATAACAGTGGACTAGGTAATACATCGGGTTGGAAACGGTTGATCATTGAAAAGCCATTTGGCCATGACCTCCAATCTGCCCGTGAATTAAATGAAAAACTAAGCCGTGCGTTTGATGAAGACGAAATTTATCGAATTGACCATTATTTAGGGAAACCGATGGTTCAAAACCTTGAAGCACTGGCTTTTGCAAACCCCATATTACAGTCGATTTGGAATAAAGAACATATTGCAAATGTCCAAATTACCGCGAGTGAAACGGTTGGGGTAGAAAAAAGAGCGGGATATTACGATCAGGCTGGAGCAATACGTGATATGGTTCAAAACCATATGCTGCAAATGCTGATGATGACTGCTATGGACTCTCCTAAAGAAATAAACGCAAAAGAAATTAGAAATGAGAAGCGGAAGGTCATGGAGTCACTTCGTCCTATAATGAAAGAAGATGTTCATTACGATATAGTTCGCGGACAATACATTTCAGGGGAAGTAAACGGACAGAAAGTTCCTAGTTATAAAGAGGAGCCAGGTGTAGGGTCTGCTTCCACTACGGATACCTTTGTGGCTGCTCGATTGTGGTTGGATCATCCATCATGGACTGGGGTTCCCTTTTACATTCGGACAGGAAAAAGAATGAAGGAAAAATCTACACGAATTGTAATGGAATTTAAAAATCAGGAAAACCATTCATATAAAAATAATCAAATGAAGCCGAACTTATTAATCATCGAAATCAATCCAGATGAAAATATTTCTTTCCAATTAAACAGCAAAAACCCATTGAATAATGGAAAGGTTGAACCTGTAAGGATAAATTTATCAAATGATCAGATAAGCTTAGGGGTCCCTGAAGCATATGAAAGACTTATTTATGATGCTAGTAACGGAGATTCTACCTTCTTTGCTCATTGGAAGGAAGTTGAATTGTCATGGGAATGGGTACAGCCAATTATAGATGCCTTTGAGGAAAATCTAGTACCGCTCCATGAATATCAGTCAGGGTCTTATGGTCCTGCTGCCGCTGATTTATTACTTTTCGAAAATGGCTTTAAATGGTGGCTGGATGAAAAACCTCAAGAAAGCAAGGAAAAGGTACTACACAACTAAGAATATCTAGGAGGAAATAAAAACGATGTCACAAAACATTGAAAACCTATCAGTTTCTACTATTCGAACGCTATCTATTGATGCCATTAATACAGCAAATTCAGGTCATCCTGGTCTCCCGATGGGTGCAGCTCCCATGACGTATGCATTATGGGCGAAACATCTGAATCACAACCCAGAAAACCCAAAATGGTTTAACCGCGACAGATTTGTTCTATCTGCGGGACATGGATCAAGTTTGCTGTATAGCATGCTTCATTTAGCTGGATATAATGTCACCATTGATGATTTAAAAAACTTTAGGAAGTTAAATAGCAGAACACCGGGCCATCCTGAATTCGGTCATACACCTGGTGTAGAAGCAACTACAGGTCCGCTAGGCCAAGGGATTGCAAACGCAGTTGGGATGGCAATGGCAGAGGCACATTTAGCAGCCAAGTTTAACAAAGAAAAGCATCCGGTTATTGATCACTACACCTATGCGTTAGTTGGAGATGGCGATTTGATGGAAGGTATTTCCTATGAAGCCATGTCAATGGCAGGCCATATGAAACTTGGGAAACTTGTAGTTTTATATGATTCAAATGATATCTCACTAGATGGGGAATTAAATGCTTCCTTCTCTGAAAATATCGAGAAAAGAGCAGAATCAGCAAACTGGCACTACTTGAGAGTCGAAGATGGAAATGACCTTGAAGCCATTTCTGATGCCATCGAAGCAGCCAAACAAAAACCAGACCAACCAAGTTTGATTGAAATCAGAACCATTATTGGATATGGCAGTCCCAAGGTAGCAGGAACCAATAAAGCACATGGTGCACCACTTGGAGTGGAAGAAGGAAAAGCGACAAAACAAGCTTATAACTGGCTTTATGAAGAGGATTTCTTTGTACCAGAAGAAGTAAAAGAAAATTTTGCGCAAATAAAGCGTAAGGGAATCGATACGGAACAAAACTGGAATAACTTATTCCAATCTTATAAGCAAACATATCCAGAATTAGCTGATCAATTAACAGATGCCATAAATGGAAAAGTTCTTATCGATACAAAAGATTTATTAACATTTGAAACTGGCAAAAGTATATCAACACGAGTTGCAAGCGGAGATGCAATCAACCATTATGTGAAATCTGTGCCAGCAATCTTTGGCGGAAGCGCAGATCTTTCCCATTCTAACATGACAGAAATTAAAGGTGAACAAATCTACGCGGTTGAATCATACGGTGCTCGTAATGTTTACTTTGGTGTCCGTGAACACGCAATGGGAGCAGCTGCTAATGGTATGGCCTATCACGGAGGTGTGAAACCTTTTGTAAGTACATTCTTTGTTTTTAATGATTATCTGCGACCATCGATCCGTCTTGCTGCATTATCAAAACTTCCAGTGATTTATGTGTTTACACATGATTCCATTGCAGTAGGTGAGGATGGTCCTACCCATGAACCTGTTGAGCATTTAGCAGCACTTCGCTCAATTCCTGGTTTAACGGTAATAAGACCAACGGATGCCAATGAAACCGCAAATGCTTGGGCTTATGCTCTTCAGCAAACAGAAGGTCCTGTTGCATTGATCCTTAGCCGCCAGAACCTACCTGTTTTTAATGCTACAAAGGCTAATGTAGACAACCTTTCAAGGGGAGCATATGTATTAGAAGAAACAAATTCAACACCAGACGTAATCTTAATTGCTACAGGTTCCGAAGTATCCTTGGCAGTAAATGCAAAGACCGAGCTTGAAAAAGAAAATATATCGGTCCGTATCGTTTCGATGCCAAGCTGGGAATTGTATAGCAAGCAATCAGATGAATACAAAGAAGCTGTACTCCCTTCTTCAAATTCAAAAAGAGTTGCTATAGAAATGGGAATTTCGCTTGGATGGGAGCGCTATGTTGGATTTGAAGGAAAAATCCTATCCATTGAAACATTTGGTGCTTCAGGTGATGGAGCTGCAGTCATGAGGGAGTTTGGTTTTACAACTGAAAATGTAGTGCTTATGGCGAAAAGTGTCTTAAATTAATCTAAGTAGAAGAAGATAAAACAAATTATTTACACAATTGGAGGAGAACATAATGAAGGTAGGACTTATTGGTTTAGGAAAAATGGGATTAAATTTAGGACAAAATTTATTGGATCATCATCACGAAGTGGTGGCATTTGATGTGAATCCAAGCGCAGTTGAAAATATGAAGGAATATGGAGCAACTGGCGTATCAAGTTATAAAGAACTCATTCAGTCTTTGGATCATCCAAGAATTATTTGGATCATGGTCCCACATGCAGTGGTTGATTCCGTTATCGGTGAAATCTTACCGTTTTTGGAAAAAGGAGATATAGTCGTTGAAGCGGGTAATTCTCATTATAAGGAATCGATTCAACGCTACAATGAGTTAAAGGAAATAGGCGTGAGCTTTATGGATGCAGGTACTTCTGGCGGTATGGAAGGAGCTCGAAATGGAGCTTGTTATATGATTGGCGGTGATCCAGAAGCATGGGAAGTCGTACAACCTCTTTTCAAAGATACAGCTGTTGAAAATGGCTTCTTATATGCCGGTAAAGCAGGCAGCGGGCATTTCTTAAAGATGGTTCATAATGGAATTGAATATGCCATGATGGCTGCAATTGGAGAAGGCTTTGAAGTACTGGAAAAAAGTGAATTTGATTTTGATTACGAAAAGGTTGCAAGAGTTTGGAATAATGGTTCCGTTATTCGTTCATGGTTGATGGAATTGACTGAAAATGCTTTTTCAAAATATCCAGATTTGGAAGAAATTAAAGGGATTATGCATTCCTCTGGTGAAGGAAAATGGACTGTAGAGGCAGCATTAGACCTCAAAACAGCAACACCAGTCATTGCAATGTCATTATTAATGCGTTATCGTTCTCTAGAGGATGACACCTTTACAGGTAAAGTTGTTGCGGCTTTACGGAATGAATTTGGTGGACATGCTGTCGAAAAGAACTAAAAATATTATTTATTAAAAATTGGAGGAAAAAGATTATGAAATTTTTTATCGATACTGCAAACCTAGAGGAAATTAAAAAGGCTTATAAAATTGGCGTATTATCAGGTGTAACAACTAACCCTTCATTGGTTGCTAAAGAAGGCGTAAAATTCGAAGATCGTATTGCAGAAATCCTAAATGCCGTTCCAGAGGTTGAGTCAGTTTCTGCCGAGGTAACGCCCAATGCTTTAACGGCTGAGCAAATGATTGCGGAAGCGGACGAGCTAATTAAAATTAACGGTGGTGATAAGAATATTACCATCAAAGTTCCAATGACACTTGATGGACTAGAGACTTGCCGCTATTTAACTAAAAAAGGTGTTAAAACCAATGTTACCTTAATTTTTAGTGTCAATCAGGCATTGCTTGCTGCACGTGCAGGAGCTACTTATGTTTCGCCATTCTTAGGACGTTTGGATGATATTAATGAAGATGGTGTAGAACTTGTAGCAAAAATTGCTCAGATGTTCCGTGTTCAAAATCTAGATTCACAAATCATTGCAGCTTCTGTTCGTCATCCTGATCATGTTACCCGTGTGGCGTTGGCTGGAGCTCATATTGCAACGATTCCATTTAAGGTCATTGAGCAATTATCAAAACATCCGTTAACAGACCAAGGACTTGAAAAATTTGCAGCTGACTGGAAAACAGTCTAAAACTTACTAAAAACTAAAGGGCGTTATCTCTTATCCTTGCCGGGATAGGAAATAACGCCCTTACACATTATTTAAAGAAAGCTATGTTAAATTTCATTGTTGATTTTCCTAGTACAGTTGTATAAAAAGTCGATGAAGGACAAATCAGGAAAGATCCCAGTGAGAGTAGTCCTTCAAAAGCGTGATGAAGGACAAATCAGGAGAATTCCTAGCGAGATTAGTCCTTCATAAGGGTGATGAAGGATAAATCAGGAGAGTCCCCGGTGAGATTAGTTCTTCATAAGCGTGATGAAAGACAAATCAGAAGATTCTTCATTGAGAATAGTCCTTCATATGGATTTTCGTTAGAAAAATCAACATCTGTCTTTAACAAAGCATAAATGAAAGAAAGAGGAGAGACAACAATGGCTATTACATTGGATTATTCTAATGCTTTATCTTTCATGCAACAGCATGAAGTGGATTATTTAAGTGAATTTGTGAAAACAGCGCATGACATGCTCCACGAGAAAAAAGGTCCGGGGTCTGATTATCTTGGATGGGTAGATTTACCTCATAACTACGATAAAGAAGAATTTGCAAGAATCAAAGCGGCTTCTGAAAGAATTCGCAGAAATTCAGATGCATTAATCGTAATCGGAATCGGGGGCTCTTATCTTGGAGCTAGAGCTGCCATTGAAGCGCTATCTCATACATTTCATAACCAATTGGATGACAAAACAGAAATTTATTTTGCTGGGCAAAATATAAGTGCTACATATATCTCGCACTTGTTTGATGTGTTGAAAGACAAGGATATTTCAGTCAATGTGATTTCAAAGTCAGGTACAACAACTGAGCCTGCTATTGCATTCCGTATTTTCCGTGATTATTTAGAGAAAAAGTACGGTAAAGAAGAAGCGAAAAAACGAATTTATGCTACAACGGACCGTGCTAAGGGAGCATTAAAAACACTTGCTGATGAAGAAGGATATGAAACCTTTGTTATTCCTGATGATGTCGGCGGCAGATACTCTGTGTTAACAGCTGTAGGTTTATTACCGATTGCAACCGCTGGCTTAGATATTGATAAAATGATGGCAGGTGCTGCAGCGGCTGCGGATAAATATAGTAATCCTAACTTGGCAGAAAATCAAAGTTATCAGTATGCTGCAGTTAGAAATGCCCTTTACCGAAAAGGAAAATCAATTGAACTGTTGGTAAACTTTGAGCCTTCTCTTCATTATGTATCAGAATGGTGGAAACAGTTATTTGGTGAAAGTGAAGGTAAAGACCAAAAAGGTCTCTATCCTGCTTCTGTCGATTTCACTACAGATCTTCATTCGATGGGACAATATGTCCAAGAAGGACGCCGTGACCTGATTGAGACAGTTGTATCAATAAAAGAGCCAAAACTAGACATCACTCTTGGGCAAGAAGATGCAGACCTGGATGGATTAAATTATCTAGCTGGGAAAACAATGGACTATGTGAATAAGAATGCTGCTCAAGGAACGGTTTTAGCTCATGTAGATGGAGGAGTTCCAAACCTATCTGTCGAGCTGGATCAATTAAATGAGTATACCTTCGGTGAAATGGTTTATTTCTTTGAGAAAGCGTGTGGAATCAGCGGCTTGTTAATGGGAGTAAATCCTTTTGACCAGCCAGGTGTAGAAGCTTATAAGAAGAACATGTTTGCCCTCCTTGGTAAGCCGGGATATGAATCAGAAAGAGAAGAATTACAAAAACGCATATCTATTAATAAATAAATTTGATTAACTCGTGCGGATATCGAGTACCAAACATTAAATATCACACCAAAAAGCAGTCCAATTCGCAAATTGAACTGCTTTTTGGTTGATATGACAGGATTTTTAAGTGATTATATGCAAATTCATAGGTTAAAAGGGCGTTACTACTCAGGATATTGGGGGTAATATTTAACGTCATTAATGTGTTGAATACTACGCCCTGGTACTATATATAAGGTCATTTTAGTTCAATAGAATAAAAGGTTATTGACAAAAGAGTTTTTAAGTATTATTATTATCTCATATTCAAGATAATTTAATTCAAGATAATGTAATTCAATATTTTTTAGGGAGGTAAAAATAATGGAGGGGAAATGCAATAATCTGGCCTTTCTACTATTCATGTAAACATCGAAAGTAATTCATAATCAAATATGTGAAGAAAATGCAAAGATCAAGCTTGGTATTACGGAATTCTGTTTAAACTTTCATTTTTTTAAATATAATATCTCGAATTCGAGATAAATAATACTTAGGAGGATTTAAGGATGATAAACATTGGTTTATTAATCATTCGTTTGGTAATTGGTTTACTATTTGTGGGTCACGGTGCTCAAAAATTGTTTGGCTGGTTCGGTGGCTATGGATTGAAAGGAACTGGTGGATGGTTTGAATCCATTGGGATAAAACCAGGAGTAACTATGGCTCTTTTCGCAGGGTTAGCAGAACTTATTGGGGGACTTTTGTTTGCCTTAGGACTATTAACCCCACTCGCAGGAATAATAATTGCAGGGACTATGGCAATGGCGATTGTGAAAGTTCATGCTCCTAACGGATTATGGTCAACAGCAAATGGTTATGAATACAACTTAACTTTGCTTTCTGTTGCTATTGGTATAGCTCTAATCGGTCCTGGTCAATATGCTTTAGATGCATTTTTATTCTAAAATATCTGGTCTTTTATGGCACTTTTACTATTCCAGTCGATCTTTAATTTCGAACAAAAGAATTAAATTAATATTATGACAGGAGTGATTAGGATATGAAACTTTTAGGATTACATCACGTATCCATTTTAACAGGGAAAGCGGAAAAGAATTTTGAATTTTATACAAAAATTTTAGGAATGAGATTGGTCAAGAAAACCGTTAATCAAGATAATACAGAATCCTATCATCTTTTCTATGCAGACGCGGAAGGAACCCCAGGAACGGAAGTCACGTTCTTTGACATTCCTCATCTTGGGCAAACATATAGGGGAACTTCAGACATTTCTACTGTATCACTAAGGGTTAGAAACTCAGATTCATTGCTATTCTGGAAAGAACGTTTTAACCAATTTGGGGTTGAACATGATGAGATTCAAAAAAGAGCAAATCGTGATACTTTGGCTTTCAGAGATTTCGAGGGGACTCGATTAATCCTCGTAGCTGATAACGGTGAAAAGGGTGTGAGAGCAGGGGTTCCTTGGCAAAGAGATGACATTCCACTGGAACATGCCATTGTTGGTTTAGGACCTGTAACCCTCACCGTGGCAATTGCAGAACCAACAATCGGTGTATTAACAGAAGTGATGGGTTTTCGCTTTGTCGACTCCTACCCGTCACTGGAAGGGGAGCATCCTGATGTTTTGGTTTATGCAACTGGCGAAGGCGGAAGCGGTGCGGAGGTTCATATTGAAACAAGACCCGATTTGCCAAGAGCCCGCTTAGGTCGTGGCGGTGTTCACCATGTTGCCTTCCGTGTTCCGAATGAGGAAGAATATAATCAATGGGTAGAGCGTTTGCAAGAACACAGAATGCCAAATTCAGGGAAAGTGGAACGGTATTACTTCAAGGCATTATATTTCAGGGAGCCCAATGGCATCTTATTTGAATTATCTACGGATACCCCGGGATTTGCGGTAGATGAACCAATGGAAACAATGGGAGAAAAACTATCACTTCCATCATTTTTGGAACCTAATCGAAAAGAGATCGAAGAAAAATTACGACCATTAAACTTAAATTAAAACTTGGAGGAGTATATCATGAACCATTTAAAAGGAATACACCATGTAACAGCTATTACAAGCAGTGCAGAAAAGAACTATGAATTTTTCACCTATGTTTTAGGCATGCGTTTAGTTAAAAAAACAGTCAATCAAGATGATATTCAAACCTATCATTTATTCTTTGCCGATGATAAAGGCAGCGCAGGCACAGACATGACTTTCTTTGACTTCCCCGGCATTCCGAAAGGCGTACATGGTACAAATGAGATTTCAAAGACATCATTCCGTGTACCAAGTGATGCTGCATTAGATTATTGGGCAAAACGTTTTGATCGTTTAGAAGTCAAACATACTGGAATCAAAGAGCAATTTGGCAAGAAGACACTCTCATTCGTTGATTTTGATGATCAGCAATATCAATTAATTTCAGATGAATTCAACAAAGGGGTGGAATCTGGTACACCATGGCAAAAAGGCCCAATTCCATTAGAATATGCCATTACTGGTTTAGGACCTGTTTTTGTTCGAATAGCAAATTTTGATTACTTTAAAGAAATGATGGAAAAAGTTTTACTATTTAAAGAGACAGATAAAGAAGGTTCATTCCACTTATTTGAAGTGGGGGAAGGCGGAAATGGTGCCTCGGTCATTGTAGAATATAATGCGGTTCTTCCTGAAGCCCGACAAGGATTTGGTACGGTTCACCATGCAGCATTACGTGTAGAGGATCGAGCTGTTTTAGAAGAATGGATTGAACGAATGAATGGTTTTGGATTCCATACATCCGGTTATGTAAATCGTCACTTTTTTGAGTCATTGTACGTAAGGGTTGCACCGCAAATATTATTTGAATTCGCTACAGATGGTCCTGGCTTTATGGGAGATGAGCCATATGAAACGCTGGGGGAAAAATTATCCTTACCCCCATTCTTAGAGCCTAAACGTGAAGAAATCGAAAAATTAGTTCGCCCCATTGATACAGTAAGAAGTACAAAGGAACTCATCAAAGAGTAAAAGGAAAGGCTGTGTTATTATCAATTGTTGATTTTTGTGAGGTATGAGAATTCATAGGCGGAGAATTTCCTGCTAATGTATATAGAGGAAGCTTAAGAAGCAGATATAAGCGGAGATATTCCGATTAACTGCTCTAAATAAGACAAAATCTAAAGATTTGGGTTATATAAACGGAAAAACTCCCCTTATTTGTAAGGAAATATGTGTATTTCCCAATTTAGCCGGAATTTTACCGTTTATTTTTCAAACACAGTGAAATCAACATTCAGTTATAACAGAGCTAAAGGAAAAATAGTAAACTTATTCAACCACAACACGATGACTTTTAAAGGAGAGAGGTAGAAATGAATAACAAAATCATGAAAATACAAAAATTAGGATTTCCATGGGAGACAGAAGACCCGTTCCTTATGACTGTACATCATAAAGATGCGTATCCTTCAGGAAATGACGAGCAGGGTCCTAACGTTTCATTGGAAGGCAGAAATCTTGGCGAGGATTTTACGCTTCGTGAGGGTTTTAGAATGTATCATGGCAAAACGGTTCCGGGATTTCCTGTACATCCCCACAGAGGTTTTGAAACGGTAACCGTCGTTCTTGAAGGTCTTATTGATCATTTTGATTCATATGGGTCCGTAGGTCGATTTGGGAATGGAGATGTTCAGTGGATGACAGCAGGAAAGGGCGCACAGCATACTGAAATGTTTCCTCTCGTCCACCAGGACAAAGGTAATCCACTTGAATTCTTTCAGATTTGGCTGAATCTAGCTGCAAAAGATAAATTCGCTGACCCTGAGTATAAAATGTTATGGGCAGAAGATATACCGGAAATACAATTGACTGCTGCTAATGGACAGAAAACGACCGTAAGACTAGTTGCTGGAAGTATGAATGGCAAGTCTAGTTTAGAACCAAACTCTGCTTCTTGGGCAAACGATAAAAATCATCATGTGGGTATTTACGTTATTCATATGGAGCCGAATGCAGTCTTCACCCTGCCGTCAGTTTCAGCGACAATGACGAGAAATATTTACTATTATCAAGGAGATAAACTAAATATAGACGAAAAAGCGATTGAAACGTACCACCGTGTAAAGCTTGCTGGTGATCAGGAAATCACAATTACAAATGGATCTTCTGAGAGTTATATGCTGCTCCTAGAGGGTGAGCCGATACAAGAACCTGTCGTATCCTATGGACCGTTTGTAATGAATACTGAGCAGGAAATTCGCGATGCATTTAAGGATTATCAAGCTACACAATTTGGAGGCTGGCCGTGGGACCGTCCTGATCCTGTAAATAAGCGTGAATCAGGAAGATTCGCACGCCATGCGGATGGAAGAGTTGAAAAAAGGTAACAAACTTGTCCATTTTTACTCATTTAATGAGATCGATCGTCTCCAACTCCCTCCCAACACCATCTAAAAAAACAGAGCGTCATCTTTGTTTGGAATGTCGTGAAAAAGAAGACATTCCATTCAGTGTGGCAGGGTACTTTGTCGTTTGTTAATTCATATACCATTTTCTCAGTGATTTTAGCTGTGAATTCGAAAGTTATACTTCAAAACCGCACCCATTGGTCTTAGATAGGGGTGCTTCTTTTATGCAGGAAGAACTATTTCAATTAAAAAAGGAGAAAGGCCATTTAAAAGTGGCTTTTCTCCTTTTATTAAAATTAAGCTATATTTTCCATTCTAATCATGAATTCTATATCTTCATTACTAACGTTTAATAATCTTTCTAGCACAGCCAGCTTAACGTTAGCTTCCTTGACTTCAAATCCATTAATAAGATTTTTTCTCTTTAGGGTACTTATCATTTCTGAGACAACTTGCTTAAAAGTTTGTGAATCAACCAATAGATAATGAATTAATTCTATCGCTGCTTCTATTTCTTGTTTGTTTTTAATGGCAAATATACTTTGGAGATCAGGCTCTAATACAAAAAGAGATTGTAAATCCTCTGAAACTCTTATAATAACGTAACTTGTTTTATTTCCATAATACTCATTATCCCTAATCCGAATTAGATCGAGTCCAATCATAAATTCATAAAAAGGAGCGTTCTTATCAAGAAAACGAAACTCACTAATGCTAATATTTGATTTTTCTTCTATAAAAATTTCTTTTTCAAACCTTGTTTGAATTACTTTTGATTCTAACATATTCATTTTCCATTCCCCGTTTCTACTATAATATTATATAAAAAGTAACATGTATACTTTTAGTAACCTAATTACATTATAGTAAAACTGAGAAAATAAATCAATTAAAGTAGCTGAGAATTTGGCGGAATGCTTTTTTTAATTAATGTGTATTTTGCTGTTGACATATGAAGAAGATGGTATATAATAAAAGTATCTTTAATTCAAGATAACGTATTTCAAGATAAATTAATTAGAGGTAAAATGGAAAGCTAATGGATAGAAGTCGAACGGACCAATAAATATCAAGGGAGTGTTTATAATGGTAACTTTATATATATCACCTAGTTGTACTTCATGCCGAAGAGCAAAAGCTTGGTTTGATGAACATCATATTCCTTACAAAGAAAGAAATATCCTTTCTGAAAAGCTTACATTAGATGAGATTAAGAATATCCTTCACTTCACAGAAGAGGGCACCGATGAAATTATCTCAACTAAGTCAAAAGCTTTTCAGAAGTTAAATATAAATATCGATTCTCTATCACTTCGAGAATTGTATGCGATTATTGAAGAAAATCCTGGGCTATTAAGAAAACCCTTAATCCTTGATGAAAAAAGATTACAAGTAGGGTTTAATGAAGAAGAGATACGGAGCTTTTTGCCGCGTAATATGCGTGTATTCCAACTTGATGAAGTTTATAGCTTAATGGAAGAAGTTCAATAAAGTCCGTGACTCACCCAGATTAATATAGAAAAATTGTTATTGACTAAATTCTAAATATGTTTTAATATTATCTTGAATCCAAGATATATTAACTCAAGGTATTTAAATTGGAGGTGTAGATATGGATAGGAAATGTACAAACCAACCATTTTTGCTGTTAATGCAAACCTCAAAAGCCATTCAGGAACGAATAAGAGATGCAATGTCCAAAAATAAACTTAGTATTACAGAGTTTTCTGTATTAGAGGTACTTTTTTACCAAGGAAAACAAACTATTCAACAGATTGGAAATAGAATCCTGATCTCTAGCGGTTCGATGACGTATGTTATAGATAAACTTGAACAAAAAGGAAACATAAAAAGAAATGATTGTAGAGAAGACAGGCGGGTTATTCATGTAACCTTGACGGCTGAAGGAATGAAAATGATGGAAAACATCATGCCAAAGTATCAAGATATGGTTGATTCTTTTTTTGGAGATTTAACAGATGATGAATCACAGCTGTTGGTCAACTCTTTAAAAAAGGTCAGTAATAGAGTGTAATCGTATATTTTTTTACTTAATATCTCGAAATCGAGATAAATAAAAAACAGGAGGATATGTATAATGATAAGTATTGGATTATTAATGATTAGGTTAGTGATTGGTTTGTCGTTCATGGCTCACGGCGCACAGAAATTATTTGGCTGGTTTGGTGGATACGGCTTAAAGGGTACAGGCGGCTGGATGGAATCCCTCGGTTTGAAACCAGGTGTGATGATGGCCCTCATGGCAGGATTAGCAGAATTAATTGGGGGATTATTATTTACATTAGGACTTCTTACTCCCCTTGCAGCGATCATGATTGCAGCTACAATGGTAATGGCAATTGTAAAGGTTCATGCTCCTAATGGTTATTGGGCAACACAAAATGGATACGAACATAACCTGACATTAATAGCAGTGGTAATTGGATTAGCATTAATTGGGCCTGGGCAATATGCTTTGGATGCATTTTTATTCTAAATTATCTTGAATTAGAGAATCTTTATTTGAAATCATCATCAATAATATAATCAATTAATAGACATCATAATTTAAAAGGAGTGTTTCAAGTGAGTAAGAAAACAATGGGCATTCATCATATTACTGCTATTGTAGGCCATCCACAGGAGAATGTTGATTTTTATGCAGGTGTGTTAGGTTTGCGCTTAGTGAAACAAACGGTAAACTTTGATGACCCTGGCACATATCATCTCTATTTCGGAGATGGAGGAGGAAAACCGGGAACCATCATCACCTTCTTCCCTTGGGCTGGAGCTCGTCAAGGGACAATCGGTGACGGTCAAGTAGGAGTTACCTCATATGTAGTTCCTAAAGACGCCATGGGATTTTGGGAAAATAGATTAGAAAAGTTCAAAGTATCTTTTACAAAAATGGAACGATTCGGCGAGCAATATTTAGAATTTGATGATCCACACGGTCTTCACCTTGAAATTGTTGAAAGAGAAGAAGGAGAAGTAAATAATTGGAGCTTTAACGGGGTAACACCAGAAGTTGCCATCAAAGGTTTTGGCGGGGCAACTCTATTATCATCACAGCCTAATAAAACGGCAGATTTATTAGAAAATGTTATGGGCCTTGAACTCGTAGGTAAAGAAGGAGATTTCGCCCGTTACCGCTCTTCAGCTGATATCGGAAATGTCATTGACCTAAAATTATCGTCGATTGGGCGCGGAAGAATGGGTGTGGGAACTGTACATCATATCGCTTGGCGTGCTAGTGATGACCAGGATCAATTGGAATGGCAAAAGTATGTTGCAGCCAATGGTTATGGTGTCACTCCAGTACAGGATCGAAATTACTTTAATGCCATTTATTTTAGAGAACATGGTGAAATCCTATTTGAAATTGCAACAGATCCTCCAGGCTTTGCCCATGATGAATCCGTAGCGACAATGGGAGAAAAGTTAATGCTTCCTGCACAGTATGAACCACATAGAGAACAAATTGAGCGTGGATTGCTGCCATTTAAAGTAAGAGAATTAGACTGATTTTACGAAAGGGAATGATTTCTTTGCTTTCAATTGATCCAGCTTCATTGTCTGAAAGAGAAAATTATAAATTTCTAATCGGCAGTATTATTCCAAGACCGATAGCGTTTGTTACCACGCTTTCGAAGGATGGAATAATAAATGGCGCACCTTTTAGTTATTTTAATATTGTTTCCTCAAATCCTCCGATGATTTCGTTATCGATTCAGCGAAGAGAGGGGCAGCAAAAAGATACAGCGAGAAATATGATCGCGTCAAAAGAATTTGTGATTCACATCGTAGATGAACAAAATGTTGAAAAGATTAATCAAACAGCAGCAAGTCTACCTCCTCACCAAAGTGAAATAGAACTTGCTCAACTAACGCCAGTAGAAAGCGCGAAGATCTCTGTACCAGGTATAAAAGAAGCCAAAATTCGAATGGAATGCCTTTTAGAGCATTCCCTTGAATTAGGCGGAGTGGATTCACCAGGGTGTGATCTTTTAATAGGGAGAATTGTTCAGTTTCATATCGAAAAGGACATATACGATAAAGGAAGAATTGATCCTAGGGGATTAGCAGCTGTAAGCAGATTGGCTGGTACCAACTATGCAAAAATTGGCGAGCTGTTTTCCATCGAAAGACCTAAATAATAAATCCGAAAAATCCTGAGGTGAAACGGAGGAGAAACAATGCAAAAAACGTCAGGCATCCATCATATCACGGCGATGGTCAATGATGCCCAAAGGAATATCGACTTTTATGCTGGTGTGCTTGGTTTAAGGCTAATTAAAAAAACCATCAACTTTGATCGTCATGAAGTGTATCATCTTTATTTTGGAAATGAAACGGGCAACCCAGGAACGGTCATAACCTTCTTTCCTTGGGAAAAACAATTAAAAGGTCGCATTGGAACTGGTCAAGTAGGTGTAACAGGTTACCTTATTCCAAAGGGCTCCATTCCATTTTGGGAGAATCGGTTTAAAAAGTTCAATATTGAATATCGTTCATCCGTTCGATTTGGAGAAAAATATATCAAATTTAATGACCCAGACGGTTTGATGCTTGAACTAGTTGAAAGAGATGAAGGACCTATCAATCATTGGAGTATTGGCGGGGTTCAAGCAGAAAATGCGATTAAAGGGTTTAGCGGTGCGATTCTTTACTCTGCTCAGCCGCATAAAACAACAGATGTACTAGAAAATGTAATGGGATTAGAATGCATTGGTCAAGAAGGTGATTATCTAAGATTTAAGGCAGAAGGAATTCTTGGAAACACAGTGGATATTCAGCTGAATCCATCTGTCCGCGGTTTAATGGGTGCAGGTACTGTTCACCATATTGCTTGGAGGGCAAAGGATGAAGAAGATTTACTCAGCTGGAGATCACTTCTTCAAGACAAAGGATACTATCCAACGGAAATTCGAGATCGAAACTATTTTAAAGCAGTGTATTTTCATGAAGAAGGGGGCATCCTTTTCGAAATAGCTACCGACCCACCAGGCTTTTCGGTGGATGAACCGGTCGCTGAACTTGGGAAAAAATTAATGTTACCTTCTTGGCTAGAGTCAAAAAGAAAAGAATTAGAAGAAACCTTACCACCTGTAGAGGTTCAAGTTCTGGAGGGAGATAAATAATGAAACATATATTCAATAAGGGACAAAATCCAAAAAAGCCAACCTTTCTTATGCTGCATGGAACAGGAGGCAATGAATTAGACCTGCTGCCACTTGCAGGAATGATTGATGATGAGGCAAATGTCTTAAGTGTTCGCGGGAATGTATTAGAAAATGGAATGCCGCGATTTTTCCGCAGATTAGCAGAAGGTATCTTTGATGAGGAAGATCTAATTTTTCGAACAAAAGAATTAAACGAGTTTTTAGATGAAGCCGCTGAAAAGTATGATTTTGACCGCGATAATATTCTTGCTATAGGTTACTCAAATGGAGCAAATATTGCTGCTAGTTTATTATTTCACTATCAACATTCATTAAAGGGTGCAATTCTTCATCATCCAATGGTGCCGCGAAAAGGAATGGACTTACCTGATTTAACTGGGAAATCAGTATTTATTGCAGCTGGGACGAATGACCCGATTTGTTCTCCTATGGAATCTACAGAGCTTCAGTCTTTATTAGAAAAGGCAAAGGCGAAGGTGGAACTCCATTGGGAAAATAGAGGCCATCAATTAACTAGTCAAGAAGTAGAAGCAGCTTCAACTTGGTATCGACAACATTTTATTACTAAATAATATAACTTAAAGGGGAATAACGAAAATGTTAAAAAATGAAATTGGAGCAATTATTTTACGAATTACATTAGGAGCACTATTTTTTATTCATGGGGTTGTAAAGTTTCAAGGTGGAATTGAAAATATAGCAGGCTGGTTTGAAAGTCTTGGCTTACCAGGGGTTACCGCATATGGAGTGGCATTACTCGAAATTATTGGGGGTATCCTATTAATTATTGGATTGGCAACAAGACTAGTATCTGCATTGTTTGCATTATTAATGATTGGAGCAACATTAAAAGTAAAATTAGCAATTGGTTTATTAGGAAACGGTCAAATGGCAGGATATGAGTTAGATTTAGCATTTTTAGCTATAGCCATCTACCTAGCAATCAATGGAAGCAAGCTATTATCAGTTGGTCAAATGATTTTTCAAAAGGATTCAAATGAGTTAAAAAGAGCTGTTTAATAATGATGAATGAGATTTTTAAAAGAAAGAAATAATAGGTGGTGTTAAAAATGGGTTTCTTATCGAGATTATTTGGTAATACAACAGAAGAGGAGGCAGAAAAAATGACAAATGTAAAACTGGCAGTAATTTATTACAGCATGGGTGGAACAAACTATCAATTATCAAAATGGGCAGAAGAAGGTGCAAAAGAGGCAGGTGCTGAAGTAAAAGTATTAAAAGTACCTGAGCTTGCTCCGCAATCAGCTATCGAAGGGAATCCCGTTTGGAAAGCACATGTAGATGCAACAAAAGATGTGCCAGAAGTGAAATTAGAAGACCTAGAATGGGCAGATGCGATTATTTTCAGTGTTCCTACTCGCTTCGGTAACATGCCAGCACAAATGAAACAATTCCTAGATACAACTGGTGGTCTCTGGTTTAATGGAAAGCTAATGAATAAGGTTGTAAGTGCAATGACTTCCGCACAAAATCCTCACGGCGGTCAAGAGGCAACTATTTTATCACTTTATACATCCATGTATCATTGGGGTGCAATCGTTGCTGCTCCTGGTTATACTGATCCAGTAACATTCGGAGCTGGCGGTAACCCATATGGAACAAGTGTTACGGTTGGTCAGGACGGTAAAATGATTGAAGATGTTCAAGCAGCTGTAAAACATCAAGCGAAGCGTACAGTAACCGTTGCAGAATGGGTAAAAAAAGCAAACCAATAAGATCTTAAACAAACTAAAAAGCTAATCGAAGCCATTCGATTAGTTTTTTAGTTACATACAAAAATACTTTAAACCTCTAAAGAATAATAAATACAGAACAATGAAATAATAGGTAGGGAATTATGGTCAACAATCAGGTTTTTAGGAAACAATTTATAAATCTTGTTATGCTTACATTTTACAATAAAGGAGAATAACGATGACGAAACAGGAACCTTTATTTACGTCTTCTGCAACAGCTGTTGGGGGTAGACATGGAAGAGTGGAAACGGCTGAGGGTAATATAAAAATAGATTTAGCCATGCCAGGAACACCGAGAGCAAAGGAATTACCAAATGCCACAAATCCTGAACAATTGTTTGCTTGTGGTTACTCTGCTTGTTTTGATGGGGCTTTACAAAACATAGCGAGGCGAGAGCGTGTCAAATTTGATTCTGAAGTAACGGCAAATGTAAGTTTCTTAAAAGATGAAGAAGATCAAGGATTTAAAATTGCTGTAACGTTACAAGTAAAAGGACATGGGATTGAAAAAGGAAAATTAGAAGATCTTGTCCAAAAGGCACACGAATTCTGTCCTTATTCAAAAGCAACAAGAGGGAATATTGACGTAACTTTAGAGGTTGTAGAATAATGCTTTTCTGTTATTCAGACTGTCGTTAAGTATCAGGCGAAACGTACTGTTATGGTTGCTGAATGGGTGAAGAATGGAAAAATTGAAAGGGCTAATCGATACAATCGATTAGTTTTTGGAGGGTGTTTTTTGGAAAAGAAGCTGTTGAATTTACTTACTGCTTTGTGTATAGTTGCCCTGCCATTCTTATTTAAAGGTCCAAAAATGAGAGAAAATCTAGTTATATTTTTTTCAAAGGGGGTCATTGCAACTCTGCTCGATGCTTACGTAGTTGGTACCAAAAGACTTGAGTATCCTGTTCGTCCTTTCCCAAATATTTTCAAGACAAATATCATATATGACATACTGTTTTTCCCGCTTTTAAGTGTTATCTGGGTAAAACTTTCTTATAACGACCATTTAGGTAAAATACTTTTGAAAAGTTTACTATTTAGTGTTCCGATGAGTATCGGTCAATGGTACTTTGAAAAGAACTCAGGATTATTCAAATGGAAAAAATGGACACCTTATCATACTTTTTCAAGTGTGAATTTTACTTTGTTTACTATAAGAGGTTTAGTTGGATTGATAAAAAAATTAGATAAATTAAAGAGTGCATAAACTTATAGAGAGCTAATCCAAAGGTGATAGAAGAAATGGGGGAGAATGAAATCACTAGTCTAATTTTAGATAATCCGAAAATTGGGGAAGATGCATTTGAACTAATATGGGAGAACACCAATGATGCTATTTTTTTAATTGGTCAAGATGGAGCTATTCTTCAGGCAAATCCAACTTTTAAAGAAATGCTAGGCTGGACAATCGAGGAAATGAAAGGACTGACCCTCCCGCCATCTTTGCATAATATGACGAAAGAACAGCAGAATGCATTTTTAAATAAACTACGAGATGGAGAAAATGTTAATTATAGTCTTACAAAAAGAAGATGCAAAGATGGGGAAATCCTTGATATCCTTGCAACCTACCGTGCGATTAACAAGGGTGAGATTCTTGCTGTAGGTATGTATAAAGACTTTACAGAACAAATGGAAATTCAGAGGAAGCTTGAGGAAAGTGAAGTCTGTTATCGTAATCTTGTTGAATTCTTACCTGATGCAGTGATTGTTCAAAACAAACATCATATTGTCCTTGTAAATCCTGCAGGTGTAAAGCTTTTAGGACAAGAAAGTTCGAAGTTCTTGATTGGCAGATCGATTTGGGAGTTTATTGATTCGGAAAACAGAGAAAGTGTGGATTCCAAATTAAAAGAAATGGTGGAAAAAAATGATGGAGATAAACCGGAGCCTATCGAAGAAAGATTGATTCGATGGGACAATAAGGAGTTTTTTGCAGAAATTACAGCTATCCCCATGGTTTTTAACGGAGAATCGGTCATGCAAATTCTAATCAAGGATATAACAGATAGAAAAAAGTTTGAGACAGAGTTGGAAAATTTGGCCTTCTATGATTCTCTTACTGGGCTCAGGAATAGACGAAGCTTCCATGATTTGTTAGAGATGTCGATTGAAACCGCTAATAAAAAGGGAGAACAGCTAGCATTATTGTATATGGATTTGGACAAATTCAAAGAAGTAAATGATACTTTTGGGCATGAAATAGGTGATGAGCTTCTGAAACAGTTCTCTAATAGATTAATAAATAATGTAAGGGGAAATAGTGTTCTTGGACGTATAGGCGGCGATGAATTTTTAATTCTGTTAAAGGATATTAAAAGTTCCAGAAATGTTGAAAAAATTGCACAGAGGCTGTATAAAGCACTTCAGCAGCCTTATCAAATTAAGGAACATTATATTAAAACAACAGCGAGTATTGGAATCTCTATTTACCCTATGGATGGAACGAGAGGCGAAAAGTTAATAAAATATGCAGACCAAGCTCTATATGTAGCTAAAGAAACGAGAAACCAACTAAAATATTATAGTTAGGCTAACGCTTTTCAAATCTTATGAATTTCTAAGATTTGAGAAGCTTTTTTTGACAATAAAATTTATTTCGAATACAATTATCTCGAATTAAAAATACTTAATGAAATTAAAGGTAAGAAAGAGTTGGAGCATATAGCAGAAGAAATCCTGTTATAAATTCCAACTTTTTGTTTTGGATGAAAGAAATAAAGCTCGAAATTCAGATAAGGAGTGATAGAATTGATTCAACTTTATCCTGCAGGTACACGCTACACAGTAAAAAATGAATGGCTGGAAAGCAATTTAAGTTTTTCTTTTGGAGAGTATTATGACACTTCCAATATACGATTTGGTCCACTGCGTGTCTTTAACGACGACACCGTCCAAGCTGGACGCGGCTTTGGAATTCATCCGCATCGCGAAGCTGAAATTGTTTCTATTGTCTTAAAAGGGAAGCTTAAACATGAAGACAACTTAGGTAACTCGGGAATTATCAATTATGGAAATATACAGCGAATAAGTGCTGGAACGGGAGTGCTTCATTCTGAATTTAACGCTTCCAATGATGAGGAAGTCAGATTTTTACAGCTTTGGTTTTCACCGAATGAAAAACAGTTAACACCGTCCTATGAAGATATTTCATATGATGTTGAACAATTAGAAAATAACTTATTGCCCGTAATCTCTCATACTGCCTCCGAAGGGGTGGCAGGTATCCATCAAGATTTAACCCTTTATTTATCAAAGTTAGATGGAAGGAAGAACTTAAACTTTCAACAGGAAGCGGGCAGGAGGATTTATGTCTTTACGATAGAAGGATAAATTTCAATTAATGGAGATACTGTTTTAAAGTCCCAGGATGCGGCCCGGATCACGGAAAATCATGAAATTACCATTCAGGGAAATCAAGATAGTTTCTTTTTAATAATTGATTTACCAGGGGGTGACTTCTGATGTTGATGATTCGTCACTCTGTAGGCAGCCGATTGCTATGTCAAACTACGAATTACCTTATTGAAAAGCAAGCCGATTGTTGGCTCATTTCCTTACCTGTTGATGAAGAAACGGCTACGATTGTTTTAGATTTTCAGGATGAGTTAAATATATTTGTAACAAAGGAAAACGAAAAGACTTGGTATTACTCCTCTGATGCAAAGATGAATTACCAACCTGAGGATAAACAATTGGTGATTCTTGCTGATCATAAAACGGTATATCCGATTCATTAATTAACTATATTACTTAGAATAAATATAATTTGTCTGATCGGATTATAATTCCATAGACTTTTTTATTAGTTATATAAAAATCAGGAAAAATCTACTAAGCTTGTTTAATTGACAAGAATACTAGACTAATATATTATTAATTCGAGATATACAAATTAAATATAATGAAATTAAAGATAAAAAGGAGATTTAAATATAATGAATGTATTAGTAGTTAAAGCAAATAATCGTCCAGCTTCAGAAGCTGTATCAAGTAAAATGTATGAAACTTTTATGGAGAACTTAGAAGGTGCGAATGTCACAACTTTCGATGTTTTTGCTGAAGATATGCCTTACTTTGGCCAAGAATTATTTAACGCTTTCGGTAAAGTTGAATCAGGTGAAGAAATGACAGACTTAGAAAAACGTCTTCTTGCTGCAAAACAAAAAGCAATGGATGCTCTTACAGCAGCTGACTTGGTTGTATTCGCATTCCCATTATGGAACTTAACAATCCCAGCACCTTTACAAACATTCATCGATTATGTATACCAAGCTGGTTTCACTTTCAAATACGATGAAAATGGTCAAGCAGTACAATTAATGACACACAAAAAAGCGATTATCCTAAGTGCACGCGGCGGCGTTTATTCAACACCGGAAGCAGCACCAATGGAAATGTCTGCAACTTATATTAAAAACGTAGTTGGCGGCGTATTCGGTATGGAAATCATTGACGAAGTTATTATTGAAGGTCATGCTGCAATGCCAGCTCAAGCTGAAACGATTATTGCTGAAGGATTAGAAAAAGTAAAAGAAGCTGCAAAGAAACTATCACCAGTCGCAGTATAATAATGAAGTAAACAAAGAGAAAGGCGCTTGGAAAATTCAAGCGCCTTTCTTTTTATCTTTTACTCGAAGTGTCTATTAATATTTAGACATATATTGAGGAGGGCGCTAACTAACTTTTCTTCATTCCCATAAAAACGTGTAGATGGGAGCGGAATGGAGACTGCACTCCGATTTCCCAATCGATCTACTACAAATGCCCCGACTGCACATATTCCTTCAATATGCTCTTCTCTTGAAAAGGCAACTCCCTCTTTACGAACAGTTTCTAACTCCTTTAACAGATCATCCCGATTCGTAATGGTTTTATCCGTGTATCGTTTTAGCTCTTTCGGCAGCAGGTTTTCAACCTCAGCTATTGGCAGGGAAGCCAGAATGGATTTTCCGTTTGCAGTGCAATGCAATGGAAAAGAAGCACCAGGCTGTGATGTTGCTTGCAAGGGATGTGCCGCGATAATTTGATCAACAAACAGAACCTTACCGTTATCTAATACAGATAGGTCGACCGTTTCATTGATCATATTAGAAAGCTGAATTAAAAATGGTCTAATTTCTTCTCTTAAATCACTATGTACAGCGCCAGCAAGCCTTGCAATCTCAGGTCCAAGGCGAAATCCGCTATTAGCAGAAGCTGCAGTAACAAGGTTTTCTTGCTCTAATGCGGCTACTATTCTTTGGACGGTAGACCTAGCCAGGTCTACTTCATTCGAAATTTGTGAAAGGCTTAATCCTTTTGGATGCTCTCTAAGTGTTCGCAGTATTTTAGCTGCACGCGTAATAACTTGAATACTAGATGTTTTATTTTGACTTTGATCATTTATGTTCAAGACATTAATACTCCTTCCTTAACTCAATCTCTTATAAAAAATATTAATATAAAAATTTGATGATAAGTAGATTCATTCAATTTCAGCAAATACCGAAACGACATACATATAGTTATAATAACAAAATTTTGAAGAAAGAATAATTGACAGGTTCTTTTATAATAAATTATACTGAATATAACCACAATACGATACAAGTGTATCGCATAGTGGTTAATCATTGAGATTATATCTTTGTTAATACAAATAATAATAAATATGAAACCGAAATAATGGGGAAGTCAGTTGGAAGGGGAGCGGCATAAATGAAAAAGAAATTCGGGTTTGCTATTGTAGGAACTGGTCTTATTAGTACCACGCATTATGAGCAAATTTCAGCGATTGAAGGGGCAAAAGTGGTTGCTGTTTACTCCCGTAAGGAAGAAAATGCAAAATCACTAGCGGAAACAGCAGGTGCAGATTGGTATACAGATTATCAAGAAATGCTAAAGAGAGAAGATATTGATATTGTATCGATTATTACACCAAGCGGCACTCATGCTGACATGGCGATAGTGGCTGCTCGGGCAGGAAAGCATGTAATTGTTGAAAAGCCAATGGATATTTCCCTTGAGAAAGCTCAGCAAATGATTGATGTATGCCGTGAACAACAAGTTAAATTAAGTGTTATTTCACAACATCGCTTTGATGCTTCAGCTGTGAAGATTAAAGATGATATTGATTCAGGACGATTTGGAAAAATGGTCCTTGGCCAAGCCTCTGTGAATTGGTACCGGTCTCAAAGCTACTATGATACTAGTAAATGGCGGGGAACAATAAAAATGGATGGAGGCGGCGTATTAATCAATCAGGCCATTCATACCATCGATTTATTTCAGTATTTCATGGGAGAGGTCGAAAGTGTATACGCACATACCGCCATATTAGCTCATGAAGGAATTGAAGTGGAGGATGTGGCTGTTGCCACGGTGAAATTTAAAAATGGCGGGTTAGGAACCATTGTTGGAACTACAGCTGCTTATCCAGGCCTGTCAGCCCGCTTAGAGATTATCGGAACAAATGGCACAGCTGTGATTGAGAATGATCAATTACTGAAGCATTATTTACGAAATCCAAATAATGAAACAGAAGCTATCAACTTAGCTGATATTGAAAATCATAATGGAGGAGATCGTGATCATGCGTCTGTTGATCCTTCAGCACTTGATGGTGCCTCCCATCGTTTACAGTTTATCGATTTGATAAATGCCATACAGGAGGATAGAGAACCGCTTGTGAATGGTGAAGAGGGTTTAAAACCACTAAAAACCATATTAGCTATTTATCAATCTGCACGGACAGGACAACCTATACAAATCGATGATTATTAACAAAGTTTAAATATCTCAACTACAAAAACAACCCATTTTTTAGCAGGATAGACGAACTAAAACCCGAATAATGGAAAAATAAAATTATCCCTTATTCGGGTTTTTTGTGTCTAATGAACTGAGGTCGTATTATTTCTAACCCATTGTAGGAATTTACATTAACACTTTCATTTTCGACTTAAAAAGTATTTATTGAATAAGGATTGAAAATTCTGGGGTTACTACATATATACTTACCAAAAGAGCTTAATACCAATTGTTTTAAAAAGAAAAATGTATCTAGGTTACTTTTTATATTCCTGTCATTTTTCGTTAGAATAACATATTTAAAATACAAAAAACGCGAGGTAATTAAAGTGAACTTGTTAGAATCTAAAGTTATCCAAACAAAGTTAGAAAAAGAAATATTTATTGATCAAAGCTCAAACATTGAAATAAAGATATTTCAATTTCTTGAAAAGGACTTACCCTACTATGAATTTATGGTTGGGTTAGAGTTTCTTCGTATAAGGGAAAATGAGTATTATGGAGCTGAAAAAAAGTATTTTGGTATACGCTTTACAGATCAATCTTTAATCATTTTTGAACCGGATAAATATAGTATTTTTGCCACAAAAAACGAACAGGAAAAAAAAGCAGTTACGGAATTAATTATGTATGTATTAACTAAATCCTCTATTTTTAAAGATTTGGTATCGACCATGGTTAATAATCTTCAACATGAAAATGTAGTTTGTGAAAAGGAAGAAAATGAAGTTGATACAAAACAGGTACAGTTAGAAAAATTGTTAAATGTACAAATTGAAAATGTTAAGTTTCATATCGAAATGAAAGCTTAAGCATTGAGGAACATTATACCAAAGTCAATTTAAATATGTGGGGGTATAGAAATGCCCAAAATCACAGTTCTTGGATATGGAACTTTTGAAGTTGAAAAAGGGAGAAAGCTGGTACTAGCATTAGAAGACAACGGTGTAAATATTCTCCACCAATGTGGAGGAAAAGCAAAATGTACAACTTGTAGAGTAGAAATAATGGCCGGTGAATTGTGCGTCGAAACAACTACTGAAAAAAACGCCTTTAATAAGAAGGGAATTTACGATGATAATTTACGACTGGCTTGTCAAGTTCGAATAGATGGAGATGTAGAAATTATCCCAATTATGACGGTGGAAAATTCCGGAATGGAACCAGGGCCAAGACCAGATGAAGGACATGATAAATTGTAATGATGTTAAATAAAATCAAAAGTAAAATTATGGGCGACAGCTATTAATCATAATGAAAAAAGCATTACTAGATAAAAATAAAGGATGTCTACAATGACAAACAATTTATATGATAAAGGAAATTTGAAAAATCTTAGTAGACTTAAAAAATTAGCGCCAGAACAGCTGCAAGCTTTCTCGGAATTTAATAACGCAGTTATGATAGAGGGAGCCCTTAGTAAAAAGGAAAAAGAAATCATAGCGGTTGCAATTGCCCATGTAACGGAATGCCCTTATTGTATTGATTCACATACACGTCGTGCAAAAGCAGAGGGAGCATCACTAGAAGAATTAGTAGAAGCAGTCTTTGTTGTAGCAGGAGTAGAAGCAGGTGGAGTAGTAACCCATAGTACACATATACATAATGCGATGGACCCAGAAGCAGATGATTCCCTTTATCGACGATCTAACCTTAAGAACCTTGTAAAATTAAATAAATTTGCTCCTCAAGGCTTTAGGAGTTATTCTGCGTTTAGTAGAACAGCGTTGAAGGAAGGAAAATTGAGTGGGAAGTTTAAAGAAATCATTGCTGTGGCAGTTGCTCATGCTTCTCAATGTCCATATTGTATTGATGTCCATACGAAAAATGCAGTAAAGCTTGGAAGTACAAATGAAGAGCTTGGTGAAGCAGTAATGGTTACTTCCGCATTACTTGCAGGAGGAGCGTATGCTCATCTCGCAAATTTAATTCAAAGCTATGGTGATTAACAAGAAGGGATGAAAAGACCTCTCCATTTCAATGATGAGGTCTTTTCATTTTATAACCATTTCTCTGCCCATGCCTCTAAAGTTTGAAGCGATCGACCAAGTTCTGACCCTTTTTTTGTTAATGAATATTCTGTCCGTATAGGACGGTCGGCAATAACATTTCTTAATACAATTCCACAGTCCTCAAGCTCTTTCATCCGTTCATTTAAAACTCTTTTACTTAAGTCTGGTATATATGAATGGATTTCACTAAATCGTTTTGGTTCTGCCATTAATGCGTGTATAATCAAGCCCATCCATTTCTTTCCCATAATATGATAGCACTCTTCAACCTTGCTGCATACTTTGTTTTCTATATCCATCTATAAACACCCCTAAGGTTACTTGGTTATTAATAATAACTTTATTTCAATAATAGCAAAATCAAAAATGAAAATAAAGTATTACTGGAACAAAATTACCAAATAAATAAAATTTGTTCTTATTTGTTCACGAGTTTGACACATACAAATTGACAGGTAAAGTTATAAAAGTTATTATGGTTACATAAAGTTACCTAGTGATAAATATGTAAAGGGATTTTTATGTTTAAGCAAATAAAACTAGGTTGTGGTGGCGAAAAATAAGGGGAAGTATATGCATTATTTTTTTTGTAAAATATCTCGAATTAAAGATTTTTGAATTCGAGAAATAATGTAAATGGAATAAATTTATTTAAAAAACATTTTTAACAATAAATGGAGGGATTAAGAATGGATAGAAATTTATCAATGGAACTTGTTCGAGTAACGGAGGCTGCAGCACTGGCTGCTGGACGGTGGTTTGGGCAGAGGTAAGAAAGAAGAAGCGGAGGCTGCAGCTACACAAGCCATGAGGGATATGTTTAATTCTATAGAGATGAAAGGAACCGTTGTTATAGGGGAAGGGGAAATGGATGAAGCACCGATGTTATATATTGGCGAACAATTAGGAACATGTGATGGGACAGAAATTGATATTGCTGTAGACCCTTTGGAGGGAACCAATATTGTTGCTGCAGGTTCTTGGAATGCTCTTGCGGTCATTGCAGTTGCAGAGCATGGGAATTTATTACATGCTCCAGATATGTATATGGAAAAGATTGCAGTGGGTCCTGAATCAGCAGGGAAAATTGATATTAATGCACCTGTCATTGACAATTTAAAGGCCGTTGCAGCAGCAAAAAATAAAAACATCGAAGATCTAGTTGTGGCTATTTTGGATCGAGAAAGACATGAAAAAATGATTGAGGAAATCCGAATTTCGGGAGCAAGAATTAAGCTGATGCAAGACGGTGATATTGCTGCTGCAATCAATACAGCATTTGATAATACAGGTGTTGATATCATGCTTGGCTCTGGCGGTGCTCCTGAAGGGGTAATAGCAGCAGCTGCACTCAAGAGCTTGGGGGGAGACTTTCAAGGCAAGCTGATTCAACAAACGGAAGAAGAAAAAATCCGGTTAAATAAAATGGGCATTACCGATTTTAATAAAGTTTTATTAATGGATGATATCGTAAAAGGCGATGATGCCTATTTTGCTGCAACAGGTGTAACCAATGGGGAGCTTTTAAAAGGTGTGCAATATAAAGGGAAAATTGGAACAACACACTCCGTTGTTATGCGTGCAAAAACAGGGACAGTTCGATTTATTGAGGGAAAGCACAGTTTGGATCAAAAACGATAATCGTTTTTTGAACTATAGAAATGAGGGATTAAATTGGGGCAAAGTGCTAGTCAAAAAATGATAGAACCAGAGATGATCTCTTCTAATGCCAAGGTTAGACCATTTGGTTTTAGAGATAAATTTGGCTATATGTTTGGGGATTTTGGGAACGATTTCTTTTTTATTTTAGTAAGCTCATTCTTAATGGTTTATTATACCGATGTTTATGGAATCAGTGCAGCTTTTGTTGGTGTTCTCTTTTTAGTTGCACGTTTGTGGGATGCCATTGCTGATGTATGCTGGGGTCGCTTTATTGACACTAGAAAACCAAGTAAACATGGTAAATTTAAACCGTGGATTTTTAGAATGTCATTTCCTCTGGTTATTTCTGGAGTATTAATGTTCGTTCATATCCCTGGAATGTCAACCGGGTTTTATGAAGCATATGCTTTTGTCACTTACATCTTATGGGGAACGTTATATAGTACGGTCAATATTCCGTACGGTTCAATGGCCTCAGTTATTACCAATGATCCTTTGGAGCGTACATCTTTATCAACATACAGAACAATGGGTGCGATGTTGGCAAGTTTAATTATCAATGCAGTTGGACCTTTACTTATATTTGTGGACAATAAGGCAAGTGCAGATGGATTTCTAATGGCAGCTGTTATTTTTGGTATTCTATCATACGCGTGTTATCTAGCTTGTTATAAATTATCTACTGAACGGGTTGTTCTGCAGGAAAATAAAGGATCAAAAGCTAAGTTAGGTCATACAATTAAAGGGCTATTAAAAAATAAACCATTAATTGCAATCCTTGGAGCATCACTAATATTCATGATGAGTACGATGCTGATTGGTTCAGTTAACGTGTTTTTATTTAAAGATTACTTCAGCAATACTGCAGCATTAAGTATTGTAGGGATCATTCAAACTGTTGCCGTATTTGTTGCCATTCCCTTAGTAAAACCATTAGTGAACAGATTTGGTAAAAAGGAAACCACATCAATAGGAATGTTACTTGCAGCAGCTGTATATATTCTTTTATTCTTCCTTCCGAATTTAACCATGACTATATTTATTGCACTATCAGCTATAGGAATGTTTGGATATGCCTTCTTTAATACGATGATATGGGCATTTGTTACTGATGTCATTGATTACCATGAATTTTTAACTGGACTAAGAGAAGATGGGACGGTTTATTCATTCTATTCCTTTGCCCGCAAAGTTGGTCAAGCTATTGCCGGTGGAATCGGCGGTTTTGCCATTACAGCCATAGGCTACGATTCAAAGCATGAAGTACAAGCAGAGCGTACCTTGGAAGGAATCTATGCATTGGCTACCATTGTACCAGGAGTAATCTATTTATTGATATTCTTTATATTAATCTTTCTATATCCGTTATCTAAGCAACGTATGAAACAGCTTACTATAGATTTAACAGAACAAAGAAAATTATCTAAGTAAGGATTGCTATGTAAAAAGGGATGAGACCTAAGATGGTCATCCCTTTTTTGTTCTTTCCGCAAAGTATTAACCAGATTGCCGTACAATATGATCTGCTAGTCTTATAGCTAAGGCCGTATTTGATATCGTTGGACCAGCTGCTGTTAGAGTAGGAAGGACGCTATTATCAACAACAAATAATCCTTGCACTCCATGTACTTGCCCGTGGCGGTTTGTGGCAGATGTCGCGGGATCATCACCCATTCTGCATGTGCTAGCCTCATGCATATCGGCCCCTGGCGGCCGGAGTGATAGTGTGGACTCATCAAGAGTAATATTTGATTGCTGTTTCTTTTATCATTGAATTTTTAGAAAAAAAAGATAATAGTGATTAGATTCACTTTGGCAGTCTTCGATTGTTGGTAAACTTTGGTTAAAAGTTTGCTGACAGGAGGGAATGATTATTATTAAACTATTGGCTATTATTTCAGTTGCACTTACCTATATACTAATCGTGTTCGGAGGATATGTAGCTTCTTCGGAATCGGGAATGGGGTGTGGACCAGAGTGGCCATTATGTAATGGAGAGGTTATTCCTGTTTTAGAAAATGAGACACTTATAGAATTTGCGCATAGAGCCATAGGGCTTCTACTTGCCATTTTCGTAGGGATTCTTTTTGTCCTAATCAAACGGAATAAGAACAATAAAATACTCCAAACTGCAGGAAATTGTCTAATAAGTTTACTAACGTTACAGATATTAGCGGGGGCAGTGGTTGTTGTGTTGGACTTGCCAACGATTGTCATTACCGTTCATCTTCTTGTAGCCATGTTGTTCATGCTGGTCTTGTTATGGATTTATCGAACTGAAGCTAGTACTCGTATTAAAACAAAATTAAGTGACAACAGGAAATTAAAAATCGTTTTTCAGTTAAATGTATTGATTATCCTGCTTTTGTTAACCATGGGGTTTGGTGCATTTATTAAGCATGAATATTATGGATTGGCCTGCGATTGGCTAGATTGTAGAGAAACACTGCTGCCCGTAACGGCACCTGAAATCCTTCAATCCGGGCACCGTGTACTAGCGATAATTACTGCAGCATATACTATTTTCCTACTGTTTAAGGCTTATCTGAATAATTGGGGTCCGGGATTGAAAAGGCGTTTATTACTTGCTGCTGCTGTGGTAGTAATCCAGATTTTAAGTGGTATCCTCACAATCATAACCAATATTAGCATCCCATGGGCAGTTGTCCACCTGGCAATAGGTACAGCTTTGTTTATGATAATTGCAGATACAAGACTAATAATGGGATTAATGATTACTAAGGTTACTGGAGAAACCTGGAAAGGTGATAAGGGACAACCTATTAACAAGTTATAGTCTAAAAGTTTTTCTAAAAAAATAGTAATAGGTACAAAAAAAGCTTTAGGATAAGGTTAACTTATTCTTGGCTTCTTTTTTTTGAAAAAATATATGAAGAAAACAATATGATTGACAAAGGTGTTATAAATTATTTAAACTCAATTTAACCAAATAGCAATACACGTGTACCACATAGTGGTTATAAATTCATTAAATTGTTGTATATGAAAATTTCTAAGCGAGATTTTTAAACATCTAAAAATTAGAAGTGGAAAGATATGTGGTTTGTTAGAATCGGAAACGAGGCTATTGCAAGTACAAAATAATCAGTATGACAATATACTTTATTGTTTTTGAAATAGGGGGCATTGGGGTGAATAAAACGAAATTATGGACAAAAGATTTTATTATCATGTCCGTTTCTACATTTTTTGGGGGTTTGACCTTTTATTTATTAATAACGACTTTAACCGTTTATGCGATTGAAGAATTTAACGCTTCACAAAGCATGGCGGGTCTTGCGTCTAGTATCTTTGTAGTGGGTGCACTAGTTTCACGTATTTTTGCTGGAAAATATATTGAGATTATTGGACGTAAAAAGATGCTTTATGGTGGATTATTTTTATTTTTGATTATGATGTTGTTATATTTTATTGTAGGAAACATGAACGTATTATTATTTATTCGTTTTATTCATGGAGCAGCGTTTGGGCTGTTTACCACAGTTATAGCAACAGTTATTACGGATATTATTCCGTATGAACGTCGAGGAGAAGGAATAAGCTATTTTTCATTAAGTATAACTCTTGCAATGGCAGTTGGCCCCTTCCTAGGTCTTTATATCAGCCAACAAGGAAGTTTTACGATCATATTTGCAGCTTGTACACTTTTTTCTCTCATAAGTACAATTATCGTATTATTTGTGCATATCCCTGAAGGACACCTCACAAAAGAACAGCTTGATGCGATGAAAGGCTTTAAGTTGAAAGATTTTTTCGAAATAAAGGCTGTTCCTATCGCTATCATTATTGCAATTATGGGTTTTGCTTACTCAGGTATTCTGTCATTTATGACTTCCTATGCAAAAGAAATAAATTTAATGGAGGCCGCAAGTTTCTTCTTTCTTATTTATGCTGTCTTCATCTTGATTTCAAGACCATTTACTGGACGGCTATTAGATAAAAAAGGGGATAACATTGTGATATATCCAGCGTTACTATTATTTGTGATCGGATTAGTCACTCTTAGCCAAGCCAACCAAGGATTCATTCTCCTTTTAGCAGGAGCACTAATTGGTCTTGGATATGGAACAATGAATTCTTGCTGTCAGGCTATTGCCATAAAGGAATCACCACGGCACCGAGTGGGGCTTGCAACCTCAACTTTTTTCGTGTTTATGGATTCTGGAGTAGGAGTTGGTCCTTTTCTATTAGGATTTATCATTCCTATAGTTGGTTTTCGGGGGTTGTATTTTACCTTGGCAGTGGTCGTATTTGCGAGCATTTTTTTGTACTATGTACTCCATGGAAAAAAGAAACGTACAGAAAACAATATCCTACAGGCGAGCTAGTATTAGAAGTTTTTTGAAAACAAAAAGGCACGTTTAAGGTGTCCAGTTGACGGGGAGCAAACATTAAATAGTAACCCATTTTGGAGGTTCAAATCGATACGGTTTAGTACCTCTTTAACTTCTGGGTGTATCAATAGTACTCTAGTATTTTACATTTTGAATTGCATTCAAAATCGCAGCATTCAATTAAAGTCGTAGTGGCTCTACTATTTGTTCACCATTTATCCCCGCGTAAATGGCATTTTTGTCGTTAATATGATGTCATGTACCTCTTTCTCATTGATTTGTTATTCATGAAAATTCCTCCATCTCGTGCAGTTCTTCCTCATTTTAACCGTTAAGCAAGTTCTTATTCCTTATTGGATTTAATGTTAAGAGTTTCAACCATTTAATATAAAATAATTAAGAAAGTAAAAACTTCCTTACCGGGCACATCGTCTATAGTTTAGGAAGGAGTGAAAGTAGTGGAAGAATTGATTATTGATGGATTTTTATCAGAAGATAAAGAACTCCTAATGGATGAGATTATGAATCAATACGGCCAGGAGATCTTACAGCTGACATATTCCTATGTTAATAATAAAGCGATTGCGGAGGATTTAACGCAGGATATCTTCGTTAAATGCTATAAAAGTCTCCATACATATAGCGGAAAATCTAAATTGAGGACCTGGCTGTGGCGGATTGCTATCAATCATTGTAAGGATTTCCATAGAAGCTGGTACAACAAAAATGTGGTCATTGCCGGTGAAGAAATACCCAGTAACGGCAGCAAAAAAGAGCTTGTGGAGCAGGCTGTAATCCAAAAAGAAGAAGATGATGAATTAATATCAGCCATTATGACGCTGCCGATTAAATATCGAGAAGTGATTTACCTATTTTACTATGAGGAGATGCCGCTTAAGGAAATCGCAATGGTGACGGACACAGGTGTTAATACTGTTAAGACTAGACTAAGGCGGGCCAAAGAACTTCTGAAAGAAAGATTGGAGGAATAGGTGTGGACGATCGCTTAAAGAATTTAAAGAAAATAATGGATAAAAGAACATTTACAGACTTGGAATTTTCAAACCAGCACCAAAAGGCAATACGAAAAAAAATAAACCAATTTGAAGTTAGTGATGATGAAATTCTTCTAGCAGTCATGCAACTACTTGTTCAAGAAAAAACCGGGCATGAATTAACGGTACTTCTTCGAGGACGGGGAATTCAGAAATTCGAGAATAATGAAGGTTTCTTATATACCCTGTTACATCGTTTAGAGCAGTCTGGCTGCATAGAAACCAACTGGAACGAATCGGGAGCTAAATATTATTGGTTAAAGGATAAAGGCAGGAAGTTATTAAACAAAGCTGAACAAAAGCGAACAAAACGACGTTTTGTATTTAAGGAATTGTTAGAGGGGTGAGTGATCATTGGCGAATAATAAAAAGCAGATTTTCATAAATGAGGTCACTGATCAAATTAAATCAAAGGAAGCAAAGGCATATGTCGCAAGAGAGTTGAGTTATCATTTAAAGGAAGCAAAAAATACATGGATGGAGAAAGGCTTATCAGAAGGTGAAGCGGAAGAAAAAGCCGTCGAACAAATGGGAAGCCCTACAAAACTGGGTATCCAGATGAACAAGCTTCATCGTCCAAAGGTAGATTGGTGGCTGGTAATCCTGCTAACCACAGCTTTAGGACTTAGTTTCTTGCCAATGGTATCTCTGGGTTATATGGAAGATTGGCACTATATTATTTACAAAATACTTATTGTCCTTATCGGCGTTACTGCAACAGTAGGGGTAATGCTGGGTGATTACCGTAAATGGAAAAAACTTGGCTGGCTATTTTACACAATAGGAATTTTGCTTCTAGTCATCTTAATGTTTTTCTCCAACGTTATGATTAATGGGATGCCGCTGTTAAAGCTTGGACCAATTACGATTGAAAGCCTGATGGCTTTACCGTTCCTTTATCTTGCCTGGGCTTCATTTTTTACCAATGAAAAGTTAAGGGTTTGGCAGTTTCTTTTATTGTTTCTCAGCCCGATACTTCTATTTCTTGCAGTAGCGAGTATTCCAACACTCTATCTATATTTTGTAATGGTATTCGTTATGCTTTGGTGGAGTAAGTATAGTAAAAAGGTTAAATGGCTGATTACAACAGGCACATTTAGCTTCATTTTAGTAATAGGTATTGTAGCTTGGCAATTCGTTAAGCCATATCAGATTGTAAGACTGCTGGCGCTTTTTGAGCCAGAAAAATATGCAGATGGTGCAGGATTCATGATCTTAAAGAGTCAGGAACTTATGACAAAAGCTGGCTGGTTTGGCTGGTTTGACGGGTTTGGACAACCTAGAATAAAAGAATTTATACCAGAAGCGCATACGAACTTTGTTTTTGTAAGCTTTACCTATTCTTACGGCTGGCTTTTTGGCGTTTTACTTGTCACGATTCTTCTGCTTTTTGCAGTTAGAATGATCGTCATTCATCCAAAAATCAAGGATTCCTATGGAAAGCTTCTTTTAATAGGCGGCGTTGCTCTTTATAGTATCCAGCTGCTAAGTAATATTGGAATGGTACTAGGATTCTTTCCGCTTACGACAATGTCGCTGCCATTTATCAGCTATGGTCTAATGCCGACTGTTCTTAATGCCATCCTAATAGGGGTTGTGTTAAGTGTATACCGACGAAAAGATTTGGTAGCTTTATAGTGACCGTGGACCCTGTATCTTGGGAGTTACGGTAACTATAGAGCCCTTATAATGACCGTGGGCCTGTATTTTTTGGGTTTTGGTCACTATAGAACCCTTATAGTGACCGTGGACCCTGTATCTTGTGGGTTTCGGTAACTATAGAGCCCTTATAGTGACTGTGAACCCTGTATCTTGTGGGTTTCGGTAACTATAGAGCCCTTATAGTGACTGTGAACCCTGCACTTTATTGGTTCCGGTAACTATAGAGCCCTTATAGTGACCGCGGACCCTGCACTTTATTGGTTCCGGTAACTATAGAGTCTTATAGTAACCTTTGCCACGTATTTTGTAAGAGCCCTTATTTGAGAGGGATCCAAATTTCAGAGTAATAATCAGGGCCAGATGGATTTCCATTTGAATAGACTTCTAAATCTGGAGTACCTGCATGTTCATAATGACTAGATGGAAACCATTCTGAGATGATTTGCTTCCAAACATTTTGCATGGCATCAGGCATGGCACCATGAACTTCAAATACTCCCCACTTTGAAGCAGGTATTTCGAGTTCCATAAGACCCTCTGGAGTATTGCCGGTATGTGCGGTTGCAATCCAGTAATCCATTAACGGAGAACCAGGTGCGCGTTTATCTACACATACCCCAAGTACACCTTTAATTAGACCATCATTTAACTGAAATAATAAATCATTTGTTCCATCTACATGGATATCATCCCACATTTTAGGAATCCCAGCTAAATTCTCCCCATTTTCGCAGGAAAACTCCCGCTTCACACCGACTACTTTAAAACTCTCTTTTTCCACAATTTTGTAATTCATAGGTTCTGCCCCTTTCAAGTTCACCTGAATAGTCAGGCGGTTATAAGATTTCAGCTTTCCCGCGTAATTACGTGCCTGACTAGGAGTGATGCCGTGCTGCCTGCGGAAAGCTTTTGAAAAAGATTCGGGAGTGTCATAGCCATATTTTAGGGCGACATCAATAATTTTACTTTCAGTTGTAGAAAGCTCTTGTGCTGCAAGTGTTAACCGTCTGCGCCGAAGATATTCACCAACAGTTATATCAGTAAGTACTGAAAAAATACGTTGAAAGTGAAACTCTGATACATTCGCTTGTTTAGCAATGTTTTCAATCGATATTTCTTCTAGTAAATGTTCCTCCATATAGTCTATAGCTTGTTGTAATGATTCTACCCATCCCATATCGCTCACTCCTTATGTACATCGTAACAACTATCTATATTTAAATCCTGTCATTTTCTGCTTTGTAATAACAGATTTCCCTCATTACCATTTTTAACTTTTAGTGTTCAAATGTCCAACAAGCAGGGAAGATTTGTATAAAAGTAGCATGAATGCACACCTTAAATAATAATCTATTGTCCGGAAGGTGCTACATATTGAAATAGTTGTATCCCAAACAGAAAGAAGATTCTAATAGAAAACCCAAAACGATATCTTACAATATTCAAACAAACTTAGAACAAGTCAAAGAAGAGTTGCAATCCTGTTCAGATTTAGTGATCCGCGAGCTTGACCTAGGAAACTTCAAAAAGGCTGCGCTTGTCCATATTCAGGGTATTTCGGACAGGGATTCCATTAGCGATAATGTGGTAAATCCATTACTTGAAAAATTTAAAAATACCAATTTTGATAAGACATCCGATTCAGTTTTGTTAGATGAACTAAAAAGGAATACATTTACCGTCTCGCAGGTGAAAACTGAGACAAAATGGACAGTCGCTGCAATACTTTAACTTTAATGAAAGGCCTGCTGCGGGAGATGTGAATCAGGATGATGTGATTGATATCCGGGACGCACTGGCAATTCAACAAGCTTGGAACAAAAATGAAAGAGCATCTGATATTAATTTCGACGGTGTTGTGAATGCAAAGGATATGCAGTACGTTGTAAATAACTATCTAAAGCAAAACCCAGATGCCGAGAACCCGCCGGCACCTGTTGAACAAATCGATGGAAAGACACTTCAAGATATTTTAACAGAATTGCAAATATCATCTTAATACCCATCCCTATAGGTTAAGACACAAAAAAACGCTATTCTTCTATATAATAATTGGAAGAATAGCGTTTTTTTGAAATAACATCCGCCGTAAAAAAATGTTTGATAAGGGATGATAAAGGACAAAATGTTATATAGTCTTTTTGAAGCTTCAGCTAAAAAGGGGATGTAATGATAAATGAGGAAATATTATAGAGTGGCCATTTTGGCAATTGCTTTCCTGTTTATTTTGAGTGGATGTCAGGAAAGAAATCAAAATGTAGATGAGGAAAAGGAGGTGAAAGAAACAATGAATCCTTCAGTCCAAATAGATCCTGAAATAGATCTATCAAGTGAACAAATGACCTCAATTATCATTGAATTCAAAACAAAACCAGCTAAAATAGCCGTTTTAGAAGCAGAAGCAAAGGGGATTCCTTTAACAATAGAGGAAGCGAAGGAAAAGGTAGAAGAAAGTCATGCAACCTTTCAAAAGGAACTTGAATCGTTATTAGATAAGAATCAAGTGCCCTATAAGGTAAGAAACACATATAAGACTGCATTAAACGGAGTTTCGATGGAAATACCAGCAAATGAAATCATAAGGCTGGCAGAGGCTTCATCGGTCATATCAAAAATACATCCAAACAAAAAAATTCAGCTAAATCCACCTATTTCACCTTCTGATCAGAAGTAAAAATGTATGTGCCTTAAATACATCCTTTATTTAATACTTCTGTTAGTAATGATACTTATCTGAAATATTTGTTAAGAATGTTCAGTTTATAGAATGCTGTCAATCCTCATTTTTATAATAATTGTTGGTAATTTTCCCTGAAATTAGTAGTATTTAAAATAGGAGAGTTCTGATTAAGGAAAATCCGCAAAGGTTTATATTATAAGCGTAAATAGAACTTAGCAAAAGTAAAAAGAAGTATTAGTGCTTTTAACTGTAAAATCCTCCCTTAAATATGACAAAAATCATATGGTACGATGAATTTGCAAATAACGGCAATTTTTAAGGAGGATTTAAAAATGTTGAAAAAGAAAGCACTTTTAACCGTAGTAGCTGCGGCAGCTGTAGTTATGGCCAATCCAGCAATGAATAAAGCAGATGCTGCTACCTTTAATCCAGTAGTACAGGAAAAGGTCTATGTATATCAAGGAACAAATATGAATGAGATTAATAGTGTGCTAGAAAAATATCTTGCTAGCTTTGGGTTTACAGTGCCGAAAACAACTGTAAAACAGCCAGTCCAAACAGCACCAAGTCAACCAACACAACAGCCTGACCAGACAACTACTCCACAGCCCGTACAGCAACAGCCTGTAGAGAAGCCGTCTGAGACATCAACACAACCAGCAACACCACAAAATACAAGTAATTTAAGTGCTTATGAGCAAAAAGTGGTCGACCTTACTAATCAGGAACGTGCAAAAAATGGGTTGCCTGCGCTTAAAGTAGATTTGACACTTAGCAAAATGGCACATGAAAAATCTCGTGATATGTCTGTGAACGGCTACTTTAGCCATACAAGCCCAACATATGGCTCACCGTTTGACATGATGAAAAAGTACGGGATTTCGTATCGTTCTGCTGGTGAAAATATTGCCATGGGGCAGCGAACTCCTGAAGAAGTGGTAAAAGCTTGGATGAATAGCGAAGGTCACCGCAAGAACATCCTAAGCCCGAACTTCAACCATATTGGGGTTGGTTACGTTTCACAAGGCAATTATTGGACACAGGAATTTATCGGTAAATAGTTTGTGTTAGATTTATTCTTAAAGGAAGTCTGTTGAATTCAACAGGCTTCTTTTGCTGCGCCTTTGTTGAAATAGATAGTTTTTTATAGGAAAGCTAGAATTACCCCAAATTTATATATGATTTTTCACCCTTTATGCCTGAAAAAGCCTATTATTACTGTGAACTACTAAGTAATGAGAAGGATAATAGGCTAAAAGTCCTGAAAAATTATCCCAATAGGTGTTCAAAGACATAGAGATTATGATAGTAGTAAAACCATTAATACTTTTAGAACGCAGATAGCCCATTAGATCGATTTATATTGAATTATTAGAAAGATACATATTTGAAATCATTCTTTTAAGGGCAGGGATTGATTATGTTAAATAGCCGAACTATTGCCATTTTGCGGGAGCTGCTAGCAGTTGATACTCCCATCACGAGCGAATACTTAGCAAATGTTATCCAAGTAACCTCGAGAACTATACGAAATGACATCAAAGAGTTAGAGACAATCATTTCGAAATATGGAGCGTCCATCAAATCAATCCGAGGAGCAGGATACACACTGAAAATTGACGATGACAAAGTATTTCGGAAGTTCCTGCTTGAAGAATTTCAAAGTGAAAAGCTTAAGCCCTCTATGCTGCCCAATACACCAGAAGAACGTGTTCATTACTTAATGCAACGTCTTCTCCTTACAGAAAACTTTCTGAAACTTGAAGACTTAGCGGATGAATTATTTATCAGTAAATCGACAGTTCAAAATGATTTAAAAGATGTAAAGAAAACCCTGCAAACGTACGACCTTTCCTTTGAAGTGAAGCCTAACTATGGTTTGAAGGTAAAGGGCGAAGAAGTGAAACTTCGGTTTTGTATGTCAGAGTATGTTTTTAATAGAATTCAAACAGAATATGATCTACATTCATCTCAAAAGCCTCTCATTCCAATCGATGAAATGAAAATGATTCGGGCGATTATTTTAGAGCAAATAAAAGAAAATGATATTACGTTATCAGACATTGGCTTAAATAACCTAATCATTCATATAGCGATCGCGTGTAGACGCATTACAGATGGAAATTATGTCATTCTGAATAACGAAGAACTAAAAGATGTTACAAATCAAAAAGAATATGGTGTTGCAAATAAGATTGTTCGAGAAATTGAGAATAGGATGAAAGTAGATTTTCCAGAAACGGAAATAGCTTATGTTGCTATTCACTTGTTAGGGACGAGGATGATCAGACATTTAAATAATATTGACGGTGACCTTCGGAATTATATTGACAAAGATATCTACCGATTGACGATGGAAATTCTTGATTCCATTGAAACAAAGTTAACCTTGGGCCTTAAAGATGATCTAGAACTGATTGTCGCAATAGGCTTACATTTAAAGCCGGCTATAAGCCGCTATCGTTATGGGATGAATTTAAGAAATCCAATGATTGATGAAATAAAATCGAATTACCCGATTGCCTTTGAGGCAGGAATTATTGCAGGTATGGTGCTAAAAAGAGATCTAGGAATAGATATTGATGAAAATGAAGTCGGTTACCTTGCCCTTCATATTGGGGCTGCCATCGAAAGAAGAGCGATTCACACTGAACCAAAGCGGTGTATGATTGTATGTGCATCTGGTGTTGGCAGCGCTCGGCTATTGTCTTATAAGCTGCAATCAAAATTTGGGGCCAGGCTTGAAATCGTTGGCACAACAGAATATTACAAACTTAATGAAGTCCCCTTTGATACTCTTGATTTTATCGTTAGCACCATCCCTATTAAAGAATCCCTGCCAGTACCTGTTATTGTGGTGAACACATTTCTTGGTGGTAACGATTTTGAAAGAGTGGAAAAAGAATTAGGGGAAAGAAAACATGGGACGTTAGAATACACGAAAAAAGAACTTGTTTTTCTACAAGAAAAGTTTGAAACAAAAGAAGAGGTTCTCTGCTTCTTAGGCGATAAATTAGAAAAACTAGGACTTGTTGATTCTTCCTTTATTGATGCAGTTCTTGAAAGAGAAGCGTTATCGCCGACTAGTTTTGGAAATTTGGTTGCGATCCCTCATCCTATCACACCGAAGACTGACTCTACCTTTTGGGCTATCTGTACATTACAAAAACCAATAGATTGGGGCGGTAAAAGAGTGCAATTTATTTGTCTATTAAGTATAGAGAAAAACAGCTCTACCTATCTGCAAAAAATGTATGCTTTGTTAGTCAAAATCGTTGAAGATATTCGAATCGTTCAGCAGCTTCTAAAGTGCAAAACGTATGATGAATTCTTAGAAGTATTTTAACTTTAGCTATCATCCTCTGGCCAATGTTACCAATCCGTAAACATTGGCCTTTTTTTATTATTTGAGAAGGCAATTAATATTTTCCGGAGCCCAACGGAAAAAGCTTGTGTGTAGATGTAAGCGTTTCCAAAATAGAATGGAATTACGACATGAATTTCACAGATAAAAACTAGAGGGGGAGAAGGAATGAATATTTTACTTTGTTGTGCAGCTGGTATGTCTACAAGTTTATTAGTATCAAAAATGCAGAAATGTGCAGAAGAGCAAGGCGTAGAAGCAAGAATTTGGGCTGTTTCAGGAGATGCTGTTCGTAAACATATCGACGAGGCGGATGTATTACTGATAGGTCCACAGGTCCGCTATTTATTACCACAATTAAAGAAACTTGGTGAGGAAAAAGGGATTCCAGTTGATGTCATTAATACGGTTCATTATGGAACTTGTAATGGGTTAGAGGTTCTTAAGTATGCACAACAATTAGTTTCTAAATAAGGGGAGTGTATGGGATGAGCAAAATAAATAATATCCTAGAAAATAAGATTATGCCTGTTGCAGGACGCATTGCAGCACAACGTCATTTACAAGCATTACGTGACGGGCTCATTTTGACAATGCCATTGATTATTGTTGGATCATTATTTTTAATTTTAGGGTTTATCCCAATTCCGGGTTATGCAGATTTTATGGCAGGTATATTTGGAGAAGCATGGCTGTCTAAGCTGCTCTATCCAGTGGGGGCTACATTTGACATTATGGCTCTGATTGCTGCTTTTGGGATTGCATACAGGTTAGCTGAAAAGTATGGAGTGGATGCCTTATCGGCAGGGGCCATTTCTGTTGCTGCATTTTTGTTGGCCACTCCCTATCAAGTGTCGTTTTTACCAGAAGGAGCAAAAGAGGCAATTATGGTAGGAGGAGCGATCCCCACTGCATTAATGGGAAGTAAGGGATTATTTGTAGCGATGCTGGTCGCTATGCTTTCTACAGAAATTTATCGATTCGTTGTTCAGAGGAATATTGTCATACGTATGCCGGATGGAGTTCCGCCAGCTGTAAGTAAATCATTTATTGCACTCATTCCAGGATTTTTTGTTATCGCTATTATTTGGATCCTACGCTTAATCATTGAACAAACATCTTTTGCAAGCCTTCACAATATTGTGGGTGAATTATTAGGAAAACCACTAGGAGTACTCGGAGGAAGTCTAATTGGAAGTCTTGTCGCCGTTTTACTCATACAATTACTTTGGTCATGCGGTTTACATGGTGCCTCTATTGTAGGTGGCGTTATGGGACCAATCTGGTTATCTTCGATGGATGCCAACCGTATCGCTTTCCAAGACGGCCAAAACTTACCGAATATTTTTACACAGCAGTTCTTCGATATCTTTATTTATGTAGGCGGAAGTGGTGCAACGTTGGCGCTTGTGATTGCGATGCTATTTTTGGCAAAAAGCCAACAAATGAAACAATTGGGACGATTGGCGATTGGACCAGGATTGTTCAATATTAACGAACCGATTACGTTTGGTATGCCAATCGTAATGAATCCTCTAATGATCGTGCCATTTATTTTAGCACCTATGGTTATGGTTCTTACCACATATATCGCTATGTCAACCGGGTTAGTAGCGAAACCAGCAGGAATTGCCGTTCCTTGGACAATGCCGCCAATTATCGGTGGATATTTGGCAGCAGGAGGAAAAGTTTCGGGAGCCATTCTTCAAATCGTGAATTTTGTTCTATGTTTTGCCATCTACTATCCATTCTTCAAAATGTGGGATCGACAAAAGCTAGCTGAAGAGCAAGGCGTTTCATCTGACAAAAATTTAGATGGGAATGGCTTTACTGCGTAAGGAGGCACTATGACGAAACTTGTTATTAATGCAGATGACTTTGGTTACTCAAAGGGAGTAAACCTTGGAATTATCGAAGCATATAGAAATGGTGTTGTTACTTCAACTACAATGATGACCAATATGCCAGGAGCTGCACATGCTGCAGCTCTTGCATTGGAAAATCCAGGATTAGGGGTAGGAATTCATCTTGTCCTAGATTGTGGTTCACCAGTAAATGAAGAGGTTCCTTCTCTTATTAATGAGAATGGATTCTTTCATAAAATGAATGATTTGGTGAAGCAGGCGAGCTTGTCGGATATTGAAAAAGAATATACAAGTCAAATAGAAAAATTCCTTTCCTTCGGATTACAGCCAACACATATTGATAGTCATCACCATCTCCATGGACATGAAAAAGTTTATCCAATTGTTGCTAATCTGGCAAAGAAATACAATCTGCCGGTTCGTAAAGTATCGGCGGACCCAAGACATGTAAGTAACGAGGAATTACAAATGGTTCAATACTTCAGTCCAGCTTTTTATGGAAATGACCTGTCAGCAAATCATTTAATTGAGCTTGCAGATAGAGCCTTATCCTATGAAACTGCTGAAATCATGACACATCCTGCCTATATTGATGAGCCGTTACTTTCTGGGAGTTCATATGCTTTACAACGTGTAAGGGAACTGGCTATTTTAACCGATAAAAAGGTTCAGCAGGCATTTTTAGATAAGAATATTAAATTAGTAACGTATAAAGAAGTAGGCTATCAATCTTTTGTTTAAAAAGGAGGTAAGTATTGTGATGATTTCAGAGCAAACCATTTTCCAAATCATTCTTCATGGGGGAAATGGGAAAAGTTCGTCAATGGAAGCCATCGCTGCAGCAAAAGAAGGGGATTTTGTTGAAGCGAATAAAAAGTTAAAACAGGCATCGGAAGCATTAAATGAAGCCCATCATGTTCAAACACAATTAATTCAAAATGAAGTTAACGGGGCAAACTCTGAGGTATCTTTATTAATGGTGCACGCTCAGGATCACTTGATGAATGCCTTGACTGTAAGGGACTTAGCCACAGTAATAGTTGATTTATATGAAACAGTCTCAAAAAAGGAGGTACATAAAGATGAGTAAAGGAATTAAGATTGTTACAATTGGCGGAGGCTCCAGCTATACGCCTGAACTTGTAGAAGGGTTTATTAAGAGATACGAAGAGCTGCCTGTAAGCGAGCTTTGGTTGGTTGATATTCCCGCAGGGGAGGAAAAGCTTAATATTGTTGGTGCATTAGCAAAAAGAATGATTGAAACGGCAGGACTGCCAATTGAGGTTCATCTCACACTTAATCGTCGAGAGGCCTTAAAGGATGCGGATTTTGTAACTACTCAATTTCGAGTAGGATTACTTGATGCACGTGCGAAGGACGAAAAGATTCCATTAAAGTATGATGTAATCGGCCAAGAAACCAATGGTCCTGGCGGATTATTCAAAGGGTTAAGAACGATTCCTGTGATTTTAGATATTTGTAAGGATATCGAGGAGTTATGCCCAGATGCCTGGCTGGTGAATTTTACAAATCCAGCAGGAATGGTGACTGAAGCTGTTTTAAGATATAGCAATATTAAAAAAGTTGTTGGATTGTGTAATGTTCCTGTAGGGATGAAAATGGGAATTGCAAAGCTATTAGAAGTCTCTGCTGATAGGGTCCATATCGATTTTGCAGGACTGAATCATATGGTGTATGGATTGAATGTTTACCTAGACGGTATAAATATAACGGAAGATTTACTAGATAAACTGACCAGTAAACAATCAGGGATTACCATGAAAAATATTATTGATCTTGGCTGGGAGCCAGCATTTATTAAAGGACTAAAGGTCCTTCCATGTCCGTATCACCGGTATTACTATCAAACTAGCAGCATATTGGCAGAAGAGATAGAATCATTTAAAACCGTTGGAACTCGTGCAGAGGTAGTCAAACAGGTAGAAAAAGAATTATTTGAGTTATATAAAGATCCCAATCTAAGTATCAAGCCTCCTCAACTTGAAAAACGTGGAGGAGCTTACTATAGTGATGCCGCGTGCAATCTGATTAACTCCATTTACAATGACAAGCGCGACATTCAGCCGGTTAACACGAGAAACAATGGAGCCATTTCGAGCATTCCGGACGACTCTGCTGTTGAAGTGAATTGTATAATTACAAAAGATGGTCCAAAGCCTATAGCGGTTGGCGATATGCCGGTTGCTGTAAGGGGTCTCGTTCAACAAATTAAATCATTTGAACGAATTTCTGCAGAAGCAGCGGTTACCGGGGACTATAATACCGCACTTCTTGCGATGACCATTAACCCATTGGTACCTTCTGATAGAATTGCCAAGCAAATATTAGACGAAATGCTTGAAGCACATAAAGAGTATTTACCACAGTTTTTTAAAAAACAAAAAAGTGAAGTTTAGGCTTATAGTAAAAGACGTCGGAAACCACGACGTCTTTTTATCATAACTTAACAATATGTGACAAAAGACTTTTTAACCAAACGTTTGAAAAAAGCCTCTATCAGCCCTTTTTATAAACGAAATTTTGCTTATTTCCCAGAAAATTTTTTGTCGATAAGTTAGTTTCACCATCTTCTATTAATCTACAAATACCAGCAAATATGTAAAGTAAATAACAATAAATCGACATGTCCTTGTAATTCCTTTGACACAACTCTTTGGTAACCTAATTATTGAACTACTCACCACTCTTAACGCCCTTACGGGTCGTTTGAAGTGGGAGATTCCTAAGTACAGAAGCCTATCGGGTTCCAATTGATTAGGCTATCCCCGTAGTCCCTACGGTTAAGATGCGTATTGCTTCATCTCTAAGGTTCTGTCCTGCGTTAAAATCTCTATCGTGATGTGTGCCACAAAGAGGACAAATCCACTCACGAAGGTTAAGATTCTTAACGTCTTTATTTTGGTAGCCACAACAGGAACACAACTGTGAACTAGCAAATGTTTTAGATACTGCAATGACTTGTTTGCCGGACCATTTTGCTTTGTACTCAAGCATTGTGCGAAATTGTGACCAAGATACTTCACTGATGGCTTTTGCTAACTTGTGATTTTTTAGCATATTGGACACTTGCAAGTCTTCAATACCAATTACATCGTGGTTTTTGATGATTTTAGTAGAGATTTTTTGCAAGTAGTCTGTTCTTGCATTTGTGATTTTCTCATGTATACGAGCTACTTTCCGTTTTTGCTTTTGGAAGTTTTTCGCTTCATCCAATTTACATTTTCGTTTCAGAGCCAGCTGCTGTCTTCGGGAAAGAATACGCTGGGCATCAGCTAGCTTATTTTCCAATGTACGAAGCCATTTAGGATTATCAAAAACTTCACCATTTGAAAGAATGGCAAAGTTTTTTAATCCTAAGTCAACACCAACGGTAGAGCCTGTTTTGTCTACAGGTTGTACCTCCACCTCTGCGAGAATAGATACAAAGTATTTTCCACTTGGATTGCGTCTAACCGTTGCATTAAGAATACGGCCTTCTACTTCACGACTTTTGGCAAAACGAACAAGTCCAAGTTTAGGCAGCTTAATTTTGTTGCCTACAACGACAATGTTTTTATTAGTTTCTTTTGTTGTGTAAGACTGCACCTTATTCTTTTTAGACTTGAAACGAGGTGCCTTGTTTTGCTTTTTGAAGAATCGTGTATACGAATCAGCAAGGTTTTTCAGTGATGATTGAAGAGCAATGCTATCAACTTCTTTTAGCCATAGTAATTCCTTTTTCAGCTGTGTTAATTCAGCAGAACAGGAATTGTAGGTTAATCCTTTGCCTGTTTCTTTGTACGTATCGTTCCATTGCCTTAAAAAGCGATTGAATACAAAACGACTACATCCGATTGTTTTAGCAATTACGACTTCCTGTTCTTTCGTTAGATAGATACGGAATTTATAAGCTTTGTTGACTAACATTGTTTTCACCTCACTCTTGAGAAGAATGTATGTTCTTATTATACCATGTTTGGAAAGATTTGGCTAACGCCAAACCGACATTTCTCCCCCTTATCGTTGGGCTGCGCCATTCACATGATTGAAGAGGGAGTATTCTGTCGGGAAAAGATAAAATGCCGAAATTGTATAGGAGACCAAGAAATGAGAAGGAGAAAAAGGCGGAGGCTGAACTGGCGAAATATAATAGGCTTGTTTTTATTTATTATACTTATCGTTGGCGGACTCTATGGGTTTACAGTGTATAAATCTTTTAATAAGGCGGTAGCAACTATGCATGAACCGCTTGATGACAAACAAAATAAGGGGAAGCAGACGGAAGCTTTAAAAAAGAAAGAACCATTTTCCGTGTTAATGCTTGGTGTGGATGAGCGTGAAGGTGATAGCGGCCGTTCTGACACGATGATTGTGTTAACGGTAAATCCAAACAATAATTCTGTAAAAATGCTGAGTATTCCAAGGGATACACGAACAGAGATTGTTGGTAAGGGAAAGGAGGATAAAATAAACCATGCCTACGCCTTTGGCGGTGTTTCAATGGCGGTAGATACGGTAGAGAATTTCCTTGATATTCCGATTGATTATTATGTGAAAATCAATATGGAGGGCTTTAAGGATATTATTGATACCGTTGGCGGGATTAATGTCGAGAATGATTTTGCTTTTACGGTGGAAGAAGTTGATTTTCCTGCTGGTAAGATTCACCTGAATGGCGATGAAGCACTAACTTTTATCAGAATGAGATACGATGATCCGAATGGAGATTTCGGCCGTCAAGAACGCCAGCGTCAAGTAATTCAAGCAGTGATCAAAAAGGGCGCAAGCATCTCTAGCTTATCAAAAGCACCAGATATCTTCCAAGCGATAGGCAGTAATGTCAAAACGAATCTTACCTTTGAAGAAATGATTAGCATCCAAAAGAACTATAAGGAAGCTGGAAAAAACATCGAACAGCTGACATTACAATCTGAAGGAAAAATGATTGATAATATCTATTATGGACTTGTAACGATAGCAGAACAACAGCGTGTTCAGAATGAAATGAAATCACAATTGGAAATGAATAGTGAAGCTGATTTTTGATTGGCATTGATTAAAGGACTGGCGATTATCATACCCAGTCCTTTTCTTTTTCTAAAACGGAGCAGTTACCAAAAGAAGGTTTTTATAATCTGAAATAGAAGTATTTTAAATAACTTTAGAATGGAGATGAAAGATATGTATATACCAAAATCTTTTAATATTAATAAGGAAGAAGTTTTATATGACTTTATTGAAAAGAATAGCTTTGCCACCTTGTTTTCTCTGCATAATGGAGAACCCTATGCCACTCATCTGCCACTTCTTATGAATAAAGAAGAAGGTTATTTGAAGGGACATTTTGCCAGGCAGAACCAGCAGTGGAGGGATATCGTGGGTCAGAATGTTCTTGTCATCTTTCAAGGCCCGCATTGCTATATTTCACCATCATGGTATGAGACAGATCAAGCAGTACCAACTTGGAATTATGTAGCAATACACGTTTATGGAGAGTTGGAGATTATCGAAGAAGAGAAGGAAGTATTTGATTCATTGGCAGACATGGTAAATAAATATGAAAAACCAGACAGTTCCTATCAATTAGAAAATGTTGATGAAAATTATATTAAGGGCATGAGTAAAGGTATTGTAGGTTTTAAAATCAATATTAACAAAATAGAGGGGAAAGCCAAACTAAGTCAAAATCATCCAGAAGCTAGACAAGAATTAATCATTAAGCAATTAGAAAATAGTGTAGATCAAAATAATATACATATAGCACAATTGATGAAGAAAAATCTCACTAATGGTTAATAATGGAACAATAAAAAAATAATAGTTGACCCTGTGGTGCACCCCACAGTTTATTATTTAGGTGGGGAGGGAGAGACCTGTACAAAATTAGCGATTTTTCGAAGATGACGGGATTAAGTAAAGAAACGCTGCGTTATTATGCAGAAGTAAAGTTACTAGAACCTGCTTATATTAATCCAGAAAACAATTACCGCTATTATGATGATGGCAGCTATTTTTTAGCCACTCTCTTAGTAAAGCTAAGAAGATTTGGTTTTACGATACAGGAGATGATTTCTGTGATGGCGGATGAGTCTTTCGCTCATTTAGAAGATTTGTTAGTACAAAAAAGAAAAAACATCCAAGTGCAAATCGAAGACCTTCGTCTTCAGCTTGAAGAAATAGATGAATTTATCGCATCAGGGAGGGAGGAATCGGAATGATTCAATGGAAAGAAGAGAAGATGATAGAGGTAAATATTGAAAAAGTGTGGAGTTTATTTTTTGATGAAAATATTAAGAAAATAATGCCTAAGGTAGAGGAACATACCATCATTGAAAAAACGGAAGTGGAGGTGGGAGCAAAGCACCAGCAAAAATACCGCGAAGGAAAGCGGGTGGAGACATACATTGTAGAAACACTTGCCTACGAAGATTCTCCAGATAAAAAGCATAAGCAAATAAGCTTTGTTTTAGGCAAAGCTTTTAATATTTCGCTAACTTTTACGTTAATTAAAATCGATGAGAACCACACTAAATTCATTTACGAGGGGCAAAATGAAGGAGTTAATTTTGTAGGGAGAGCCATGTTGAAGCTCGGAAGTGAAAAAAGCAACAATCTTGTCGTAAAGGAATTCATGGACAAGGTTGAACAGGAAGTGTTAAAAGTTTAAAAGTAAAATACGGCGAACAGTGGCAGTCACTGTTCGCCGTATTTATTATCAGGTAATGATAGGGCTGATTTCCTTTACTAATTAATTTCCATACATAGAAGAATGAAAACATAAATATTAATAGGAAGGGTAAGAAACCAATTCATTAATAAGGGGTGTGAAAACTGATGGGTATAAGTGAAGGTGAACGAACCTTAAACCGTTATATCAGATCCACTTTTCAGGCACTAGTTGAAGCTATCATTCCACCCCATCTTAAATATAAAGATTATTTAGGAACTGCTCAAGTGGCCGGAGCACAGAAATTACATGTTTATGAATATGTTATTTGGATATTAGATCATTCGATTGCCCTCCCGGTAAAAGAGCAGCTTAATTTAGTTAATGGTGCCATGTCTAAACCGACTGCTGAATTGCTGGATTTGGGAGCTGCTCACTTAGTCCAAACGGGGCAGATCCTTTATCCTCTAAATGTGACAGTATTTCCTAACGGCGGTCCTTTCTCTGCACTTTCTAAGGTAGATAGGTTAAGGGCTATAACCCTAATAGAACGACTAGATATTAATCTTGAAAACTTGAGCATACCTTACAAAAATAATCCGGAACTCGTTCGAATTATGATGGATGTACTGAATGAACTCCCCTTGTTTGGCCACTATTCGGAATGGACGGCGTATGGAACCACAAGACTATTTTCTCCTGAATTTAGAAGAGTGGAACATTTTCCACTCGGATGGTTCCAGACTGGCTATCCAGGTCCATCATTTGGTTATCGGGATTTTCGCGGATTCTTAGCAACATTTAAGCACAAGAAGGTGGATGATTAATGTCTAACTTTGAGGTGATTGTAATTGGTGCAGGAGGCGGCGGAGCCGTTATTGCTAAAGAACTCGGAGAAAAGGGTTTAAAGGTTTTGGTTTTAGAAGCTGGCCCCTGGTACGGGAATAAAAAGTGGCCAAACCCAAATTCACAGTCAGGAGCTGAATCCAGTTCAACATCAGATGATTTGGATGTTGTCCTCCATAAACAATTGTTGAACAAGTTTGAAATGAACATGAATGATTTGGTTACAGGAAGGTTTCGATGGGGCCCGGCGGATCGAAGTCGTTCCCAATGGTTTCGGAACGCTGACCAGAAGGGCGTAATTTGGCAATGCTCCGGTGTTGGAGGTACCACCCAAGCGTATACCGCTAATTGTCCCCGGGCATATCCAGCGGCAATCGATAATGTCTGGCCGATATCTTACCGGGAACTTATACCCTATTATGAGAAGGTGGAAGAGACATTACCGGTGAACTTCGCTGCCACTACGGCAAAAGAAGAATTATTTTATTATGGTGCAAAGAAGGCAGGATGGCACTTGATTCCTACGCTGGATGTAACAGGACCAGGGTATAGGCCGCAGCCAAATGCAATTTTACCTCCTAACAAAAACATCACAAATTTAAACCTCTCAGAAGAGCAGTTATCCTGGATGGAAGGCTGCACTCTTTCGGGCCATTGTATCAACGGTTGTCCACATGGTCCATCTGTAGATAAAATGGCAAAACGGTCCACAAATGTCAGCTATGTTCCGCTTGCATTAAAGACTGGCAACGTTTGTATAAGACCAAATGCCTTTGTTATAAAAATTGTAACAGAAAATACCGTTTCTAAAGGGCTGCATGCCGTTGGAGTAAAAATAAGGGACACGTGGACCGGGGAGCAGGAAGAACTGCGGGCGGAAATCGTAGTGATGGCCTCCGGAAGCATTGAAAGTCCCCGACTTTGGTTAAATTCAGGGCTTCCTGACAATCAATGGGTAGGAAGAGGTTTGGTAAATCATTATATGGACTGGGTATCTGGGATATTTGAGGAAAAGGATTTGATTCCAATATTGGGTACTTCAGATATTAACCCCTTTGTGGGGAATACATGCGGGGCAAGGATGGATTATCCCGGGCTTGGTGCGCTTCAGTCTGTGGGGATGAGTCCGGGATTAACAGCTTCTTTTTATGCGGTGAGTGAGTCTGGATACTCTTTCTTACACACCCCTGGCATGAATGATCCATGGGATATTAGGGGGCGTCTTTTCGGTTATGAATTAAAAGAAACAATGGACGCCTACCGTAGAACTTTAAATATCTTAGTCAGTACAGATGATGAAGTGAATCAGCGAAACGGGATTACACTCGATCCGTTAATCCGTGATGAAAATGGATTTGTCCCTGTTGTGAAGTATCAGCCAACCAAACAATCCAGCAGGAAAAGAAGCAAACTGGTTAAAATAGCAGCAGAGCTTTTAAGAAAAGCGGGGGCAAAAAAAATAATTTGGACAAATTGGCCAACAGGCATGATGATTCATATAGAAAGTACTATGCGTATGGGCTTTGTCGTTGATCAGGATTGCGAAACATTTCAAGTAAAACGGTTATATATCGCTGACAACAGTGTTCATTATAATAGTTTGGGGGGAGTCAATCCGACCCTTACAACTCAGGCATTAGCTACGCGTACTGCGGAAAAACTAGTTGAAAAGTATTTCAATTAGCATGCTTTATTGACTAAATGGAAAAGCTACCATCATAACAAAACAAAGTTTGGTGGGATCTTCTAACATGAAAGTATTCGAACTAATTCAAGATATATTTCAACCATTTATGGACGGCGAGAAAAGACCATTAAATGTGATGGAAGTTTCTAACCTATGGTTTTTTCTACTAGGTACTGGTACAACCATGCGAAATGAAGAAATTGGTATCAATCTTGCCCAAGACCCGGAATTGAAACAAATTTTAAAGGATATAAGAGAAACCGTACATATTCCAATTAGAGACGAGCTTAAAGAGTTTCTCATGAAGGAAGGTGTACCTTTTCCGCAATCTACACCCGAAAAACCGGTTGGTGATTATCGGAATATACCAGAGGGTGCTAAGTTAAAATGATGAGGAAATGGCCAATTTAATGTCCTATAATCTAGCTATGGGGGTTAATTATGCTGCCAAAGGACTTACAGAATCTATTCGGGCAGATGTTGGATTAATTTTTTCAAAAATAATCTTAAAGAAAACCACAGCTGGTTTAACAATAAAACAGTATTTAGATCGGCATGAGTGGCTTCGAATTCCCCCTTATTACAAAGCATAGGTCTTTTAATATCGAAATAAAAGCCCCAGAGTATAATATTCTGTGGCTTTTTAGCATTCAATGCCTATTGACAAAATTGAAGTATTTAACTATCATTTATTTATTAGTCAATAAATAATTTTAAGGATGGTAGCAAACGTGGCAGTCCGAGAAGATAAAAAAGAAATCATAATAGAAAATGCTGTAGGAGTCTTTGCTGAAAAGGGGTATTATAAAGCAACCACTGCAATGGTTGCAATGGCAGCTGGGGTAACACAGCCTTATGTGTTTCACTTTTTTAAAAACAAAGAAGAACTATTCAATGCGGTTATTGACCGGGCATTTAGCCGCATCTATGACACTTTTGCTAAAGTGCATGCACCTGCCGATCAATTAATCGAAACCATGGGGCATGCATTTGAACAAATTATCCAAACCCACCGTGATGAAGTATTGATGGTTATGCAGGCACATGCGATTTCTGATCCAGGAATTCGAGAGCATGTCAGCGGTCTATTTCTCAAAATTTTTGAATCGCTAACTTTGAAATTTGAACATGCAGGCATTCCAAATGCAAAGGAAACAGCCTCCCAGTTTATTGGTACAGGACTATTAATTACGCTAGCGGAAGTACTGAAATTACCCCAGTTAACCCCAGGCAATGAAAACTGTTAAAAAGGAGCAATTTGCTCTCTTTTTTTAAGATCAAATTTATTGACTAATAAATAAATAGAAATTTCCTTATTTTTTTGGGATATTATTTATTGACTGATAAATAAATGTTAGCTGTATTTTTTTATGGTTACTTATTGACTGTTAATTAAATTAACTGAGAGAGGGTTATTATATGTCAAAGTTAGCGAAAGTAAGTCGAATTGAAAATGAACCAACTGTTAGGCTCTTTGAAGGTGAAAGAGCACTAGTCATGACAGGTATATACGGATTTATACTTTCGGCAGGAATAGCCATTTATATGTTTTTTCGAGGTTCGATTATTTTACCTGAAGGAAACGTGAAGGATGCCTTTTCTTTTAATGCAGCTATCGGAATTTATATCTTATCAATCGCTGCCATTCTGCCATTAACAAGACTTAATGCTTCCAGAAGGAAAGCGGTACGGTGGTTATTTATTCTAACAAGCTTATATTGTTATATCATTGAAACGGTTCAAAACTTTAGAGGAATAAGTCCGAGATTTTCTCGGGAAGGAACAGTTGTTGATATGGCTGCTGGAATCCTATTTGGAGTTGTTTCACTAGTATTAGTAATCTTGGCGGTAGTACTTACAGTCCATTTCTTCCGATTGAAAAAGTCTTCTCAACGCCCCTTGTTGATAACGGGGATTCGATATGCATTTATCTCGGTTCTAGCAGCGAATATTGCGGGTCTATGGATGATTCTTCTTCAGGACCGGCTTACAGGGGGGACTGGAAATGTAATTGTCCTGCATGGAATTGGATTTCATGCACTGCAAACATTGATTCTGCCTGCTTGGATTTTAGAAAAGTCTCGGATAAAGGAAAGCTTCAAACAAAGACTGATTCATGTTGGCGGTATTGCTTGGCTGCTTATGATTGTTATAATAGGCATCCAAACTGCATTGGGGCATTCGGTTTTTGAGTTAACAGCATTACCAGTTATTGCATGCCTATTATTTCTTATCTGGATTGGAACAGTAGTAGTTGCAGTTATGCTGCTTATCAAAAATAGAAAAGAGCTTACGGTTACTACAGAGGTGCTGGAGTGACCGAAAGGAAAATAGCAGAGAGCTCCTGTCACTTAATATTTTTTTAGAATAAATTTTTCAAAGAGTTAAAGCTTCTTGCAAAAATAATTAATCTCCCAGTAAAAATATTGCTACAATAGTAGATGGAGTTATTTGAATGTTCCAACTGCGGAGGTATTTTGTGCAAACTCGACGTTTTAAATTTAAATTAACTACGATTATTATTTTCTTCGTTTGTTTAGTGGTACTTGTATCTTTAATGATTACAGATTTTTTAATAAGCAGCACAGTCAGTAAAAATATTAGAAAACATCAGGAAGAGAAAGCCATGATGGTTTCGAGATCCATTGCAACTTCTCATATTGTTATCGAAGCATTGGAGGACGAACGTAAGACCAACGAGATTCAGGATTATACAAAGGATATTCTAGATGCTACGGACATGCTGTTTATTGTCGTCATGGATATGAACGGAATGCGGAAGTCGCATCCTAATCCAGAACAAATCGGAAAACACTTTGTAGGCGGGGATGAAAGGGAGGCGCTTAAGGGGAAAGAGTATGTATCAAGCTCACGTGGAACACTGGGTGAATCCTTGCGTGCCTTTACACCCATTTTTAATGTGACCGGTGACCAGATTGGTGTGGTTGCAGTCGGCATTTCACTAGAAAGTGTTGAAGCCGTTCTGGGCAAAAGTCATCGAAGTATTCTTACTGTTACAGTATTGGGTTTACTTGTTGGTATCATAGGTGCTATTTTACTTGCTAGGTATATTAAAAGAATCCTATTTGGACTTGAACCCTTTGCAATTGCCAAGATTTTTGAAGAGCGGAGTACGATGCTTCAATCCGTACATGAGGGAATCATTGCCGTTGATAATGAACAAACCATTACGCTGGTCAATCAATCAGCACGACAAATTTTTCAAAAGGCAGGGCTGTCTCAAGATCCAATTGGAATGAAAATCCACGAATATTTACCATCAACCAGACTTGATCAGGTTCTCGAGACAGGTAAACCAGAACTGGATGAAGAACAAATGATTAACGGGGTTTCCATACTCGTGAATCGAGTCCCATTAGTTGTAAATAACGAGGTGGTTGGGGCGATTTCAACCTTCAGGGATAAGAGTGATGTCAAGCAATTGGCAGAGCAATTAACAGGGGTGAAAACCTATGCGGAAGCACTCCGTGCGCAGTCTCATGAGTTTATGAATCGCCTTCATGTCATTCTTGGAATGGTCCAAATGAAGTACTACGATGAACTTTCTGATTTTATTCGTACTTTAGTTGGTCACCAAAATCGAGAGCTTGGTACTATTACTCAGAATATTAAAGACCCTGCACTAGCCGGATTTCTTATGGGAAAATTAAGCTATGCCAGGGAGGAAAACGTGGAGTTTACGATAGTGGTAAATAAGGCGATTCCTGAGCCGGCGGACCCAGTAATTGCTCATGAGTTAATTACCATTCTTGGCAATTTAATCGATAATGCGATTGAAGCGATGGGTGATTCTAGCGATAAAACACTTGAGGTTACTCTTCATTTTTTTGATAAATGTTTAACAATGGAGGTTTTGGATTCGGGTCCAGGAATTCCAGATGAGATTCAAAGGAGCATGCTTGAAAAGGGTTATTCTACAAAAGGGGAAAATCGTGGGTATGGTCTATATCTTGTTTCGAAAAGCATTGAAAGCTTAGGTGGGGAATGGACCATTGACTCTAAATTATTACTAGGAACAGAGATTCATATACGAATTCCATACGAGGCAAAGGGGTGGAATCATGATTAAGGTTCTAATAGTTGAAGATGATCCGATGGTAGCGGAGTTTAATAAGCGGTATCTTAAAGAAATAAATGGATTTAGTTTATCTGGCATTGTCCATAACGTAAGGGATGCAAAAGAGTTTCTTAACAAGGAACAGGTTAACCTCATTTTACTGGATGTCTATATGCCAGGGGCGAATGGTCTCGAATTACTTCATTTTATTAGGGAACAAAAGATGGCAGTCGATGTTATTCTGATTACAGCTGCAGCAGACACAGAAAAAATTCAAACAGCCCTAAGGCTGGGTGCAGTCGATTATTTGATCAAACCATTTGAGTTTGAAAGGTTTAACCAAGCTTTGGCGCAATATAAAGATAAATATGCCTTTTTTGAAAAAAAACAAGTTTTTAACCAGGAAGATTTAGATGATAGAATATTTCATTCGGAGCAGAGGGCGTCTGGGGAATTAACCATAGATTTGCCTAAAGGGTTAACCAGTAGTACGCTGCAAAATATCATACATGTGATTAAATCAAAAGAAGGCAGCCTTTTTTCAACGGATGATATCGCAGAAAGTACATATATATCGAGAGTGTCAGTCAGAAAGTACTTGAAATATTTAGCCCATCTCGGTGTCCTCGAAGAATCATTAACCTACGGGATTGGGAGACCGGTTTATTTTTACACATTGAAGAAGGATAAACTTAGTCAAGTAAATATGTATCTATAAAAAAAGTGGCCGAGCCACTTTTTTTCTTTGACTCTTTTCGTAAACTTGTTGCTTTAAGTATGAATCAGGATTCAAGGACATCGAGGATATATGTGACTGCAAGCGCTAAAAAATGGTGGAAGTGGTAACTAATAGGGGCTATAAGTTACCGCAAGCCCTGAAAAATCGTGGAAGTGGTAACTAATAAGGGCTATAAGTGATCGCTAGCGCTAAAAAATTGAAAAAGTGGTAACCAATAGACTACAAGGGCAACGTGTCCTCATCAGCCCCATTGTAAAAAATTCTAAGATTATATCTGTTCAACTGAAAACAACAATCAATGCGAAAACGGCGTTCTCTTTTTAAGAATAGAGGGCTATTCCTACCAACCCAGAAAGGATAATCACATAGACTGGATTCCAACGGAGCTTTAATAAGGCAAATAAAGAAAGGCCAAAGATGACTACTAAGCTTATAGAACGAAATGAGATATTGATAGTAATCAGGTTATTGGCCATTGCAAATTTAAGCGCAGCAAAGATAATTAAACTCGTTACGAGCGGTTTTAAACCATAGAAAATCTTTTCAACCACTGGATTATGATGGAGTTTGGTAAATAGAGCAGCAACAAGGATAACTAAGATAAGCGAGGGCAGTAAAATGGCCATCGCAGAGATAAGAGCGCCATTGATTCCTGCAGCAGAATATCCTACTAAAATCGCACTATTTACAGCGACTGGACCTGGAGACATACCAGCAATCGCAATCATATTGGTCAAACGTTCTGCAGTCATCCATCCGTAGTCAGTGGCTGCTGTTTCGATGATAGGAATCATCGCATAGCCCCCTCCAAAGGAGACAAAACCCATGATAAGAAATGTGTGAAACAGTTCCCACAATATCATACATTAGCACTCCTCTCTCTTAAATACCTGCACCCATGAAATAGTCAGGGTCAGTAGATGGATCCACTTTCTTTTTCTTATGCAAGTCTATATTGTAACCTAACTTCTGTTTAATTTTTACAGTCGCTAATCCCGTAATTGCTCCAAGAAAAATGGCAATAATGGGGTGGATGAAAAACAGTATTGGGACACCCAAAGCCATAATGAAGAATGTGGTCTTATCGGTAATCGCAGTTTTTGCTATTCTAATTGCTGCGTAGACAATAATGGCAACAATTGTCGCTCTTATTGAAATAAATGCGGCTTCTAGCTTTGGATTGTCTTGAACGTAGAAGTAAGAAATGCCTAAAGATAGAACAATTAGAAATGTAGGCAGCGAAACACCAATCATCGCAGCTAGCGCTCCTCTTATCCCGCCAATTCTGTGACCAATAAACGTGGCTGAATTCACCGCTACCGCTCCTGGAACCGTTTGAGATAATGCTATCACATCGGTAATGTCTTCATGCGTTAACCATTTTCGCTTTTCCACTATTTCTTTTATGATGAAAGGGATCATCGCAAAACCCCCGCCAAACGTAACAGGACTAATCTTAAAAAACGACCAAAAAATTTGAAACAACAACTTCCATTGGAACTTCACCTTCATAAATAATCCTTCTTTCCACAAGAACTAAAGAGAACAAAGCTCCCTTCAACCTATGAATCTAACACTATATATAAAGGTAACAAAAGATATGAAATGGGTAAATAGAAACAATTGTAAATTGTAGTAATTTGGGTGACAGGCACCGCCCGTGGACACTGTCCGCCTCAGGCGGACAGTGAATAAATGAAAGGGAGCAGGGAATGAAAAAATGTGAGCCGGAGGGGCTCACATTTTTTAGGTTTAGGCTGTGACTTGTTTTTTGTCTGGTACTTGGTGTACGGGTTTGAATTCGCCTTCTGTTTTGGAGATGACGACGGTTGCTACTCCGTTTCCGATGAGGTTTGTGATAGCACGTGCTTCTGACATGAATCGGTCAACTCCGAGAATAAGTGCCATTCCTTCTACGGGTATGGAAGGGAAAACGGCTAGGGTTGCTGCTAGTGTAACAAAGCCTGATCCTGTGACGCCTGCAGCACCTTTTGATGTAAACATTAATACTGCAAGAAGCGTGATTTGCTGCCAAATACTTAGGTCCACCCCGTATGCCTGAGCGATGAACAATGCAGCCATCGATAGATAAATGGAGGTTCCATCAAGGTTAAAGGAATATCCTGTTGGAAGAACTAACCCGACAACGGGCTTTGAACATCCGTACTTTTCAAGCTTTTCCATCATTTTTGGCAACGCCGCTTCAGATGATGAAGTTCCAACAACCAGGAGGATTTCTTCCTTTATATACGCAATGAATTTGAAAATGCTAAAACCGAACAATTTGGCAATTCCACCGAGAACTAAGATAATGAATAGAGCCATTGTAATATAAACAGAGCCCATTAATTTACCAAGATACAATAATGATCCAATTCCAAATTCTCCGATTGTGTAAGCCATCGCACCAAACGCTGCAAATGGAGAAACCTTCATTATTATATTAACGATTCCGAAAAACACATCAGCACATTTTTCAAAAAACTCAATAACAGGTTTTCCCTTGTTACCTAAGTGAGCCAAAGAAATTCCGAATAATACAGCTAAGAGGAGTACTGGTAAAAGTTCACCGTTAGCAAAGGCACCTATAAAGCTATCAGGAATAATTGAGAGGATAAAATCCATAAACCCGTGGCTAGTTTCAGCAGCTTTTTCTGTGTATTGGGAGATATCTCCTTTTCCAGCTTCCGCATCAATCCCTTTTCCTGCCTTAATGACATTCGCAACGATAATACCGATGGCTAGAGCGATGGTTGAGACGATTTCAAAATAGAGCAACGCCTTCCCGCCGATTTTACCCACTTTCTTTAAATCTCCCATACCTGCGATTCCAATGACGATTGTCAGGAATATAATGGGAGCTATCACCATTTTTACTAGTTTAATAAAAATATCTGCAATGACCTTTAGTTGTGAGCCAATCTCAGGAAAAACTAAACCGACTGAAATACCAAGGAGTATTCCCAGAATTACCTGGGTAGTGAGACTTTTAAAATTAATTTTCATTATCCATGCCTCCTGATCTTTTGTTTTGAAAACGATATCATTTTATTGAATTATCAATATATTACAATTTTGTGAACAACTTAAATAGTTTATAATACTTTATAAATCGTTTTGTAATTAAAGTAAGTAAATGGAGGTGGCAAGAGTTAAAGTTGAGTAACCCTTGAAAAAAATAAAAGCTGCCTTGTTGGCAGCTCTTTTGCAATATTATTGTCTCTCCTTTGTGTTTGGATCCTGTATAGAAACATTCTGCGGTCGCTCAGGATACGTTGCCTTTCCTGAATCATCGGGACCAGTTAGTTGATTCCTTTGATTAAGAACCTTTCCAGTATATTCAATAGGATTATTTTTTGGCATTTCATACACCTCCATGTAATAGTATGGTTGAAAAGTAAATGACAAATTCAAGAAATTGAATTAGATTATTTTTATAGAGAACAGAATGGAGGAGAAAAAATGGCTGTACCAAAACATATTGTTTCAGCTGCAGCAATTGTCTTAAACGAGAAGAATGAACTATTACTGATTAAAGGACCACGTAGAGGATGGGAAATGCCTGGCGGTCAGGTGGAGGAAGGGGAATCCTTGACTGATGCTGTGATTAGAGAAACAAAAGAAGAATCTGGGATAGACATAGAGGTTATTAAATTTTGTGGAATCTTTCAAAATATTGAGGATTCCATTTGTAATACCTTATTTTTAGGAAAACCCATCGGTGGGGAATTAACAACCAGTCCAGAGAGTCTTGAAGTAGGTTTCTACAAACTAGAAGAAGCATTAGAAATGGTCACCTGGAAAAACTTTAGGCAAAGAATTGAATATTGTTTAGATGAGAAACAGCATCCATTCTATATTGGTTTTAAAAATACATAAAAAAGCGGCTCCAAGTTGCGGAGCCGCTTATCTACTGTCAGCTATCTTGCCGCTTTTTCTCGATGCTTTACCTTATAAACAATCGTTGCTAAAATATTCGCGAGGAAGAAAAGTATACTACCCTGCACATTTGCATGTAATACTTGCTGTTCAAATTCCATATTTTCCATCATTTCACCCTGACTAATACCTTTCTTCTCATTCGCCTTCCGCATCTTTTCCATTTGCTCAACGTATCGATATTGAAAAGGTACTAAAATCAAAGATAATAGAATGTAGCCGCCAACAATTATTATAAATACTTTATCCATCTAAAATTCCCCCTTTTAATAGTAATCATCCCCCGAAAAATAAATCAAGAATATTGGAGGAAGTGGACGACTTTTTGTTATAGAATTCGGAATACCCGCATTTTTTACAGAAGATAACGATAAATGTGTTGTGTTGAACATCAAATATTTTTGATAATCCTGTTCCGGTCATGGCAACTTCCTTTTGACCAGTATCTCTAGACCCGCATTTTATACAGCCCTTTTCACTCATTATAATCCCCCCAGCTATAATTATTTCCATTTATTTACGTATTGGTTTTCAAAATGTTTCATATAATTCCACATTTTAGCTTGTCCCCTTACATGAAAAAAGGTAAAATGCAATAAAACTAGAAAAGAGGGATGAACGTGCCATTTGATGTTTCAATGTTAGGTATGGGTTATTTCAGCCTAGAGGCTGCAGCCGTCGATAAGAGCCCAAGTGAAATGGTGATCACGGACGATAAGGAAGAAATCTATTACATCGTTTCAAGAGAAGTTTATGAAGATGGGCCAAAACAAGAGGGATATAAAATTATCGTTAATGAAGGAGAATAATAACTCTTTCTGACTATCACCTAAATAAAGCCGTATCGAGTTGTCGATACGGCTTCATTATTTCTTTTTTAAAAAGGGATAAGACAGTCCTAATCCTAAAAAATATAAAATAACTAAAAAGTAAACGGGAAGTAAATGAATAAAATCTGTATATCCAATATATAAATGCGTTCCAATTCCAGCGATAAACGCAGGTAAGGCTCCTATCGCAAGGGTATTCCAAATCCATCGTTCCCCTTTTCTAAAACCCCACAAGGAAAGCATTAGAATAAGCAAACCCACACTTATTAGGGCACTGCCAAACCCTGCTCGGTCATGTGCGATAACAGGAATCAAATTGTTACTAATACGATCTAACATTTGAGGTGACATACACAGGAAGTCTAAGTCAGTTGACACGAAAACTTTGGATACACCTATCGTGGAAATCACTATACCGCCTGCTACTATTAGAAATCCTATAATAATAAACATGAGCTGTCCATAAAGACCGTATCTCCATGCTTTATCATTACTTCCATGACTGGAAAAGGGGGGACCTGCCACTCTTTTACCTTCCCTAAAGCTAAAAAAATATATCGGCAATAAGATAAGCCAAAATAAACCGTGCAGCCAATCAAAGTAACCGTAACCGATAGAAAGAATGATGCCAATAAACCCTATGATAGCTGCACTATGAAAAGTAACTTTAGCCCAATGCATACCATTTTTAATTCCATGACGAGCCATTTGGATATACAATATTCCCCCAGATAGCATGGTTCCAGCTAACGCCATTCTGTCATGTGCCATAAAAACGAGGATAAGTGGATTAACTTGTAAAATATCTGCCCTTGTTAGTCCGATAAAGGATTCATCTTAGGGAAGAATAATACTCGTAAGTGCAAAATATAAGGCAATGATCCCGCCAATTAGGATGGATAAACCAAATAGAAAGGACCAATACCAGTTTTGCTTGTTAATAGATCGGACTTCTTCATATAATAATCGTTCATGAATCCGTTTCGGTAATCCTGGACCTGCTTTAACATAGCCTTCAGTTAACAACACTAAATCTGCACCAGCATGAACCAAGCGACAAGCTTCCTCTGGAGTCTCCACTCCGCCTGAGGTTATGACTATTAACTCAGGGTTTTGGTCTTTAACTTGTTTAACCGTTTTAGTCAGGCATTCGTTTGTATTAGCAGCTTCATGCCAGTAGCTGTCCACAGATTGACGAGGAGCATTTACGACGATTCCACCAATACAAGCAGGCTCTATTAGTTCCCCTATTTCTGTTTCGTTAACTTCTTTTGATGAAATTGATACATAAATAGGACGCTCCAGAGCTACTTCACTTTTATTAAGGCATGAGTTAATTTGATCACTTGTTATGATGAAAGCGTCCACAAAAGGTGTTAAATGCTGAACAATGATATCCCATTCATTTTTGTTAACCTGTTCATCTATCTTAGCGAACATAGGGATTTTAAAATTTAGGCTAGTTAATTTTTTAATGACTAGTTTTAGAGGAACCTTCTCTTGATGCTCAGAAAACAGAAATCTGCTATTTTCCATTCTGGGTTCTTTTACTGCTTTAGGTTCTTTCAGCACGATTGGTCCAATTTCGATAAATCCGAAGCCTAACTCTTGGAAGGCGTTAATGCCTGATAAATTAGGATCTATATGGCCGCTTAATCCAATGGGAGACGGAAATATAATTTGGTTCAATTCTTTTTGAAATTCCTGAGGGGGCTGCATATGTCCTAAAAAACCAATAAGTTTCCGGCCGCCAGGTATGGACGCAATGGTGCTCATGGATGTATGGATAAACTCTCGGCTTGTTTTCGGCCTCATTTTATCTAGTAACAGTCTCTTTAATGGGTGATATGACCAATCTGGCATAAACAACACCTTCTAAATTTATCATTTGAAAAGCTCCTATCTTGGATAATAATAACAAGCAGTGTAGATTTTGTAAAATTACGAAAACTCAAGCGGTAAAAACGAATCAGACGTTTTATTAAAGTTTATTCATAAAAGAATAGACCTCTAGGAAACCCTAAATATAGGAAGGGGATGTGAAGGTGATTTTTTCTTTAAAAGGGGATGCCCACAAAGTTTTTCTGCGCTTGAAAAAAACGATTAATAATGGTGATACGATAAGGGAAACAAAGGAATTTAAAGAAATTGAAGAGATTCAAACTCTATATCTGTCTCTAGATAGTGATACACTGCAATTAATTCATTACCGAATGATAAAAGAATACAATGGTTCCGGCATTATTCCAATCTTGGTATCCTCTGCTCCTTGGTTGTTATTACTGTTTTCGAAGCAATTAGCATACTACCTATTCAAAGATGGATCCTGGCTTTGGGCCGCTTTTTGTATCGTCTACCTGCTGACGTTAGGTATAAGTGTATTGATCCATTTTTGCGAAAAAGCATGGGCAGCATTTCATATGGAAATCATTCAAGATATATTAAAGGATAGAAAAAACGAAAATGCTCAGGGACATTCTACAAACTAATGTGCCCTGAGTCTTCATGTGCCTTCCAAAATTAAACTTTTTTTAATACTCGAATATCTGATATAGTAGTCTTTGAGATAGATAGGAGGACTACAATATGAAATGTTTCTCGATAGATTTAGACGGTACGCTTTTAAATTCTGAACATGATATATCTGAAGCTAACCTGCAAACCATCAATGAATTGCATGAACAGGGCCATGCTGTTATTTTAAACACGGGCCGCGCTTATGCTGATGTCATTAAGATAGAAGGATTACAAAATTTAGAGATTCCTATTTTTTGTGTCAACGGATCTGTATTATTCTCAGAAAAAAGAGAACTTCTGTATGAGGCGACTATATCGATTGAAATGTACAAAGAACTGTTTCCAATCTTAAAGGGATTAGGTGTTGGGATTTTAGTCTATACCAATTATGGAGGCTTTCCGTCCACTTTACCGCCGCTGCATAAAAAGAGTAAAGAAGAACTCAATACTCTTTTTAAAGAATTCAACTATGATGAAATTCTTGAAAAAGATCAGTTGAAAATTTATAAATTAATCGCTTTAACACATCATGACGAATTAGAAAAAGTAGAAGAAGTTAAGAAGGCGCTAGAGGGTAAGTTTGATATTTCAATGGCATCTTCATTTCCAAATAATGTAGAAATCACTTCAAATGAAGCGCATAAAGGAAAAGCATTATTGCGATACCAGAAAATGATGAATCTTAATTTCGAAGAGATTATTGCTTTTGGAGATGGCGGTAATGACCTTGCTATGTTCGAGGTAGCAACCACTTCTGTTGCAATGGCAAATGCACCGCTTCATGTCCAGGAAAAGGCAGACATTATCACAAAATCGAATGACGAAGATGGATTTGCCCATGCAGTTCGTCATCTGCTAAATCTTCATACAGAAGCAGTCTTAAAATAAAAAAAGCCCAATTTCCTTTTTAATCGGAATTGGGCTTTTATTATTTTGCTATGTTAAAGCTAATTATTAATTTTGGCACTCTGTTGATTTGTGCGGAAGGCGCGAGACTCCTGCAGGAGTACGGGACAGGGGAGACCCCGCAGGTGCTTTAGCGCCGAGGAGGCTTCCCGAACCGCCTGCGGAAAGCGAAGCGCCTGGAGCACAAATCAACAGCCACGTTTAACAGTGCCATTATATTAATTGGTTACGGGCTTTTTCAAGAATCCCATTAATAATGCAGAAACAATTGATCCAATCACAACAGCTAATAAATACATTACCCAGCTGCCGTCTACAAGTGGAATAACGAACACGCCACCATGCGGGGCACGTAATCCGATACTGAACATCATCGATAAAGCACCGGCAATAGCTGAACCTGCCATAACAGATGGAATCACACGAAGTGGATCAGCTGCTGCAAATGGAATCGCTCCTTCGGTGATAAAAGATAATCCCATAATATAGTTTACTTTTCCTGCTTCTTGATCTTGTTTGCTAAACTTTTTCTTAAATAATGTTGTAGCAATGGCAATGGCTAATGGAGGAACCATACCTGCAGCCATAATAGCAGCCATTGGTTCATAGACGCCATTTGCTAATAACCCAGTACCAAACACATAAGCTGCCTTGTTGACAGGGCCGCCCATATCAAAGGACATCATTAATCCTAAAATAATTCCAAGTAAAACAGCATTTCCTGTACCTAAACCAGATAACCACTCAGAAATAGCTGTATTTAGTGCACCAACAGGCTTATTAATAACAAATAACATAATGAATCCAGTTAAAGCGATTCCTAATAAAGGATATAATAAGATGGTTTTAATTCCTTCAAGAGAAGAAGGCATGCCAGATAGAAGCTTTTTCAATCCTACTACTAAATAACCTGCTAAGAAACCTGCAACAAGACCACCTAAGAAACCTGCTCCACCGCTAGTAGCGAGCATTCCGCCGACCATACCTGCTGCAAAACCTGGGCGATCAGCAATACTCATGGCGATAAATCCTGCTAAAATGGGAACCATTAAGGCAAAGGCATTTCCGCCGCCAATTGTCATCAATGCTTCAGCAATAGGATGATAGGTTGGATCATTAGGATTTGCTGAATTAATTCCGAACATAAAGCTGATTGCGATTAAGATACCACCGCCGACAACGAACGGAAGCATATTAGAAACACCGTTCATTAAGTGCTTATAAATAGTAGAACCGACTCCTCTGCCAGCTTGTTCACTTTCCTGACTAGATTTGTCACTGCCGCTATAAATAGGAGCATCTTGCTTTAAAGCTCTTTCGATAAGTTCTTTTGGTTTACGAATACCATCCGCGACGGCAGTTTCAATTACATGCTTGCCATTAAAGCGGTTCATTTCAACTTTTGTATCAGCAGCCACAATAACGGCTACAGCATTTTCAATTTCTTCTGCTGTTAACACATTTTTAGCACCGCCGGAACCGTTTGTTTCAACCTTAATATCAACACCCATTTCTGCCGCTTTTGCTTTTAGCGAATCTGCAGACATATACGTGTGGGCAATACCAGTAGGACAAGCCGTTACAGCAACAATAAATTCTTTCTTCCCAGCCATGGATTGTTCTTCTTCTTTTTCTTCCTGATCATGAGAATTAATAATGGTTAAAACCTCATCGGCACTGCTAGCTTCTAAAAGCTGTTTGCGTACTTCATCTTTTAATAGAATGGTTGAAAGTCGAGAAAGTGCTTCTAAATGTGTATTGTTTGCCCCTTCTGTAGCTGCAATCATAAAGAAGAGGTGGGAAGGCTGACCATCAAGAGATTCATAGTTTACACCAGCTTTTGATCTCCCAAACGCAATCGCTGCATGTTTAACAGCGTTTGTTTTTGCATGTGGGATCGCAATACCTTCACCAATCCCTGTTGTACTTTGTTCTTCTCTATTTATAATGGCCTTTTTATATTCTGCGCGATTACTTAACTTACCTGCATTATCTAGAACCGATACTAACTCTTCGATGGCGCCGGTTTTTGTTGTACTTGTTAATGAAAGGTTGATGGTTTCTTTTGTTAATAGCTCTGTAATCCTCATCATCATTCTCCTCTTGGGTTTGTCTTTTCTACTATTACTTGAGGGAGTAGGCCTTCCATTTGTTCGCGTGTGCATAATCCGATGGAAAAGGCAGTCGCGCTGCCAGCTGCCACACTAAAACGAAAAGCTTCTTCTATCGATTTTGTTTTTTCATAGGTTGCGATAAAACCGGCCACCATGGAATCCCCGGCACCCACTGAGCTTTTTACATCACCTTTTGGGCTAGTGGCGATTAAGGCGAGGTCCTTATTGATGAGGACAGCACCTTTTTCAGCAAGAGATACAATCACATTTTGTGCGCCTTGTTTGATAAGCTCTCTGCCATAAGGAATGACCTCTTCACAAGAATTGATAACGGTATTAAATAAGTCACCCAGCTCGTGATGATTTGGTTTTATTAGGAAGGGGTTTAATGGAAGTACCTTCTTAAGTAACTCACCTTCTGCATCAACAACGAATTTCGTGCCATTTTCATTACATAGCTTTACAAGCTCTTCATACGTACTTTCTGGCATAGTAGATGGAATACTGCCAGCGAGAACGAGGATATCTTCGCTTGTTAATTCTCGAATTTTTCCTTTCAAGGCATTCAAGTTTTCCTCTGTAATGTGAGGTCCTTTTGCATTAATTTCTGTTTCTTTTTCTGACTTAAGCTTTATATTGATTCTTGTGTCTTCATCGACCTTCACAAAGTCAGTGTTTATACCGTGTGCAGTTAAAAACTTTTCAATATAATTTCCAGTAAAACCACCTAAGAATCCAAGAGCATGACTGTCAACGTCTAATCTTTTTAAAACTTGAGAAACATTAATTCCTTTTCCGCCTGGAAATTTGGTTTCGTTTTTTGTTCGGTTTAACTCACCGAGCGTTACCTGTTCTACTTCTACGATATAATCAAGTGATGGGTTTAACGTAACTGTATATATCATGATGTAACCACCTTAATTTTTGTTTTGCTGTGATAATGCTCCTGCGTAGCAGGGTCTAATTCATTTGTGATAATGGTTGCCAGATGTAAATCAGCAATTTTTGCAAAAGCAATTTCCGAGAATTTTGATTCATCCGAAACCACAAATGCTTCACGAGATAAAGAAATCGCTAATTTTTTGACCATTGCTTCTTCGGGATCGGGTGTGGTATAGCCAAATTGGGAGTGAATTCCGTTTACTCCCATAAAGCATTTATCAAAACGATAATGTTCCAGACTATCTAATGCCCCGCGTCCAATTAAGGCTTTTGTTGTTGGCTTAGCATATCCACCTATTAAAAAAGTTTTTATATTTTTTTCAAGTAGTTCATTTACGTGTGTTAATCCGTTTGTTACTACCACGATGTTCTCTGGAAGGAAAGGAATCATTTCGAATATAGTGGAACCTGCATCTAAATAGATACAGTCTCCTTCTTCCACTAAGCTACCGGCGTACTGTGCAATTTGACGTTTAGGTTGAAGGTTTTTGGAGGATTTCTCAATCATGCTTGGTTCCTGGAGCTTTCCTTGCAGCCTTGCAGCACCACCATGGACTCGCTTGAGAAATTTTCCTTCTTCTAGCTGTATAAGATCTCTTCGGATCGTGGACTCAGAGGAATTTGTTAATTCCACGAGTTCTTGAAGTTTTACTGAATTTTTAACTTTTAATGCTTCTAATATAATTTGATGGCGTTCTGGCTCTAACATTTTTACCGCCTCCTAAAACGCTTTCATTTTCTTCTATTTTCATTTTACAACTGAAGTCTTCAAAAATCAATCACAAAAATTCATAATCATTCTTTTTCGTTCAAAAAACTCCAAATAAAAAAGGATGCCTTTTAGCATCCTTGTAACAGATAGTATTTCCAAAATAAAATTAAAAAGGTTCTCTAATATTGTATCGTCTTAAAATGGTTTCAATCCTCATGGCAGTACTTAAGTTCCCTAACACTCGAACTCTTCCTGTTAGCAGCGCCATCGTTCCACTTTGTTTTCCTAGAACAAATTTCTTAAAGCTATCGTACGACAATTGCATCGTACAGGTAGGGGTAGTTTCGATTCCTTTTTTAATCGTAAGTTTTCCATAATTAAAATAATGCTGGTAGGTTCCCTTTTCCTCCCCATAAACGTCTTACTGAACAACAGCATTAAAACCTTGAATAGGGTTGGGATTTTGATTGAAGATTTCTTCGATTCTTTCCATTAGGTCTTCTAAAGAATACTCTCTTATTGCTTTCACCATTTAGCAATTCCCCCTAGAAATTAGTAAAACCCACGCATATTTCATAGTTTAATAATAATAATTGGAGGCTGTGAAGGGGGTGAAAGTTTTCTGAACTTTTTAGATTCTTCACGCTTTTGAGAATTAAAACAGTTTTAGTTAAAAATATAGATATATTTGAAACCTTATTGAGTATAATACGTATATGTACAGGTAGCGGTATTGTAAAAAATTTTTATAGATAGGAAGAATAAATTTGGGCACAAATATAATGGTAGTAGCAAATTATATCTATGATATTTACTATTGGTTAATTTTGATTAATATTTTTGGATCTTGGTTTCCGCAATTTCAAACGAGTAAAGTTGGCCTCTTGATAGGGAGACTTGTTAATCCGTACTTGTCTGTCTTTAGAAAATTTATCCCGCCTCTAGGTATGATTGACTTTTCACCAATCATTGCGATTTTGGCCTACAGCTTTATCGGGAGATTTGCTCTAGCAGGTCTACAGCAGCTGTTAATCATGGCAGGTGCCTTTTAATTAATTATGAAATGGAAGCTAGGGCTTTACTTACATTTAGGTGTAGGTAAAGCCCTATTTCTATCATATTTATCAGAAAATATTAGTATCACTTAACTGGTAATTTAAGGTATTCTAAAAAATAGGATGATGAAAGGGGGAGATTTTGATGAAGTCTGCTTTAATACTCGGGGGAACGCAATTTGTTGGCAAAAGATTGGTGCAATTATTAGTAAATGAAGGAGTAGAAGTGACCATTGCGACAAGAGGTTTGACGCCTGATTCCTTTGGTAATCAAGTTACTAGATTGATAATGAACCGTGAAGACGCAGAATCAATGGATCAAGCTTTTAAGGATAAGGAATGGGATGTTGTTTTCGATCAAACCTGTTATTCATCACAAGAAGGCCTTGATACACTGAAGGCACTAAAAGGAAAAGTTAAAAAGTATCTATTTACTTCGAGTCAGGCAGTTTATGATTTTGGGACAAATTGTACTGAGGAAAGCTTTAATCCACTGGAGTTTCCGCCTGTATTAAAATCGAGGAGAGAATACATAGGGTATGTTGGATATCAAGAAGCAAAACGAGCAGCGGAGGCAATCCTTTTTCAGAATTCAGACTTCCCTGTGACTGCCGTCCGTTTTCCAATTATTATTGGAAAAGACGATTATACCAATCGTTTAAACTTCCATGTTGAGCATGTGAAAGAAGGAAAAGCGATGTTCATTGAACATCCTAACTTTAGATATAGTTTTATTGACTCAGGCGAAGCGGCTTCCTTTTTATTAAGTATGGCGAAGTCAGATTATCATGGACCGATTAATCCAGGTTCTGAGGAAGATATCAGTTTGAGCGAATTAAACGGTTTAATTGAGGAACTAATTGGCACTAAAGCGATCTTAAGTGTAGATGGTGACCCATCTCCTTATAATTTGCCTGGATCGTGGTCGGTGAATACGAGTCTTGCTCAGTCCATGGGGTTCAGTTTTACATCGTTAGATAATCTTTTGAAAAATTTAATCCAACACTATTCAAAGTTTTAATAGAGGGGGAAATACCGTGAGTATTCGGAAGACAACATTAGATGAGCTAGATTCATTAACAGAGCTATTTGATTCCTATAGAGTGTTTTATAAGCAGGAATCTAATTTTGAAGGTGCAAAATCCTTTTTAAAAGAAAGAATACTAAATGAGGATTCAGTCATTTTTATCGCATATGATGAGGATTATCCGGTTGGTTTTGTTCAGCTATATCCAACCTTTTCCTCTGTTAGTATGAAACGGTCATGGGTCCTTAATGATTTATATGTAAATGCATCTGCTCGCAAAAAGGGTTTTGGAGAGAAACTAATTCAAAAATCCATTGAATTTGCTGAGGAAACAGGTGCCAAAGGATTATCATTAGAAACAGGTCAGGAAAATGTAACAGCTCAAAGACTATACGAAAAAATCGGCTTCAAAAAAGAATCTAATTACTTTTACTATTTTTCTTTATAAATGGATAAGATTACACATACTACCTTTATAAGAAAAAATTCTTTGGAGGTAGCTAGAATGAATAATGAAACGCAAAATGATACGATTATTTGTAATGAAGCGTTGCGTGGTAAACCGTATCTGGATATTGACCGTGTGATTACAGAAGGTAACCCAAAAAGTTCAAATCAATATGGAAGCAATCCGGAAGCGGCGGATAAATAAATCATTTTAGGTGAAAAGAGGCGATAAGCCTCTTTTTTTTGAAGTTAATCTAAAATTGAAGACTCATGATGACCGAAAATTATAAAAGACGTGGAAAGTGGTAACCATGAACCGTTTCCTATCCAATGATCCCCGTCATGAACGGAAAGTAAATTTTATTATCTATCTTTTTAGAATTTTAGTAATATATTAGGTATACCATTTAAATGTAAAGGGAGGATGTCCCATGGAGATTAGACAACTTACCTCTTCAGATGCAGAAAAATACTGGGAACTAAGATTAGAAGCCTTAAAAAAGGCTCCAGAAGCATTTTTAACTAGCTATGAAGACGCTATGAAAAGAGAAAATCCGATTGCACAGGTTGAAAGTAATTTTAAAACAGAAGGTAATTATACTTTTGGGGCGTTTGAAGGTAATGAGCTAATTGGTGTTGTAACACTTTTACAAGAGATGGCAGAAAAAATACAACATCGTGCAAACATTTTTGCGATGTATGTTACTCCCCGGAAACAAGGAGCAGGTGTGGGGGAAGCATTACTCACAGAAGCGATTAATAAAGCGAGATCAATCGAAGCAATTGAAAAAATTAATTTATCAGTTGTTGCAAGTAATGAACCAGCAAAGAAACTATATACGAAATTAGGCTTTAAGGTATATGGATTTGAAGAAAAAGCCATCAAACTGAATGGTGTTTACATGGACGATGAACATAGGGTGCTGCATTTAAAATGAAAAAACCCACCATTAGACAAGCAACCATACAAGACTTACATAGAATAGTACCCATTTTTGACTCTTACCGAAAATACTTTGGTCAGAAAAAAGACCCGGATATGGTGGAAGAGTTTCTATTTGATAGATTTGAACACTTAGAATCCGTTATTTTTATTGCAGAGCAACAAGATGAAGTGATTGGATTTGCACAGCTTTACCCTGTATTTTCTTCCTTAACATTACAACGTGTTTGGCTGCTAAATGACTTTTTCATTGCTGAAGAGTTTAGGGGAAGCGGAGTTGGATCACAGCTTTTTACGGCCGTGAAGGAATTTACCTTATTAACAAAATCAAAAGGCATTGAACTATCAGTCGAACATACAAATAAAAAGGCATGGAGTTTTTGGGAAAAACAAGGCTTTAAACAAGATGAAGAATTTCGATATTATTTTTATAAGCTTTAACTAAAAAAGAGGTGGATAGAATGACAGCAAATAAGCAGGGAAATATTGCGGCAGAAATTAAAACTGATGGGTCTTTTAACCGGCAGAAAAATAGATTTAATACACCGTTTGGAGTTGGTGTAGGAGAACTGCCTGTTGAAGCGGGTAGATATCGACTATTATGGTCAGCAGTTTGCCCATGGGCACATCGTTCAGTGATTGTCAGAAGAATACTAGGATTAGAAGATGTAATCAGTTTAGGTACCGCTAGTCCGATGCGACCAAAACTTCCACATGTAGACTGGGAATTTTCTTTAGATGAAGGCGGGGTAGACCCTGTTTTAGGAATTCGCTATATGAGCGGAATCTATAAGAAAGCAGATCCAGATTATTCGGGGAGACCTACCGTTCCTGTCATCGTGGATGTGAAGGAACAAAAAGTTGTAAACAATGATTATTTCAAACTAACAAACTATTTAGAAACAGTCTGGGCTCCTTTTCATAAGGAAAATGCACCAGATTTATATCCTGAATCATTACGTGAAGAAATAGATGCCCTAAACGATGTCATCTTCCATGAAGTGAATAATGGTGTGTATAAATGCGGCTTTGCTCAATCTCAGGATGCGTATGAGCTGGCATATGATATTTTGTTTGCTAGATTGGATGAATTAGAGAAGCGATTTTCAACACAACGTTTCCTGCACGGAGACTATATTACCGATTCCGATGTACGGCTATTCGCTACATTAGTCCGTTTCGATGCTGCCTATTACTCCGCATTTAAGACCAATCGAAATCGGATTGTTGATTTCCCACATCTATGGGGTTATTTACGAGATTTATATCAAACACCTGGTTTTGGTGATACCACAGATTTTGATGCAATTAAAAGGCATTATCATCTATCGAACCACATAGCAAGCGATGATCAAAAGGGGCATAATGGTATTTTGCCAAAAGGACCGGACCTTTCAGGACTTCATTCTCAGCATAACCGCCAAGAATTAAGTAATAAGGAAGAAAAATTTCTCATTCGTTAAGAAGGGAGTTGAGGTAATGATTATTCGTAAAGCATTAGAAAGCGAATTACCATATATACGAGAACAAAGAGTAATCTCTTACAAGGAGCATGCTGCAATCATCCCTGAGGGTCATTGGCAGGCATTGAAACAGGCCATTTCATCGACGGCCGATACAAAGCCTGGAGTTGAGCTGCTAGTAGCAGAAGTAGATGGGGTGATTCTCGGAAGTGTTGCTTTGTTCCCGGCAGAGACAGATGCCTATGAAGGTAAGGTTGACGCGGTGGATTATCCGGAAATACGAATGCTCGCGGTTTCTCCAGCAGCGCGCGGGAAAGGAGTGGCTACGGCCTTAATTTCTGAATGTATTAAGCTTTCAAAAGAGAAGGGGTACCATTCAATTGGGCTTCATACAGGCGAATTTATGAAAAATGCAATGAAACTATATGAGCGGATTGGTTTCGAAAGATTACCACAATATGACTTTATTCCTGCAAACGATGGCATTATTGTAAAAGCCTATCGATTATCCATAAACAATGAGTAGGCGAAATACTATGATAAAAATTTGAAAAGCAAATCGTGATTATGTACATGGAATTTCTAAAGTATGCTCAGATGGGTACCGGGCCACGTACAGTAAAACACATAGTAAAGGATATATTGAGAGGATTATAAAAGAATTTTACAATACTGAGAGAATAATGAGCGAAGTATCCACTACCAGCAAGCAGTGGGGAGGATATTTTGTTGCAATTGAAAATGACGAAGTAGTCGGGGCTGGTGGCGGAGGAATGATCAGCGGAACTTCAGGAGAAGTTTTTGTTTTGTATCTGAATCCCAGCCGGCGTAATGAGGGAATTGGCACCAAACTCCTGGATGCTATCACGAAGCAGCAGAAAGAAGACTATAATGCCACCGAGCAGTGGGTTTCTGTTAATAAAGATAATATAAAAGGAATTCCATTCTATGAGGCAAGAGGATTTGTTTTACAACATGAACAACATGGGTATGGAAATGAAGTGGGAGAAAGCTACATATCATTAAGATATTGTCGTCCGATTTAATAAGGTATTTTAAAGAGCTAGTCTTCAAGGCTGCATAACTAATCAATTAAAAACACTTGTCATAGCGACAAGTGTTTTTAATTTTCTTTTGTAGATACTACAGGTCCTGTTTTTATTTTATAGATGAAGTAATAATATTTATATATCACAATCAATACGAGCATGACCCGGACCATTAGGCTATCAAGGATGAAAAAGGGAATGGCAATCATCACATCAGCGAATAACAAAATCGTGAGCTTTTGTTTTAACGTCATCGACCTCTCTTTTACAAAAGTCTCTAAGTGGCGTTTATAGAGAGTGGTACCCTTGAACCAAATTTCAAAGCGCTCAGATCCTTTTACAAAACAGTAGGAAGCTAGTAATAATAATGGAGTTGTCGGTACCACTGGCAATATAAGACCCAGAACTCCTAAGCCCAGGGCAATAAAACCGATAATAATATATAGAAGTTTTACAATTTTATTCATATCGCTTTGTCCCCTGTTCGTTCAATGTACCTCTATATTATAGCACTTTAAAAGAGAAAGTTTTTTGACAGATTAAGTACATTAAAACTGTTTTAACCACCATTATGTTAAAATAATGAGGTCTAGAGAATGGGGGCTGCTATTAAATGATTACATTCTATAAAGTTATCGTAGTGATACATATTTTTTCAGCGATTATGGGAATGGGTCCAGGCTTTATCCTTACGACCGTTGTAAAGTCGGGAAAGACAATGACAGAATTAAGGCATTCCTATGCCGTTAGAAATAAACTGCACATCTTTGTGATGGTGGGCGGTACGCTTTTACTCATCACAGGTTTAATAATGGGCTTCATGAATCCAAGCCTGTTCCGGATGGGCTGGTATGTAACAAGTCTCGTACTTTTTTTAGCAGCTCTCGCAAGTGGACCACTTTTGTTATCACCGAGGTCTAAGCCAGTAAAGTCTTTATTAGCCTCTCACCAGGGGGAGGAAATCCCTGAAGAATATTATCGTTTATCAAAAATTCTATTCAGATATGAACACTTAGCAAACGTTATTTTTATTATCATTATAGCGTTAATGATTTTAAAACCATTTTAATATTAATAAAAGGTACGGCACAGATTTGGTAGCCATACCTTTTTACGCTTAAATATCTGAAAATAGATATTCTATTACTTCAGGAAATCTCTTTTTAAACGAAGTATAATTGTGTTCACCATCTTTAATCGTTTGGTAGCGGGTATCTTCAATTTTGCTGCTCAAAATTTCATAGATGGATTGAATCATATCTGTAAGCTGATTATTCAAATCTTTATCATCGCTGACTTCCTGAGTACCAAAATCCATATAAAACCTCTCAACTGCAGATAAATCAGAATTCCTGACGAATACCTCGAGTTCCTCTTGGTTGCGATAATATCCAGGAGATATTGCCGCAATTCGCTTGAAAATATGTGGATAGCGGCAGGCTGCATATGTAGAGATAAGACCTCCTAATGAAATACCAGCCATCGAAGTCTGGTCCTTACGAGTTCGGTATTTATCGTCTATTAATGGTTTCAGTTCATTTACGATAAAGTCCAAGTATTGTTCACCTTTACCACCAGAAGAGCTGGGATGACCAATTACTTTCTCTGCGATTGCTCCGGTTACCCATGGGCAGTATTCGTTAAAGCGTTCTTCTCCTTCAGGATTTAAGTCGATTGCTACCACGATTAATGCCATTTTGTTTTTATCTAAGAAATTTTTTAATCCTAAAGATACGCCCTTAATGGCGCCATCATCTTCAAAAACATTTTGCCCATCGTGCATATACAAGACAGGGTATCGTTTTTTTGATTCATGATAACTCAAAGGCAGATACACTCGAATCATTCTTTCTTGAAGGAATGAGGACATATAAACGTGAAATTTTTCTATCATCAGCACACCTACTATTCTATAAACTCTACTTCATTAATTTACCATATTAGTAAGAAAAGTGGTGGAATAAAAACAGGCTGGGGAGATCGATTTGTCTCACCAGCCTGCGGGAATTGTAATTATCCCTTTAAAGAATCAATTAACCCCACCAGAATCTGTCTCTTCTACATCTTCTGTCGTCATCTCTTCTGTCATCATTTCTTCTGTCATCATCGCCAGCAATTCTTACTCTATCAGCACGGATAATAACTTCTTCTGCATCAATAAAAACTCTTCTGACTTCTCTGCGATCATCATCATCACGACGTCTTCTTTCATTAGACATTCCATATCCCCCCTTTCAGGTTTGTACTATAAAATATGCTCGTACAAAATTATGTGATTGGACAAATTATACATTTTTCTATCGAAATAATTGATCTTAATAAAGCCAAGAAGGATTTTTGTTATACGGTGTGGAAATAAGGTAAAAATAAAGGATGGTGGAAGGTTACCTTGATTGGAGGAAGGTCAATTTGGATATAGTTGAAAAAGCGCTGCAGTTAGCTAGTAAGTCTCATGAAGGACAATATCGAAAAAATACGGACATTCCATATATTACACACCCTGTGGCTGTGGGAATGCTGTTAGTAAAGAACGGGTACAGTGAGGAAATTGTTGCATCCGGAATCTTACATGATACGGTTGAGGATACGGAACTAACACTTGAAGACATCAAAAGGGAATTTGGAACAAAGATTGCTGAAATCGTTGAAGGCAGTTCGGAACCCGATAAATCCCTTCCATGGAAGGACAGGAAGGAGCATACCATTGAATACTTAAAAGGTGCTTCGGAGGAAATTCGAATTGTTGTTTGTGCAGATAAACTACATAATATTCGGTCCATTATAAGAGATTATGAAATAGTTGGCGAAGAGGTTTGGGCCAGATTTAATGCAGGAAAGGAACAACAAAAGTGGTATTACACAAATATAGTAGAAAGCTTGGGGAGCCAATCCACCTTTGATTTACTTACAGAATTACGAAATGAAGTCAATCGACTTTTCAGGGAGACGGCTTAGGATGAAGGAGTATAAGGTTCATACATATGAAGAAGCTATAGAGGTAATAAGAGAAATTGGGTTTCTGCCATTGGCGAAACTCATCCCTAATTATCCCTCGCTCGATAGTATAACTGCGAAGGAACATTGGTATACGGGTTCCGAGCTGGATCCATGGCTGTGGCGTGCAAAGTTTCCAGGAGATGGATCAGCCGCATATGGTAAATTTGTTAAAAAGAAATCTGTTTTACTATCTACGGAACTGTTACCTTTCTATCGTGCTATTTTGGGATCTCCTCTTTCGATAGAAGCTCGGTATCAGGATGGGCTAATGTCGAGAGAAGCTGTAGAGCTGTTTGCGCTTATTAAGGAGAATGAAGGAATAGACACTAGAGTATTGAGAGTAGAAGCAGGAATGAAGGATAAAGAAAAGAAGAAGTTATTTGATAACGCTCTTCTGGAGTTGCAGGGTTCCATGGATATATGTGTTTCAGGGACGAAAGCAAAGACGAATGATGCTGGTGAGAAAAATGGATGGAGTAGTACCTCTTTTGAAACAATGAACTATTGGGCAAAGAATCATAGGATTGATGATAGTCAGATTGAAAAGGAAGAAGCGAAAATGAAGGTAAGAGATCATTTTGCCTCCATTTGCAGTAATGAGGCAATGAAAGCCTTCAATAAAATATTTGGGCTATAGAGGAAATCACGACGATTTCCTTTTTTTATGCTCAAACAGACTGAAACGTAAACCATCTGCACCCCATTTTTTTAAACAACCCGTGATACGAGCATGTCCACTCTATCCTACAATTCATATTTTATATAAAAAGGAGATGAAAAATATGAGTTGTAGAAAAAAACCGTTTTCGCTCTGCGTTTTTTCAGGTTACAGATGGTGCGGACCGGGCTGCAGCGGTCCAGGTGCTCCTATCAATGATGTGGATTCCTGCTGTTACAAACATGATTTATGTCTGAAGCGTGGAAACTCCCCTTGTTACTGTGATAAACGTTTTATGGAATGCCTTCATTCCAAAATCAATCCTTGTACAAAAAAGGGCAGGCAGGCGAATGTCATGTATAAATTCATGAAACTAAAAACAGGTTTCACATGTGGTCATCATAACAGATGCTAGGCCAAATTATTTTAGACAGGCTTTTTTCTCCAAACTGCAAATCCACTTATAGAATACCAATAAGATAAGTAATAGAATAGGATCAAGAATAGCGGCATGCCACAGTTTCCACCAGCCATAATGAAAATATCCCCATGGTTCAGGAAACAGAGTAATGACTTCGTAAATTAAAATGGCAATATTGAAAGCAATGAAAAAAAGCAATTGTTTCATCCATCCTCTATTATGAGGAAACCAATTTAAAAAAATCATATTTACTGGTGGAATTAGGAACACATGAGGGAGTAAGCCCCGCCAATCCAACTCTTTATCAAAATACCAGTATGCATGGTATTTGAATTCAATAAAAATATCGAAAAGAACTTGAAAGGCAATTGTAAATAACCAAATATGAAGAATTTGATTGCCTGATAATAATTTATTTGTTTTAAAACCAAAATAGTTAAAGGTGAAAATTGCGATTAATAGTCCTATCATAATATTTCCCTTTTTTTAACTTAATGTGTCCATAATGGAAGGTACTATGCAAAGAGTAATAAGCATTCAGATAATAAATCAATATAAATTTTTACAATGAATCCTATATAGTTTTCCTCCTAATATGTCTGATATAATAGTTTATAGAAGTAGTGCCCTTGAAAGGTCACTACTTTTTCTTAAATGTAGATATAGTCAGGGAAACCATTAAAATAATGAAATAACATGAAAGGAGCTTTGGCCACAGCTGTGATTATGTCAGTCAGCTGTCATGCAGCAGGCAGGACTAATCGATTTTGATTAGTTGGGAGATGAACAAATACCAATGTTAAAAAAATTCGGATCACTAAATGAGCTTAAGATACGTATTTATCTTTGGGTTGTCCCATGTATTATTATTGCCCTCATCTCTAATACACTTCTACAAAATATTGATGCCACATCTAAATTTCAATTTACAATTAATAATACTCTCTCAATATGGTTTATCATCAGTTGGCTTTTACTATACAAAAGACTTTTTGTTCAATTTACTGAATACTCCAATTTGGCATTAGTCAGTTTTTATCATGTTACGACGTTTTTTGACGCTGTCCGCAACTACATGGTAGTATCAGGCGGGTCTCTTGGAGATTTTATTATCTGGATGCCGATTATAACCTTGTTCTTTTTCTTAACTTTAGGAACGAAACGAGGGTTATACTATTCTATTGTTATTTTTCTTACAACATTTGTTACGGGAATTATGTATATCAATAGTCTTTCCTCAGAATCAATTGATTCGTTAGGTCAATATTACTTTGCCAATCTTGTTTACATTATTGTTCTCTATTATGCTCAGCATGTGTTTAAGACTTATGCTGATCTCGAAATGTTTAAAAAGCACGCTTACTATGATTCATTAACGAGAATTTCTAATCGCCTGCGGATTGATGAATGGCTTGAAAAGAAGCTTAAGGTTTTTGAGGATAAGAAAGAAGGATTCTCCGTTATTTTCTTTGACATTGATCATTTTAAGTTGGTCAATGATAACTATGGACATAAAATTGGTGATGAAGTCCTAGTAGAGTTAGCGGAACTCATCCAACATCAGCTAACCAATCGAGAGTTATTTGGACGTTGGGGTGGGGAAGAGTTCGTCATTATCTCTAATACAGTTGGTGAAGAAACCGTTAAGCTTGCCGAGCATTTAAGAAAGGTTGTTTCTGAACACAGCTTCAAAGGAGCGGGAAACCTAACAGCAAGTTTTGGAGTTACCAATTCTAAACCAGGTGATAGCATAGATTCTTTATTGAATCGAGCTGATAAAGGTTTATACGCGTGTAAAAACTGCGGAAGAAATCAAGTTAGTTATATCAAATAAAGGGTTGGTGCGAGATTGGGCACCAACCCATTTTTTATTTCTAAAGGTTTTGAATTTCTCAATTCAGCAGCGTCACTTTCATTGCCTAAATGGAAATTCTGCACCTTCCGTACGAATTCTTCCGTTTCTAACATCAATATTTCCTTCTATTTTTCCATCCTTAGAAATAACATGGACGATATACGTTCCTTCACCGGGATAGTAGGAGATGTTTGTAATCTTAAAGGATTCATCAGGATAATTTTCCTTAAGGTAGGCAGAGACGAGTTCTCTGCTATTTTCCTTTGTGGCAGGGTTTCCATTTAAAGAGGAATAGATGAAAACAGACAAGAGCAACACGATACCAATAATTGATAAAAAAATAGCTTTAGCCTTCATAAAGGATATACACCCCTTAATCTAATATAATGATTTTCTATTTACATTATAGTGTAAAATTACACTTTTTGATACAATTTTATTTTAGAAAAGGCTATGTTAAAGCTTAATATTGATTTTGGCACTCTATTGATTTGTGCGGAAGGCGTGAGACTCCTGCAGCACAAATCAACAGCCGAGTATAACCGAACCTTAAAAAAAGAAAAAAGGGCAAAAAAAGAGCCCGGTACACTTGTACCAAGCAAATTATGGGACGTTTTAAGAATATGGTTCCTTAAACCTTAAGACTCAATTAAGTTATCTTTATAATAAGATAAACATTTGTAGAAGTTATAGAGAAGTTATGTGGAATTTGTGAAGATGAATTTTTGGCGAAAAAAAGGATTGGTACACTCAGTACCAATCAAATTATAGGAAGTTTTTAAGAATAAGGTTCCTAAAACCTAAGTCCTTAATAAGTTATCTTTATAATAAGATAAACATTTGTAGAAGTTATAGAGAAGTTATGTGGAATTTATGAAGATTTATTCTAAAGAGTGAAAGTAAATAAAATATCTAATAATAATTGTGCAGTTTCAATTTATTATTAGGAGATGATTTTTTGAGCAGATATTTAACCAGATTCATGCTTTTGTTTCTTTCATTTGTATTAATCTTCCCTGCTTTCACAAATGCGGAAGAGAACAAACAGGCTGAGCAACATACGCAAGCGCAGCCACTTAGTCAGAAAACTGTCCAACTTAGGGTTGATTTGAGGCATCTTTGGAATGAACACGCTTTTTGGACAGAAAAGTTTATAGTTAGTTCAATTGCAGGGCTAGAGGACCAAGCACAGGTGCTAGCAAGATTATTAAAAAACCAGGACGATTTAGGAAATGCCATTAAACCCTTTTACGGAGAGGAAGCCGGCAACAAACTTGGTCAGTTGTTGAGAGAACATATTCAAATTGCCGGTAAAGTGGTGGCTGCAGGGAAAAGCGGGAATCAGGCTGATTTCAAAAAGTACAATGCCGAGTGGTTTAAAAATGCAGATGATATTACTAACTTTTTAACTGCTGCAAATCCAAATTACAATAAAAAAGTATTGAAAGAAATGATGTATACGCATTTAAAACTAATCACAGATGGTGTGGTTGCCAAACTGAATAAGGATTGGAATGCGAATATTACGGCCTTAGACAAAAATCAAGAACATCTAATGCATATGTCAGATTTTCTTGCAGACGGAATTATCAAGCAGTTTCCTAATAAGTTTTAAGAAAAATGGAGCCCAACTTTGTGGTTGGGACTCCATTTTTTTAATGCGGTAAAAATGCAAGCTGATAAAAGAACAAAACGGCGAATACATAGAGAAGCGGGTGAACCTCACGCCATTTTCCTTTAGCAATCTTTAAGAGCGGATAGCTGATGAAACCAAGTGCAATTCCAGTTGCAATGCTCGAGGTTAACGGCATACTCAAAATCACAAGGAATGCAGGAAAAGCTTCATCTAATTCGTCCCATTTAATCTTCGCTATGCTTCCCATCATCATGCTGCCTACAATAATAAGAGCAGGTGCGGTAATCGCAGAAATCCCTGACACTGCACTGACAAGAGGTCCAAAGAATGCTGACAAAATAAATAAGACAGAAACGGTAAGAGACGTTAAGCCAGTTCGTCCTCCTGCAGCCACTCCTGAAGTGGATTCAATATATGCTGTTGTTGGACTTGTACCAAACATAGCACCAATTGAGGTTGCAATAGAGTCTGAAAGTAAGGCTTGGCGTGCACGTGGAAATTTCCCATTTTTCATTAATCCAGCCTGATTAGCAACACCAATCATTGTGCCAGTAGTATCAAAAATCGTTACTAAAATAAATGAAAAAACAACGGCATATAGACTGTGCCCAATGACATCACTTAAAGCTGTAATAGGGTTTCCTACCATTAATCCTTCAGGAAGAGATGGAAGTGATACAAATCCTTGATCAAAAGAAAGCTGGTTCGTAAAAAAGGCGATTAGCCCAGTAATAATCATTCCAAAAAATAAAGCTCCATTGATTCGCAGCACCATCAGTATTAATGTAATGGCCAGTCCGACAATTGCAAGCGCAGCTGAAGGAGATTTAAGATCACCCAAACCGACAAGATTGGTGGGATGAGCAGTAATGATATGCGTAAGTCTTAAACCAATGAAGGCAATAAATAAACCAATACCTGCTGTAATCCCATGTTTGAGGTTTTCTGGAATCGCATCAATTAATTTTTCTCTGAAAGGTGTTAAAGACAAGATAACAAAGATGATACCGGCAATAAAAACAGCTGCAAAGGCTGTTTCATAGTTAATATTTTGCCCTCCGCCAACGACTGAATAGGCGAAGTATGCGTTAAGTCCCATTCCAGGTGCAATGGCGATTGGATAATTTGCGAATAATGCCATCCAAAGTGTCCCAACAACTGCAGAGATAATCGTTGCTGTGAATACTTGTTCGAAGGGTACACCTGCGTCTGCGAGAATGACTGGGTTCACAACAACGATATAAACCATTGTAAAGAAAGTCGTAATTCCCGCGAGTAGTTCTGTTTTTGTATTTGTTTGGTTTTCTTTAAGTTTAAACATAGGATTCCTCCAAAACGCGAACATTTTTTAATAACTTATATATAATATTCGCTTTTAACGAGAATTTCAATCCTACTTAAAAATAAAACAAAATTTGCAATAAAAAAATAAAACCCTTTTCCCTGCTTAATAGTCTAATATTTAGTCACAGGGACTCGAGGGGCGGGGATCGTAAATGAATGATGAAAAAATAGTACAGCGTGCTATTGAAGGGGATGACACAGCTTTTCTTAATTTAATCCAGCTGTACAAGATAGATTTATATAAGACTGGATACTCCTTTTTGAAAAATGAAGAAGATGTACTGGAGGCCATTCAAGAAGTTACCTACCGGGCTTATAAGAATATACGCAATGTTAGGGAAGCTTCTTATTTTAAAACATGGCTGATTCGTATCATGATTAATTATTGTAATGATCAGTTGAAAAAGAAAAATCGTGTAGTGCTGGGGGAAGAGGTTTTGAATTTCCAAGGTAGTGCGGATAATTATTTTGCTATGGAAATTCAAGAAGCGATGCTCACTTTAGATGATCGCTCACGAGAAATTCTAACCCTAAAATACTTTCATGATTTGAAAATAAAGGACATTGCAGATTCCATGAAGCGGCCTGAAGGAACCGTGAAGACTTGGTTGAACAAAGCCTTAAAGTCACTTCGCGAAAAGTTAGAAGAGAAGGGTGGGAAAGTAAATGTATAAGAGGGAGGAGAAAAAATTAACTGAATACAAGCATTCCTATGATGATATTAAAATCCCACTAGATTCACTAGATGAGGCTATACTAACTGGTTTTCAAAAAGCCAAAGCAGAAGAAGTTAGGAAACCTCGAAATAGAAAAATGCTTTTCAGTTTTATGGCAGCAGCTATACTTTTCTTTGGATTTTTCACATCCATTAAGCTATCCCCAGCATTTGCATCTTATGTTGCAGACATCCCGGGAATGGAGAAGATAATAGAATTAATTCGTGGTGACAAGGGGCGTATGCAGGCCATTGAAAATAGCTATTATCAAGAAATTGGGGTCTCACAAGAAAAGAACGGTGTTGAAATTTCTATAGATGGAGCGATTGCAGATGAGAATGGATTAGTCCTTTTTTATTCCATTGAATCTGCTGAAAAACAAAAGGAGGTTATCCTTGAAGAAGTGGGGTTATTTAACCAAAATGGTCAGAAGCTAAACTGGAGCTCTGCATCAATTGGAAGCCACCATACTTCTGAAGAGGGAGAAACAGCTTATAATGGATCGCTCGAATACTTCTTTGACAGCCCGCCTCATCAAAAAGATTTTGAAATAAAATTAAAGATAAAAAGTGATCAACAAACGGCTGACTACAGGCTTTCTTTCTCTTTAAATAAAGATGTAAAGACGAAAAAGACATACAAAATAAATAAAACGGTGACGATTGAAGGACAAAAAATAACCTTTGCAGAAGCAGACGTATATCCTTTAAGGGTTGCCGTTCATGTGAAAATGGACCCGGCAAATTCTAAAAAACTGCTTAACTTTGATGATATAAGGCTGGTAGATGAAAATGGGGAAGTATGGAATAAAATAAATAATGGGGTAATTGCAAGTAGAATTTCTGAAAATGAAGCGATTATCTATTTGCAAAGCAACTATTTTAACAATCCAGAGAAGTTGTATTTAGAGGTAAATAAGATTCAGGCAGTAGATAAAAGTGAAGCCTTTGTAGTAGTGGATACAGAAAAGGAACAACTTTTGACGAAACCATCAGGAAATCAGTTATATGATTTCGAGCTACAAGAAGATTATCTGATGTTTAAACTCCAAACTGAAGAGGAGTTTAACTATTTTCTATTTGGGGGAATCACAGATGGAAATGGTGCCGAAGTAACTCCAAAACAAACAGAAAATCTGGGTACTGAAGGTGAAGTTGAACTGCGGGTAAATATCCCTGATTTGAAAAAGGTTAAAAGTCCGATTAGTCTGGAGCTTAGCTTTTTCCCGAGTTGGATTGAGGGGGACGAGAAGGTGAGGATAAAATAAAAATGAGCCCTTGGGCTCTTTTTTTTATCCCCAAATCTCATCAAGAGTCTCTCGAAATATCTGATTTAATTGTTCGGTAGGGTCGGTTTTATCAACTGATATTACTTGTACATATACACTCTCGATTAACCTAGTAATAAATGAATATATTCGCTACATAATGTTAATTCTCTTTTTGCGCTTAACCTGACCAAACTTAAAAATAGGATAGAAAATGCAAAAAGGAATTTACAGTTACCAAAAGAGCTGAATAAGGAATAAAAAAGGGTGGCTCATCGTCTTAGCATGATGGCCACCTCTAATATCAGCTACTCTTTTTCTTTTTCGTGATTATCATCCATGAGCCCTTTTGTTGATTGCCTAAATTCTCTAAGTGTTGAGCCGAATGCTCTTCCGATTTCTGGTAACTTGGAAGGACCAAAAATAATAAGGGCGAGCATTATAATTAGTATTAAACCTGGTATTCCGATATTTTGAAGCATAGTTTCCCTCCTAATATATTTTTTGTAATTCCTCTTTGAATCACCATTTCTACATAAAATTCAGGAAAAAAACTCGTTAATGTCAATTTCCTTACCAAGTTTTTTTAATCCTTGATTAATCTTACTTATTGTGGAAAATCTCGGACGATAGTCCTGATTGTAACATAATTTTAAGATCGTACTTTTACTAAGATTTGATACTCTTTCTAACTCAAATATATTAACGCCTTTTTGTTCATCCATCCATTTACCAAACTTACTTCTTTTTTCAAAGCCCATTACCATTCACGCTTTCATTTATATTAATTTGACATTGATTAGAGCTTAAAATTTTACAAAAAAAGCTGTAAAATACATGATTAATATTCCGAGTGTAATGCCCGAAAAATTCATCCATGATACGAAAGGTTCATTATTCTTTTTGTGATCTTCCATTAGCATTTTGGAGATTACGAAAATCACTTGTAATATAGCCCCAGCTCCTATACCAAGGAAAACTGCACCCCAAATTGGTGAAAAGATAAACCCTCCGAACCAAGTTCCCAAAATGGCTGGTGCACCTGCTATTGTACCTAATAAAACAAATTGGCTAATTTTTGGTTTAGTATTTAATAATGGGGCAGCAATTCCTATCCCCTCAGTAATATTGTGCAGAGTAAATCCTATTATTAAAAACGTACCTAATGCAGCCTCACCAAGTGCAAAGGAAGAACCTATCGCTAACCCTTCACCAAAATTATGAAGTCCAATCCCTGTTGCCATTAATAAAGCAATTCCAAGTGGTGAATAACCATTTCGTTTTTGCCTTTGTTGTTGGTACTGGTCGAACCCAATCAACAGGAGAAATGAAAGGACGGTGCTAATAATTACTACCATGTTTCCTTGGAAGACAGAAGGGGCTTCTGCACCAATTTCAAATCCGTCGAATAGAGTCCCAAAGAACAAGAATAGTAGGAGACCAACTGTGAGAGCCAGAATGGCATTTATCCAACTTTTCTTCAAACGTTTCATAAATGGATACCATAATAATCCTAGAGTAATGGGAACAATCCCTACATAGAAGCCAATAAATCCGTAATTCAAAACATTTTCCCAAGATAATTCGGGAGTTAATGTAGCAGCATCTATTGCTGCTTCCGTTATTATTCCATTCTCAGATATTAATAAAATGGTATGGGGGTCGCCTTCAACCCATGGATAATTAATGGTTACCTTTGCATCATCAAACCGTTTAAGTGTAGAATCTGGGGTCATGGAAAATGTCCACACAGAATCATCAACAATCACTTGAGAAATGGTAAATGAATCAGGACCAGTATTACTGACATCTAGCACAAATCCTGATGGCACAATTTTAATTTGGTCAATATTTAGGACTTCTATTGGAGCAGCAGGTTCTCGTTCAACTCCAGCCCCATTTTTAAATACCCATCCCAATACAAGCATTAACAGCACAAGTGGAATAAGACCTGTAATCAACCATTTTGATTTCATGATAGTCACTCCTTTCTATTCAACCTCAAAGAATCCCATCCAGCCAAGCTCGGCAAATTCGCTTACATGAGCGTGAAACATATATTTCCCCCTGTATGGAAAACGGACTTCAAGTATCCCACGTTCTCCCTGACACTGTATGATGGTATCGGTATATTGAGCAGGGTTGTCATTTCGGCCTGTTGGAATATAGGTAAAGTAGTTGGCGTGTAAATGAAATGAGTTTAGCAAGTCAAATTCGGTTAAGTTACTTAAATAGATTCGGACAAGCTCATCCTTCTTGACTTTAATGGGATGGTTCATAAAGGCAAATGCGTATCCATTCACCGTATAAAATTCATTTGCACCATCTAAATCTAAGTCATACGCATTCATGACCATATTTAGTTCTATTGCTGGTTCCCTTGGTGCTTTTGGATCAATAATAAAATTTCCGTATAACCCTTTATGAATATGTCGGGCTAACGGTAGGACGTGACAATGATAGATTTGTAAACCATACGGCTTTGCTTCGAATTCATAAGTAAATGATTGACCTGGAGCGATCGGTGCTATTCCGTCCATTTCAGGCGGATGAATTCCGTGAAAATGAATTGAGTGTGGATGACTCCCCTTGTTAATAAAATGAAATCGTAATAAATCCCCTTCGGTACAACGAAATGTTGGTCCTGGAATCGTTCCATTATAAGTCCAGCCTGGAAACATAATCCCTTTTGCAATCTCAATTTCCTTATCAACAGCTACTACCTCATATTCGCGGAGAGTGCGTCCATCTAAAAGTTTTGTCACCTTTCCATAGTCAAATTCGGTTAAAAGACGTTTAGCCATCTTATAACCTTCTGTTTTTGTCGTATCATGCATATTTGTGTGATTTGAAGTATGACTATTGTGATTTGGATGGTGACTTTCTGCATGAGCGACTTTGGAAAATGGAGCTACTTTATTTAAATAAATACTTCCTGCTATCCCTAGTGCTCCAGTGGTTCCTATTTTTAAAATATCCCGCCGAGAAATCTTCTTGTCTGACATGCTTTTCCCTCCCTCTAAAAAGTTTCCTATGTGCAACTTTATTTGTCTTAGTAAATACTCTATGTCACGGACAATCTTTTTGTCAATTACCAAATGATAATTTTTATTAAAACATTCAAATAATTGTTTGACCATTGGATTTGATACTGTATATACTAATAATCAAATGAAGGTTTGAATAAGGAGGAGCAATCTTTTGAATCAAGAGGATCTATTGAAGCAAGAAGATGTGTGTGAAGTAACCTGCGTGGATGAGGATAAAGTAAATCGTCTAAAAAGTTCTATTTCACAACAAGATACATTGTCTGTCGCACAAATTTTTAAGGCGTTGGCGGATGACACTAGAATAAGGATTGCTTATGCCTTAAGTAAGGAAGATGAATTGTGTGTATGTGATGTAGCCAATATTGTGGGCAGTACCACAGCTACTGCATCTCATCATTTAAGACTCCTTCGCAATTTAGGGTTGGCGAAATATCGTAAAGAAGGAAAATTAGTTTATTATTCATTGGATGATGACCATGTGAAACAACTAATACAAATCGCCTTTGAACATCAAAAGGAGGTGAAGATCCATGAGTGATGCTGGTTTGGAAAAATCAAATGAAAAAACTGTTTATCGAGTGCAGGGATTCACCTGAGCTGGCTGTGCGACAAAGTTCGAAAAGAACGTAAAACACCTGGATGGTGTTTCTGATGCAAGTGTAAACTTTGGTGCTTCTAAACTTACGGTTTATGGTGAAACAACGATTGAAGAACTAGAAAAAGCAGGGGCCTTTGAAAACATAAAAGTAATCCCTGAAAAACAAAAATTTGAAGAGAAAAAAGAACCATTTTTACAAAAGCATTCAAAAGTAATAGCCTCGTTGGTTTTCTTACTAATTGGGTGGATTTCGGCGGAATTGAATGGGGAAGAGAGCGTTGCCTCCATTTTAGCCTATGCTACGTCTATTTTAGTAGGTGGTTTTCGACTTTTTAAAACGGGATTAATGAATTTAATCCGTTTACAGTTTGATATGAAAACCCTAATGACTATTGCGGTTATAGGTGCTGCAATTATTGGTGAATGGGGAGAGGGTGCAACAGTTGTCATCCTGTTTGCCATAAGTGAGGCTCTTGAAACATACTCAATGGATAAAGCTCGTCAGTCTATCCGTTCCTTAATGGATATTGCTCCGAAAGAAGCCTTGATTCGAAGAGGAAATAAAGAGTTTATGGTTGAAGTGGACAATATTCAAATTGGCGACATTATGATTGTAAAACCTGGGCAAAAAATTGCGATGGATGGGATGGTTGTCAAGGGCTTATCGTCAGTAAATCAAGCAGCGATTACAGGTGAATCAGTTCCAGTTGCAAAAACGGTTGATGATGAAGTATTCGCAGGAACGTTAAATGAAGAAGGACTCCTTGAAGTAAGAGTAACCAAACATGTTGACGACACAACGATTGCAAAGATCATTCATTTAGTTGAGGAGGCGCAAGCAGAGAGAGCACCTTCTCAGGCATTTGTGGATCGATTTGCAAAGTATTACACACCACTCATTATGCTTATAGCTTTGGGCGTAGCAGTGGTACCACCTTTGTTCTTTGGAGGAGATTGGGACAAATGGATTTATCAAGGCTTGGCTGCTCTAGTGGTTGGATGTCCTTGTGCGTTAGTTATTTCAACGCCAGTTGCGATCGTAACCGCAATAGGAAATGCTGCTCGAAATGGTGTTCTAATTAAAGGTGGGATTCATTTAGAGGAAATGGGAGCAATCAAAGCGATTGCCTTTGATAAAACAGGAACCTTAACGCACGGTATTCCAGTTGTAACGGACTACATTCCACAACCAAATACAGATTCTGATGAACTTCTTACCATTATTGCTGCCTTAGAAAATGGTTCCCAGCATCCGTTAGCTTCAGCCATCATGAAGAAAGCGGAACAGGATGATTTACCTTATAAGGCTCTGACCATCGAAGAGTTTTCTTCGATTACAGGTAAAGGCATTAAAGGTAAAGTTCACAATAAATTGTATTATGTAGGTAGTCCAAATTTATTTGGTGAAATATTATCAAACGGACTTCCATCAAACCTAAAAGCTACTATCTCGGACCTTCAAAATAAAGGGAAGACTGTCATGGTAGCAGGGACTGATACAGAAATATTAGGACTACTCGCTGTAGCTGATGAAGTAAGAGAAAATAGTAAATCAGTCATAAAGAAACTTCACTCATTAGGTATTCAAAAAACCATCATGTTAACAGGCGATAATAAAGGGACGGCTAATGCCATCGGGCAGCAGATAGGAGTATCTGACATTAAGGCAGACCTTTTACCTCAAGATAAATTAACCCTTATTAAGGAACTTAGGAGTAAATATGACCGTGTTGCAATGGTCGGAGATGGGGTGAATGATGCACCAGCATTAGCTGCATCTACTGTCGGTATTGCAATGGGAGGAGCAGGAACAGATACTGCCCTTGAAACGGCTGATATAGCTTTAATGGCTGATGATCTTGGAAAACTTCCGTTTACAGTAAAACTAAGCAGAAGTGCATTGAATATTATAAAGCAAAATATTGCATTTTCATTAGGGATTAAACTTGTTGCTTTATTGTTAGTTATCCCTGGTTGGTTGACTCTGTGGATAGCAATATTTGCAGACATGGGTTCCACATTGATTGTGACTCTAAATGCTCTAAGACTTCTCAGAATTAAAGACAAATAATAAAGGGCTTCCCGATTTTTGGGAAGCCCTTTTCAATCTAAGGGGGAGAGTAAATGGTATATGATGTTCTTGTTATTGGTGCAGGTCAAGCAGGACTTGCGATTGGATATTACTTAAAACAAACAAAATTATCGTTTCTTATTTTAGATAAGGGAAGTGCTATCGGTGAGAGTTGGAAACACGTATGATTCTTAACCCTTTTTACACCTCGCTCTTATAGTTCTTTACCTGGATTATCAATAAAAGGGGAAGAGAAAATATATCCCATTAAATGGGTTTGCTGGCCGGATGCGGTTCTAAAGAAGAAATTGCATAGATTCAAAACATAAGCCACTACCAGACTTTGTGCTGAATTCCTCTGAAATAGTTCAAGGAACATATGCTATGGCTGCACAATATCCAGAAGTATTGGCATCCGTTCCTTGTTATTGTGGATGTTATGCCGAAGATGGACATGAAAGTAATCTTGATTGCTTTATTGATAGCTTTGGAGACGACATGCAAGTGACAGAATGGGATTCTATGGGTATATCATGAGACATCTGTGTGGAGATCGCCCGTGAGGCGACTGAAATGTATCAAGATGGAAAAGAGTTAAAAGAAATTAATAGATTAATCACTAAAAATATGAATCGTATGGGGAGCCAACTCCTACACCAGTTCCAAAATAGTTAGTTAGAGAAGGGAATATAGAGGATGCATGTGCTTTAGGATTGGATAGTCAAGAGATAATTACAGATGAAAATTCCCAAACTGAAACAGATGGTTGTATGGAATATATGAAAAAAACTGTGATTAATTAAATACTACAATAGGAACATGAGCGAAACTATCCCTTTTGTGCAGGCTATTCTGTCTTACAAGGGGATTTTTCTAAGCCCGAATTTCAATTCCAGTCTATTTGGGTTATTATTAAAGTATATTAATATTATAAATGTCAAAGGGGGTTGGAAATGGTAGAGATTTTACTTGCAGGAATTGCCCCTGGATTAGCTTTATTAAGTTACTTTTATTTAAAAGATAAGTATGAACCAGAACCTGTATTAATGGTACTTTTTACGTTTATTTCTGGGGCGTTGCTTATATTTCCGATAGCATTTATTGAATATGTACTTAAAGTAGAAAATATTGTTAAATATGATTCCATTTATGCAATTTTTTCTTCAGGTTTGGTTGAAGAATTTTTTAAATGGTCTATTTTATTCGTCTTTGCATACAGGAATGTGGAATTTGATGAGCCTTTTGATGGTATTGTCTATGGAACCTCTGTATCTTTGGGGTTTGCAACTGCCGAAAATATTATGTATTTAATGACTAATGGGATGGAATTCGCTCTTACACGTGCATTACTGCCTGTCTCTAGCCATGCCTTGTTTGGAGTTATTATGGGGTATTATATTAGCAAAGCCAAGTTTACAAAAGAATCAAAGCTGCTCTTATTACTGTTTTCTATGATACTTCCAGCTTTATTACATGGAATATTTAATTATTTATTGTTGAACCAAGGATCTTGGCTGTCGCTACCTCCTTATATGGTGTTCTTATGGTGGTTAGGTTTGAGAAAAGTGCAATTGGCGGAAATTTCAAGTTATAATCATTTTAAAAAGAACTATCATATTCAACAAGGAAAGGAATTAAAATCTGGAATGAGATTATACTTTCCATTAAGTAAATAGACGTCTGGAATCTTGTTCAATGACTTATTAATTAAGAAATGCCATGTTTTAGAAGGGAAAGGGAAAAATGACAAAAAGGTTAACTTTGACAATTTCAACAATGTTCATTGTAATGATTTTGGCAATGTGGAGGCTTGAGAAAGATTATATTGAAATTGATTTACAAACGAGAATTTTTATTTCAGCTGGTGCTAGTGTTTTTTCAGGATTGGTATCATACTTCTTATTTTTTAGGGGAGATAAAAACTAATTCTGCTTATGTCTAGAAAAACATGCCAATGACATTGTAAAAAGTTAAATGATCTAGGTTACCCACCTGTTAATTAATTGGTTCCGTAGCTTTTACAAAAGCTGCGGATTTTTTCTGTTTTTGAATGAAAATAGTAAGTGTTTCATTAAACATCTAAATGAAGGGTTTGAATTCTAGAAAGCTGGAAAATAGTTTAATGGATTTAAAGAGAATAAAGGTTGAAATTCAAAATGTTTAAATTCATGATAAAATATGGTGATATGAATCGGAGAGTTTTAATACATCAAGAAAGGGGAAACAGTAACATTGAAGAAATTACTTTTCTTAATTATTTGTACATTATTTATCGTTCCAACTATTGCGAATGCACATACTGCATTGACAACTTCTAACCCAGAAGATGGTCAAGTTGTAACGGAAGACCTAACAGAACTGGTTCTAACGTTTGCAGGACAAATTGAATCATTAAGTACGATGAAATTACTGAAGGATGGAATATGTTAATATCGACTCCTTAAAACCTGGAACTTACGACTATTCTTGTGGAATGGGGATGTATAAAGGTACAATTATTGTTCAATAGGATAGAAACCCCCTTTTAAAAGGGGGGGTTAATATTATTGTAAGGACCACAGTTCCAAGGAGTAAAAGATTTAAGTGTAAAAAAATCTCCACTAAATCAAGGGTTGGGTTGTTGAGGATGATACATTGGAACATTTATTATTAAGTTGCAAAATAGAATATTGAAGCTTGCCAGCCTAGTGGTGGATGTCTTTCTCAATTCAATGTCATCACAAACAGCAGAGTCCCGTGATGTAGTCCATACATTAATTTTCTCATCCATTGTAAGTGATACTCCTTATAATTGCATTTTAATAGATTAAATCAATTGGAAAACTCCACCTAAAAGTATACTGTATTTCAGTGGATCGGAATAATTAGCAAAAATGATGAGAGTAAATTACTATTTTTTGAGGATAAATGTTCATTCTCCGCCTTTTTATTGGACACAAATTAAAATTATTTTTAATCATTAAATCAATCGAAAATACCAATAATAAGAAAAATTGATGTACCTTTTTTCTATATACTTAATAACGAACTTATAGATAATAAATAATAAAGTTGAAGGTGTAAATCCTATGAAAGTAGAAATAATTAGAAAACTAAAACATATAGAGAAAGAATACGATATAAAGATTCTGTATGCTTGTGAAAGTGGATCACGTTCCTGGGGGCAACATAATATTAATAGTGATTATGATATTCGATTTATTTACATACACAGGCCAAATTGGTATCTAACCATAGATTCGCAAAAGGATTTCATTGAGTTGCCAATTAGTGAAAAGCTCGACATCACTGGCTGGGAATTACAAAAGTGTTTAAAATCATATCGAAAATCTAACCCCACAATTCTTGAATGCATACATAGCAAAGTTGTTTATTTAAAGTCGGGTTTAACTGTTAATAAATTAAGGTATCATACCAAAGACATATTTTCACCTAAAGCATGCTTGTACCATTATCTTCACATGGGAGATAAAAATTATCGGAGAAAAAATGTAAAGAATAAAGTTAAAAATTACTTTAACATCCTTAGACCTATACTTTCTGCAAGATGGATAGAAGCAAATAGCCAGTATCCATCAGTGGAGTTTTCTGTTCTTGTAGAAAAAATGGTACCTACTGTAGAAATAAAAGAGGAAATACAAAATTTAATAGTGAAAAAATCAAATGGGGAAAGTACGGTATCTAATGTAGAAAACATTAATGAATTTATCAACAACGAAATAAAACGTTTATTCGAATATGTAAAAACAATTGAAACAAATATAAAAGACCCAACTCCATTATTGAATGATCTTTTTTTAGACAGTTTAAGGGAAAGTTGGGAAATTGAAATCTGATAGATTAAAATTTAAAACAGTTGTTGTGTTAGGGGTCTAAAAAGAGTCTTTTTTGAGTCAAAGGATTGAACACAAAACTCATTTATTTTTTCTCTTTTTGTGTGAAGTTTAAATACAAATCCATTCCAGTGGACAAACTACCGGATTTAAATGGCTGTGAACTAACGAAAGCGTTACGATTATTTCCGTAGGAACATGGGTATCACACACAAGAGCTTATCATGTTTGGGTACCTCGAGCACATCCCGCCGCTGGTCAATTGAGAGATACCATTCCTTTTTGTGAATATAAATAAACCGGATATCGTAGTCACTTTCCTTCGATGGGAAGCCCCAGGCTCTGCTGCCCGATTCACAGGCATATAGGATTTTAACATCATATTCTTCTTCAATTTGTGCAGTACCATTAAGATATGTTCTTTCAATTGTAAGACCTCATTTACTTTATTTGACTGCTTTCCCTATCCTAACCCTAGGTACTGCTAATCAATCATAACATCCTGATGCCCTCTGCAAGGTCAAGGGAATAACGTTCTTATTGCTGAATATATAAACAATAAGGCCTTATTCCTTTTAATAGGGGGTGATAAGATGTTATCAAGACAATTAATTATATACTTTCTGCTTTGTGTAGTTGCAATTTTAATGGTGAAGGAATTTTCATTTAGTCCGGAAACCTTTACTGGTAACGGTAATCCCGTTATTCTTATATTTCCATTTGTCCTGCTGACGTTTGGACTTTTTGGATATGAATTATTTCTGAGATTAAAGGAAGCTTCTTTTAAAAAATCTGCATGGCGAAATGTAGTAATTTGTTCCTTTATCTTTTTCCTTGCTGCGAGTATGTTAGAATTTGAATATTTTAATGAGTTAATTCAAAAATTAGGCGGAACACCCACGAATGAAGAATCTCGAATTTATCACTTTCCATGGTTAAATCAATACACGAATACGATATTTGTTAATTTTTATACCTTCCTCATTTATGCTTCTACATTGACACTCTTCATATCATTCTATCAATGGCTAAAAAATTAATACTTTCTAAAAACAAAATGTTTTATATTGTTGTTTCCATAAAATTTGAACTATAATAGGGTTATAAGTGTTCACAAAATTGTCAAATTTATTTCTCTGAAACAATAGAAATAGGGTAAACCTAATGGGTAGATATGGAGGGGACGGAAATGATTAGAATGGCTGTTGCGGGTGTTTTAGGTTTTGTTCTAATTTTTATTGAAAGCTTGATTGTCATGAAACTAAAGGGTTATCATGGAATCGAGTTTGGGGGCTTAGCACCGTTTATTAACGTGTGGGCCATGAATTTCTTCCTTGTATTTGCTATAATCACCCAAATAACAAATTGGTATCAAGATCGTGTAGGTTTTGAAAGTGGAGAAGAAGATAATATTTATTAAAAAAATGAGCCTCAATCATTTTGTGATTGAGGCTCATTTTTTTTGTTAGGCGTGTTGTTTTACAGTTTCTTTCCCTTTGAAAACAGTTTTGCGCATGAATGGAACCACCCAGCGGTCAAGACCAATGCGGCCTGCATTGTAACCGGCAGTTAAGATGATGAAACCTAAGAATATGTCAGTTGGGTTATGAGATACTGTTCCTGCTAAGAAGAAAGAGAAGTTCATCACTAGACCAAAGAACATAGCTGCTGTTGTTAAACATCCAAGCAAAAGACCTAATCCAATTAATGTTTCTCCCCAAGGAACGATGAAATTAAACACATCAATGTTAGGTAGTGCAAAGCTTTCTAAGAAGTGTACATACCAACTGTAAACCATATTGCCATCTGGACCTTTAACTGGATTCTTTACCGCATTAGCTAGAAAACCTGAAGCGTCGAATGCACCACTCTGTAATTTTCCAAGTCCTGCTGTGAACCAAGCGTAACCAAGGTATAAACGAATAATCGTTAAAATTGCTGCAGAGATTTTATTTTCTCTTAAAAATGTGTTAAACATAATGAATTCCTTCTTTCAAAGATATAATTTGTATTTGATAGTCATACTATAAATGATATTTGTAGTTAACAACACGGCCGTAGTGACAAGTTCACACTTTGTTAAAAATGTTTTGACAGAATCATGAACAACTTAGTTCATATTCATTTTGAAGCATCTCCTTGTTAAATATGTTTTATATATTTACTACACTGCTAATATACCAAATTAATCTTGAATTGAGGATAGTTTGATCACTAATTCACATATCTGTAAAAAAGATTTGAACAAATTGTTAACAAGGGTATTCTTTCAGAATTGATTAAAGGCTAATCTTCAATTCGGAAACCCCCTTTTAAGCCTTCATCTTAGGCGAAATACCAACTACATGGGAGGTGTTTTTTTTATAAAAGGCACTTGATAAAACTAATTGTATTAGTTAAAATAAAACTAATGATATTAGTTAAAAAAGGGAGCTGGTTATTGTGAGAATGCTCAATAATGGATTTTTGTATCAGGTAACATTTATGGCAAGTGTCTTTCCAGTCAATTGTTATTTGGTTGAGGAAGAGGATGGATTGACGTTAATTGACGCAGCACTTCCCTTTAGTATGAAGGGAATATTTAAGGGAGCAGAAATAATTGGGAAGCCCATTACAAGAATTGTTTTAACACATGCGCATGAGGACCATGTGGGGGCACTTGATAGGATAAAGGAAGAACTCCCGGACGTGCCTGTTTATATTTCGGGGAGGGATAACAGAATAATGAATGGTGACACTTCACTTGAAGAGCATGAGCACCAAACTCCGATTAAGGGCGGCGTTCCGAAAAAGCTGAAGACCAGAGCGAATATACTATTGAAAGAAGGAGACCTAATCGGATCATTGGCAGCCATTGAAACTCCGGGGCATACACCGGGTTCGATGTCTTTCCTTGATATTCGCTCAAAGGCACTGATAGCAGGGGATGCTTACCAAACTAGAGGAGGAATTGCTGTAGCGGGTGATATCGTGCCATGGTTTCCTTTTCCGGCCTTTGGTACATGGAGTAAAGAAACTTCTATAGTAAGTGCAAAGAAATTGGTGAATTATCAGCCTAAGCTACTAGCAGTTGGACACGGTGAAATGCTGGAAAACCCGATTAGGGAAATGGAACAGGCTATTAATCGACTAGAGAAGAAATTGAAATAAAGGGGTTTATGAAAATGTCACCAAGACCAAAGGTTGGACTTGAATTATCAGAGATTCTCGGAGCAGCAGCGGAGTTGGCGGATCAATTTGGGATGCAGGAGGTTACTTTGGCAAACTTAGCGAAAAAATTAGGAATCCGTCCTCCTTCTTTATATAACCATTTTGATGGGATGGCTGGGCTAAGAAAGAAAATGGCGATTTATGGGCTAGACCGGTTATATGAGGATTTAGCCCAATCTGCTATTGGAGTGTCTGGAGATGAGGCAGTACTCACGATTAGTAAAGCCTATGTTGATTTTACACGGAAACATCCTGGGATTTATGAGGCAACCTTGATGGCACCTGATATGGAAGATGAAGATGTTCAACATGCAGGTTCTAAGATTGTTGACCTTACTGTTCGCGTCCTGCAGTACTATAGATTAGAAGGGGACACCGCCATACATGCAGTACGAGGATTCCGTAGCATTTTACATGGCTTTTCTTCATTAGAGCAGCGGGGCGGTTTTAAAATGTCATTAGATTTAAATGAAAGCCTGGAAATCATAATAAAAGCGTTTATTCATGGTATGCGTGAGAAGTAAGGTTATTAGGGGCAAAAACAGGTGTATTTCCAGAAAGAAAGAATACGACAGATTGTATCTATGATTGGTGCGGCCTAATAATATCTAAAAAAAATTAGACGTATTTTAGCGAAAAACCTTAAACTAGTAAGTCAAAGTAGATCATCTTATTACGTTTTATAATAATAATTTTTCTATTCGTTACCGTCTATCTACTTTTTCAGCCTGAGCGGGCACGAATAGCCACTATTCGTTACCACAAACCTCCTTTTTCAGCCTGAGCGGGCACGAATAGCTTCTATTCTTTACCGCAAACCTCTTTTTTCAGCTTGAATGGGCACGAATAGCCTCTGCTTTACAAAACTGGCCTATAATCCTACTAGTGTTACCGACCAATCGAAAAAAGCCAGCCGAAAGTTTGGCTAGCTCTCAAAAAGGTTATGCACTTGGATCGCTAAAAGGCGTCACGGCCCAACCGGCACCATTTCACTCGCCATTGTTAAACTCCAAAAGACCTATCCAAGTTCAAGTCTTTTTTTTAAAATAAGATGTTATAATGTATGTAATATCTCGATTAAAGGAATGAAATTTATGCAGAAATTTGAGAAGTTAGGTTTAGTTGTTGACGTTGAAACGACCGGGTTAGGGCCAACTACAGATGAAGTAATAGAACTAGCGTTGAAATTGTTTTCTTATCACACAGACACCGGCGAAGTCCAAGAAATTATTGAAGAAGATTCCTTTTTAAGAGAACCGCTTTCCAGTTCTGCTAGAAGGAACTATGACCGTGCATATCAAATTCACGGGATTCCCTATGAATTAGTAGAAGGGAAGATCTTCACGGATGGTAAGATTAAAACTTATTTTCACCGTGCTGACTCCGTCTTCGCTCACAATGCTTCCTTTGACCGAAGCTTTCTCTATCATATGTACCCAGAAGTGAATGATTTAAAATGGTATTGTACCATGCGGGGTGTTAAATGGAAAAACTACGGCTTTCCTAATGGTAAACTCCTAACACTACTGCAAGCACACCAAATTACAAACCACCAAACACATAGAGCACTTGACGATATTACATACCTCATGGACCTGCTCAGAAAAACAAGTCCTAATGGAAATCTCTATCTTCAAGAAGTACTCGAAAATGGACCGATGAGAAAATACCAGCCTGCTGCCACTCGAAGTAAAATGGGATAAAAGCTCCATCCATAAACACAGAAAAAACAGATCAAAAAGTCATTAAAGGGTTCCGTTTTGAAGTGTATTTCTTAAAATACGTGCCGAAATGACTGTCGTATTGGCATCGTTATGGTATATAAAAAAGTAAAACTCGCCATATCATCATAATTGGCGAGTTTCTTTATTAGGAAAGCAAAATAAGCGGAGACATTCCGGTTAAAAGCGGATTTGAGCTCGTTTCGGAGTATATAAGGGGAGATTTTCCGACTATTCAAAGCAAAATCTCCCATTTTCGAATTTTTCGAGCCAATAAGCGGAATCTCTCCGTCTATTTAATCCATTTTTTATAATAATTACCAAATAAACGGAAATTATCCGTTTATTTATCAGCCCGGTTGCTTAATCTAACCTACTTCCCAACCGATTGTAACTGTCCGCCTGAGGTGGACAGTGTCCACGGGCGGTGACAGGCACCGTAACAGTGGCACCATAACCGTCGTCACAGTCACAATTACCCCATTACCCCATTACCCCATTACCTATTTAAATATCTCTCTTCAACGATTTTTCGGTGATGCATTTCGTGGCCAACGATGATGTAGGCGATGGCTCTGGTGGTGATTTCCATTCCGTTTGCGTTGCCTATATTTGCCCACACTCCGGCAGGGATGTTTTGGATAAGGGTGATGGCGGCGTTTCTTGTTGCTTTGAAGTCTTCAAGGATGGCCTCCATCGATAGGTTATGGGTTTGGGCTGCCTCAACATAATCTGTTTCATTAAACCCGGCTAAAGGGGTTTGATCTCCGCGGCTTACACGAAGCAGGCGATAGGTCATAATTCTTTCCGTATCGATTATATGTCCAAGGACTTCTTTCACACTCCATTTACCCGGAGCATAACTATGATTAGCCGCCTCTTCGGAAAGCCCCTTAAAAAGATTAACCACCTCTAAGAGATTATCCTGCAAAATCTCTACAATCTCACCATTTGGAACCAGTTGAATATAGGGCTGATAGTAATCTGGATACTCGTTTTCTGTTGGACGTTGAAGCATTGAATTCTCCACTCCTCTCAATTCTATATATTTTATTTGGAAATATCTCCATTACTAAATTCATCCTATCATATAATTAAAGCGGTTTGAATTGATAAACACAGCGCCTTTTGTCTAAAGATGGAAAATCCGTAAAATGAAAAAAAAAAATGTATAACGCTTACAAATTTATATTGACGGATTTTGTCGACGGTGATATTCTATGTATACAGTCAGTTTGTTAGTTCATTAAACAAATTAATTGGGATAATTATACACTCTCGAGAAGTTATAAAAAAGCAATGAGCATTTTTGTAAAGGGATTCACAAAAATATGCATCAACTTGTCTTAGCAATTATTTAAAGGGTTTACATTTATTATTTTAGAACTATTTAATGGGAGGGTTAATAATGGCTAGAGCAATACAACAGAAAGTTGAAACCCCACAAAATGGTGGGAAAGCAGTACGCCCTTTTGGGATGAAAGATAAATTAGGTTACTTGTTCGGTGATTTTGGAAACGATTTCTTCTTTATTTTAGTTGCAGCTTTCCTTATGGTTTATTACACCGATGTATATGGTCTTAATCCAGCTGCTGTCGGTGGACTATTCCTGATCGCACGTTTATGGGATGCAGTTGCTGACATTACATGGGGTCGCTTCATCGATACAAGGAAAGCAGGAAAGAATGGAAAGTTCAGACCTTGGATCTTTAGAATGTCATTTCCACTTGTCATTACTGGTATATTAATGTTTGTTCATATTCCAGGAATGTCTGATGGATTTTACCTTGCTTATGCATATGTAACCTATATTATTTGGGGAACATTATATTCTACTGTTAATATTCCTTATGGCTCTATGGCTTCTGTAATCACAGGTGATCCTGTTGAACGTACGGCATTATCTAGCTGGAGAACATTAGGTGGGAACTTAGCTGGGTTAATCATTAATGTTGTAGGACCAATGATTTTGTTTGTTGACAATAAAGCAGATGCAAATCGATTCCTTTTAGGCGCTATCATTTTCGGTGTTCTTGCAATCGCTTGTTATATGGCATGCTATAAATTATCTGTTGAACGTATTGTAATTGATGAAACAAATAAACCAAAAGCGAACTTTGGCAAAACTGTAAAAGGTCTTGGTAAAAACAGACCACTCATTGTGTTCCTTACTCTTTCTTTACTGTTCTTGGTTTGCTTTATGTTAATTGGTACTGTAAACGTGTATTTATTTAAGGATTTCTTTGGAAACGCTAAAGCATTAAGTATGGTTGGTCTTCTTCAATCAGTGGCAGTATTTGTTGGTATGCCAATGATAAAACCGTTAGTTTCAAAATTTGGTAAAAAAGAAGTGGCCTCAGGTGGTCTCTTACTTGCAGCAATTGTATATGCGGTTTTATTTTTCTTACCTAACTTAACAGCAACACAATTTATCGCAGTTTTAACAGTTGGTATGTTTGGTTATGGAATTTTCAACCTAGTTATTTGGGCTTTCGTTACAGACATCATTGATTACCATGAGTATTTAACAGGACTTCGTGAAGATGGAACTGTTTACTCTATCTACTCAATGGCTCGTAAAATTGGACAGGCAGTTGCTGGTGGTGTTGGTGGTGCAGCGATTGCAGCGGTTGGTTACCATGCTGGTGCCGAAGCTCAATCAGCTGAAACGCTACAAGGAATTCATACACTTGCTACATTAGTACCAGCAGTGATACTTACTGTTATATTCTTAATGATTGTATTCCTGTATCCATTAAACAAAAAGCGCACAGAACAACTTGCAATTGATTTAGCTGAAAGAAGAAGTTCAAAATAAAATTAAATTAAATTATATTTGAGGAAAAAGGCTGCGAAGATAATTTGCTGCCTTTTTCTATGCTAAAAAAACCCTTTTTCCATTTTGCTTAAAGGGTTAAATCGTTATTAGGTCGAAAACTGGAAGTCGCTAACGACCTACTGGCAAATAAATTGCATTTTAAAAAACAGAAAACAAAATTATTGACGAATAACAAAAATGGGAATATTATAAGTATGCATTTAATTTGTTGGTTTAATAAACAAATTAATTAACGCAGTAGACATTCTCGTGAGTAATTTAGTAAGGGGTTACACAAAATAGTTTCAAAGCAATTGCAACCAGAAATGATTTTTTAGATTATATTTTGGGGAGGGGTATAGAAATGGTTCAAGCATTGCAAAAGAAAGAAGAAACCCCACAATCAGGTGGGAAAACTGTACGTCCATTTGGGATGAGAGATAAATTAGGTTACTTATTTGGTGATTTTGGAAACGATTTCTTCTTTGTTCTAGCCGCCTCTTTCTTGATGGTGTTCTATACGGATATTTTTCATATTAATCCAGCTCATGTAGGAATTTTATTTACGGTCGCACGTCTGTGGGATGCTTTTGCTGACGTAACATGGGGCCGTTTCATTGATACTAGAAAGGCAACTGCTCAAGGGAAATTTAGACCATGGATTTTAAGAATGTCATTGCCACTTGTAATCATGGGTATATTGATGTTCGTAAAGATACCTGGTATGTCTGATGGGTTTTACCTTGCTTATGCATATGTAACATATATTGTATGGGGAACATTATATTCTACTGTTAATATTCCTTATGGCTCCATGGCTTCAGTGATCACAGGTGACCCTGTAGAACGTACTTCACTATCAAGCTGGAGAACTTTAGGTGGTCAAATGGCAGGTTTAGTTATAAACGTAGTTGGACCAATTATTTTATTCGTTAATAATAAACCGGATGCAAATCGTTTCATTATCGCAGCATTAATTTTCGGCGGGCTTGCACTTGTTTGTTATATTGCTTGAAACAAATAAAGAAAAAGTGAATTTTGGCCAAACAGTGAAGGGGCTCACTAAAAATAAACCATTAATGGTGTTCCTTGTAGCAGCATTAGCATTCATGATTGTCTTTATGTTAATAGGTACGGTAAACGTATATCTATTTAAAGATTATTTCACAAATGCAAAAGCATTAAGTATGGTTGGTCTTCTTCAAGCAGTTGCAGTATTTGTCGCAATGCCATTTATTCAACCATTAGTTAAGAGATTTGGTAAAAAAGAAGTGGCGTCTGGCGGCTTATTAATTGCGACTCTTGTATACGCAATTCTATATTTCCTTCCAAATTTAACGGCAACACAATTTATCGGTGTGTTAACAGTTGCTATGTTTGGTTATGGTACTTTTAACCTTGTTGTTTGGGCGTTTGTTACAGATGTAATCGATTATCACGAGTATTTAACCGGTCTCAGGGAAGATGGTACCGTTTACTCTATCTACTCAATGGCACGGAAAATCGGTCAAGCGGTTGCTGGTGGTGTTGGTGGTGCAGCGATTGCAGCTGTAGGTTACACTGCAGGTGCCGAAGCACAAACAGCTGAAACTTTACAAGGAATTCATACACTTGGTACTTTAGTACCTGCAATTGTACTTGGTGTAGTATTCCTAATGATTGTATTCTTATATCCATTGAACAAAAAGCGTACGGAGCAACTTACAGCTGATTTAGCTGCAAGGAGATTTAAAAAATAATAAATCATTTTCAAAAAAGTAGCTATGATTTAGCTATCTTTTTTATTGCTGAAAAATCCCCTTTTGCGTAAATGCTAAAAGGGGATTTGCAGTAATAAAGTATTAAATGTTAACGCTTGCGCTTTTTTTGGTATCGACTTGATAGTTGAAATTCAACATCGGGACATTTAAGAAATGCTTAATTGCAAGTGCGCAAGCACCTAGAACGGCAGAATTCCTGCCAATTGTAGAAATCTGAAGTGCACGGTAATGGCTGATGGAAGAATTCAAATTTCCTCTAATTTTATCGAGAGAATTCGGATAGATACGCAAGAGCTCACTATCAAGCACCAGTACGTCAGGGTTGTACATATTGATCATATTATTTAAGCCAATTGAAAGGTAGAAGGTGAATTGTTCCATTAGTTGGATTACTTCTTCATCGCCTTCATCAAGCCATTGTTGAATATGGTCATACGTAATAGGTTTGATATTCCGTTTCTCTGATAAAGTATTGAAAATAACATTCTCAGAAGCATATCTTTCCCAGCAGCCTTTATTTCCACAATTGCATTGGATTCCATTTGGTACAACAATCATGTGTCCAATCTCACCAGCGAAGCCATCATGCCCTCGGAAAAACTCATTGTTCATCATCATTCCCAGACCAATACCCGAATAAAGAGTGGCAGCTAACAAGTTATCGGTCTCGTGGTTTACAAATACTCTCTCCGCAAAGGCACTTAGATTCGCATTGTTTTCTAGGTAAACGTTGATGTCGATTTGTTTTTCTAAGTCTGATTTAAGGCTAATGTTGTTCCAGCGCAAGCGTGGTACATAATGAATGGTTTCATCTTTTCCGACTAGACCATGAATTGCAATAACAATTCCGATAATTCCGTATTGACTGAAAGCGTATTCACTTTTGAATATTCTAATTTGTTCTACTATGAGATTTAATATCTCCTGATAGTTTGAAGTATTGGTTTCAATCCTTTTAGAGCTGACAGGACTGCCGATAAGATTAGAAACAGTAAAAGAAATGTGGTCATAATCAAGGTCAATGCCTAGAGCGAAACCTGCCTCACTGTTTAAGGAAAGCATGATTGGCTTTCTTCCAACTGAATAATGCTCAAGTTGTGTCTCTATTATTAGACCTTCGTCAATTAAATCTGCTACCTGTGCTGAAATGGTTGCACGTGTCAGAGCGGTCACTTTTGATAAGTCTGCTCTAGAAATTAAACCTTCTTTGACTATTTCTCTTAGAATAATTGAGCGATTAATTTTTTTAATGTATGCCGCGTCACCGGTAATCATTTGTATCCTCCATTCGAGCAGCTTTATTACTATAATCCTAGTATAACAGGTTATTTCATGTAGGTCTCTTTGTTTCAAAAAAAATTCATAATCTTTCAATTGACTTAACAAAATAAACATGATAAGTTGGTATTGTAATTAATTTGTTTACTAAACAAATTAAGAAATGCAATTTCATTGGAATTTTTTAATATATTTGTAAGGGTTTACAGATAACAATAATGTAAGTTAATTCAGGAGGGTTTCGAATGAAAAACTTTTTAGACAAAGACTTCTTGTTAAATACTGAAACATCCATTAAATTATTTGAAAATGCAGCCCAGGGACTGCCGATATTTGACTTCCATTGTCACCTTGATCCACAAGAGGTTTGGGAAAATAAGTCATATGAAAATATCACCCAATTATGGCTTGGGGGAGACCATTACAAATGGCGCACCATGCGTATGAACGGTATTGGCGAAAAGTACATTACCGGTGATGCAAGCGATTGGGAGAAATTCGCTGCATGGGCAGAAACCGTACCAAACCTAATTGGTAACCCGCTTTATCATTGGACTCACATGGAGTTAAAAATGTTCTTTGGAATTGAAAAATTACTAAGTCCTGCAACTGCACGTGAGATTTACGATGAATGTAATGAGAAGTTAAAAACTTCGGATTATACAGCTAGAGCTTTTATTGCAAAATCGAATGTGAAGTTTATCGGTACAACCGATGATCCTAATTCAACATTGGAATACCATCGTTTACTGAAGAATGATGAATCCTTTACTCCAATTATTGCACCAACATTCCGTCCGGATGGAGCTCTATTTATTGAGCGTCCTACATTTGTCAGCTGGACCCGGAAATTAGAAGAGGTATCTGGTATTAAGGTTGATTCACTCGATGGATTCTTGAAGGCATTGCAGCAACGTGTTGATTTCTTCCATGAAAATGGCGGCCGTGCATCCGATCATGATATTCAAAAAATGGAATACGTTGAAACAACAAAGGAGGAGATTGAAGGTATTTTCAATAAGCGAGTAAGCGGCGAACAGCTTTCTAATGATGAGCTTGTTGCTTACCGTTGGTTCCTATTAACAGAGCTTGGAAAAATGTATGCTGGCAAACAATGGGTGATGCAGCTTCATATGGGTGCAATTAGAAATAACAACACAAAAATGAAAGAGCTTATTGGAACGGACACTGGCTTTGATTCAGTTGGTGAATCTAATTTTGCCGAAGGCCTATCTAAATTCCTTGATACTCTTGAGCAGCAAGATGCATTACCAAGAACAGTATTGTTTAACCTAAATCCTAAAGATAATCCAGTTCTAGCAGGTATGATGGGGAACTTCTATGAAGAAGGCGTTCCAGGTAAAATTCAATTTGGTTCTGGCTGGTGGTTTAATGACCATATCGACGGAATGGAAAGACAAATGAAAGATCTTGCAAACGTTGGTCTTTTAAGCCACTTTATTGGAATGTTGACAGATTCTCGCAGCTTCCTTTCTTATGCTCGTCATGAATATTTCCGTCGTATTCTTTGCAATCTATTAGGAGAATGGGCAGAAAGCGGACTAGCGCATAATGATTTGGAATTCCTTGAGAAAATGGTTAGAAATATTGGCTACAATAACGCAGAGAAGTATTTTTTACAGCGCTAAGAATTTAAGTTAAGATTAAGGGGCGCCCTTTATAAGGCTCACCCCTTTATTACATAGTTATTCTGTGTTAAAAGTTCTTATTTGAGCAAGATAAAGCTGGAGCGATAAAAAAATAGGATTAAGGAAGAAAGAGGGATAAATAATGTCTAAACAACAAATTGGTGTAGTTGGTTTGGCTGTAATGGGTAAAAACCTAGCTTTAAATATTGAAAGCCGCGGTTATTCTGTCGCTGTATTCAACCGTTCTTATGACAAAACGGAAGAATTCTTGAAGAACGAAGCTGAAGGAAAGAACTTTGTAGGCGCACGTACTGTTGAAGAATTCGTTAATTCATTAGAAAAGCCTCGCAAAATTTTGTTAATGGTTAAAGCAGGTACTGCAACAGATGCTACCATTGACTCATTAAAGCCATTTCTTGAAGAAGGCGATATCCTGATTGATGGCGGAAATACATTCTTCCAAGATACAATCAGACGTAATAAGGAACTAGAATCAGCAGGGTTCCATTTCATTGGAACTGGAGTTTCTGGTGGAGAAGAGGGCGCATTAAAAGGTCCTTCTATCATGCCTGGCGGTAAGGAAGAAGCTTATAACCTTGTTAAACCAATCTTAGAAGCCATTTCTGCAAAAGTAGAGGGCGATCCTTGCTGCACGTATATTGGTCCAAATGGTGCAGGTCACTATGTGAAAATGGTTCATAACGGAATCGAATATGGAGATATGCAGTTAATCTGTGAGGCTTATTTTATCTTGAAAAATGTCCTTGGTTTAGATGCGAAAGAGCTTCATGAGGTCTTCGCTGAATGGAATAAAGGCGAATTAGACAGCTATTTGATTGAAATCACTGCAGATATCTTTACAAAAGTGGACGAAGAAACAGGTAAACCAATGGTTGACTTGATCCTCGATACTGCTGGTCAGAAGGGTACTGGTAAGTGGACAAGCCAAAACGCTTTAGATTTAGGTGTTCCACTTCCAATTATCACTGAATCCGTATTTGCCCGCTTTATTTCAGCTTTGAAGGATGAGCGTATTAAAGCAAGCAAGGTTCTTAATGGACCTGAAGTTAAGAACTTTGAAGGCAATAAAGAAGAATTAATCGAAGCTGTTCGTAAAGCATTGTATATGAGTAAAATTGTTTCTTATGCACAAGGTTTTGCGCAAATGCGTGCTGCATCTGAAGAATACGATTGGAATCTTCGTTACGGCGATATCGCGATGATTTTCCGTGGAGGTTGTATCATTCGTGCACAATTCTTACAAAAAATTAAAGATGCTTATGACCGCGAGCCTGAATTAAGGAACTTATTATTAGATCCTTACTTTAAAGAAATCGTTGAAAACTATCAGCAGCCATTACGTCAAGTTCTTGCTGTTGCCATTGAGCGTGGAATCCCAGTTCCATCCTTTGCAAGCGCAATTGCTTACTATGATAGCTATCGTACTGAAACACTTCCAGCGAATCTTCTGCAAGCACAACGCGACTATTTTGGAGCACATACGTATCAACGTATTGATAAAGAGGGAGTATTCCACACAAATTGGATGGAATAAGGCTACTATAAAAAAACAAATATGAACCACCTGCAAAAGGAGACAAAAACTAGCCCTAAATGCTGTAATTGTCTCCTTTTTGTTTGTCTAAAAATCATAGTGAAAAAGCAATATCAGTCAATTTTTTGATATTATTGAGCAGTTTTAGAGAATGTTTTTTGTTTATTTCTGCAATATAATATAAATATGTTCAGTTAACAAACTACGATGTTAACGCTTACTTCTAAGGGTGTGAAAGCAATGGGAAAGTTAACGAACTCTTCATTAAGAAAAAGAGTAATGGATGAGTGGATATACGGTTTTTACCGAATTCAGGGAGTTGACTTTTACAACTTTAATTTTCACTCACATCAAGAATATGAGATTTATTTTTTTCACTCGGGTGATTGTAAGTATTTAATTAACAATCGGATTTACGAGTTGCAGCCTGGAGACATCATTCTACTGGACGGAATGACATTGCATAAAGCGAATCCAGGAACAGACAGTACGTATACAAGAAGTATGCTTCATTTTTCACCTAAATGGCTCCAGGAGTCATTAATTGGACTTGGTATCCCTAATTTGTTAGATCCGTTTAAAAAACTTAACAATTGCTTACTTCGCACTGGTTACGATGAATTTGGACAATTTGTGGATGGCAGGATTAAGGAAATAGCTCACTCGCTTTCTCATATTGATGAAGAATTCCAGCGGACAGGTAAGAAAAATGAGCTACTGGAAGCAGAAGTAAAACTTGAGTTAATTCAATTATTGATGGGAATTTATAAAATGAGTCAAAAGGAATTATCTCAAGTGACGAGTAAAAGGTCGGAAAAAGAACTTCATGCGGAGTCTATTGCCTCTTGGATTAATGATCACTATGCTGAAAAAGTCAGTTTAGACAGAATTGCAGAAGAGTTAAGTTTGAGTAAGTATTATGCTTCACATATTTTTAAAGAAGTCACTGGTTTTACCGTGATGGAATATGTGATGGCATGCCGGCTTAATCAGGTAAAGTATTTGTTGGAAATGGAGCCTGATCAATCATTAACAGATATTTCTCGTGCAACAGGCTTTGAGAGTGTAGCCCATTTCAGCCGCTTTTTTAAAGAAAAGGTCGGTACTACTCCTTCACAATATCGTAAAACGAAACTGAATAGTCGTATTCCTAGCAATAAAGGAGGAAAAGAATAAATGAATCAGGATTTATTGATTTCAGGATTTTCAGATGAAATTTCATCTGAATTTGATACCCAGCTTGAGGTTGTCTCAAATTTAGGGATGAAATATATTTCGTTACGCGGCATTGATGGGAAAAATATTGGTGATTTTTCTGTTGATGAAATCAAAGAAACCGTACAGCCAAGACTGCAAAAAGCTGGAATTGGTGTTTCTTCCATCGGATCACCTATTGGTAAAGTATTTATCAATGACGAAGAAGGCTTTGCGAAACAAAAGCTTATGCTGGACATGCTTTGCCAAATTAGCAACTTGCTCGATTGCAAATATATGCGAATCTTCAGCTTCTATATTCCTAAGGGTGAGGATGCAGATCAATATCATGGTGAAGTGGTTAGAAAACTTAAGGAATATGCTGCAATTGCAGAAAAATATAATGTGATTTTACTTCATGAAAATGAAAAAGATATCTTTGGTGATATTGCTAGACGCTGTCATGAGATTTTGACAGAAGTTGGTTCTCCGTACTTTAAAGGGATTTTCGACTTCGCTAATTTCGTACAGTGCGGTGAGGATACACTGGAGTGTTACGATCTCTTAAAGGATGAGATTGTTTATATACACATAAAGGATGCTGTAACATCTGATAGCCAAAACGTTGTCTGTGGCACTGGAGAAGGGAAAATACCAGAAATTTTAGCTCAGTTTATTAAGAGCGGCTATAAAGGCTTTTTAACCCTTGAGCCACATCTCGTTCTCTTTGATTCTCTAAAGGATTTAGAGCTTGAGGATGCGACTGAGATCATAAAAGACGACAAAGGGCTGGACGGTGCCGGCGGTTACAAGCTTCAATATGAAGCACTTTTAGATATTCTAAACAAAATTGAAAGCGAGGAAATTTAATTATGGCTGATGTAAGATTAGGGATTATTGGATTGGGTGCAGAAGGCGGCATGTATGCTAATTTCATTACTGAAGGCAAAGTTAAAAACATGGTGATTGGTGCGATCTGTGATAATGATCCTACTAAAAAGGAAGTAGCAGAAGAGAAGTATCCTGGTGTTCCTTTCTACGATAATTATATCGAAATGCTTGAAAGTGGTGATGTTGACGCAGTCGTTACAACTGTACCGCATTATCTCCATCCTGAAATGGGAATCGAAGCACTAAAAAGAGATATTCATGCATTAGTGGAAAAACCAGCTGGTGTTTATACAAAACAAGTTAAAGAGTTAAATGACTTTGCAGCATCAAAGCCTGAACTTAAGTTTGCAATCTTCTTTAACCAGCGTACAAATCCACTTTATAAAAAAGTAAAAGAAATTATTGATAATGGTGAGATTGGCAGCATTCGCAGTACCAACTGGATTATTACTACTTGGTGGAGACCACAAGGGTACTACGATCAAAGTGAATGGAGAGCAACTTGGGGCGGAGAAGGCGGCGGTGTCCTTGTAAACCAAGCACCACACCAAATTGACTTGCTTCAATGGATTTGCGGTATGCCGAAAAAGGTTTATGCAAAAATAAACTATGGTTCTCAAAGAGATATTGTCGTTGAAGACGATGTGACTGCAGTATTTGATTATGGAAATGGTGCAACAGGTGTATTTGTAACTCGTACGCACGATGTAGTGGGGACAGACCGTTTAGAAATCGTTGGCGATAAAGGAAAAATTATTGTAGATAAAAGTAGTAAAGTAACCATCAAACGTCTTACAAGACCTGAAAGTGAAATGAGTGCAACCATGAGCATGCAAGATGTAATGAAAATTTTCATGGGCGGCAGCCAAGATGATGTTTTCTCTGAGGAAGTACTTGATTTTGGCAATGTTTGGGGCGAACAGCACATTGCTGTATTAGAAGACTTTGCTTCTGCTGTTGTAGAAGGAACCCCATTATTAGCTCCAGGCAGCGACGGAATTAATGGTGTTAGACTTGCAAATGCCATGCACCTGTCAAGCTGGTTAGGCAAGGAAATCGAAGTACCATTTGATGAAGATTTATTCCTAGAAGAATTAAATAAGCGAATTGCCGAAGAAGGTAAATATCCGGTTAGAAAGTAATCTACACATTAAACGAACTCATCGCTCATGCAGCTTTGAGTTCGTTTCAAAAGTCTGCTTTCGCAAATATTGTTGTTAAAATCTTAAAGCCGATTTTAACGTGGAATTATCTATTTTGCGCTTTAGAATTTAGTTTGCTGGCTCTTTTCTTTTTAAATTTTTGTTCTAAAAAGCAACAAAGTTTAAGAAAAGAGCCTTTAAAAAAGGGGAGAAGCAAATGCTAAAAGTAGCAGTAATAGGACTTGGGGATATTTCGAAAATTCATATTCCAGCTATACAAGCTAACCCAAATGCTGAGTTAGTGGCAGTATGTGATCTTGATGAGTCATTAAAAGATTCTGTACCTGGTGTAAACTTTTATACGGATTTTCACGAGATGCTTGAAAAAGAAAACCTTGATGTTGTCCATAATTGTCTGCCTCACTATCTACACTACCCTGTAACAAGAGATTGTGTAGAAGCGGGAGTTCATGTTTTTCAAGAAAAGCCGCTGGGCTTGAACACGGAAGAAGGACAGGCACTTGTAAAACTAGAGGAAGACCACAGTGATGTTAAAATCGGGGTGTGTCTGCAAAACCGTTATAATGAGTCGTTTGAAATGCTTCAGGAGATTCTAAAGAGCGGCGAATATGGCAAGGTCACAGGGGTAAAAGGTTTGGTGTCTTGGTATCGGCCGAAGGCTTATTATGATGTGAAACCTTGGCGTGGAAAAATGGAGTTTGCCGGTGGCGGTTCCATGATTAATCAATCCCTTCATACCCTAGATTTGATACAGCTTGTAGGCGGAAAAATAGAATCAATAAAGGGTTCAGTAGACCAATTATTGGATTATGGTATTGAAGTAGAAGACACTGCCTCTGCACATATTCTCTTCCAAAACGGAGCAAAAGGATTATTCTTTTCAACGAATGCTAATGCTGAGAACTCCAGTGTCGAACTTGAGGTCTATCTTGAAAAAGGTAAATTTATCATTAAAGACAGCATTCTTATGAGAGTAAATGAAGAGGGGAAAAAAGAAGAATTGGTAGAAGACGCTAAACTGCCTGGATCGAAATTCTATTACGGTGCCAGCCATGCGAAAACAATCAATCAATTCTATACCTGTATTTTACAGGGCACTGAAGATTATGTTCATGCAAAGGATGCTCTTGTTTCCATACAAATGATTGATGCCATTCGACTTTCTTCAGAGACAAAACAAAGTATTAAAATGGAGGGATAACCATGAAAAAAGGTAAAATCGGCGTTCAAATGATGATGCTAAAAGGCAAAGTAGAAGAACTCGGTGTATATGAAACAATGAGAAAGGTAAGAGAGCTTGGCTATGGAGCTGTAGAAGTATCACAAATTCCCATGACAACCGAAAATGTTGCCGAGTTAAAAAGAGCAAGTGAAGACTTTGATATCAAAATTGCAGCGTTATCTGCAGCGGTTGAACCAATGGTGCCCGGCATGCCTGGCGAGACCTTGTCTAACGATTTTGATAAAATTGTAAGCGATTGTAAGACGTTAAACTGTAACTTCCTGCGCATCGGTATGATGCCTTTAACTGTTATGGGACATAAAGATAAAATCATGGAATTTATTGATAAAGCAGAAGGATTGGCCCATAGATTAGCTGAACATGGAATTGAATTGTATTACCATACACACCATTTGGAATTCCAAAAATATGATGGTGTATATTTGCTGGACCTAATTAAAAATAACACAACTAAGCTGGGTTTTGAGTTAGATGTTCACTGGATCCAAAGAGCTGGCGAAAATCCTGTGGAGTTCGTAAAAAAATACAAGGGCCGTATTTCATTATTACACTTGAAGGATTATCGAATTGGGCAGATGGATCTAAGTGAAGTCGACTTCAAAGATATGGCTAAATTCATGCACATCTTCACGAATACGATTGAATTTGCAGAACTTGGTGAAGGAAACCTTGATCTTAAAGCAATTATAGAAGCAGGTCTTGAGAGTGGGGCCCAGTATTTCTTGGTAGAACAAGATAATACCTATGGACGAGACCCATTCGAATGTCTAGAAGTTTCCGCTAATCACCTAAGAAATCTAGGTTACGCTGACTGGTTTTAATATATTGAAATAAAAAAAGACGAGAAAGGCAGTGGGTTTCACTGCCTTTTTTCATTTGAAAAATTTAGTCCAGATAAAGACTTACACGTGTATTTTTATAGAAAAAAAGGTATTCCATCAACGGAATCTTTAGAAAATTAAAAAACTATTGACTGCAGAAACTAGAGATGATATTCTTTATTTAATAATTAGTTCATTAAACTAATTAAAAAATTAAATAATAGTTTGCTAGCAATTTATATTTTTTTATCTATTTATGAAAGGGTTTTCATAGAAAGGAGTGGCAAGTAAAGGGGTAGTGAATTTTCGATAATCTAAGGTTTATTGGTATAAACAGGGGATAATTAGGGAGAGAATTTTTTCAATATTCAAAAGAATGAAAGCGGTTAATTATTAGGGGGCGAAATCATGTCAAATGTTAAAGTGGATAATAGTAATCAATACAACAAAGCGAAATTATGGCAAATTGGTTTGTTTACATTAAATAATACCTCAACCAATCTTCATTTGTTTGTATTAGGTTTTGTCACTTATTATGCAACTGGAATAGCTGGACTCGCAGTAATGCTGGTAAGTTCGCTATTAATGGCAGCGCGGTTATTTGATGGGATAATCGATCCTGCGATTGGCTTTATCATTGACAAAACAGAGGGGAAATTCGGAAAATTTACGCCGTTAATTGTAATCGGTAATATTATTTCAGCAGGTACTATACTAGCGATCTATAATGTAACTCATCATTTACCAGCGTCTACTCAATTTCTTTTCTTTACTGCGATGTTAATTGTAAACAAAATCGGTTATTCATTACAAACAAGTGTGACAAAGGCTGCACAAACGGTTTTGACGAATGATCCAAAGCAGCGCCCATTATATGCAATTTTTGACGGAGTTTATAATGCTGCACTTTTCACAGGCGGACAAATTTACGTTTCTGCTGTTCTAATGGTAAAGCACGGTGGGTTTAATCTTGGTTTGTTTACGGAATTAAATGGTTATGGACTTCTTCTTTCTGCAGTATTTGCGGTACTAGCAATCGTAGGTATTTGGTCAAAAGATAAGAAGGAATTTTATGGTTTAGCAGAAGAAGGAACTCAAACCACTCTTCGTGAATATTGGGGAGTTATTAAAGGAAACAGACCATTACAAATGCTATCTCTTTCGGCGTCTTTTGATAAACTAGCAACTAGTATTCTTCGTTATTCCGTAGTTGGAGTTATGTTGTTTGGTATTTTGCTAGGAGATTATGCATTAAGCGGAAAAATTGGTCTTATTACATTAGTACCAGTTTTATTGATCACCTTCTTAGTAGTCGGAATTGCAAGAAAGACAGGTTTAAAGAAATCCTATGTTACTTCGGCCTGGATCGGAATGCTTTCCTTCTTGGGGTTGATTGCTCTATTCTTATTCATTGATCCTGCTTCGGTTTCACTTTCTAATATCGGTGTTGCCACTATTCTTTTCATAGTCTTATATTCATTAGCCTTGGGCTTTGGAGGCATTCCAACAACACTTGTTGTTCCTATGATTGCCGATGTTTCGGACTATGAAACACATAAATCAGGTCGTTATGTACCGGGTATGATGGGCACGATTTTCTCATTCATTGATCAGCTCGTTTCATCTTTAGCTCCAACAATCGTAGGTGCTATTGTTGGTATCATCGGTTATAAAGAAAAATTCCCTGAGGTTGGGGAAGCTTTAACTTCACCATTGTTTGTTGTAACCTTATTACTGGCATTCGGTTTACCAGCACTATGTTTGTTAGTTTCCATTACAGCAATGAAATTCTATAAACTAGATCATAAAGAAATGGAAAAAATTCAATCTGGTATTGCTGAAATGAAAGCAAATGGGAAAAAAGATAATAAAGTTGCAATTTAATTTAGTTGAAATTTGGAACCCTGGCGAATGCTGGGGTTTTATTGCATAAGGTTGTTTTAGTTAATTGTTGTTTAAATCCTAAAGCCGATTTTAACGTGCAACTATCTATTTTGTGCTTGATTAAGCTTGCAAGCTCTTTTCTTACAAGGCAATGTAGAAACAAAACTTAGCTAATACAAGGGCTTTTAAGATAAAGATGAAATAAAGTTTAAGAAAAGAGCCAAATAAAAAAACCAATTCACATTTTATTTGCGTGAATTGGTTACAATTGGTTCGTGCGTATCAAATGGTAAGTACTTTGAGTTCTTCTCAAACTTCTCAATTAATTTTAACAAAACCTTTTTCATGTGTTTAACCCCCCGTGATTTGATACTCTTATTATCAGATATTCGGGTACTTTTCACAATGTTGGTGAAAACGGAAACAAAGGCAATGAAAACGAGAACAATGTTGGTGAAAGCGTGTGTCAGCGCCTATTTCCTTATATTTACTCCGTTTTTCTTTCTTTTTCATTGTTTTAAATGATTGGAAAGCATTTACAAGAAAAAAACCCCTCAGTTATTGAGGGATAAACTCTTGTTGAGTTTTGGATTCTTCAAAAGCTAAGCTTAACTCTTTAATTTCTAAAAAGTTCTTAATTGCTAAGGCACAAGCGCCCATACTGCAAGCATTTTTACCAAATTCTGAAATCTGTAGTTTCCGATATTGACCCACCGTTGATGTTAGATGTGCTTTAATTTCTTCTAATGCGTTCGGATATAATCGAAGCAGTTCACTATTAATCACTAAAATCTCTGGATTATAGAGGTTGATAATATTATTAAGTCCATATGATAGAAACTTTATATAATCCTTCATTAACCTATTGGTGACTGGATCCTGCTCTATGAACCATTGATGGATGTGTTCATAGGTTACCTCTATATTGTTATGACTCTCAGACAGTTTTTTTACAAAACTTGATTCAGAGGCGTATTGTTCCCAGCATCCTAAATTTCCACATCTGCAGGGAAGACCATCTGGAACGATAATCATATGGCCAATCTCGCCTGCATAGCCATCGCAGCCTTTAAGTAATTTACTATTTACCATAATTCCTAGACCAATTCCCGAATACAAACTAACAGATAATAAGTTTTCACTTTGATAATGTTTATAAACGATCTCAGCGAAAGAACACAAGTTAGCGTTATTTTCCACAAAGATAGTGATACCGGTTTCATTTTGGAGATCAGTTTTTAAATCTTTATTATGCCATTGATGGTAAGGGACAAAATAGATGGTTTCATCGTTATTTACGATTCCGTGTATTCCAATGACTACTCCGATTAAGCCATATCGTGCATGTGAACATTTCTCTTTATAAATGGTAATTTGTTTTGCCAACCATTTTAGAATCAAAACATAATCAGACGTTTCCATCACGATTGAATGGGTGTGCAGTGGAGTACCGCTGATATCAGATAAGGTAAAAGTAATAGTATTCTTATCTAGGTCAATTCCTAACGCAAATCCTGCTTGTTTGTTAATCGAAAGCATAATAGGTCTTCTGCCTAGGTTCTTATGCTCAGCTTGAGTTTCAATAAGTAATTCCTCAGCTAATAATTCAGCTGCCTGTACTGAAATGGTTGCTTTATTTAGGCCAGTAATCTTTGCTAAATCTGCACGAGATATAAGGCCGTGTTCAATTATTTTACTAATGATTAATGATCGATTTATCTTTTTTATAAATGATGCATCTCCGGTGACCATATAAAGCACCTCCTATGTTAATTTCTAATGAAAAATGGGTAATTGCAGTTCATAACAATTGACGTAAATAATCCATAATGTTATTATACAGGTAATTAGTTTGTTTGGTAAACAAATTAAATTACTATATTAAAATTATTTTCCAAACAAATCTTTTTTATTTACTTTTGAAAGGGATTACACACTTTTTTCTGACAGAAAAAAGTACATACATGGAATAATATCCCTTGAGGAACACTTAAGTAGAAAAGGAGTGAAACAGATAAATGGGTATTCTACAGGACTTATTAAAAGATATTCCAGTGCCAAAAATGGCAAAAGTGAAAGTGAAATTTGATGATACGAAAATTGATAATTTAGAACAGGCTTTGATGGAGAAATTGCAGCAGGAGCATATTCGGGCATCGGTTCAGCCTGGAATGGAAATTGCGTTAGCGGTTGGAAGCAGGGGGCTTGATCGTCTCGTGGAATTAACTGCAGTGACCGTTAAATTTCTAAAAGAACTTGGAGCAAAGCCTTTTATTGTACCTAGTATGGGCAGTCATGGTGGTGCAACAGCTGAGGGACAGCGTGAGGTATTAGCTCATCTTGGTGTAACGGAAGAAAGCGTCGGCTGTGAAATTCGTTCTTCCATGGAAGTGATAAAAATCGGTGAACTGCCTAATGGCTTACCTGTATATGTTGATCAATATGCTGCAAACGCAGATGGTATTGTTGTAATCAACCGCATTAAACCGCATACGGCATTCCGCGGCCCCGTTGAAAGTGGCATTATGAAGATGATTAGTATAGGTTTGGGTAAGCAAAGAGGTGCCGAGGCTTGTCATCAGTTGGGCTTTAAATATATGGCAGAAAACGTGCCGGCGATGGCAAAAATGATTATGGAGAAAAAGCCATTTCTTTTTGGTGTGGCAACGATAGAAAACGCATTTGATAAGGTCGCAGTGGTGGATGTGCTATCTCCAGAAGAAATTATTAATCGAGAGGCAGACCTTCAGGCAAAAGCGAAAGAATTATTACCGAAGCTTTTCTTTGAACAATTAGAAGTCCTTGTCATTGATCAAATTGGGAAGAACATCTCGGGTGATGGTATGGACCCTAATATTACTGGTCGATATCCTACTCCTTACGCGCACGGAGGACCAGATGTTAACAAAATGGTTGTGCTCGGTTTAACTCCGCAAACAGAGGGAAATGCCAATGGCGTGGGAACGGCGGATTTTACAACGCAGCGTTTAGTGGACAGGATGGATTTAGAAGTAACCTATGCCAATGGATTAACTTCAACAGTTGTAGCACCAACCAAAATTGCAACTACATTGCCAAATGATCGTGAAGCGATACAAGCGGCAGTAAAAACAAGTAATATTTTAGATTTTAACAAAGTAAAAATGGTCCGCATAAAAAATACTTTAGAGTTAAGTGAAATCGAAGTATCTGAAGCTTTAATTGAATATGTGAAACAGCATCCAAATATGGAGCTGACTTCAGAGCTATATGACTTACCATTTGACGAAAAAGGGAACTTATTTTAAAACTAGGGAGAGTTGAAATATGAAAAATTTATTCGATTTAACAGGAAAAACAGCGGTAGCAGTTGGCGGTAACGGTGTATTAGGTTCAGCAATGGCAAAGGGTTTGGCGGATCACGGTGCGAAAGTAGCGATTGTTGGCCGTAACTTAGAAACAGCAGAAGCAGTTGTGAAAGAAATTATTGAAAATGGCGGGGAAGCCAAGGCATTCCAAGCAGATGTTAGTTCAAAGGATTCTTTGGTTAAAGTGGCAAATGAAATTGAACAATGGTCAGGCGGCTGGGATATTCTATTGAATGCACCAGGCACCAACAGCCCAACTCCATTTTTTGAATTAGATATGGACGAGTACGATAAAATTATGGATATTAACTTAAAAGGTATTGTCATGACTTGCCAGATCTTTGCTAAACGTATGATTGAGCAAGAAAGAAAAGGAAGTATTATCAATATTTCATCCGTTTCTTCTACAACTCCTTTATCAAGAGTATTTACGTATTCTGTTTCAAAAGCAGGACTTAATAGTGTCACTCAATTCCTAGCTCGTGAATTTGCAACAAGCGGGATTCGTGTCAATGCCATTATTCCAGGGTTCTTCCCAGCAGAACAAAACCGTAAAATTTTGGATAAAGACAGAATTGCATCCATTATGGGTCATACTCCTATGGAACGCTTTGGAGAGGCTGAAGAACTTCAAGGCACTACAGTATTCCTTGCCTCTGAACAAGCTTCTAGCTTTGTGACTGGCGCTCTTATTCGAGTAGACGGCGGTTTTGGAGCCATGACAATTTAATTTACACATATAGCGTTATGCCACTCAATATCTTGTATAGTGGGTGGCTTTTAAAAGCTCTTTTCTTAAACTTTGTTGCTTTCGGAGATACAAACACGTGAATGAGTTATAAATTATTGCGTATAGCCTTCAAAAGTAAGAAAAGAGCCTGCAAACTTAATTTCAAGCACAAAATAGTTTGTTCCGCGTTAAAATCGGCTTTAGGATTTTAACAACAAACTTTACGAAAACAGCCTTTAAAAATTTTTGGGGAAGGAGAGTAGACCATGTTAACAGAGAAATATAAGAAATTACAGTCGATTCTCCAAGAAATGGAAACAGTGGTTGTAGCATTCTCAGGTGGTGTGGATAGTACTTTTTTATTAAAAGCAGCTGTTGAGACATTAGGTGAAGAACATGTTCTTGCTGTAACAGCCGACTCGGAAACCTATCCCTCTAGTGAGCTTTTAGAGGCAAAAGAATTAGCTGAAAGAATCGGAGTCAAACACCAAGTGATTGAAACCTCTGAATTAGCGATTCCTGGTTACGCAGAGAATAATAAGAATCGATGCTATTTTTGTAAAAGCAGTTTATTTGATCATTTGATTCCTGTAATGGAAGAAAAGGGTTTTAATAATGTTATCTATGGTGTGATTGCAGACGACATGAACGAACATCGTCCAGGTATGCAAGCGGCTAAGGAAAAGGGAATACGCGGGCCATTGCTTGAAGCAAACCTATTCAAACAAGAAATAAGGGAGCTTTCACAGCAGTTTAATCTGCCAACCTGGGATAAACCTTCGTTTGCTTGTTTATCTTCAAGAATTGCTTACGGAGAGTACATCACAAAAGAAAAGCTGACCAATGTTGAAAAAGCAGAAGCTTACCTAAAGAGCTTGAATATTCGTCAAGTACGGGTTAGAACGCATCAAGAAATTGCGAGGATTGAAGTAGAGCCGAATGATATGAAGATCGTTCTCGAACATCACGATTCGATTGTCAGAGAGCTCCAAGATTACGGCTATAAATATATTACATTAGATTTACTCGGATATAAGAGCGGCAGTATGAATAAAGTTCTTTCAAATCTAGGTTAGTAAGGTACTTAATTTTAAAGGAGGCTTTGGGGAAAATCCAAAGCCTTTTCTATTAATGTAATAGAAATGACAATAATAGACAATTATAGTAGACAACATATATATTGTTATTTGAAAAGGAAGATGAGTATGCCAAGAGAGTTTGTAATTGGGCTTGATATCGGAACGACAAGTGTAAAAGCCTGTGTATTTCACTTAAATGGAAAATTAGCTTCAGAAGCAGAAAAAATGAACACCTTTCAATATCCCCAGCAAGGCTGGTCGGAACAAGACCCAGTTGAAATTGAGCGTTCAGCTGTCCTCGCCATTCGGGAAGCGATTGAAAAGGCAGGGGTCGAAAAGGATGATTTGATCGCTTTAGGATTTTCAGCTGCGATGCATTCCCTTATTTGTGTTCACGAAGACGGAAGACCTCTGTCTCCTGCCATTATTTGGGCGGATGGCAGAAGCACAGGACAAGCAGAAACCATAAAGAAAACGATTGGAAGCCATGTTTACGCAAAAACAGGAACACCAATCCATCCGATGACTCCGTTTTTAAAATTACTATGGATGAAAGAAACAAAATATCAGCCTTACTTTGAAGCGACTTTCTTTATGTCGATAAAAGAGTATTTAATTCAATGCTGGTTTAATGAACGTGTAATCGATTATTCTATGGCGTCAGCGACAGGATTATTCAATCCTCAGACTCTTGAATGGGAACAGGAATTGCTCGAGTTAACAGGTATTAAGAAGGAACAGTTATCCGAAATCGTTCCTCCAACAAAAGTGTTAGCGGGTCTAGATAGAGAAATTGCTGAGGAAATGGGAATTAATCCAGAAATGCCATTTGTAATGGGTGCTGCCGACGGCCAGCTGGCGAACCTTGGGATTGGAGCAATTTTACCTGGTGAAGTTGCGGTTTCCGTTGGTACAAGCGGTGCAATCAGACAAATCAATCAAGGGGTAAAAATTGATGAAAATCAAGAAACATTTTGTTACTCCTTTACAGCAGATTCATCGATTGTAGGCGGTCCGACAAATAACGGCGGTATCGTTTTACAATGGTTAAAAGATCTTCTAAATGACCAAAGGGATTTTAAGGATTTCTTAGGGGATGCAGAAAAGGTTGCTCCTGGTGCAGAGGGAATTCTATTCCTGCCTTACTTAAATGGGGAAAGAGCGCCAATCTGGAATCAAGAGGCAAAAGGCAATTTTTATGGAGTTTCGATTACCCATAAAAAAGAGCATTTTATTCGAGCAGTCCTTGAAGGAATCACTTTTAATCTCTATCAAATCGGGAAAGCGCTGGAAAGGCTGGCGGGCGAGCCTAAAAAAATCTACGTTAACGGTGGATTGGCAAGGTCACCGCTCTGGCTGCAAATGATGGCTGACATTTTTGAAGCGGAAATTTTTGTCTCAGAAAGTCATCACAGTGCCGCATGGGGAGCTGCATGGACCGCTTTAGTGGGCATTGGTAAAGTGGATTCTTTTGATGAAATCAAAAAGAATATTCCAATGGGCAGTGGTGTTGCACCTAATAAAGAAAACAGTAAACGATATAAAGCGATATATGAAAACTATGAAAAGCTTGCTAAGGAAATGGTAAAGTTTTTCTAAAAGAGGTCTCTGAAGGACAAATCTGGTGAAAGAACCAAGGGATTTGTCCTTCATCAAGGCAATGAAGGACAAAACTGGTGAAGGAACCAAGGGATTTGTCCTTCATCAAGGCAATGAAGGACAAAACTGGTGAAGGAACCAGGGGATTTGTCCTTCATCAAGGCAATGAAGGACAAATCTGGTGAAGGAACCAAGGGATTTGTCCTTCATCAAGGCAATGAAGGACAAATCTGATGAAGGAACCAGGAGATTTGTCCTTCATAAAGGATATTGTATAGAATCATAATAGAAATAAAAGGGGGGAATCGAATGCTTGAAGAGATTTTGGAACAAGTTCAAAAAGGTACCCTCACGGTTGCCGAAGCAAAAGAACAATTAGCGACATTTGAAAATCTAGGTTTTGCAAAGGTAGACCATCATCGAAAGAAACGGCAGGGCTTCCCGGAAGTCGTCTATGGCGAAGGGAAAACAGCAGAACAAATTATATCGATTATTCAAGCACTAAGGGCAAGGAATAATCAGGTTATGGTAACAAGAATCTCGGAGGAAAAAGCAGCAATCGTTAAGCGAGCTTGTCCTGAATTTACTTATAATGAAATTGCTCAGATTCTATTTTGGAAAGAGCAAAAAACAAACGAGAACACTCACGGATACATAGCAATTGTTGCTGCAGGAACCTCCGATTTAAGGGTCGCAGAAGAAGCAGCGGTTACCGCAGAAATACTAGGAAGCAGCGTCCATCGAATTTATGATGTCGGCGTAGCTGGGATTCATCGTTTACTTAGTCATGCTGAAGAAATTCAAAAGGCGACGGTCTCTGTAGTGGTAGCCGGGATGGAAGGGGCACTTCCGAGTGTAGTGGGAGGACTCGTTTCCCATCCTGTAATCGCCGTACCTACGAGTGTCGGCTATGGGGCTAACTTTAACGGGTTATCGGCTTTGCTGACGATGCTGAATTCATGTGCTTCTGGAATCAGTGTTGTCAATATTGATAATGGTTTTGGCGGAGGGTATAACGCCGTATTAATACATCAACTTGCACAAAAAGGGGAAAGAAATGAAGACACTTTACTTTGATTGTTTTTCAGGAGTAAGCGGGGATATGGTTATTGGGGCTCTCATTGATGCAGGTGCGGACCCGGTCAAATTAGCAGAAGAATTAAAGAAGCTTAAAATAGAAAATGAATATGAATTGAAATGGAAAAAGGTCATTAAGAATGGGATTACAAGCACAAAGTTTGATGTGGTTCTAGTTAATCATGACTATGAACACACTCATACCCATGACCACACTCATGATCATGGGCCCTCTCATACCCATGATCACAATCATGCCCATGAACACACACATAGCCATGACCACGATCATACCCATGACCACACTCATGATCATGGGCCCTCTCATACCCATGATCACAATCATGCCCATGAACACACACATAGCCATGACCACGATCATGCCCATGAACACACACATAGCCATGACCACGATCATGCCCATGAACACACACATAGCCATGACCACGATCATGCCCATGGACACACACATAGCCATGACCACGATCATGCCCATGGACACACACATAGCCATGACCACGATCATGATCATGAACACACACATAGCCATGACCACGATCATGACCATGATCACCATCACCATCATGACCATCGCTCGTATAAAGATATTGTTAGACTAATTGAAGAGGCTGATTTTTCTCAACAAGTGAAAGATACGGCTTTGAAGATTTTTAAAAAAATTGGTGAAGCGGAAGGGCATATTCATGGAGTACCTTTGGAGAATGTTCATTTCCATGAAGTGGGTGCAGTAGATTCAATTATCGATATTATTGGGGCAGCCATTTTAATCCATCAGTTAGAAATATCCGTTATTAAATCTTCACCAATTCCAGTGGGAACGGGAAAAATTCGTATCGACCATGGAATCTATCCAGTACCTGCACCTGCAACCCTCGAGATTTTGAAAGGAATCCCGATTGAACACTCAGAGGTGAGATTTGAGCTTACTACACCAACTGGGGCAGCAATTATCGCGGTTCTGGCCGAGGAATTTTGCGCTATTCCTTCAATGAAAGTTAGCTCAATAGGTTATGGTGCCGGCACAAAAACCTTTAAAGACCGTCCTAATGTTGTTCGAGTCATCATTGGCGAATAGAAATGGGGGAGCATACCAAATGAGTTCTCACCCTCCTAATTATGAACATCTTGATGATCAAATGATTAAAATGGAAGTTAACTTAGACAATATTCCTGGAGAATGGCTTGGTTACGTAATGGACCAACTTTTCGAGGCGGGGGCAAATGACGTTTTTTATACCCCCATCTATATGAAAAAAAACAGACCAGGAATCTTGCTTCAACTCCTCTGTTCACTAGAAAGTGTAAGTAAAATGAAGGAAATACTTTTTAAGGAAACAACAACACTAGGTGTCCGGTATTATCCGTTAACCGTCCACCGTTTAGAAAGAGTATTCAAAAAGGTAGAAACCGAGTGGGGAACCGTAACCGTAAAAGAAGGGATCCTCAATGGCCAAGTCGTGCAGCGGGCACCGGAGTATGAGGAATGTAAGAGCCTTGCACGACTCCACGATATTCCATTAAAAAAGGTCTATGAGCGGGTTTGGAAGGAAATAGATACCTATTAGTAAATGTTGGCTGATGTCCATATCAATTTACAGCTTTTGAAGGGTCTGTTGCCAGATGATTTCGGAAATCGATAGTGCTACTCGTCCTCGTTGGCTGCTTTGTACGTTTATTATGGCTTAAACTTTACAATTGATGAGATTTTAGCAGAATATGAATGAATTTGAACGACCTAAATTGGGTCGTTTTTTTGTTTTGGACTTTTTTTAGGGTGTTTTGGACTTTTTTTGATAAGTTATGGACTTTTATCTTAGGGTTTTGGACCATTTTAAAGTGGTTTTGGACTATTTTCAATAGGTTTTGGACTTTTAGACATTTTTTGGAAACCCAAACCCTAAAAATAAACAGTCCTAGCCCTCCACAAAGAGAACTGCCCAAATTTTTGCAAGGTAGCTTTAATTTTCGGGACATCCTTTTGTCAGTGTTTTTACAGAAAACTCACCACCGAATATCCCTCGTAGGACCATATTGACGGTATAGAGCCTGAATGTTAAACTGAATTTATTTAATAAGTTTATTAAACAAACAAAAAAGAACCACGTAGCACCTTATTCTTGAAAGATATCATTCATTTAAATGAAAAGGCTTACCTAAAAATCATAATCCTAAAAAAATCACAAATTTATCTAAAAAAACAACATTTTAAATCATCCTCCCGATTCGTAAAATGATAAGTAAGTAAACGGTTTCAAAAAAAGGGGGGATTCACTTGGATTATATTAAAAAGGTGTTTAAAGCTATCGACTTTATTTTCGAAAAATTCACTTTACTATTTTTAGTAGCGTTGATTTTTGTAGTAACAACACAAGTTATGACACGGAAATTATTTAATTTTGTATTCTTTTGGTCTGAAGAAATTACCCTGTTACTGCTTGCATGGTTCGCCTTCATGGCCATTGCGATAGGTTTTAGGGAGTATATTCATTTAGGTATTGATTCCTTTACCAATCTATTTCCTAAATCTTTTAATAAAGTCTTAGATAAAATCATTAGTGCTTCTGTTTTTGCTTTTGGTTATTACCTCGTAGTCCAGGGGTGGGAATTTACATTGTTGACGGCGGAATCGACTCTGCCAGCAACAAAACTTCCTAGTAGTATCACATATCTGGCGATGCCAATCACAGGTGCTATGATCTGCGGTTACTCGCTCCTGCAATTCTTCAATATAAACACAACAAGACATAAGGATTTGGAGGAGGGTTTGTAAAATGGACACGAACACAATCGGAATTATTATTTTACTTTCAAGCTTTGTTATTCTAGTTCTGCTTCGTTTTCCGATTGCTCTTACGCTTGTGGCTTCGTCCTTGCTAACAGTAATCTATATGAAGATTCCGCTTCCGGTTATTGGCCAGCAAATGGTTCAAGGAATGAACTCCTTTTCCCTGCTAGCCATCCCATTCTTTATCCTGACAGGACAAATTATGAGTGAAGGGGGACTGGCATTAAGAATCGTAAATTTTGCGAGTTTACTAGTGGGAAGAATACGCGGTGGACTTGCAATGGTAAATAGTGTGGCTGCCTTGTTCTTTGGCAACATCTCAGGGTCCGCAGTCGCAGACGTTTCATCAGTCGGATCTGTCATGATTCCAATGATGAAAAAGAAAGGGTATGAAGCAGATTATGCTGTTGGTGTTACCATCGCATCTGCTATCCAAGGTGTAGTTGTACCTCCGAGTCATAACTTGGTCCTTTACTCGTTAGCTGCCGGGGGCGTATCCATCGCCAGTCTATTTATGGCAGGTATTGTACCTGGATTCATTATGTTAATTTCTCTTATGATTACTGGTTATATTATTGCTAGAAAACGAGGATATCAGAAAGCGGACCCAGTACCTAGATCACAAATCGGCGGAATTCTCTTTCACGGTCTTTTATCTTTAAGTCCAGCTGTCATTATCCTGGGCGGAATCATGAGTGGCTGGTTTACGGCTACTGAGTCCGGTGCGTTGGCTTGCTTATATTCATTTATTCTAGCATTTGTCATTTATAGAGAAGCACCAATCTCAAGTATTTGGAAAATACTCACAAATACAATGAGGACGGTTTCAATGGTCTTTTTCTTAATAGCAGCATCCGCCTCCTTTGGCTGGATCCTTGCCTATTTGCAAATCCCTGCTATGGTGACAGACCTGTTCTTAAGTGTTTCAGATAATCCAATTGTTATTTTATTGATTATTAATATCTTATTGCTTCTTCTAGGTGCACCAATGGACATGGCTCCAATGATTTTGATTATGACACCGATTCTTCTTCCTGTTGTTACGAGTTTTGGCATGGACCCTGTCCATTTCGGGATTGTCCTTATCTTAAACGCAGGTATTGGCTTATTGACACCGCCAGTTGGAACCGTTCTATTTGTCGGAGCGGCGATTGGAAAAGTCTCGATCCAGCAAGCAACGAAAGCCATGATGCCATTTTTCTATGCTTTACTAGTTGTTCTGTTAATTATCACCTATATTCCAGAGGTTGTAATGTGGCTTCCAAATATGTTAGTCGAGTAGCCCGTGGAATGGTGAAGATTATATAAAAAATAAAAAGGGGTGTAGATTTTGATAAGCAAAAAGTTTACTGGTATTTTAGCCGCAACACTTTTAATGGGCACAATCCTTGCTGCATGCGGCGGGAAAGAAACAACTAACACTAAAAGTGAGGGGAACAAGGAAGAAGAAAAACCATCTTATACGTTCCGCTTAGCTGACAATCAGCCGCCAGATTATCCGACTGTTCTTGGTGACAAAAAGTTTGCTGAATTAGTTGAGGAAAGATCAGATGGCCGTATCAAAATTGAAGTCTATCCATCTGCACAATTAGGCGATGAAAAATCAGTACTTGAACAGGTTCAGCTTGGGGCCATTGAGTTTACTCGAATCAATTCTAGTCCACTTGCTGAATTCAATAATCAGTTTACACCGCTGGGACTTCCTTATGTATTTGAGAGTGAAGATCATCTTTGGAACTTCTTAAATGGAGACATGGGAACGAAATTACTAGATGGACTTGAGCAATCTAAGATGAAAGGTTTAGCCTACTACGATTCTGGTTCACGTAGTTTCTACTCAACAAAGCCTCTTGAAAATGTAGAGGATTTAAAAGGACAAAAGATTCGTGTTCAACAAAGTAAAATCAATATTGATTTCATGGCTGCCTTAGGAGCAAGTGCTACTCCAATGCCATATGGAGAAGTATTTAGTGCCCTTCAAACAGGAATTATTGATGGAGCAGAAAATAACCTGCCAAGTTTAGATTCATCTAACCATTATCAAGAAGCTAAAAACTTGATACTTGACCATCACCAACGTATACCTGAAGTTCTTTTAATTAGTAAAGTAGCATGGGATAAGCTTTCAGAAGAAGACCAAAAGATTGTTAAACAAGCAGCTCTTGATTCTGTTGAAACACAAAGAGCAGAGTGGGATAAATATGAAGAACGTTCTGAAAAGAAATTAAAAGATGCAGGTGTAACATTCAACGAAATCAAAGATCTTAAACCTTGGACAAATGCTGTAAAGCCTATGGTTGATGAGTATACAAAAGAGTATAAAGAAGTAATGGATGCGATTGAAGAAGCACGTCCATAATCTGTAATAAGAAAAAACACCTAGCTGGTAGGTTTATCCATTTTCCAGCTGGGTCTTTTCTGTTTTGATAATAGGTAAGAGTCAGAAAACTTATGAGGAGGTGGAAGAATGCAGCAGCGATGGGGAAAAGCAAAAAAAATTATTGCACGATATATTCTGTTAAAGAATCAATCACTCATGATGAAGCTTTGCATTTTTTCCAGCTTTCTCGTAATCATTCCTTTGCTTTCAGTGGGAATTATATCCTATAACCGCTCTTCCGTAGAATTGGAAAATGAGCTCCGCCAACATAGTGGACAGGTTATTGATCAAGTAGAATCACATATTGAATATTATTTACAAGATTTTGAGATTACAAGCTTAAAAATTATCAACTCCCCTGAATTATCCAGCCTTTTTAAAAAAGAAAAAAGTAATCATGTGGTGGAATCAGCCAGGAACACACTAAGAAATGCGGCGTATTCTCGAGCTGATATTTCCAATATAACTGTGTTGGTGGATGATGATATTGTCATTGATACTTTGGGGCTGCGGAATTACTATCCTTCAACCAATATAAAAGAAGAATATTGGTATTCATCCGTACCATTAAACGGAATGACAATGCTAGTAACGAGAACGCTTAAACTTAAAAATAAAGAGCAGCCGGTTATATCACTTGTCAGGAGATTATACAATCCTGATACGCTTATGCCTGTAGGAATGCTCATTATAGATATAAACTTCAGAAGGATTGAGGAAATCTCAAATAAAGTAACAGTTAGCAGGAATGGTTATTTTTTCATCTTAGATGCAAAAGGGCATTATGTTTATCATCCTGATTATTCAAAGCTTGGAAAAAAGGTTGAATTTAGTCAGCTTTCACAACTTCAAAATAACGAAAGCAGTACACAAATATTAAAGAACGACCGAAAGGATTTTGTAACCTATACCTATTCCCCAAATATAGGCTGGAGTTTCTTTACGGCTGTGCCCTATAAAGATTTAACAGGGGGAATTATTCAAATCGGAAGAACGATTGTTTTGACGATTATCATCTCATTAATGATTGCCTACACAGTGGGATTCGGATTTGCAACAAGCTTGATCCGCCCGATACGACGCCTGCAGAAGTTTATGAAGGAAGTTGAAATTGGAAACCTTAGCGGTCGAGTTCCAGTAGAATCAAATGATGAAATTGGTCAGTTATCGGCTGGATTTAACAATACAGTTGAAAAACTATCCAATTTACTTGAAGAAGTATATATCTCTAAACTAAAAGAAACTGAAATGTCACTCAAACAGAAAGAAATTGAAATAAAGATGCTGCAGTCTCAGATGAACCCACACTTTTTATACAACTCACTTGAGACGATTAGAGGGATGGCATTAGAAGAGGGTCAGGAACATATTGCAACCATGTCCTTTTCTCTAGCAATGCTTCTCCGATACAATCTAAAAAATGATTCGTCCACTGTAAGTCTAGGAGAAGAAATTAAGTTTTGTCATACGTATCTTCAGATTCAGAAATTCCGTTTTGAAGATCGATTCGAGTATGAGATTGATATTCCTCCATGGGCAATAGAACAGCAGGTAGTCAAGTTTTCACTTCAGCCGATAGTTGAAAATTGCTTCGTTCATGCCTATGGGCAAAGCTTTCAAAAATTCAAAATTACCATATCAGTAGTTTCCCATTCTGAATCTACTTTTACGATTCGAATAGAAGATACAGGTGCTGGTATTCCGAATTACAAGTTAGACGAACTTACAAGGAAGCTTGAGCAGAAGACGACAAACTCAGATGGGAAACATATTGGATTACTAAATGTCCACCAAAGAATTCATTATGTGTTTGGTGCGGAGTATGGACTTGCAATCAGAAGTCAATTGGAATCCGGCACAGTGGTCGAGATGCAGCTGCCTATGAAGGAAATGACAGAGGGAAGGGATATTGGATGAAAAAAGTCTTGTTAGTTGACGATGAGAGGTGGGTACGAACCGCTCTTAAATGGACGATAAATAAATTGAATCTTCCCTTGCACGTTGTACATGAAGCCCAAAATGGATTAGAAGCATTAGATTGGATAAAGATGAATGATGTGGACCTGATATTAACAGATATCCGAATGCCGATTATGGACGGTCTAGCTTTGGTTAAGGAACTTAGTGGTCTAGAAGGGGAATATGATGTTATTGTTATCTCTGTCCATGATGAGTTTCAGTTTGTCCAGCAGGCAATACGGAACGGTGTAAGTGATTACCTCCTAAAACCGGTTGAGGAGAACGAAATAAAGGTTTGTCTAGAGAAATGGTTAAATGGAAAAAGTAACGATGTTAATACGAGTAATCACCCACTTCCTGACAATGATCATGTTCCTTTATCAACGATTGAACGAGTACTGGATTATATAAAGAAAACGCCTCTTGATCAAATAACATTAAAAGAAGCAGCAGAGAGTATTCACATAAATCCCAGTTACCTCAGTCAATTGTTCAAACAACAGCTTAACAAAAAGTTTGTTGATTATATCACGGAACTACGAATTGAAGAAAGTAAGCGGTTATTGCAAAATACAACCTTAAGAATGTCTGAGATTGCCGAAAGAGTGGGATATTCTGATTTAGCTTACTTTAGTAATAATTTTAAGAGAATAGTGGGAAGTTCTCCATCAGAGTATCGGAATATCAAAAGCAAAACTGCAGATGGTAAATTAATTAAAAGATAAGGTGAATCAGAAACTTGTATTTCTGATTCTTTTTTTTGTAAGAGGGAATAAAGTCATAGGTACTATTAACCAAAAATTCGAAATATAAAAAAAATACAAATATACCTAAAAAAACTCACTATTTGGTAGCCTATTTTGAATTATATCATTAAACATAGAAACGCTATCCTAGTTTTGTAAACGCATTCAATTTAAAAAAGGGGGAAGAAAAATGGCTTCAATATCAAAACAGATTAGAAAATCTTCAAAACTTAGAAAAAAACTACTGGCAACCGCACTTACTCTATCATTAGTTGCGCCAGTCATTGGACCACAGGTAGGTTTTGCAGATGACCATGACCAAGGGTATACAGGTGAAGAAGGAGAAGCTTCGCCATATACTGGCAGGGGTGCAATAACAACTTATAAAATTGCAAAAGCTGAAGGCCAGCCAGAAATTGAAGTAGCAACTCAAGATAGAATTCTTGAAATTGACGGCAAGTATTTTAGGGATGCAGATGGTGATAAAAGATTAGATGGTTACGAAGACTGGAGAAAGCCAGTTTCGGAGCGTGTAGCGGATTTGATTAGTAAAATGAGTCTTGAGCAAAAAGCTGGATTGATGTACATAAATACTCACACTCCAGAGGCAGATCCAGCAGATGGGATATTTGTAACCCCTAGTAACAGTAAAATTGTAACTGAAAAAAAATTGCGCCACGTTATTTACCGTCTATCTCAAAACTTAGGCGATGTTGCCAATTATAATAACCAAATGCAACAATTAGCAGAGGGTCTAGAGTTAGGTATTCCAGTTGTGATTACATCAAATCCAAGAAACTCTGCCTCAACAGATTATACAAATATTACGAATGTTCAGGATCAACATACTTTCTGGCCAGGAACATTAGGTTTAGCAGCGGCCGGGGATGTAGAAGCCGTTGGTGAATTTGCCGATATTGCCCGTCAGGAATGGAGAGCTGCTGGTATTCGTAAGGTTTATGGATATATGGCTGACGTTGCAACAGATCCACTTTGGGCAAGAATTGAGGAGACATTCGGCGAAGATCCAAAAGTAGTTGGCGACATGAATTATGAGATCATTAGAGGGTTCCAAACTGAAACTCTTGGCAAAGACAGTGTAGCCATCACAGTTAAACACTTCCCTGGCGGTGGAGCACGTGATGATGGACAAGATCCTCACTTTGCAAACGGCAGCTTTAACATTTACCCTACTGAAGGAAGTTTGGAGAAGTATCATATTCCTCCATTCCAGAGAGCGATTGAAGCTGGTGTAGCATCGGTAATGCCTTATTACGCATATCCAAGTAATGATAGTGCTGATCAAGGTTTAGAACCGTATAGTGAAACTCAGCAATTTGAAGAAGTTGGTATGACTCTAAATAAAGGGATCATAGATTACTTGCGTGAAGGTCTTGGTTTCAAAGGATATATTAACTCTGACTCAGGTGCAGTTGCGGGCAGTGCATGGGGTTATCTAGTTGATGAAGATGGAAATCCAATTCCTAATGCACAAAAAGTAGCCAAAGCATTAAATGCAGGAACCAATATTATTTCAGGTGGTGCAACACCAGAGTTGGTAATTGAGGCGGTTAACGATGGTTTAGTAGATGTAGCAAAAGTTAACGAATCCATTACTTATACCCTATCAGAAATGATGACATTAGGTCTATTTGAAGACCCATATGTAAATCCTACAGAAGCTATTGCTGCTGCAAACAATGAAGAAAACAGAGCATTAGCTTATGAAGCACATCAAAAGTCAGTCGTTCTAATGCGTAATGATAAAATTGATGGTGGTAAAAAACTATTACCATTAACTAATGGAAAGTTAAAAGATGTTAAACTATATGTTGAGGGATTTGTTGGAGTTGCAGCACCAAGAAGCTTAAAAGGTGAGGAAGCTGCAAAATATATAGCAGAAAATTCTGCCTTACAATCTGTAGGATTTACTGCAGACTTAAAGAATACACTGACAGAAAAATTTCCTAACATCGAATTAGTTGATAGCGTTGAGGAAGCAACACATGCTTATGTATATGTGAAACCAACCCAATCGAACTGGGATAATAATCCACGTATTGATATTAATGAAACAACTGGAATATCTGATGTAGAGCGAATTGTTGAAATCCAAAAAACAGTTCCAACCATCACTGCTCTAAACTTTACGAACCAATGGCTTATTAATGAACTTGAGCCAAATGCTGCTGCATTAATCGGTACTTTCGGTACAGTTCAAGAGGCAGTATTTGATGTAATCACTGGAACATTCAAACCTGCAGGAAAACTTCCATTCGCGATTCCAGCTAATGCAGAAGCGGTAGAAAAGGAAGTCGGAGATGTTCCAAGCTTTGCGCCTGAAGAATATGCAGATTTCGAATATGTGAATAAAAATGGTGACAAATACGAATACGGATTTGGTCTTTCTTACAGCGATGGCAACAACGGAAAAGCTGTAGGTAAACCTGACCATGCTGGTGAAAAAGGAAAAAAATAGTTCGAAAGATTATCTCAGGTTCACTAGCTTTATTATCTCTATAGATTGAAACAAAAGAGATGCTGCTTCATTCCTGAAGCAGCATCTCTTTTATCTATACTCTTTTTTCGAAATTTACTCGTTTGTTAATGAAATATATAATCGGCATACCTACTGCCATTACGACAAATTCACCTGCTGCTACAGTCAGCCAAGTAAATAAGAATGGCAATTCAAATGCCAAGTTTAATTCAAAGGCAATGATGAACATAGTAACAGTGAAAACAACTGTATTAACCATCATTCTGGTCCATATCCCTTTAATATAACGTGCTGATACAATCGTTATTGTCAAAGCAATCACTGATTGTCCGACACCGAAAATGAGGTCATAGGCAACCATTGGTGAAAAGAAAAGATTTGCGAAAAATACACCCAAGATGATTCCGAAGATGTATTTTTTATTGAAAACAACTAGATGGTTAAACATTTCCGATACACGAAATTGAACATTTGTGAAACCAAAGGGTGCAATTAAACCGGAAACAGCAATGTATAAAGCGGCCAATATCGCATTAACGACAAGTGTTTTTATTTTCATATTCAGTTCTCTCCTTAGTTTTTTTACGTGGGAGGTTCTCGAACCACGTTTGTTGACAAAATAATATATTAATATATATGAATCTACTAGTCAATACAAAGATAGAAATACCCCTGTGATTAATAAATTATCTTTAGTAAAGTATATTTTATGTTCCATTTATGGATAATTATTCTCCTTTTGTACATTCTAATAGTAAAAAAAGGAAAGTTACTATATGAATAATAAAAGGAAGTACGTGTTAGTTATTATGTTGTTGCCCTGGTTGACGGTACCGTTCATCGGGAAAAAAGCAATGAAACGCTTTTCCCTTACTTCGATATTTATTGGTCTTTTATTTGGATTACAGGCTGTTTACGCAAATAAAAGAGGCTGGTGGAGGGTTTATACGCAATTATTCCCAAATGTCATGGGTGAAGTTCCTTTCATTATTGGGCCAGTTTTTGTCGGAGCGATTTGGGTATTGAAATTTACATTTGGTAAATTTCTTCGTTATACCTTGATTAATTTGGTGTGGATACTTTTCATATCTACGTATTTGTTAAATGGTTACAAAGGATGGGGATTGCATCGCTCATACGTTTGAAGGATTACCAAGCATTGGTTTTATTTTCAGTGAATTCTGCCATTATGTACGGAATTCAGTGGCTAATCGATCAAAAGGTTAATCCGAAAAAGCCTTCATCGTTAATCAAAAGAGTTTTTTCCTAAATAAATTGAGAAATGCCAGACTCTGTAAATGTGTTCTGGCCTAGATTTATTAATTTGGCTGTGTTAAATCAGGCTGTTGATTTGTGCTCCACTAAGGAAAGCTTCTTTGAATAATCACCGCAGTGACAGGCCGTCTCTGCCTGTCACGAGGCGCTTCGCTTTCCGCAGGCGGTTCGGGAAGCCTGTCTAGCTGCAGCGCCTAGCCCCTCGAGTCGCTTCGGTCCCAACGTTGAAGTCAAAGAACAACTTCATCGTCAGGCCCTCCAGCGCTTGTCGGGGCTGTACAAGGCGCTTCCGCTTTTCCTACTCCTCGGCGCTAAGAGATGAGTGGGGTCTCCCCTGTCCCGTCCACCTGCAGGACATTGATTTACTTCCTCGAATCTGCCCACGCACGAAGAAAATGCGATAGCATTTTCGAGGAGTCTCGCGCCTTCCACAAATCAACAGTTCTAAAATCAGACTTACCTCTAACACAGCAATTATTTATATAGATTAATCAATGCTTTAGGATATCCCCATCTAAAACTTCATGCTATTATATTTCTTGTGAGTCAATTACTATGGTTGAATAATATTCAGAATATTAATAAAATAGAGTAAGAGGGGGGTTTGGATGGAACCCATTATTGCTTTAGAAAATGTATCATTTTCATACAAAATCAATGAGAATAGTTCTGTTGATGTTCTAAAAGATGTCACTTTTTCAATTTATCCTGGTGAGTATGTTGCAATAATTGGACACAATGGTTCGGGGAAATCAACATTGTCCAAGCAGTTTAATGGGCTATTAACGCCCAACTCAGGGGATGTTTGGGTCCGTGGTAACAATACAAAGGACAGCAGCAAGAAGCTGGACATCCGTAAAGGAGTTGGGATGGTCTTTCAGCATCCTGATAATCAAATCGTTGCTACCATTGTCGAAGAGGACGTGGCATTTGGCTTAGAGAATATCGGTGTACCGAGACAAGAGATGAAGCAAAGAATCGATGAGGCTTTAGAGGTCGTGAAGATGTTGGAATTTCGGAAAAGACCTCCACACCACCTATCCGGCGGACAAAAGCAAAGAGTTGCAATCGCTGGAGTGCTCGCCATGCAGCCAGACTGTATTGTATTCGATGAGTCTACGAGTATGCTTGATACCTTTGGCAGAAACGAAGTCCTTCAGGTTATGAGAAAAATGAATGAAATGGGCATGACGATTATTACGGTTACCCATCGCATGTCAGAAGCGGCAGAAGCAGACCGTATTATCGTAGTGGAAGACGGGAAAATTGTGATGGATGGAATTCCACGTGAAATTTTTAAACATAAAGAGATTTTAATGCAATTGCAATTAGATATTCCCGCTGTTAGTCAGATGGCTGAAATTATTCATAATAAAATTCCAACCTTTTCGAAAGAGTTAATCCATGAGGATGAACTGATTGATGAAGTAAAGAAAGTTTCAAAAGCAAGGAGCGGGGAGATGGTCTAATGCCTGGGAAGCCGATCATTGAAATAGAAGGCTTATTTCATACATACATGAAAGGAACCCCAATGGAGCATGCAGCTTTAAAGGGGACAAGCATGGTGGTCAATGAGGGCGAATGTATTGCCATTATTGGTCATACCGGTTCAGGGAAGTCTACTCTTATCCAGCATTTTAATGGCCTGATTCGGCCGGATGCGGGGAAAGTCATCATCGATGGAGTAGATTTATCGAAGAAAAGAATTGATATAAAAGCCTTGAGAAGAAAGGTTGGCCTCGTTTTTCAGAATCCGGAGGATCAAATTTTTGAAAAACTAATTGGCGATGATATTGCCTACGGTCCCTTTAAATTGGGGTTGCCCTTGAAGGAAGTGAGGGAACGAGTTAAATGGGCTATGGGCATGGTCGGCTTGGATTTTGAGGAAATGAAGGACCGGCAGACATTTGCCTTAAGCGGAGGACAGAAGCGTAAAGTTGCACTCGCCGGCATACTAGCGTTAAAGCCGAAGATACTCGTTCTTGATGAACCAACAGCAGGGCTTGACCCAAGGTCCCGAAATGAATTGTTGGATAAAATAAAATCCCTTAATAAATTGGAAAATTTAACGGTTATTTTCGTTTCGCACAATATGGAGGAAGTTGCCTATTTAGCGGACAGAATTTATGTTATGGCAAATGGTACGGATGTGCTAACTGGTTCTCCTGAAGATATATTTAGTGATAAGGAAAATCTGCAGCGCTATGAAATTGGAACACCCGAAACGGTACAAGCTTTATACAGGCTGAAAGACCTTGGATACAATGTAAATACTTCTGCTTCTACGATTTCGGAAGCAGCGGGTGAAATCATAAAGGTTCTTGCCGAAGGGGAGGGGGAGAATCGTGGCTAGTGAATTTGATCTATCAAGAAATATTACGATTGGTCAATACGTACCAACGGGTTCCTTTATTCATCGTCTAGACCCAAGAATAAAGCTGTTAGTATTCACCATACTTGTCTTAGCCATAGCGCTCAATACTAGTTACCTAGGGAATGCTCTTGGGCTCTTATTATCCATTTATTTATTCTGGGCATCCAAAATCCCTATCAGTTATGGGTTATCGGGCATTAAACCTGCTATCCCCTTTATCATTATTTTAGCTGTGCTGCAGCTTATCTTCCAAGGTAATGTATTTTCTGGCGGGAAGGTATTTTTTGAGTATGGATTTATCTTGATTACGAGCGAGAGTATTCGACTTGTAATTGTTTCGGCTGTGCGTTTTGTGGAAATTATTTTATTAAGCAGTGTTCTTACGCTATCTACTTCTACAACTGATTTAACTCATGCCATTCAAAGTTTATTAAGTCCATTGAAAAAAGTAAAATTTCCTGTCCATGAAATTTCATTAATTATTACCATAGCGATTCGCTTTGTACCAACCTTTGCAATTGAAATGGAAAAAATGATGAAGGCGCAAGCATCAAGAGGGGCAGATTTCGGATCGGGAGAATGGTGGAGAATTATTCAGAGGACTAAGGATATGCTGCCAATTATTATCCCTTTATTTAATATCGCGTTATCTAGGGCAGAGGATCTAATTTTAGCAATGGAATCTCGCTGTTATACTCCTGGGAATGATAGGAGTTCCTATTCCGTTTACAAAGCAATCGGACGTGATTACATAGTATTAATGATCGGGCTATTATTTTCAGCACTACTACTTTTTTATCACTTTCCATATTAGATAGGAAATAAAAGGGGGAGAAATAGAATGAAAGGTTCATTAAGTGTTCGTAATATTGTTATTGCTGGAGTACTTGGTGCAGTTGCCATTCTTTTGGGTGTTACTCGGTTAGGGTATATACCGGTACCTACAGCGGCTGGAAATGCAACAATCATGCATATCCCTGCGATTATTGGCGGGATCATGCAGGGGCCGGTTGTAGGAGCCATCGTCGGAATTATCTTTGGTGTTTCATCTTTCTTAAATGCTACGGTTCCATTGTTCAAAGATCCATTAGTTGCCATTCTACCTAGACTTTTTATCGGTGTTATCGCGTGGCTTGTGTATGTGGGGATTCGTAGAAAGAGTGAATATCTTGCTATTGGGACTGCGGCATTCTTAGGAACCTTAACCAATACAGTCCTTGTATTAACCATGGCCGTAGTTAGAGGGTACATGGGTGCTGAAGTAGCTTGGACGGTTGCAATCACGAGCGGAATTCCAGAAGCAATCGTAGGTACGATTGTGACATTAGCTGTCGTATTAGCGTGGAAGCAAATTGGTAAAGGGAAGAAATCTAAAATCTCAGAAGATCTGTAATCAAATTTTGCAAGAATCGACCCATTGTGGCTTAGGCACCAATGGGTTTCTTAATTAAACGTAATGTAAAGGGGAATAGTATGTTACATCATGTAGAGATATATGTTTCAAACCTTCAGAAAAGTATAGAATTTTGGGGCTGGCTGTTACCTGAATTAGGATACGAGCCTTGTCAAAAATGGGATTTAGGTATTAGCTGGAAACACAGAGAAACCTATCTTGTATTTGTACAAGCCGAAGAAAGATACTTGGATGTTCCTTACCATCGTTGCAGAGCAGGGCTTAATCATCTTGCCTTTCATGGCAAATCAAGAGAGCATATTGATGAAATAACACAGGCTCTACTAGATAAGGGAATACAAATTTTATACAAAGACAAGCATCCCTATGCCGGGGGAAAAGATTATTACGCTGTCTTTTTCGAGGACCCGGATCGTATTAAAGTAGAACTAGTCGCACCTAGCATGGCTTAAGAATTTTTTAAAAAGTGTGATTTACATCACGAAATTCCATCACTTTTATCTTTATAATCGAAAGAAAGTATAAGGGGTGTAGAAATGGAATATCAATTCAAAACACTTTATAGTGAAATCGGCGGTCAAGAAACGATTGATAAGCTCGTTGCAGCCTTTTATCCTCGGGTATATGCAGATCCTGAATTAAGACCACTGTTTGAAGGGGACATGGAGGAAATTATGAGGAAGCAAAGAATGTTCCTACCGCAATTTTTAGGTGGTCCAGCACTTTACAGTCAGGAATTTGGTCCGCCGGCAATGCAGCATCGTCATCTTCCTTTTGAGGTTACACCAAGAAGAGCACAGTGCTGGCTTCGTTGTATGAAGGAAGCCTTTCAAGAGATTGGTCTTTATGATCAACCAGCAGGGCTTGCATTTTATGATCGGTTAACACAAGTTGCTGGAATTATGGTAAATAGTCCGGATAGAGAGTAACTATCAAAAGGGTGACCACAAATAAACTGGTCACCCTTTTTGGTGAATAAAAACCCTCTAGCTTCTAAAAAAACCACCTTCTGAATTGAATATCTGGCCTGTAATCCACTCCGCTTCTTGGCTGGCAAGGAATGCAACTAGGCGGGCTGCATCTGCAGGAATTCCAATACGTCCTAATAAAAATTTTGGCAATAGTTCTTGTTTTATTTCTTCGTTCATCCACCCAGTGTCTGTAGGACCTGGGTTTACTGCATTTACTGTAATTCCAAGAGGCGCAAGCTCTGCGGATAAGGAAAGGGTAAAGGCAGAAATAGCGCCCTTGGTTGCAGCATAAGCCAATTCACCTAACATTGGTCCAAGTGCTTGTCCTGATGTTAAATTAATAATTCTACCCATCGCTTGTTGGGATTGACTAAAACGACGTGCAAATTCAACAGATAATAGGAAAGAGCCTCTCATATTTACTGCATAATGGTCATCTAGTGTTTTTGCATCTAAATTCATATATCCATCTCTTGAAGAATGGGCTGCATTATTAACCAGAATGGCAGGTGAACCTAATTCGGCTGTCACGACGTCAAGCAAATTAAATGGTGCGCTTGGGTCAGCCAAATCAACTTCTAAGCTTCCACACCTAACTCCATATTCTCGTATGTTGAATTCAAATTTTTTTACCCAATCTGTATTTGAACCCCAATGGGTAAAGAATATATTTACACCTTCGGCTGCTAATTTATTGCATATAGCAGCTCCAATTCCATTTCCATGACTTACACCAGTAATTAATGCAACACAGCCATTTAGTTTATAAATAAGATCACCCCATAAAATAATATTAAAAGCACATTAGAATGAACAGTGAATTCTAATGTGCTTTTATTTGTATTATTATTTCTTCAATTTAGCCCATGTTTCATCGAGAGCCTTCATAGCTTCGTTCGCAGATTTTTGTCCGCCTACATAAGCTTGAAGAGCTGCTCCAAATTCCTGTCCTGCTCCATCTGGATATTTCATGAACTGCCAAGAATACGTTTTTCCCTCTTGAGAGTATTTTTGAATTTCTGCTCCAAGTGGACCGATATCTTCAGCTTTTGCTTCAATTGTTTTAAAGGCTGGGATATATTTGAACTCTTTCACTAATGCTTCTTTTCCTTCTTCAGATGATACCATCCAATTTAAGAAATCCAATGCAGCCTTTTTGTCTGCATCTGGTGCACCATTGTGAACAACCCAGTTTGTTGGTACGTCGACCATTAATTTATCTGCTTGAGATGCATCATCGTTTAGTGCCATTGGGATAAAACCGACTTCCATGTTAGGAGAAATTTTATCTAGCATTGGCTGAATCCAGTTACCCTGCTGGATCATCGCAGCTTCTCCGCTTGCAAATAGTGTAACCTGGGTATTATAGTCAGTCGTTAATGGATTTTTGTTGCCATATTTCATGGTTAGGTCTACTAGCTTAAAGTAATTATTAAAGTGTTCATTTCCTTCAATTTTAGTGGTACCCTCGTTTAATCCATTAATAAATGTATCTGCGTCATCCTGGTAGGCAAATGGAACATTTAGTCCATGGTTTGCTAATACCCACCACTCGCCGTAACCAATTGAAAAGGGAATGATGCCAGCGTCTTGTAATTTTTTCGCTGCGTCTTCTAATTCGGAAAAAGTAGTTGGAAGTTCTGTGATACCAGCTTGCTTAAATAATTTTTTATTGTAAGCAAAACCGTACCCTTCCATATTTACAGGCTGACCATAGATCTTCCCATCAATAGTCATTGGCTCTAATGCAGCTTCATAGGCATCCTTTACCCATGGCTGATCAGATAAATCTTCAAACTTATCCTGCCATGTCAGAGCTTCTTGATAACCGCCGCTGCCAAAGATATCTGGTGCTTTGTTCGAGGCAAACTTTGCTTTTAGAGCAGCAGAACCGTCTGCACCGCCACCAACTGATTCAATGTTGAAGGTTACGTTTGGATGCTCTTTTGTATATTTGTCTGTTAAAGCTTTTAATTGGTCGGCGATTTCAACCTTACCATTAAAGAGATCAACTACCACTTTATCTTCCTTGCCATCGCTGTTCTTCTTATCTCCAGATGTACTGTCGCTGCTACATGCCGATAAAAGAAGTGATGCGGATAATAGACCTGCTGCTAATGAATACTTTTTAAAAGCCATTTTCTTTTCCCCCTAGTAATTTTTTTATTTTATAGATCTCTACTGTCTAATGCAGACAACAGAGGGTGTCCACGTTGTTATTTAATAGACCCACTGGTAATTCCTTGAATAATGTGTTTTTGCATGGTAAAGAAGAAGATTAATAATGGAATAATACCGATTACTAATGCTGCAAGTGCTAAATCCCACTGTTTTGTATACTGTCCAAAGAAGAAGAAGGTCGCTAATGGAATGGTCCTAAGCTCTGGGTCCTGAAGTACAAGTGATGGTAATAAGAAGTCATTCCAGATCCATAGGCTGTTTAGGATGACAATGGTAACCGTAATTGGTTTTAATAATGGAAAAACAATTCTCCAGAACACTCCAAATCGTGAACAGCCGTCAATGATTGCTGCTTCTTCAAGCTCTAACGGAATCCCTTTAATAAAACCGTGATATAAGAAGATGGTCATACCTGATCCAAATCCTAAATACATGAAGACAAGGCCCCAGATACTGTTTAAAATACCCAAGTTACCGGCTGTTTTGATAAGTGGAATCATGAGTGATTGAAACGGAATGATCATCGCAGCAACGAATGTCATGAAAATGATATTACTAATTTTCTTTTTGGTTCTAACGAGCATATACGCTGCCATCGAACAAAAGATTACGAGAACGATATTACTAGCGATTGTGATGATTAACGAGTTTTTAAAGACAATTAAAAAGTCTAATTTTTCGAATGCATTAACATAGTTATCGAACATTAGCACTTTCGGAAGGGACGATGTATTGGTTAAAATCTCGGCAAATGATTTCAGGGAGTTTGAAAACACATAATAGAATGGGACTAAAAAGACAAGACCGAGCAGGATCGCAAGGATTTCAACAATAGATGTTCTCCATGTATACCTGTTGCCCATTAGGATTCAACCTCCCTTTTCTTTGAAATCGTCACTTGAAGGACGGTAATCGCTGCTACGACAATGAAGAAGATTAATGCTTTTGCCTCGCCAATACCGTAACGGTTATTAACAAATGCTTCTGTATAAATGTTAAGCGCCAGCATTTCTGTTGATTTAAATGGACCGCCGTTTGTCAACGACAGGTTTGCATCAAAGACTTTAAAAGATGAAGCGGTTGTTAAAAATAAACAAATTGTTACAGCTGGTGCAACAAGCGGCATTGTGATATGGCGAAGAATCTGAAATCTATTTGCCCCGTCAATTCTTGCTGCTTCAATTAATTCCTGCGGGACGTTTTGCAATGCTGCAATATAGATAATCATAATGTAGCCTGCTCCCTGCCAAAGACTGACAATGACAATTCCCCAGAATGCAGTATTCGCATCCCCTAACCACGCTAACTCAAAAAGAGGAATCCCTGTTAGCTCTCCTATGGATGCAAATCCTTTTACAAAAATAAACTGCCAAATAAATCCTAAGATCAAGCCACCGATTAAGTTAGGCATGAAGAAAACGGTACGTAAAAGGTTTCTCGTTTTTAACCTTTGTGCAACAAGTATTGCTAATCCAAAACCAATTACATTGGTTAGGATAATAGAAACGACTGTATATTTTGTTGTTAGCATAAATGATTGTTGAAATTGCTTGTCCTCTGAAAATAGGTATTTAAAATTATCCAGTCCCACCCATTTGACGGTTCCTGTTATCCCGTTCCAATCTGTAAAAGCATAATAAATACCTGTAAAGAAGGGGATTAATACGATTAGTGTAAATGCTAACAAAACTGGTCCGACAAATAGGGTAAATAACCCTGCATCTTTCCATTTCTTCTTATTCATAAAAGAAACAGATTCAGAAACTTTCGTGCTTTTCTGTTTTGTGATGGCGGACCCCTTTACTGTATCCAGCTTACTTTCGTTATTCATTCCCTGCACCTCCATAACCCTATTTTAGTGATTAAAAAAAATTATGAAACGGCTTACATTGACCAATTGGGTGGAAAATATTGAACTATCAAAATATTGAACTATTAAAAATAAAACTGTGCTACAATGTTCTAAAAATAATGGCAAGGGGGAAGGTTAGTTTTTTACTATATAACTAGCCATAACGAGATGGGATGGAGTATACGGAAAAAACTGATTATCTTCTTACTTTTAGCAACCGTTGTCCCTTTTGGAAGTTCCATTGCGATTTCTTACTTTCACACGACAAAGTCACTTGATGAACGTTTTGTTTCTACCAATCACGAGTTGATTGAAAAAGGAGAAGAAGAACTGACTACTTATTTAAACGATGTAGCGCAAATGTCATCCGTTCTTTATAGGTATACTCCGTTTATGAATGTGATGAGAGAGGGAATCTCACAGAACTTTAGTAGTAATCAGGAAGAAGTACGGAGAGCACTTGCTTATTTATTCAATTCTCGTCCCGAAATTGAACAGATGCATCTCTACATTGATCGAGATAAAGAATCCTACACGAACTACCATTCAAGAATTAGCGGCAGGGCGAAGTATGAGGATGTTCTTTCACATCCCTACTATTACCAATTAATGCGGTATCCCGGTTTTTCAATTGCTGAACCACCCCATGAAATCTATAGTTATAACGATATATCTGTGATTCCAAATTCGGAGAAAAAGGCTGTATTAAGTTTTCATAATATCATTCGAGATGTTCCGTTAGAAAGATTTTTAGGCTTTTTATCGATTGATATTAACCTTTCAAAAATAAGTGCCATTTCCGACCGTTTGTATACGAAAGATTTAGAGGATTTTTATATTATGAGTGAAAATGACATCATTATTTACTCTTCCAATGAAAAAGAAATTGGAAAAGTCAATAAAGAAAAGTGGTTTAAGCAAGTGAAGAAGGAGCCGGAAGGACGGAAAAGTATTGAATGGAAGGATGCGCAGTTTTCAGGTTTCATCGTCCATGAAAAGTTTTCGGAATCGTTTAAAGACTGGTATATCGTAAAACGAATTCCATACGATGTTCTTTATAAAGGTGCTAGAGAAACAGCCTTAATCAACATTTTGATTGGTTTGATTACACTTGTATTTGCTTTACTTGGTACCCTATTTGTTTCCTTTAAGCTCACTGCCCCTATAAAAGTGTTGATTAGAAATATGAAAAAGGTAGAGAATGGTGAATTCAAGGCTGATTTTGAAACACTCGGGACCGATGAAATTGGTATGCTGGGAAGGCATTTCAAATTAATGATTGCCAAAATCGATGAATTAATTGAGAGCGAATATAAATTGGAGATTGAAAATAAAGCATCACAGCTGCGGGTGCTGCAATCGCAAATTAATCCGCATTTCCTGTTTAACGCTTTTCAGTCGATTGGAACATTGGCGCTCAAGTCTAAAGCGGTTCCGGTTTATACCCTCCTCACTTCTTTATCGAATATCATGAGATACAGCATGAATATGAAGGACGATATTGTTCCGTTTACAGCAGAGCTGAATCATGTTAAATCATACCTATTATTGCAAAAACAGCGATTTAACGAGCAGTTTGATTTTGAACTGAATATCGAGGAAGAAGTCAAAGAGATACTCGTTCCCAAAATGATTTTACAGCCCATTGTGGAGAATTGTTTTAAACATGGCTTTGATCAGCACATAGACAAAGCATGGATTCAAATTGAAGCATATCTCGAGAATGACAATATGGTCTTAATCAATATAAAGGATAATGGAATGGGTCCAAGCGATGAACAACTTGAAAAAATCCGCATGGAACTATTTCATGGCAATTCAAAAGCTGACATGCAAAGAGAAGCGATAGGGTTAAAAAATATTTATGACCGATTGCAGATTTATTATCACAATCAGGCAAACCTGTTGGTTAACCGGAATGAAGAAGGTGGTTTTACGGTTACCATCCAAATTCCAAAGGTAATACCGAAAGAGGTGGAACATTCATGAAGGCGTTAATCGTTGATGATGAAAACCATGTGCGAGATGGAATTAAGATACTAGCTGATTGGGAGAAAAATGGAATTCAAGAAATATATGAGGCTGGAAACGGTGAAGAAGCTATTAAGCTTATTCAAATCATCCGTCCTGAAATAATTTTTTCTGATATGAAAATGCCAAAAGTGGATGGAACTCAGCTTTTAGAGTGGATTAAAGAAAATCATCCAAACAGTAAGACGATTGTGGTGACAGGTTACGATGACTATCATTATATGAGAAAAGCAATCCATTTTGGAAGTTCAGACTATCTCTTAAAGCCTATCGAGCCGGAAATTTTAAATCAAACATTGGAAAAAGCGGTTAGTGAATGGAAGAAAGAAGAAGTTGAAAGGAAAAGAAACGAAACTAGTTCTCTGCTGATTAATGAAATGAAACCTGTTTTTCGAGATCGCAAGCTTACACAGCTAATGAAAAGTGATAGTATACAAGATGAAAAATATGAAGTATTCGAATGGTTACAACAGTCGCGGCAGTATATTTTAGCTCTTGTCAGAGTCAATGGGAAGACGATTGAGGCATTTCAAGGAGATCGAGATCTAACTTATTTCTCAATTTTAAATGTTATAAATGAAATTTTAATGGAATATCAGTGTGGAATAGGGTTTCGTTACTTATCCAAGAAAGGCCAAATCATCATTATTTTTTGGGACAAGTTCGAGCGGATTGAAAATCATTTAGTTCGAATGTATAGGGCACTTAAGGAGTTGATGGATATCTCCTGCCCAATTGCTGTCGGGAAATTAGTAAACAGCAGTACTAGGTTAATGGATTCTTATCATCAAGCTAGAGAGGTTTTATTAAATAGAGATATCCTAAAAGATAGTGAAAACAGAGTCTTTATAAAATCATTACAATCTCCTCCAATTGTAAAAAGTTTGATGTCATATGCACCAAGTATCGAACTAGCTATCAAAACTGGCGAAATAGGTGCTTTTGAAGAATTAATCAATCAAATAGCAGAGGATCTTACAGAAAACAACTATTTATCTCTAAGACAGTTGTTAAATCTTCAAAATGAATATATGGTCATAAGCAATAAGTGGTTTAAGTACTACAATATTTCATTTAAAGAACCAGAAGGTATTGAAGAGAGGTTTGAATTGTTTTTCGATTCAAACGGCACGTTTAAACTAGAGGAGTATAAAAAGAGGATAAAGCGTGAAATTGCTACTTTTATAAAGAAAGTAAAGAAAAGCACACTGCAAAAGAATAAGAATATAATAATTGATATTGAAAAGTACCTTCAGGAAAATTTTGATCGGGATGTAAAACTGCAGGAGATATCAGAACATTTCTATATCAGTAGAGAATATATCTCAAGGAAATTTAAACAGGAATTTAATGAGAACATCTCCGACTATATCGTGAGAATTAGAATGGAAAAGGCAAAATCTTTATTGAAGAATAGTCAGTTAAAAATCTATGAGATTGCGAACATGATTGGCTATCAAGATGATAAGTATTTTCGGAAGGTATTTAAGAAGGTCGAGGGAATTACTCCGAATGAATATCGAGCACAATATGAGAAACGGTGATAAGCAGAGAAAGATCCTCTTTCACTACTTATTTTTTTTACAATAGGAAAAAGAATGAATTTTTTGTAAATATATATGTGATTATTTCACTATGTTTATTTACATGACTTTAACCAAGTCTAAATGGTAACTACATATGTACTAAACAATTCACCCGTACAATTTTATATGTAGGAGCAGACATATAAAAAGGGAGATGGGGAAAAATGAAAAAAGCATTTGTGATTGGAGCAGGCCTGACTTTCAGTTTGTTATTTAGTCCTTTTCAACAGGCTTTTGCAGCAGAAACAACTGGGGAGTTACGAAAAGTGGATAATGTTGCTCACCGTGGTGCAACAGGGTATGCACCGGAAAATACGATTGCCGCTTTTGATAAAGGCGTCGAAATGAAAGCTGATTATATTGAAATTGATGTCCAAAGAAGTAAGGATGGGGAATTGGTTATCATTCATGATAATACAGTTGACAGAACAACAGATGGTACTGGGTATGTGAAAGACTTAACCTTTGAACAGATTAGAAGTCTTGATGCAGGCAGTTGGAAGGGCGAGCAATTTACAGGTGAGAAAGTTCCTACATTCGATGAAATTCTTGACCGCTATCATGGTAAAACTGGTATTTTAATAGAATTAAAATCACCTGAGCTTTATCCTGGAATTGAAGCACAGGTTGCACAGAAACTAAAAGAACGAAACCTTGATAAACCGCAAAATGAAAAAATTATTATCCAATCTTTTAATTTTGAATCTATGAAAATAACAAACAGTTTGCTTCCAAAGGTGCCGATTGGTGTCCTTACATCCAATAGAGCCCACACAACTGAACAAGCATTGAAAGAATTTGCAACGTATGCTGATTACTTTAATCCAAGTTATGGAATCGTATCAAAAGAATTGGTTGATCAAGTGCACGCGCTTGGAATGAAAATTCAATCCTGGACGGTTCGCAGCCAAGAAGCAGCTGATTTCCTTTTAGAAATGAACGTAGATGGAATTATTACCGATTATCCTGATTATGTAGATCCAAGAAAATAGGACAAACTATCACAAAAAGAGGGAAAGCTTCATCCCTCTTTTTTCTAATATTCCTGATGTTTGAATCCCCCTGGAGCAACGCCATACCTCTTATGAAACACGTATCCATTTGTGTGATACGAATAGCCGAAAAATAAAATATTTGTTGTCATATGTTCCCTCATTATTATTAAAATAGCAAAATAGTAGATGTTTTAATTATATAATCTATGTTTTATTGCGATAAAAACCTGTAAGATGTAATCAAATAAGGAAGGTTTTTAAGAAATGGGGGTTAAGGATAAAAAAATTCCAATAGCTGTACAAATAGATAAAGTAAATTCATATGGGAGTAGATTATTATGGTTAAAGTAACAGTGTGGAATGAAAACCGTCATGAACAAAAAAATCCAGTTGTAAGAGATATTTACCCTAATGGGATCCACGGTACGATAGCAGGATTTTTAAAGGAAAACAGTCATGAAGTAACGACTGCTACTCTAGACGAACTAGAGCATGGCTTAACGGATGAAGTGCTAGACAATACAGAGGTATTAGTTTGGTGGGGGCATTTAGCACATGGTGAAGTAAAGGATGAAATTGTTCAAAAGGTCCAGCAACGTGTCCTCGACGGTATGGGTCTAATTGTTCTTCATTCCGGGCATTTCTCAAAAATCTTTAAAACATTAATGGGAACAAGCTGTGATTTAAAATGGCGGGAAGCAGACGAAAAAGAAAGACTTTGGGTCGTAAGCCCAAGCCATCCTATTGTAGAAGGTATCTCAGAGTATATTGAATTAGAAAAGGAAGAAATGTATGGGGAACATTTTGATATTCCACAGCCAGATGAACTGATCTTTACAAGCTGGTTTGAAGGAGGGGAAGTATTCCGCAGCGGATGTACTTACAAACGTGGGAATGGAAAAGTATTTTACTTCCGTCCAGGCCATGAAACATATCCTACTTACCACAACAAAGACATTCAACTTGTCATTAGCAATGCAGTGAAATGGGCAGAGCCGGTAAAGCGTGAACGTCCAGTCTATGGAAATGCAAAACCACTAGAAGTTATTGCAGGGAAATAAGAATGGAAAAAATTAAAAGTAGGCGTGAAACAGTTCAGATATAGAACTATGAAGATAACTCCTCAGCCGCCTATTGGGGTGAGGAGTTTTTTTGTGTTATAGTATTTTTTATTAGTTTGGCGGGAGGGTCATAGTGTGAAAATGAATGATCAATGGTGGAAGAAAAGTGTCGTGTATCAAATTTATCCGAGAAGCTTTATGGATGGAAATGGGGATGGGATTGGCGACCTGCAAGGTATTTTAGAAAAACTTGATTACTTAAAGGAATTAGGGATAGATGTTATTTGGCTGAGTCCTGTTTATGATTCACCAAATGACGATAATGGGTATGACATTCGTAACTACCAAGCAATCATGAACGAGTTTGGAACCATGGATGACTTTGATCAGCTTCTTGAAGAAATACATAAAAGAGACATGAAGCTCATCATGGATTTGGTGGTTAACCATACTTCTGATGAACATGATTGGTTTGTAGAATCAAAAAAGTCGAAGGACAATCCCTATAGAGACTATTATATATGGCGTGAGAAACCCAATAATTGGGGCTCGGTTTTCGGCGGGTCTGCATGGGAGCATGATGAAAAGACAAATGAATATTATCTCCATTTATTTTCAAAAAAACAGCCGGATTTAAATTGGGAAAACCCCAAGCTTAGAGAAGAAGTCTACCAAATGATGAAATTTTGGCTCGACAAAGGAATCGACGGTTTTCGAATGGATGTTATTAATTTTATTTCCAAACATCCAGAACTTCCGGATGGTGCAAAAGGTGAGGGACAAACATTTGGTGATGGCAGCCCATATTTTATGAATGGACCAAGGATTCATGAATTTTTGCATGAAATGAACCAAGAAGTTTTATCGAATTATCCAGCAATGACGGTTGGTGAAATGCCTGGCGCTTCCCCTGATTTTGCGATTTCTTATACAGATCCGGACAGAAAAGAAGTAAACATGATTTTTACTTTTGAACACATGGATTTAGACAGTGCACCAGGAGGAAAGTGGAACCTAAAGCCTCTTCATTTGCCAGATTTAAAAGAAAACTTGGCGAAGTGGCAAACTGCCTTACATAATAAAGGCTGGAACAGTTTGTATTGGAACAATCATGATCAACCGCGGATTGTTTCAAGGTTCGGAGATGATCAGAACTACCGAGTGGAATCTGCAAAGATGCTCGCAGCCTGTCTTCACTTCATGCAGGGAACACCGTATATTTATCAAGGTGAAGAAATTGGGATGACGAATGTAAAGTTTGATTCGCTGGAAGATTATCGTGATATTGAGACAATGAATATGTATAAAGAAAGAATTGCTTTAGGCTATAGTCATGAGGAAATCATGAAGTCTATTTACGTAAAAGGCAGGGATAATGCCCGAACACCAATACAGTGGGATACTACTGCTAATGGTGGTTTTACAACCGGCACTCCTTGGATAAGGGTAAATCCAAGATACGATGAAATTAACGTCAAGGCAGCATTAGAGGATCCGCAATCTATCTTTTATTTCTATCAAAAATTAATTGCCCTACGAAAAGAAATGGATATTATCATTGAAGGAGACTTTAAGCTGCTGTTAGAAGATAGCAGTGAAGTATTTGCTTATGAGCGCAATTGGAAGGATAAACAACTCCTTGTTTTGTGTAATTTCAGTTCTACGGAAGTTGTGATTGAGGATGAAGAATTGCTGACAAGAATGCGGGAATCTAAGCTGGTAATTTCCAATTATGAATCTGGTAATATGAGCGTTTTACGCCCTTATGAAGCAGTTGTATTAAAAATTTAAAGATCCGGATTGAGGACTAATTTATCTAGCGGCATGTGAGATTTGTCCGCAAGACCCTGGATAAAGGACTAATCTATCTGGCGACACGAGAGATTTGTCCGCAAGCCCCTGGATTGAGGACTAATCTATCTAGCGGCACGAGAGATTTGTCCGCAAAACCCTGGATTGAGGACTAATCTATCTGGCGACACGAGAGATTTGTCCGCAAGCCCCTGGATTGAGGACTAATCTATCTAGAGACACGAGAGATTTGTCCGCAAGACGCTGGATAAAGGACTAATCTATCTGGCGACACGAGAGATTAGTCCGCAAGCCCCTGGATTGAGGACTAATCTATCTAGCGGCATGTGAGATTTGTCCGCAAACCCCTGGATAAAGGACTAATCTATCTGGCGACACGAGAGATTTGTCCGCAAGCCCCTGGATTGAGGACTAATCTATCTAGCGGCACGAGAGATTTGTCCGCAAGACGCTGGATAAAGGACTAATCCTTCTGGCAGCCCGTAAGATTTGTCCTCAAGCCCCTGGATAAAGGACTAATCCTTCTGGCAGCCCGTAAGATTTGTCCGCAAGACGCTGGATAAAGGACTAATCCTTCTGGCGACACGAGAGATTTGTCCGCAAGCCCCTGGATAAGAGACTAATCTCTCTAGCAGCATGTGTGATTTGTCCCCAATACCTTAGACTACAAACGAATCTTCCTGGTCATATTCAGACATAATTTGGTGATTCCGATGGCAACCGAGTCCGAATCAGCCGCTTTTTGAAATATTCTAAGATAATGCTGTTCGAAAACAGCGAAAAGTCAAAACGAAAGGGCTGCCTAGAAGGCGCCCTTTCGTTTTGAACTAAAATTCTAAGATTGCAAACCCATTGCCCTGTAACTGGACAATATCATTTGAAAGCTCAATTACTTGACCAGTCCAAAGATTTTTAACCGTTTTTTCATTAAGCCCATAAGGCAGAGGATATTCCACCGAATTTTCACTAGTATTAAGGATGACCAAGATAGTGTTATCATCATTCGACTTCATATAGGCCAAACAGTTGTCGTGGTGTTCCGGGTCAATAAAGGAAAGTTCCCCAGCATTCCTAAGTAAAGGATGCGTCATTCTCAGTTGTACCAGCTTTTGGATATGGTTAAATAAATCAGCATTCTGCTTCTCTTTCTCCCATTCCATACATTTTCGGCAGCCCGGATCCTGAGTTCCGCTCATTCCTATTTCATCCCCATAATAAATACAAGGAGTTCCGATAAAGGTTAACAACAAAGTAAACACCTGCTTAACCCTGTCCATATCCTCCTCGCATTCCGTTAAGATTCTAGGAGTATCATGACTGCCTACGAGATTAAATGCCACTTCGTTAATATTTCTAGTGTACATATGAATCACACCAGTCATGCTCTCAACAAATTCTTTCGCTGTAATGCTTTGCTTCGCAAGCAGTTTAAGAATATTCGTTGTGAAAGGATAATTCATGACCGCATCGAATTGGTCTCCCCTAAGCCAAGGCATAGAGTCATGCCATATCTCCCCTAATATATATAGGTCAGGCTTGATAGCCTTTACCTCTTTTCGGAATTCTCTCCAAAAGGCGTGGTCTACTTCATTTGCCACATCGAGCCTCCAGCCGTCAATATCAAACTCTCTTACCCAATAACGCCCAACCTCTAGTAAATATTCCTTTACTTCTGGGTTCTCCGTATTCAGTTTAGGCATAAAGGGGGTAAAGGCAAAAGTATCATAATTAGCTTGTGGTTCTGTCATAACCGGGAACTCATGGATATGAAACCAATCCTTAAATAACGATTTTTCTCCCTTTTCCAAAACATCTTGAAAAGGTGGGAAGTAAAACCCACTATGGTTAAATACAGCATCCAGCATTATTTTAATTCCATTTTGATGACAAGCATTCACTAATTCCTTAAAGGTTTCCTTTGTTCCGAACTGTGGATCAATCTCCATGTAGTCAATCGTATCGTATTTATGATTGGAGTATGCTTTGAATATAGGGGTCAAGTATATCCCTGTAATACCTAGTTCTTTTAAGTAAGGGATATTTTGAATTACTCCTTCTAAATCACCTCCGAAAAAATTTGTGGGTGATGGATCTTCGCTGCCCCAGGCCAGCACATCTTCAGGGTCTCGATGCTTATTTCCATTTGCAAATCTTTCTGGGAATATCTGATACCAGACAGTATCCTTTACCCAAGAAGGTGCTTTGAAGATATCTGCACTGTTCATATAAGGAAAACAGAAATAGTATGCAGTATCATCTAATGGCGGTTCAGAATAAAAACCCTTCTCAGTAAAACATACAGTTTCAATACCATCATCTAAAATAAATCCATAGCGAAGGCGTCTAAACGGAGGGTTAATAGCTGCAAACCAATAATCAAATAATTGGTCAGAACCACTTTTCCTCATAGGAGTAGTTGATGTTTGCCACTCTTTTTCCTTCCATTCATAGGGATCTCCATGAACGAGAGTGACCTTTTGAAGGTCATTCTTTTTTGTGCGGATGGTAATATGTAATTCGTTTTCTGTGCAAACGTATGCATAATTATCTTTAGGCCGATGATAAATTGCTTCCTTGAACAATGGAACCAGCTCCTTATTAATTCTTATAATTAAAGGTTAATGTACCCGAAAACCCTTGTCAATACTATATGTTTTAAGGGGTGTTTTTTCTTTAATATAGTAAGTGAATTAATAGTATTGTCTGCTTTTTTTAAAAAAAGTAGTTGTAAAATAAAAAAATGGGCTTATAATGAAATTATGTTGCGCAAACGTTTTCGCAAATGAAAGCGCTGACTACTATTTGTGCAATGTGAATAATTCCTATTCAAAATACAGGAGGAGAAGAAATGAAAAAAGCACTTTCGATTTTCATGATGGTTGTTTTAGTGTTAGGCGTTCTTGCAGCTTGTGGACCAAAAAGAGAAACAGCAGGCACGAATGACACTGGGAAAAAAGAAGAAACAGCAAAACCAGAAAAATTAGTAGTTTGGGAAGATAAAGATAAATCTGGCTGGCTTGAAAAGGTAGCAGCTGATTTCGAAAAAGAATATGGAATTAAAATTGAGTATAAAGAAGTTGAAATGGCGACAAAAATGCGCGATCAGCTTCGTCTTGACGGCCCAGCAGGGACTGGCCCGGATATCGTTACATTACCTCACGATCAAATTGGTCAAGTGGTAACAGAAGGGCTTCTTGCTGAACTTAAATTAGATAAAGCAGTTACTGATAAATTCTCGCAATCATCTATTGATGCGCAAACGTATGATGGTAAAATTTACGGACTTCCAAAATCCTCTGAAACACCAGTATTTGTTTACAATAAAGATTTAATGACAGAAGCTCCAAAGACAATGGACGAGCTTTACACTTTCTCTAAAGATTTCACGAAAGATGGAAAATTCGGTTTCTTAGGACTATGGGATAACTTCTATTTCGCTTATGGCATCATCGGCGGTATGGGAGGATATGTTTTCAATAATAACGGTGGAACGCTTGATCCTGCTGACATCGGCTTAAATAACAAAGGTGCTGTTGAAGGTACTGAATATATCCAAAAATGGTACTCAGAAGGATTATTCCCTAATGGTATCATCGGTGAAAATGGCGGATCTGCAATGGATGGTCTTTTCACAGAAGGTAAAGTTGCTGCTGTTATGAACGGACCATGGTCATTCCAGCCATACAAAGATGCTGGTATTAATATCGGTGTTGCGGCTCTTCCAACTCTTCCAAACGGCGACCATGTAAAAACATTCATGGGTGTTAAAGGATGGCATGTATCAGCTTACTCTAAAAACCAAGAATGGGCTGCAAAATTCCTAGAGTTTATTACAAATGATGAAAATGCTAAATATCGCTTCGAACAAACAGCTGAGGTTCCAACAAATACAGCATTGGTTGATGATCCTGCGATTACGGAAAATGAAGGAGCAAAAGCGGTTGCTGAACAATCTCAATATGCTCTTCCAATGCCAAACATTCCAGAAATGGGCCAAGTTTGGGATCCTATGGCTAAATCACTCCAAACAGTTGTAACTGGTAAAACAGAACCTAAAGCAGCTCTTGATTCTGCAGTTGAACAAATTAAAGCAAATATTGCTTCTACAAAGTAATAGTTTAATAGTTAAATCGGCAGTACCTCAGAGAGTTTGGGGTACTGCCGGAAAATTATAATAGTTTTGCTGCTTTATGAAGGAAAAACAAATCTTTTCCTTGATCAAGCATTGAAGCTTATAAAATGACATTAGAAAGGGGAGTTTAGGATGTCTAAAGATTTATCCTATGCAACCAGTCACCGTAAGAAAGCGTTGATTCTTTCCGTAATCCCTGGGTTAGGTCAGCTTTATAACAAACAGTTTTTAAAGGGAGCCTCCTTTCTCATTATGAGTGCCGCTTTTTTCTATGTTTTTTATGATTTATTAAACATAGGATTATGGGGATTAGTTACATTGGGAGAAATACCATTTACAGACCATTCTATTTTCTTATTAGTCTACGGAATTCTAGCCCTTATTGTTTTAGTCTTTGGAATTGGGTTTTATTTGTTTAACCTGCGCGACGCTTATAAGGTTGGGTTAAATCGCGATAATCATGAACCTATTAGTACAGTAAAGGAACAATATAGAAATCTTATTGATAATGGTTTTCCTTATTTAATCATGTCTCCTGGATTTTTATTGCTGGTATTTGTTGTTGTTTTTCCAATTCTATTCGTGTTATTTCTAGCATTCACGAACTACGATCTTTATCATTCTCCTCCAGCGAAATTAGTAGATTGGGTATTATTTAAAAACTTTGTTGATATCTTTAAGGTTGATATGTGGCGTCAAACCTTCTTCTCTGTTTTATCATGGACGTTGGTTTGGACCTTCGTTGCTACTACCTTCCAAGTAGCATTGGGGATATTCCTAGCAATTATTGTTAATCAAAAGGATTTGAAAGGAAAAGCAATTATCCGTACCGTCTTTATTCTTCCTTGGGCCGTACCGGCATTCGTTTCTATTCTTGTTTTCGCAGGAATGTTCAATGAATCATTTGGTGCGATTAACAGAGACATTCTAGGGTTCTTCGGTATAGAAGGTTTCCCATGGATGACAGAGCCAATATTCACAAGAATAGCTCTAATACTTATGCAAACATGGCTTGGCTTCCCATTCATTTTCGCAATGACAACAGGCGTCCTGCAGTCTATTTCACAGGATCTTTATGAAGCCGCTACTGTTGATGGTGCATCCAATTTCCAAAAGTTTAAAAATATCACATTGCCGCTCGTACTATATGCAATCGCACCTGTTTTAATTACACAATATACGTTTAATTTTAATAACTTTAATATCATTTACTTATTTAATGGCGGAGGACCTGCAATTACTGGCCAAAACGCCGGCGGAACAGATATCTTAATTTCTTGGATTTACCGCCTGACAATGACATCAGCACAATACTCGAAGGCAGCAACGTTAACCATGCTGTTATCGATTATTGTTATAACCGTTGCCATCTGGCAGTTTAAAAGAACAAAATCATTCCAAGAAGAGGATATGATGTAATATGAAAAAACAAAACTTTGTTAGACTCACTCTTACGTATCTCGTTGTCCTAATCATGTTTGTTATTATCCTATATCCACTCGCATGGATCATTGGTTCATCTTTTAACCCGGGTCAAAGTTTATCAGGATCAAGTATCATTCCTGAGAATGCGACATTAGCTCACTATAAAGAGCTATTTGATACAAGTAAAAGTAATTATGTATATTGGTATATTAATTCTTTAAAAGTTAGTATCTTAACCATGCTATTTACTGTTATCTTAGTAAGCTTTACAGCATACTCATTCTCACGGTATCGATTTGTTGGACGTAAAAATGGCTTGATGACATTTTTGATTTTACAAATGATTCCAAACTTTGCTGCGCTAATTGCCATTTACATTTTAGCTACGCTGACGAATTTAATCGATACTCATTTAGGCCTAATCCTTGTATATGTCGGCGGACAAATACCGATGAATACCTGGTTAATGAAAGGGTACTTAGATACTATTCCAAAAGAACTCGATGAATCAGCAAAAATTGATGGAGCAGGACATTTACGAATCTTCTTTCAAATTGTCATGCCGCTTGCAACACCTATTCTTGCGGTAGTAGCACTTTTCTCCTTCATTGCACCTTTTGCGGATTTCATTGTCGCAAGTATTTTACTTAGGACAGAAAAAAATTATACACTTGCTGTTGGTCTTTACGATCTAGTAGCAAAACAATTTGGTGCTGAATTTACTACTTTTGCAGCGGGAGCTGTATTGATTGCTGTTCCAATAGCGATACTATTCTTATCTTTCCAACGCTTCTTCGTGTCTGGATTAACTGCAGGAGGAACAAAAGGTTAAAGTACTGAGGTAGAAAATATTAATCCTCGCCTTTATAATTAATTTAAAACACCCTTTGAGAGGGGCGCAGGAAATGGCAGTTACGATTAAGGATGTTGCAGTACTCGCTAACGTTGCTCCATCAACGGTTTCAAGAGTGATAGCTGACAGTCCGAGAATTAGTGAAGAAACAAAGCAAAGAGTAAAAAAAGCGATGGAGCAGCTTGGTTACCATCCCAATTTAAATGCGAGAAATCTAGCAAGCCAATCCACTCAGGTATTGGGTCTTGTCATGCCGAGTTCGAAGGATGTTGGATTTCAAAATCCCTTTTTCCCTACAGTATTGCAGGGAATAAGCGAAGGGGCACAAGAAAAAAATTATGCCTTGCAAATGTCAACAGGTAAATCAGAGCAGGAAGTTCTTGATGCTGTGATTCAAATGGTGCAAGGAAAAAGAGTAGATGGAGTGATACTTCTTTATTCTAATGTTGATGATCGAGTTATATCTTATCTAAAAGAGCAAAGGTTTCCTTTTGTTCTAATCGGAAAGCCTTATCTGGATATGGAAGAAATAACTCATGTTGATAATGATAATGTTCGTGCAGCGAAAGAAGCGACGGAGTATTTAATAAGCTTTGGACATGAGAAAATTGGTTTTATCGGCGGAAGTAAAGAGCTAATGGTAACGGTCGATCGTATTGCGGGTTATCAACAAGCTTTGAAAAATGCCGGTCTTACCATTAGCAACGAATATATGATCCATGAAGAGTTTCTAAGAGAAGGTGGTCAAGGAGCTGTCCGTGAATTAATGGCCCTTGATCACCCGCCTACAGCACTGGTAGTAGCAGATGATTTTATGGCTTTAGGTGTTCTCAATAAACTGGATGAACTCGGAATTAATGTACCAGATGACGTATCTATTGTTAGCTTTAATAATGTGCTGCTTGCAGAATTGGCAAGACCGCCATTAACCTCAGTGGATATCAATATTTTTGATCTTGGCTATCAGGCATCGAAAAACTTAATTGTTATGGTGGAAAATAACAATGAACCTACTAAACGCTTAATCATTTCTCATCGAATAATTGAACGTTCATCGTGCACAAAGCCAAATCCTCAAAGAGGATTGGAAAGGAATTAACATGAAAAAAATATGGTGGAAAGAAGCAGTTGCCTATCAAGTTTATCCCCGCAGCTTTATGGATTCTAACGGGGATGGAATAGGTGATATTCAAGGAATTATTTCTAAGTTAGATTATCTGCAAGAATTAGGAATTGATGTGATTTGGATTTGTCCAATGTATCAATCACCAAATGATGATAATGGGTATGACATTAGTGATTATCAAGAAACTATGAAGGAATTCGGGACCATGGCTGATTTTGACCAGCTATTACACGAAACGCACCAACGCGGCATGAAGCTGATACTAGATTTAGTGATCAATCATACGAGTGATGAGCATCAATGGTTTATTGAATCTCGCACCTCAAAGATTAGCCCAAAGCGGGACTGGTATATTTGGAGAGACGGGAAAGACGGGAAAGAGCCGAATAATTGGGAGAGTATTTTTGGCGGTTCTGCTTGGGAGTATGATAAAGAAACCGACCAATACTTTTTGCATATTTTCTCAAAAAAGCAGCCTGACCTTAATTGGGAAAATAAAGAGGTTAGACAATCGCTCTATGACATGGTTAATTGGTGGCTCGATAAAGGAATTGACGGTTTCCGTGTCGATGCTATCAGCCATATCAAAAAAGAAGCTGGACTAGAGGACATGCCAAATCCTAAAGGATTAAACTATGTTTCTTGTTTTGATAAAATGATGAATGTTGAGGGTATTCATCCGTTTTTAGAAGAGTTAAAGGAAGAGACTTTTTCTAAGTATGACATCATGACTGTTGGCGAAGCGAATGGAGTAACGGTTGACGATGCAGCAGATGTTGAACAGTGGGTTGGAGAAAAACAAGGGAAATTCAATATGGTTTTTCAATTTGAGCACCTTAATCTCTGGGATGCTGAAGTGAAGAAAGAACTTAATATTATTGAGCTAAAAGATGTTTTATCCCGCTGGCAGAAGGGGCTTGAAGGTAAAGGCTGGAATGCCCTGTTCATTGAAAATCATGATAAAGCTCGTGTGGTCTCCACTTGGGGAAATGACCAAGAGTATTGGCGTGAAAGTGCAACAGCATTTGGAGCCATATATTTCTTGATGCAAGGTACACCGTTCATTTACCAAGGACAAGAAATTGGCATGACAAATGTTCAATTTGATTCCATTGATGACTATAATGATGTATCGGCAAAAAACATGTACCGTTTGAAGAAAGCAGAAGGAGTTTCCCATAATGAAATTATGGAAGTCATTTGGGCTTCTGGCCGAGATAATTCACGGACTCCTATGCAGTGGTCAGATGAAATAAATGCAGGGTTCTCTACAAGCAGTCCATGGATTAAAGTTAACCCAAATTATAAAAGTATTAATGTTGAATCCCAGAAAAAAGATGAGACATCAATACTTAATTTCTACAAAAAGATGATTCAGTTAAAAAAGGATAATGAAGTGTTCACTTATGGCACCTATGATTTGCTGTTAGAAGAAGACCCTCAGATTTACGCCTATACTAGGACGTTAAATCAGGAAAAGGTATTAGTAATAGCAAACCTTTCTGTAAAACCTGCTGAGGTTAACGGAGTTTCGGTGGAAGGTGGAAATCTGTTATTAAACAATTATAATGTTGCAGATTATGAGCAGAATTCCACACTTTTACTAAAGCCTTATGAGACGAGAGTGTATCGAATTTAAGTGGCATAATAATAGTCGAAATTGAATCTGAAATCGATTTTTTGCATTTTAGACGAAAGGCAGTGATCAGGACCTCCCTGACACTGCTTTTTTTTTGTATAAAGTTTCAAAAAAAATGAAATAAGCTCACCGAGATTAGAAAAATATTAAAATAGCAAAATAAGAGATGTTTCAATTATATGATCTATGTTCATTTCAAGTCTCATATTATAAGCTGAAATTAAATTAGCAATGTTTTCTAATTGAATGGAAATTAGGGTGTAAGAGGATGAATATTACGTATGGTCTTTTACTATTTTTGTTAACAGCTAAATTTAAAGAAATGAGGGGGAAGAATTATTATGTTTGAATCTGTAACAATAAAACGTACATTGCCATTAAGTCCTGAACAAGTGAAACAATATGAAGAGGACGGTTATTTAGTCATTAGGAATGGCTGTAGCAATGATTTGATTGAAGTATTTAATGCTCATATTTACACCATTCGTTCAGCTGAGAAACTTCCAGATTGGGCACATCCGCGTAAAGGGCATGAAGTTAGTGACAAGGAGCGTTTCTCGGTGCGTTTATTTAACCCTCATTTGCACGATGGTTTTTCATTACAAATGATGAAATTGCCAATAATTCGCGATACTTTAGCACAGCTATTAGGCGATGAAGCGGTCGGTATTCAAAGTATGTACTTCTATAAATCTCCAGGCTCACCGGGACAAGCGGCCCATCAAGATTATTATTATATTGATAACAAGCCTAATACGTTAACAGCCGCATGGATTGCAATGGAAGATGTTGATGAGGAAAACGGTTGTTTATGGGTCATTCCCGGAAGCCACAAGGAAGGTTTACTGCCTCATGGAAGAGTAAAGGATGTTAGCGAGCATGAAGCATGGACTGACGAAACGGAAGGCGCAGATTTGTCGAAACAAATACCTGTTGTAATGAAAAGCGGAGATATCGTTTTCTTCCATAACTTACTGATTCATTCCTCTAAGAAAAACCGTACAGATGACAGATGGCGCAAATCTTATGTTTGTCACTATATTCGACATGATTCAACCATTGAAAGAGAAGATTTGAAGAATAAAATTTCTTTATTATAATTTAATTTTATCGAAAAGAAGGAAAACTCCCTGAACATGGTCAATTTGCTAATACCTATGAAAATAGCAAAATAATAGATGATTCAATTATATCATCTATGTTCATAGTAACACTCGTCGTGTAAGCTGAAATCAAATTGTAATGTATTATTTTAAAAGGAAATGAGGAAAAAAAGATGACGTCTATTCCGGTAGCAGTACAAATGTATACATTGCGAGAAGAGAGTGAAAAAGACTTTGCCGGCACTTTAAAAAAAGTGGCTGAAATTGGATTTCAAGGGGTTGAATTTGCTGGATATGGCGGTTTGACTCCCAGAGAAGTAAAAGCATTATTGGACCAATTCGGACTTCGCGCAGTCTCCAGTCATGTGTCTCTCGAAGAATTGGAAAACAATTTGGCACAAGTCATTAAAGATCAAAAAATATTAGGTAGTAAGTATGTGGTCTGCCCTTATTTAATGCCGGACCGTCGAAGTGAAGAGGATTATCAAGCTCTTATTTCAGTATTAGATCAAATAGGTGAAACATGCCGACTAGAGGGCATTACCCTTCTTTACCATAACCATGATTTTGAACTAGAGCGTTTGTCGGATGGCAGAATGGCACTTGAAGCTATCTTTGACGATACAAACTCGGAGAATCTAATGACAGAGCTCGATGTATATTGGCTGACAAAATCTGGAGAAAGTCCAGTCGAGTGGATAAATCGTTATAAAAACAGATCCCCCCTCGTACACCTGAAGGATATGACAACAGATGCAGAACAATTTTTTGCAGAGCTTGGAACAGGTGGCGTTGATATTGAAACTGTACTAAATGCAGGAGATGAAACGGGTGTAAAATGGTGGGTCGTCGAGCAGGATATGAGCCGCCGTACACCATTTGAAAGTATTGAGATAAGTTTGAATTACTTGAAAGAAATGATGGGGAGGAACATGTAGATGAGTACATTAAAAGTAGGAGTTATCGGGTGTGGAAGTATTGCGAAATATCGTCATTTGCCAGAATATAAGTTAAATAAAAATGTAGAGATTGTTGCAGTTTGTGATATTGTCGCAGAACGTGCGGAGAAAATGGCTGAAGAATACGGTGCCAAAGCATTTTCAGATTATAAGGAAGTATTGAGGCTGGAAGACATTGATGCGATTAGCGTCTGTCTGCCAAACTATCTGCACGCACCAGTATCCATTGATGCATTGAACTCGGGAAAACATGTTATTTGCGAAAAGCCAATGGCTACTTCAAAGGAAGAAGCGGAAGCGATGATTAATGCAGCAAAAAGAAATGATAAAAAACTAATGATTGCACATAACCAACGTTTTGTTGCCTCTCATCAAAAAGCAAAAGAAATTATTGAGAGTGGCAAGCTAGGAAAAATCTACAGCTTTAAAACTACTTTCGGCCATCCTGGTCCTGAAGGCTGGAGTGTAGATGGAGCAGGAAGCTGGTTCTTTAATAAAGAAAAAGCTTTTATCGGAGCAATGGGTGACCTTGGAGTTCATAAAGCAGACTTAATGCGTTATTTACTTGGAGAGTTTACCGAAGTAGGAGCATTCATTGAAACAAATGCGAAGCAAAACACAGATGTGGATGACAACGCTGTTTGTATTTTACGTACGGAAAGCGGCATCATTGGAACGCTTGCCGCAAGCTGGGCTTATATGTCAGGTGGAGATAATTCGACTATTATTTACGGTGAAAAAGGTACCCTTCGTTTAGAAGCTGATCCGGAATACTCACTGATTGAAGAATATCGCGATGGAAGCGTCGTTTATCACAAACTCGATAAGATCCAGACCAATGAGGAAGGCGGACAGTCTACATCGCATGTCATCAACCATTTTGTTGATTGCATTGTAGAAAATAAAGTACCACTTATAAATGGTGAAGAAGGAATGAAATCACTGCAGATTATTTTAGCTGCACTTGAGTCAAAGGAAACGAAACAAATTGTTTCATTACAAAAACAGGAAGTTTCAGTTAATTGACGTTAGTTGTTTTTACCGATTTATTTACAAAAAAGTTTTGAAGAGATGCTTGATTATGTAAAAGTTTCAGTTCTTGGAGGGAAACGATGAAAATTCAACTAACTGAGCAAGAAAAAGAAACCAAGCAACTAAATCCGGAAACACTTGAAATTGCAGTGGAGCAAGTTAGAGCAAATGGTTACATCATTTTTGATAAAGTGATTTCGGAAGAAAAGATCACTCAAATTCGCAACAGCTTTGACCCGTTGTTCGATGAATTCATTGATCGAAAAGGGTACAATACAGGAACAAATCGCGCTCAAATGTTTTTACCTTTTACAGAGCCTTTTATTGATGGAGATATTATCTGTAATCCAATTGCCACATCCGTCATCGATCAACTTCTTGGTGAATGGAACCATTGTAATTACTTTGCGTCTGATACTCCAATGCCTGGATCAGATTATCAAAATTGCCACTGTGATATAATGCCGCTCTTTCCAGAGCTGGCCATTCCATTGCCGGTTTTCAGTCTAGTTTTAAACATCCCATTAGTGGATGTAACCGAAGAGAATGGACCTATGGAAATTTGGCCGGGTGGAACGCACCAAAATCCGGATCGTTCCAATCATGACACATTGAATAATACTGTTAATCCGCATTTAAACATTGTGCGAGCGGCAGAACATATGTATTCCGAAAAAGTGTTTATGTCAGCAGGTTCAATCCTTATCCGTGATATTCGTATGTGGCACCGTGGCACACCTAATCTTTCAAATGACCGTCGGACCAATCTAGCGATGATTTTCAACAGAAGCTGGTATGGCGCAGGATCTACAATCCCAATACCGCAAGAAACATATGACAACATGTCACAGAAAGCGAAAGAGCTTTTCAGAATGGAGAAAATCGGCAGCTCTGTAAAAATGCCTTGGGAATGATATCGGATTCGGTTTACATCTGCAAATAACCAATTATACCAATAAATCCAAAAGAATAAAACTAGACCATATGAAGGGGAGTGATGACACACATGATTCGTGTTGCAATTCTAAGCTTCTGGCACGTACATGCCAATGATTACGCCAAAGAAGCTCTAAATCAACCAGATACGGAAATTGCTGCTGTATGGGACGAGCTTCCGTCGCGCGGCAGAGAGAGTGCAAATAAGTTTGGTGTTCCATTCATAAAAGATCTAGATGAACTGATGCAGAATCCGGACATTGATGCCGTCATAGTGACGGCGCCAACCAATATGCACCATGATGTCATGGTCAAAGCTGCAAAGGCGGGTAAGCACATATTTACCGAGAAAGTGATAGCTCCTACAATGAAAGAAGCCAATCAGATTGTAGCTGCCGTTCAGAAAGCAGGAGTTAAATTAACCGTTTCCCTTCCAAGACTCAATGACAGTTATACTTTGGCGGTTCAAAATGTAATTCGCGAGGGTTTGCTTGGGGAACTAACACTTGTACGTGTTCGTTTAGCGCATAATGGCGCGATTGCGGGCTGGCTTCCTGAGCACTTCTATAATTTAGAACAATGCGGTGGCGGAGCGCTTATTGATCTTGGTTGTCATCCGGTTTATCTCAATAGACTGTTCCTGGGTATGCCAGAAAGTGTAAGCGCCAACTACGGCTACATTACTGGAAAAGAAGTAGAGGACAATGCCGTATCTGTTTTCCGCTACGCCAATGGCTCGATTGGGATTGCAGAGACTAGCTTCGTCAATAGCTACTCTCCTTTTACTGTTGAAGTTCATGGGACAGAGGGCACCTTGATGTATGGTACGCCAGAACCAAAAATGCTTATTCGCTGTACCAAAAATAATGCGTCCATTTGGGAAGAAATCACTCTGCCACAACCACAGGAATCCGCCTTCTGTCAATGGATAGGCCACATTCAGAATGGAACGGTAGCGGAGGAGAATATCAAGTTGGCTTTGGATTTAACAAAGTTGATGGATGCCTCCAACTTATCCATCAAAGAACAACGACCAATATTAATCAGTGAACTGTTACCTACTTCAATCAGATAAGTAAATAAAACATGAAATGTGAAATATTCACTCTATAGTTTGTATACAAAAGGCATCCGATTGGGCACATTCGGATGCCTTTTGTCATAAAAAACTAACAAGATTAAACATTTTTATCTGCCAAATAGATGATAAAAGTAGTGTGAATATAGCTATATATTATAGATATGTAATTTGTTAGTTTTCATGTTTTTTTTCAGTTTTACACCGGAACAGAAACGTTGTAGTAAGAAGCTCGTGTTTGCCTTATTATCATAATCTTAATTTGGTCGGAGCAACCCCCATCCATTTTTTGAAGGTGCGATTAAAATAAGCTTGATCACAATACCCCAGATATTCTGACATTTCACCAACTGTCATTTCTGTATTTTCAAGCAAATTTACAGCAGTGTTAATTCGTATTTGATGCAAGTATTGAATGGGTGTACTGCCAATTACTTCTTTAAATACAACAGTTACATAATTAGGTGAGTATCCTACTAATTCAGAAAGCTCTTCAATTGTAAGATTCTTGGTGAAGTTTTGAAGAATGTATCCTTGAATTTTTCGAGCAATTTGTTCTTTTGCAGGAGATGATTTCCACTCTGCAAGCTCTTGAGCAATTAGGGTCAAAAGTTCAAATAAAATAAACTGTGACATTTGCTCATAATAAGGTCTTTTTCCTAACCACTGAATAAACAAAAAGGCAAAGCGTTGTTCATAATAAGCTGCATTCCGTAGTTTCATTCGAGTGATCTTATTTGGCTTTGCAAATGGGAGATAGGTTTCATTCGAAGCACGTGAGAATACAGCAGTATACTTTTGATGTGAGTTATCTGGATGGCTTTTCCATGCACGATCTAGACAAAATGGAATATGTAATACTTCACCTTTTTGCACCTCAAACTTTTGATCATTAATCCAATAATATAGTTTTCCCTCTGTAACAAAAACGATTGTATCGCAGCCTCGGCTTTTTCCAATATTCCATTTCGGATCAACATCATGATAAACCCCTTTAATATCGAGCAAAGGTTCACATCTCCTAATAAATATAATTGATGAAATATTCAAATAGTTTGTTTTTGTTAATTTTATCATTTTTGTTCATCAAATATAATGAAAACAGGAAAAAATTTTCACTAATATTTTTGGAAATGGGGGCAGGAAAAATGAAATATTCAATAGCTTCGTATTCTTTTCACGGAATGTTTAATGAAGGTAAAATGGACTTATTTGGTTATCTTGAAAGTGTTAAGTATCGCTATCATCTTAACAATGCAGACATTTGGAACATGATGCTGGCAAGTTTTGATGAAGATTATTTGAAAAAAGTGAAAGAAGCTATGGATGAAAAAGACTTATATTTAGCAAATCTATGTGTGGATTGTGCAGAAGTATGGGATTCCGATCCAACAGCAAGGAAGAAATGGTATGAAAATGCACTGAAAAATTTAAGAGCAGCTGAAATATTAGATGCTAAAACTGTTCGAATTGATATGGGTGGCAGGGATTTAGACATGACAGAAGAGCAGTTTGAATATACAGTCAAGCGCTATAGGGAATATGCGGACATTGCCTATAATTGTGGATTTATGGTTGGACCTGAAAACCATTGGGGTGCATCTAGAGTGCCGGAAAATATAAGGAAAGTTTATGAAGCAGTAGATCACCCATCCTTTGGTATTCTTTTGCACTTTGATAACTGGGATGTTGATAAGGAAAATGGAGATCAACTTTGTGCAAAGTATGCGTTCCATACCCATTTGGCAGCATGGGTTATACCATCTTGTGAAGAGAAACTTCAAATTCTAAAAGATGTTGGTTACAAAGGACACCTGGGTATAGAACATCATTCAAGCAAAAATGAATATAGTCAAGTTGCATGGCAGTTAGCAACTACTCGAAACACTTGGAATGCTATGAAAACTCGTAGTGAGATGGGAACTGTAGTATTATGAGAAAAATTAGAATTGGAATCATTGGTGTAGGAATCATTGGTAAAGTTCACTTGGATAATTATGCAAAACTAGAAGGGGCAGAGGTGGTTGCGGCCTGCGACCTAAATGAGAGCGAGCTAAAATTAGTTGCTGAAAAATACAATATCCCTTTTACGTACACGAATTTTCGTGAAATGTTAAATCGTGATGATCTTGATGCAATTGATGTATGTCTTCATAATAATCTTCACGCTGAGATTACAATTGATGCCTTAAAAGCTGGCAAACATGTATATTGTGAAAAACCAATTGCTGGTTCTTATAAAGATGGGAAGAAAATGGTGGATACGGCGATAGAATACGGAAAGAATCTCCATGTTCAGCTTAGCTTCCTATACTCCTTAGAAACAAAGGCCGCAAAACGCTTAATTGATGGGGAAAAACTGGGGAAATTATATCACGCTCGTTCTACTGGATTTAGAAGGCGTGGCCGTCCCTTTGTAGATGGCTATGGAACAAAAGACTTTAACCAAAAGAAAATCGCTTCCGGAGGTGCGCTCTTTGATATGGGAGTGTATCGTATCTCACAACTACTCTACTTAATGAACATGCCTCAAGTCAAAACAATCTCAGGAAAAACATACCAAGAGATGGACATGGATGAAAAACGCAGACAAATCAGCGGTTTTGATGTAGAAGAGCTTGGTGTAGGTTTCGTTCGATTCGAAGACGGACTTACCTTGGATATTATTGAGTCATGGGCCATTCATCTGAACGGATTTGAAGGAAGTAGTATTGTCGGTAACCAAGGGGGCATCAGATTCCCAGGTCATTCAAATGGAGTGAATGTACCATTCAGCTATCATACATCTGTTTGTGATATGGATATGGACAGTACTTTTGATTTAGGTGCAGCTGATTACCGTTGGCATCAGTTAGGAGAAAATACAGATGCTTATGATTCTTCTCAACATAATTGGATTGCTGCACTTCAAGGTAGGGTAGAATTGTTGCCAACTGCAGAAATAGCCCTTCAAACGATATTAATTAGCGAAGGTATTTATTTTTCTGATCGTTTGGGGAGAGAAGTTACTGCAGAGGAAGTCGTATCAATGTCTGAGACACATGCGTTAAAGGTTTAAAGAGGATATAGATATATTAATCCATTTCTAAAATTGTTTTAGATCTTTCAAAGAAAAATCTATTAAAATAAGAGTCGGTAGGCGTCCAGAAGAATGTACCAACTATCTTTTAACTGGATACAAAAGGAAGAGGCTCAGACGGCAATTTAACGTCAGAGCCTTTATTACCATTAGGGTCCACCAAAGTTATTGTATGAAATTACCGTAGATGTAAACATTCAATTCCTTGTTAATTTTATTAGTAATTGTTTAAGGGAATTATTGATTACGGATCTTGTCCCATATGTTTTGGGCAATCCGTTTAAATACAAGCGATTGTTTCCAACGATCGGATAATATTTCTTCAGCCGAGTGCTCTCTCGGCAAGCCCGAGCGTGTGGCTGCATAATGATGTCCTATTTCACAGACAAAAGGAAAAACCTCACCTGGTTTAGCCTGTGCAAGCCAATAAACCATTCCCTTCTCCCACCATTTTTTAAACTGAACTGCTATTGGATGCTCTCCTTCTTCACCAATATCGATTTGAATTTGTTGGGCATTCGTCACACGGCCATGAATAGAAGAAGCCCGCCTAAGCAATTGATTAAAATAAGGCTCAGCCATATGAAAAGAATACATTTCTCCTGCCAATACATAATGCGAGAAATCGATTGTCAAACGTAAGTTTTGTATCTTTTCAACATATTCAGCAGTCCGAAGCAAATCTTGCGTAATTCTCCCACGATGTGTTTCAACGAAAAATGGTATACGTGATAAGCCTGCTTCTTCGATTAGGTCTTCAAGAAAGTGCAACCACAACGTCATCTGTCATAAATGCATTACCCACTTGAGCATTAACATATTGGACGTCAAAATCCTTTGCACGTTCCATCAGCCTTCGCAAATCCTCACGTTTTGACGGAAAGCTCTCTAAGCCAAAACTAAATTTGTATTGCTCCATCAAGTTCCTCCACTGTTTCTCTTCAGATGGTTCGGGCAAGCTACCGAATATCCCGTCAAAACCAGCTTCGGCTATACGTTCGAACTTCTCCTCTAACGACCACTCCCTATTATGCGAACCATAATTTATCATGGACCACATGGACTGATGAATGATCATACGAGGTGGTTGATTTATTGCACTATTCATCCCAGTCATTTTTATCCATTCTCCTTAGAATTGATATATAGCGCTTTCCTTTATAAGTTCTCTAGAGCTAGTAGCTAAAATATCATCATGATAGATCCATCCATCTAAATCAAATAGAAAAGCTCTCCATTTTGTTAATAGATAGTTATTCAATATTGTAGCATCCTAATTGATATCTGAGATAAATGTATTGTTTATGTAAATGCAGGACTGTCCCTTAATAAACCAGTGACAGCCCTGGTTCAAATAATGAACAAGTTGGACCCAAATGCTAAGAAAGCGTTATTTCCTGCTATATACTAGTGGATTCAAATGACTTGCAGCTACCTCACCTGGCTTAACTCCTGGTAACCATTGGGCTAAGTCATTTTTACGAGCATTGCTGTCTGGTTCCGCAGCTAAAGAATCATCTGCATAATAAATGATTGTCATGACCTCTCGCATACGGTTTGTTGGATTTCCTGGAGCATTGTGCATCGTCCAACCGGCATGAAATGTTGCGTCACCAGCATCCATTGCACCATATGTCACTTTTTCGAAACCTTTTCCTTCAATATATTGCTCTAACGTCCGGTGAGACTCATCGGAAATCTCGATTTTACTGACATACCCCGATTTTTGAGAACCAGAAGCGAAAGTCATAGATCCCATCTCTTCTGTAATTGGAACGATTGGCATCCACATTGTGATCGTTTTGTCTGTATCAAACGGCCAATAAATTTGATCTTGATGCCATGGCGTGTGCCCCCCGCTCGGTTCCTTGAACAATGCTTGATCATGATAAATCCTCACTCCATCAACACCCATCAACTCAGCTGCTACTTTTGCAAATCTGCGAGCCATGACGAAGCGTTGAATAATTTCACTTTTTTTCCACACATTCCCTATCTGAATGAAAGCTTTACCATATGTGGTCCGTTCGTGAATTGGCTTATTTTGATAATTGAGTTCTTTTACAACCTCCCTGATGGCTTCTCCATAAATCTCGACTTCTTCTGAAGTAGCTAGACCTCTCAAACAAGCGTGACCATTTTTTTGATATTCTTCGATTTGACCTGAATTCAATACATAACTATTTTTCAAAGTTGGAAGCATATCAAGATTCTTACCCATCTAATTCCCTCCAATATAATCAAAGTTTGATAATGTGAGAAAAATCACATCAATTAATATCATTTTATAGAAAGACTACCAACTTTTCCTTGTATCTCCTAACGGATTTTTTTGTCAAAAACAACGGATCTTCTACATTTATACGCTTATATTAAAAGAGTCTTTTATCAAAAAAGACTGTGAAATTAATTTTATTTTTGATATGTTAGAATTAATTGACCTAGGTGGTGTTTGTAGAAATGAATTTACATGAATTACTCCGGATTAATCCATTTTCACCTTATATTCGAGAATGCGAATATGCTGTCCGCCCGCAATGGTATTTTCCAGAAAGACGGCTACTGGATTATTTGCTTGTATATTTTCAGGAAGGGAATTGTTTGTTTGAAATTGATGGAGAGGAATACCATTTTTCCCCTGGTGATTTTTGTCTTGCTCAACCAGGAAGTTTAAAAGTAATGCGTGGTCTGACTCCTACTGTCACCCCTTTTGCACATTTTGATATGTTTTATAACCCACTCCGTGAAGAGAGCTTTCCTACTCGCGCAGGACAAACTGATTTAAAAGACTATTTGCATTTAATTCAACCCTGTCTGAATGACATTGACGGAATCCACATTCCCGTTCGTTTAAATCCGAAGGATCCAGAAAAATTTAAAATGACAATTTTGAGGATGGTCGAGAGCTGGCAAAACCGGGATCCATTACGACAAATGGAAGCACAATCACTTGCATCAGAGTTGATTGTTCGCATAATTTATGATCATAACGGTATTAGTTTCAGTGAAACGGAGACACTGCCGTCCTTTAATTGGTTTCCCTCCTATCTTTCTTTGCATCTATCTGAATCTGTCACCGTTGAGGATATGGCTCGACGTGCGAATCTATCTGTTTCTCGGTTTAGAGAAGTGTTCAAAAAAACTTTTGACATGCCGCCGCATAAATACTTGATGCATTTACGCATACAGCATGCCAAGGAATTACTTAAAAACACCGAATACTCGGTAGAAAAGATAGCCGAGTACTGTGGATTTGCCGACATTCACCATCTTTCCAAAACCTTTAAGAAAGTGGTGGGTATCACTCCGCGGTTCTATAGAAACAATCACAATACCACTATGAATCAAGCAAAATCGCGGTATAGTGATAAATTTTTGTAAATAGTGTCTACTATATTCACTTGCGATTTTTGTGATTAAATAGAGGCCTTTAGAATAACTGGAAAGTGATCGGATGGAAAACTACCATTTATCTTACATCTATCCACAATGGTCTTATGTAACTGAACCTCTTTTGCAGCAAAGATGTAATCGATTGGATGGCCCTCTGTTTCACCTGAAAAACTATGAAAAGTAGATCCGATTTCACCTTCCAATATGCTATAGGCATCAACCAGCTTTTCTTTACTTTTTAAGTAAGTAATAACGCTATTTTCAGGCGTTGCATTCAAATCTCCTGTTAAAAAGAAAGGTCTTTCTTTTAGTTGATGAGTTCCTATTACACCCCATATCATTCGAATTCCTTGTTCCCTTGCTTCCTGACTAATATGATCTAAGTGTGTATTATAAATAAAGAAATCCTTTTTAGGATAATTTTTAAATTGAAAATGTCCCCATGTACATACACGCGGATAATCAGAGCCCCAACTTTTGCTGCCAGAAACAGAAGGTTGTTCGGATAACCAAAATTGTCCTTGATTAACAACATTTAGTATATCTTTTTTGTAGAAAATGGCTGAAAGTTCTCCCTTATTTCCAACCTCACGACCACGCCCGAGATATTGATAGTTACCTAAACGGTCTTCAATATCAGATAACATATAAGAAAGCCCTTCCTGTATACCGATAATGCTCGGGTTATGTTTTTTGATTACTTCAGCAGCCTTATCTGCTCGGTTCTTCCATGAATTCTCATTGTCACTGGGGACATCAACACGTAAATTAAATGTCATTATTGTTATTTCCATCTTTCCACATCCCTGCCTTTTTGATATCTATTAAAATATTATATATCAAAATTGGAATTATAGTCTCACCAACAGAGTATTGAAGCACTGTTGATCTGTTGTAAGCAAAACAATTTTTATTTAAAGTGGAAATTAATATGTTGGAAAATTGAAAAATCTATTTATTTAGTATTGAAAACGATTTCACGGGGGTTTATTATAAACTTAGTGAAACGTTTCGATTAAATCGATTATTTTTTTTCTTCTAATTGAAACGTTTCAACAAAAACTTTTCAGTAGAGATATTGGCAAATGAAATCATGGGATGATTGATAATAATTGAAAGGGGATGGTTTTCTAAGTCACCAATAACTCTAGTAAATTGAAATACTACATTACTAAAAATAGTGAGAGGGAGATTACAAAATGAAAAAGACAATTACAATGCTAATGATAAGTCTTCTTTTAGTTTTAAGTGTATTAGGAGGTTGTTCATCTAAAAGTGAAGAGACATCAACAGATGGAAAAACGACGATTGAAGTTTGGGCAATGGGAGATGAAGGTAAACGGCTAAGCGGTGTAGTAAAAGACTTTGAAGCTAAGAACCCTAAAATAAAATTGAAAGTTACTGCAATTCCTTGGGATAGTGCACATGATAAATTGGTTACTGCAGCAGCAGCAAAAGAAGGTCCAGATGTAATCCAATTAGGAAGTTCATGGGTAACAGAGTTTGCAGCAGCGGGTGGATTATTAGACTTAAGTAAGTATGATAAATCAGAAGAATATCCAAATATTAATTCAGACGATTTTTTTGCAGGAGCATCAGAAGGATCAAAATATGAAGGTAAATTATACTCAGTACCATGGTATGTAGAAACACGTGTACTTTATTACCGTAGTGATTTATTAGCTCAAGTAGGATACAAAGAAGCTCCAAAAACACAAGCTGAATTAAAAGATGCAGCAGAAAAATTAGTGAAACTTGGCGGAAAAGGTCATTATGGACTTGATCTTGCTATCGCAGATCCTATGTACCCACAAGTATTCAGTTGGCAAAATGGAGTAGACCTTATTGATTCAAAAAATCGAAAAGCAAACTTTAATGATCCAAAAGCAATTTCTTCTATGGAATACTATGCTAGCTTTTTTAAAGAAGGCTTAGCTGCTGGCCCAGATGTACAAATCGATATTACACAAGCATTTGCAGATGGAATTAAACCAATGTATATTAGTGGCCCATGGATGATTAATATTATGAATGATGCAAAGGCAACAACAGGTGAATTTGAATGGAATATTGCACCACTTCCTGCAGGGGATACAGACAATACTTCGTATTTAGGTGGGGCTGGATTATCAGTTTCTGCATACTCAGACAATCCAAAAGAAGCAATTACATTTATAAACTATATGGCTGACCCTGAAGTACAAGTAAATTGGTATAAAACGGCTAACGGTTTGCCAGCAGTTACGTCAGCTTGGGAGGATCCAAGCTTAGCAGATGATAAAATATTATCAGTTTTTAGAGAGCAATTAGATCACGCCAAAGTACCACCAATGATTGTCGAATTAGAATCAATTAAACAAAATATTATAAAAATGGTTGAAGATGTTGTAGTAGGCGGAGCAGATGTAAAATCAGAAATGAAGAAACTAGAACAAACTGCACAAGAAATCCTGGATGGAAAATAAGGATATTAAAGTAAAAAGTAGAATATAACAAATTGGTAATATCGAAAATTATGACTAACTTTGCGTTTGAAATGTCACTTTGGCAAGGAAATCTACATGAGCTTATTGCTGCTCTTGTGGGTTTCCTTACAAGCTGAAAGTTGGAAGGATGGTAGTATGAAAATTAGATTTTTTTCAAATAGGCCCTACATGATATTTATTTTGCCAGCCTTAATCATATTATCTGTATTTTCAATATTTCCAATCTTTGTAGCTCTTGGAGTTAGTCTGACAAATATGAATTTAATTGGTCTCCTAAATTGGAGTCAAGTTCAGTTTGTTGGATTCGAGAATTATATGGACTTATTAGCAGATAAGGAGTTTAGACAGGCTTTTTTTAATACGATTTTTTACGTTGTATTTGGTGTACCATTAGTAGTAGTAGCTTCACTAGGTGTGGCCTTATTGTTAGATTATGGGAAGAATAAGTTCTTCACTGCAGCTCGTGCATTGTTTTATATGCCATCAGTAACTACATCTGTTGCAATAGCTGTTGTTTTTGGATATTTATATAATAATCATTATGGATTATTTAATTATGTGCTTTCCTTATTAGACCTACCGAAAGTACCTTGGTTAACACACCCGATTATAGCGAAAATTTCATTAATTCTAATGGCAGCTTGGAAATCCATTGGATTTAATATGATCATATTTTTAGCAGCACTACAAGGAATTCCAAAAGATTATTATGAAGCAGCGGAAATTGATGGAGCAAAGAAATGGCAAAAACTATTATATATTAAAGTGCCATTATTAGGATTCGCAACATTTTTTGTTGCATCGACAACATTAATCGGCTGGTTCCAATTTTTTGAAGAGCCAATGATTATGACAAAGGGTGGGCCAGTAGGGTCAACGAATTCAATCGCTTTATTCATCTACGATAAAGGATTTAAATTGAGTGAATTTGGATATGCGGCAGCAGGATCTTTTGTCTTGTTTTTAATTATTTTGGCACTTACTTTAATACAATTTAAATTGAGAAAAAAGGATAATGGATATAATTAATATCCTTTAGGAGGCAGGTTATATGAATCAACAAAAGTTGTCTGCAGAGCGACTCTTAGTTTATATCGTATTGCTAGTAGGTGGAATCTTAATGACGTTGCCATTATTCTGGGCAATATTTACATCGTTTAAAACAGCTGCTGAAGCAATGCAAACACCACCATCTCTTTTTCCAAATGAATGGTTAATAGATAATTATAAGAAGTTATTTGTTGAATTGAATTTTGGTACATATTTAAGAAATACACTTGTGTTAGTAGCATTTTCCTTTCTCGGGTTATTTATTAACATGATGGCAGGGTATGGATTTGCAAAATTCAAATTTAAAAACAAAGAGAAGATTTTTTACTTAGTTTTAGCAACTATGATGATCCCGGGTCAAGCAACAATGATACCGAATTATTTAATATTAAATAAAATGGGACTAACAAATACAATGGCAGGAATTATATTACCAGGTCTGGCAGGAGCCTTTACAATATTTTTATTCAGACAATTCATGGAAACGATTCCTGATGATTTAATTGAAGCGTCAAGAATAGATGGAGCTGGGAATATTAGAATATTTATGCAAATCGTGGCCCCTATCTGTAAGCCAATAATAGCAGTACAAGCTATTTTGGGATTTATTCATGCATGGAATAGCTTCCTATGGCCATTAATTGTTGCAAACTCAGAGGATTTATATACATTAGGTGTAGGACTTTCACTTTTAAAGGGGCAGAACGTCAGCGACTTTGCTCTACAAATGACTGGTTCATCCGTGATGATTGTACCCGTAATTATTTTATTCCTATTTTGTCAGAAATATATTGTTGAAGGATTTACTACATCTGGTCTTAAATAATCTAGCAAAAGTAGTTACTACAAAAAGAAATGATAACTTGCTGGGAAGTAACAATTACGAGGAAGGGGAATTAATAGTATGAGAATGTTAGTTTTGGATTTAGATTCATTGAGACCAGATCACTTAGGCTGCTATGGATATCATCGAGAAACATCACCAAATATTGATAAAATTGCCGCAGAAGGAGTTCGTTTTACAAATTATTATACGTCAGATGCACCTTGTCTTCCCTCACGAACAGCCCTAATGACAGGACAATTTGGGATTCATAATGGTGCAGTTGGTCACGGTGGTACAGCAGCAGATTTACGTCATGAGGGACCAAAACGTGCTTTTCAAGATCGCTTAGTACGTGAAAGTTTGCCTGGATTTTTACGTTCTGAAGGATTAAGAACAGCTCTTATTAGTCCTTTTGCAGAGAGACATTCTTCTTGGCATTTTAATGCAGGATTTAACGAAATTTATAATACTGGTAATTGTGGGATGGAATCAGCTGAAGAAGTAACACCAACGGTACTTGACTGGGTGAAACGAAATGCGAAGGAGGATAATTGGTGTTTATATGTGAATTACTGGGATCCGCATACACCGTATCGTGTTCCATCAGATTTTGGAAACCCATTTGAAAATGATGACATACCAGAGTGGCTTACTGAAGAGGTATTAGAGAATCATAAAGGGTTAGTTGGCCCTCATAGTGTCCATGAAATAGATATGTATTGGAGTAAGCCATTACCGCAATTTCCAAGATATCCAGTAGAAATCAAAGATATGAATGATATGAAAAAAATGATTGATGGGTATGACTGTGGTGTTCGATACATGGATGAACATATAGGCAGGATTTTTAAAGAACTTGAAAATCATGGATTAATGGAAGATCTAGTAATAGTTATAACAGCCGACCACGGAGAGAATTTAGGAGAATTAGGAATATATGGTGAACATGGAACAGCAGATCATGGTACATGTCGAATTCCTATGATTATTCGTTGGCCAGGAATGAATCAAGGTCATGTGGATAACGGCTTACATTATAGCTTAGATTTAGCACCTACTTTAGCAGAAATGTTTAATAAACCAGGAAAACCAAGCTGGGATGGAGCTAGCTATGCACCCGTTCTTAAAAGTGGAGAAACTAGCGATAGAGAATTTTTAGTGATTTCACAATGTGCACATGTTTGCCAGCGTGGAGTTCGTTTTGGTGATTGGCTGTATATTCGCACATACCATGATGGATATCATTTATTCGATAAGGAAATGTTATTCAACTTAAAAGAGGATCCCTATGAACAAAACAATATTGCGAGTGAACGAAAGGATATTTGTAAAGAAGCAGTATATTATTTGAACGATTGGCACGATGAAATGATGAAAACAATGGATTATGATGTTGATCCACTTTGGACAGTAATGAAAGAAGGTGGTCCATTCCATGCAAATGGGCACTTGAAGATGTATTCTGAAAGGTTAAAACAAACTGGACGTGAAGAATTAATTTCAAAATTAAAAAAACGTCATCCAAGAGAATTCGAATAATCTGCACCAGGAGAGGGAAGTTAGCTATGACTTGTTTAACATCTAATCATGGAAGTATTGGTGTTATGTGGAAAACGGTTTCAGAGGCCTGTAATTTGGCCTGTGATTATTGCTATTATAGCCGTTGCGGAGGGAAACCTGGTAAAATCGATAGAATCGAATATGATGTACTTGAAAAATTTATTAAGGAATATATGGCAATATCCAACGGGGTAGCAAAATTTGCCTGGCAGGGTGGGGAACCCTTGTTGGCAGGTTTAGAATTTTTTGAAAAGGTTGTTGAACTGCAAGCGAAATATGCCCCTCCCCATACTATGATCAGCAATTCCTTACAAACAAATGGGACATTGTTGAACGATGAAATTGCTCAATTTTTAAAGAAATACAACTTTTTAGTGGGAGTTAGTCTAGACGGACCGAAGGAAATCAATGATGCTAGGCGGATTACTGGGTCTGGGGCAGGGAGCTTTGACCGAGTAATGCGTGGGATTGAATTATTACGTAAACATGAGGTTGATTTTAATATTTTAACGGTTATTCATGAAAACAATGTAAATAAGGCAAAAGAATTAATGGAATTTTATCAACGAGAGAAATTTACGTTTGTACAATTTATTCCATGTATGGACTTTCGGGCCCAAGAAACGGATGCAAAGGGGGATTACTTAATTACACCAGAAGAGTATGGAGTATTTCTTTGTGAAGCATTCGATATCTGGTATAACGATGGGAATCCAACTACATCTGTCCGATTTTTCGATAACATGCTGAATGTATATGTGCATCGTGAAGCTGAATTATGTGTTCACCGCAAGTCTTGTCCAAAAACACTAATTCTTGAGCAAAATGGGGACGCGTATCCATGTGATTTCTTCATTAATGATCAATATAAGCTTGGGAATGTTGGGAGTGATAGTTTAGAAGATATCTTGAATAGCCCAATCTATCAGGAATTTCTTAAGCTAAAACCAAATCTGCCAAAACAGTGTCAAAGCTGCCATTATATTGATCTTTGTCACGGCGGCTGCCCTCGTAATCGTACATGGAGTTTTGGAGAGGATGAAACGCTAGTTGATGTTGATTATTTCTGTCAAAGCTACAAACAAATCTACGCCTATGCTCATGAGAGAATGGAAATCGTTGCCGAAAACATCAAAAAACGCTGGCTGAATGAGTATATAAATACGGGATTAAAACTTCCGACCAGAAATGACCTATGTATTTGTGGCAGCGGTAAAAAATATAAAAAATGCTGTGAAGCTTTCCAAAATGTTATCGGAACAAAATAATAAAAAAGCATCGGAATCCGATGCTTTTTGTTTTCTATCAATCTATAAGCAATATAATAACTATTTCCATAATCTACTAAATGGTCGGGCCTCAGTGAGTCAACATCGATATAAAGAATTTTCATTTGATATTCTTCCTTTCTTATATAAATTTGTCTATTAACTGATGCATGAAACAACGAAAATGGGTAGATTTTTGTGACTTTTGTCATAATTTGAATAATTTTTTAAAAAAATTATTTTTTAATATTGAAACCGATTACAAATAGAATTATAATAAATCCATTGAAACGTTTCAATTAAATTAGATTGGTAGAATATATTTTTTTACCCATCTATTGAAACGTTACAAAAAAATTTAGGTTTTTTTTGAAACGTTTCAAAGAAGGGGGATAGAAGTGGTTAATTTAAAAGATGTAGCGAAGCGAGCTGGTGTAAGTGTTTCGACTGCCTCCTATTCAATAAATGGAAGCACATTAATTTCAGATGATACAAAAAAGAAAGTGTTGGACGCTGCGAGAGAAATTGGCTATCGTCCCAATGGAATGGCGAAAAATCTTAAAAAACAAAAGACGAATATTATTGGTTTGTTTTTGAGTGGTTTTTCTGGACCGTTTTTCACGGAAATGATGGAAGGCATTCAGGATGAGGTGATGAGTAAAGGATATGAACTTGTCGTTTGCGCATCAGCCGATAGACATCGGCTTCTTGTTGAAAGTTATGTGGATGGGGCAATTATTCTAAATTATCATATGGAAGATCATTTGCTAGAAAACCTTGCCAATGAAAAGCTGCCAATTATCATGCTTGATCGAGAGCTAAAGGGTCCATACATCAAAAATGTTTTGCTCCCAAATGAGAAAGGTTCTGCGATGATGGTTAATTATTTGATCTCAAAAGGTCACAAAAGGATTGGTTTTATCGCAGGATCAATGGAATCATATGATGGAGAAACTCGGTTAAAAGGTTTTATTAAGGAGCTAAAAAATAACAATATTAGCTTTTTAGAGCGGGACCTGCTTCGAGCAGAGTTCACAGAATTAAGCGGTTATTATCAGATGAGCAGCTATTTGGAAAAGATGGGCAATGATTTACCGACTGCAATGGTTTGTGCAAATGATGAGATGGCATTGGGTGCTATCAGAGCCATACAGGAAAATGGATTAGATGTGCCGGATGATATTGCAATAGTTGGATTCGATGATATTTACGCATCTCAAAATAATAATCCCCCACTTACAACAATCAAAGTGCCGAGAAAACAATGGGGGACCATTGCAGCACAATCATTATTTCAAATGCTCGATAATCAATTTGACTTTGAACCGGAGCCTATTTTGGTTGAATTAATAGGCAGAACTTCAGGTTAGCGAGGTGTATGATGATACGGATAAAGGATGAGAAAATATGCATTAATGGTAAGGATGTCCTCCTATTTGGTGGAGAGCTTCATTACTTCCGTGTACCGAAAAAGGAATGGAGAAACAGGATTCGTCAGGTGAAAGAAGCAGGAGCAAACATGATTAGCACCTATGTTCCATGGATCTTTCATGAGATTGAGGAAGGTGTTATTGATCTAACAGGGGAGACAAGGCCTGAAAGAGATCTTAAAACATTTCTTCAACTCATCAGCGAGGAAGGGCTTTATTGCCTTGTAAGACCAGGACCATATGTTATGGCAGAAGTTGTCGATCATGGTGTCCCAACATGGTTCATTGAAAATTATCCCGAAGCTATAGCAAAAACAAATCGGGGAGAAAATCATCCTACTCGAGTTGTTAGTTATATGCATCCTGTTTTCTTAGAAAAATGTGAAAAATGGTATCAAGCAGTCTGTGCCATTATCGAACCGTTTCAGGTTTCAAACCATGGACCAGTTATTTTATTCCAACTCGATAATGAAGTAGGAATGTTCCATTGGGTAACCAATCAGCCAGATTATAATCAGGAAACGCTAGCACAATTCGAAGAATATTTAAGAAAACATTATTCTTACGAAGAATTTGAAAAAACCTTTCGTATTCCCTTTGATGAAATAAAAGAATTCGCCAGTTTAATGGTGAAAAAACCTGAATCGATTTATGCACATGCACTTCGAAATGAGTTTGGATTATTTTTCCGTGAGCATTACCGAACATTCATTGAGCATTTGAAACATTCAGCGGAGGGAAAAGGGATTAACGTACCATTTGTGGTAAATATTCACGGTTTCCATACGATTGATCTGTTAAAAAGAGGAACGATGTACCCTATAGGGATTTCTCAATTACTTGAAACTGCAAAAATTGAGAATGTCTTAATGGCTGGAGATTACTACATTGGCAATATTGAATACGATAACTACATTGATATTGTTCTGGCGAATGCCTTTACACGAGCGATTCAATGGAAAGAGCAGCCTTTATTTTCTGCAGAATTCCAGGGTGGTAGTATTCATGACAAGCCAAGGCTTCAACCGACCGCATTTGATTTAACAACGAGGCTTTGTATCGCTGATGGGATGAATGGTATCAACTATTACATGTTCGCTGGGGGAGAAAATTACGAAAACATAGGATTGTTTGGAAGACGCCATGAGTGGCAGGCACCTCTTTCAGCAAGTGGTGATAAAAGACCGCATTACTTCGTAATTCAGCACTTAGGTGAAATGATAAAAGCATATGAGAACTCTCTCATTAAGACAAAGCCAGCGGCCGACACCTCCATTGGGTTTTACCCTGATTATTACATGACCGAATTCTATGATGAGCATACCAAGAGCATGGTGGAAACAATTCAGCATGGAAGAGAAGCTTACTTATATAACGGTATCGCAAAAGGATTAAGAACCAATAACATCATTTTTGAAGGTACAAATGTAATGAGTGATGATGAGATTGATCCAGCAAAAGTTCCTACACTCTGGATGTTCACTACTAAATGGATGGATGAAAATATTCAACAAAAACTTGTCTGTTATTTAGAAAACGGTGGTCAACTGATTATGTTTCCCACCATCCCAGTTAAAACGATGAAAAATATTCCATGTACCGTTTTGAAGGATTATATCGGTATTCATATTAAAGGACATAAAAACCATGGTTTTGCATGTATTGACGAGATTGATAATGTTCAAGTCGAATATATGGAAACATATGAGATCGAGGAAGGCGCCTTTGCATGGAGCGAAGATGCTGACCGAGACGTAATCGCTTTTGAGAAACGACTTGGAAAAGGAAACTTGATTATGTTTGGCGTCGGCATGGGATTCAATTTTAATTATCAGTTTGATTGTATTGCAAGTCTTGCAGTAAGGTCGGGAACTAAAAGTAGATTTTCACTGGAGGATGAACTGGATATCACTGTTCGGTCTGATTCAGAGGGTGGGAAATTCTACTTCCTAAACAACTTCGATGAATACAAAAAGGTCACAACAGTGAATGATTCTGGACAAACCCTTTTTGGTGGAAAGAGGTTTGTTATTCCTCCCAAGAGCGGACTTATACTGCCATATAACATTTCCTTGAGAGAGGATTTATCCATCTGTTATGGATCAGGAGAAATATACAGAACTGAACAGGATAGCGATAAGTTAGTACTTACCTTTAGAGTCACTCAAGAAGAAGAGGAATTTGTTTTTGAATCCTCTCAATGGGTTCCATATGAAACTGAAACAGCATCTGTAGTGAAGTTGAATGGCAATCAATATAAAGTGGTGATTCAATCAAGGTCTGAAAGTGAAACCATCCTATTCCGACTAAAGCATTAAAAGACAGGGTTATTGACTGCTGCAATGAAGGGATTAAGAACCATCAAATGGTTCTATCTATAAAACTAGTAATTTATAAATCTTTTAAAAAAGAGGAGAGGTATTAATGAAAAAGTTTTTAGCGATTTTTGCAGTTTTAACCCTACTTTTTTCTCTAGCAGCTTGTAGCAGTGCTAAAGAAACAAGTGGTGAAAAATCTAAGGAGAAAGATAGTAAAAAAGAAGAAGTAACCCTTTCGTATGCAAACTGGAATTTAGGAACGGAAGAGGAGCAAAATTTAGAAAGGTTAATGATTAAAGCATTCCAAGAGAAATACCCGCATATCAAAGTTGAAATCAATGAAACAGTTACTACAAAAGATTGGAATGGGACATTAGCTACCGCAGCAAGCAGTGGCACAATGCCGGATATATTTGCCTTACCGCAAATCCCACTAGCGTTATCTAATGATTGGTTATTAGATATATCGGAACTGGCTTCAAAGGATAAAGATTTTGCAAATATTCCTCAAATAGTTCAAGATTCTGCTTCTTATAACGGAAAAATGTACGCAGTGCCTTTTGGACAGCATTTTCTCGGTTATTTTGTAAACAAGGATTTATTTAATGCAGCAAATTTAGATTATCCTGAATTTGGAACGCCTGTTGAAGAATTCATTTCTGGAGTTAAAGAAGTTACAAATTTAAGCAAAGGTATTGCAGGTATAAACAATCCTTCGGCAGTAGTTGATTGGTATCCTGCTGCTGTAAATTCAGACATGGGTTGGTACACATTAAAAGATGGCCAATACTCATTAGATAGCACAGAGTTTATTAATGCGGTAAATCTAGCAAAAGAATTTAGTACAAACGGTTATGCTTATGACACATTAACAGATGAGCAAAAAGCGAATTTTAAAGGTAAAGATGGAAATGAAGTGTTCCTTCAAGGTGGACTCGCTATTAAGTGGGACGGAACATGGGCTGCTCCAGACTTATCTGAAAAAGCAACGTTTGATTGGGACTTTATTGGTCTTCCTGGCGGTGTAACAGCAGTAGCAAATGACTTTGTAGGAATTTCTAAATCAAGTAAACATCCTGAAGAGGCTTATCTTTTTGCTAAATGGATGTCATATGGTAAAGAAGGCTATATGAAACGTTTAGAAATTGCAGACAAAGAAGAAATCGTTTTAAACACATTGCCAATTACAACTGACGAGGAAGTTCTTGATGAATTTTTTGCCTTGGTGGATGTACCTGGAATTCGCACAGCATATGAAAACCTAGATAAGGCAATCCTTGAACCTGTAAAAATGGTACCTGGATATGTTGATGCAAGATGGCAGGCACTTACTGGTGTTAAAGCAGGTGATAAGGCAAACGCAACTACAGGGGAATTAGTGGATAGCTTTGTTAAAGGCCAACTTAAAGTTGAAGACTACGCAAAACAACTTGATCAATTAGCAGATCAAAAAAGTGTTGAAGCACAAGAAGCTTTAAAAAATAAGTAATCGAATGGTTTGAGGAGGTTGATAGTATGAAGTCTAGGATATTATTTTGGTCGGTTATTATGCTGTTCTTCATCTTCCCACAAGGTTTTGCATCTGCTGAAAAAAATAACAGTGATAAAGTGCCTGCCGAAAATGTTGTAGAAGAACGCTATCATTCCGTCCTTGAAAAGTGGAAAAAAGAAGGAATTAAGGGCGCCTCGAAATTTGAGGTGTCTGTTCCTTCATCAATTGCCACTAATCTAGACAAACAGAATCTTTTGCCGAAATCTGAAAGCAAAGGATATGGGGATAGTGTTTTCTATTGGCATAACCAGCAATCAATTTCCTATGAAATTGATGTACCTGAGGAAGGGTTATATGAACTTTCTTTTGATTATTATCCATTAGGCAATGGGGTTGTTCCAATAGAGGGCTCAATCCTGGTGAATGGTGAATTTCCTTTTTATGAAAGCAGGCGAATTGTATTTCCGGTTACCTGGAAAAACAAACTAAATACTTTTGGTCAAGACAGATTTGGTAATGATATTATTCCTGAACAAATGACTGTCATGAACTGGAGCAGTATCAAGGTAGAAGATGCAAGCCAACTCCAGCCTGAGCCATTAAAGTATGATTTAAAAAAGGGAAAAAACACAATTGAACTTTCCAACCTTCAGGGAGAAATGCTGGTTGGAAAGTTAGAAGTCACCTCGCTCTCAAAGACGCCTTCTTATAAAGAGTATTTAGAAAAAAATAAAAATAAAAAGCTAGTTAATGATTTAATCATGAATGAAGCTGAAAGGAATTATACAAAGAACAGTTCCTACATCAGACCTTTTGCTTCTACTGATCCATCATCCGTGCCAAGTAATCCTAAGAATTTATTATTAAATTCACTTGGTGGTGACTCTTGGAATACAAGCGGACAAGAAGTGAACTGGAACGTAAAAATCGAAAAAGATGGCTTTTACCAGCTGACCTTTAAAGTTCAACAGAATAAACAGACTGGTGCACCTGTCTTTCGAAAATTGTTAATAGACGGTGAGGTCCCTTTTTCTGAAGTGGCTCCTTTCACATTCGAATTTAATAAAAAGTGGTCAAATGTTACGCTAAGTAACCACAAGGAAGAGCCATTTTTATTCTATTTAACGAAGGGTGAACACGTAATTGGTTTGGAAGCTGATGCTTCACCAGTAGAAAGAGTAACAAATACCACAAATGAGGTTATGAAAGAAATTGAAGAATTATCTCTTTCTATTAAAAAACTAACAGGAAACCAAACGGATCGATCCCGCGGCTGGAAAATAAGTGAATTTATACCGGATATTGAACAACGTGTGATTCAATGGGCTGATACTCTAGAAAAAGAAAATGAGTATTTAGGGACTTTGAGTAAATCTGAAAAAAGTTCAAAAGAAATGGTTTCTCTACAAATGGCAGCTAAGAAACTAAAGACATTAAGTGAAGAACCAGATGAAATCCCAAATAGATTGACAGAACTTTCAGAAGGTTCTTCATCAGTAGCTCAATTGCTTGGGGACCTGCTGGTTGATTTACCAAAGCAGCCTTTACTGATTGATCGCTTTTATATCCATGGAGAACAAGAATTGCCATCAGCAGAGATTGGTTTTTTTCAAAAAACGTGGGATGGAATTGAACGGTTTGTCCTGTCATTTTCAGCAGGAAATTATTCCGTTTCAAATACCGATGATAAAACAATAGAGGTCTGGGTGAACCAACCACGCCAATATGTAGAGCAAATCCAAAATTTAGCTGATCGGACCTTTACACCAGAAACAGGAATTTCTGTTAAGTTTTCTATAATGCCAGAAGAGCAAAAATTAATTCTGGCAAATGCTGCTAACAAACAGCCGGACGTTGCTCTTGGAATTAGTAACTGGCTGCCATACGAATTAGCTATTCGAGACGCTGCAGTAGATTTACATCAATTCGAAGACTTTGAGGCCTATAGTAAACAATTCTCACCAGGAGCATTTTTACCTTTTATCATTGAGGATTCTGTATACGCTCTGCCCGAAACACAGGATTTCTATGTTCAGTTTTATCGCAAAGATATACTTGATGCTTTAAATCTTCCTGTACCGGATACCTGGGATGATGTTATTAGTATTTTACCAGAGTTACAACGATTCGGGATGAATTATTACACACCTATTTCAGGAGCTTCAGGATTTAAACCGTTCCAATCAACTGCTCCATTCATTTATCAATTCGAGGGAGACCTTTATGAAAAGGATGGAATGAAGACTGCGATTGGAAGTGAAGAAGCGTTAAAAGGCATTCAATTCATGGCGGATCTGAATACCATCTATAGCTTACCTCTGCAGGTTCCAAATTTCTACAATCACTTTAGATATGGGACACTGCCTATTGGAATTGCAAATTTTACAACCTACATTCAATTGACATCAGCAGCACCTGAAATTGCCGGATGGTGGAATATCTCACCTTTTCCGGGAGTGAAGCAGGCGGATGGAACGATAGAACGTTGGGCGACAGGTTCTGGTCGGTCGGCAATGATTTTCAAAGGTACAAAAGACCGTGAAAAATCATGGGAACTATTAAAATGGTGGATGTCTACTGAGACGCAAACAGAATTTGCTTCCAGTCTGCAAAACCTTTATGGGCCAGAATACATGTGGAATACGGCCAATCTTCAGGCGTTTAAAAATCTGCCTTGGCCTGAAGAACATAAAGATACGATTATTAAGCAATGGGAATTTTTACAGGAAGTACCGAAAACACCAGGTACTTACATGGTAGAACGTGAGTTAAGTAACATCTGGAATCGGATTGTTTTCGATGGGGAAAATACAAGATCTGCGGTTGATGACTCAATCATAGCCATTGATAGAGAGATGAGCCGCAAAATGGAGGAGTTTGGCTATATGAAGAACGGTAAAATGGTTAAGCCGTATCCAATCCCTACCATTGAACAAGTGGAAAGTTGGGCAGGCGAAGAAAATGACAAAAAATAAACGAGATTTAAGTCAATGGTTTTTTCTTGGTCCATATATACTCTTTTTTACGGCTTTTATCGTTATACCAGTTGGTGCAGGCATACTATTGTCCTTTACCTACTTCAATGCCATTGAGGCACCAACTTTTATTGGGTTAAGCAACTACGTAAGCCTAATAACTCAAGATGAAGTGTTTATGCAAAAGATATTGCCAAATACTTTGACCTTTGCATTAATTGTGGGTCCAGGGGGATATATACTTTCATTTATCCTCGCCTGGTCTTTAGCACAGGTTCCAAAAAAAATAAGAACGGTGCTTGCTTTAATTATCTATTCACCTTCCATGACAGCCGGGGTTGCTATGGCTGTCGTATGGACCATTATCTTTAGCGGAGATCAAACGGGATATTTAAACAGTATGCTCATCACAATGGGAGTACTGTTAGAGCCGATCCAATGGCTTCAATCGCCCGAATATTTAATGAAAATTATGATTCTTGTTACTCTATGGGGCAGTATGGGGGTAGGATTTTTGGCGATGCTATCTGGCGTCCTTAATATCAATAGTGAAATCTATGAAGCTGGTTATATTGATGGAATTAAGAATCGATTCCAAGAGGTAATCTACATTACCATTCCTTCAATGAAACCGCAAATGCTGTTCGGTGCGGTTATGGCTGTAGTAGGAACATTTCAGGCCGGTGCCATTGGGGTTGCACTTTCAGGAGCAAACCCTACACCACAGTATGCAGGTCAGCTGATGGTAAACCACTTAGAAGACTTTGGCTTCATCCGTTACGAAATGGGCTATGCAGCAGCGATATCGGTTGTGCTATTAATCGTTGTTTATGCATTCTCTAAAGTAGCTTGGAGGCTATTTGGAGAAAAGGATTAACAAGTAGGAGTGATTTGTATGTCAGCCTTTCATGGAACAAAAATGAATCCATCAAAGTTTCATAAAAGCCAACTTAAGTTTCTTGTTTTTTTAATTCCGTTGGCAGTATTTATGGCTTTACCGATTGTTTATGTATTTTTCCATGCATTTAAACCAATTGATGAGCTGTTTGCCTACCCGCCGCGTTTTTTCGTCGAAAAGCCTACATGGCAAAATTTTGCTGACTTGTTTGGGCGAGCAAACGCGTCTGGGGTGCCAATGTCTCGGTACTTATTTAATAGTATAGTTATTACTCTAATAGTAGTCTTTTTAACTATTATTATTAGTACGATGGCTGGATACGCTTTATCAAAGAAAGAATTCAAATTAAAAAAGACAATCTTTGAGATTAATACGCTTGCTTTAATGTTTGTTCCTGCAGCAGTTGCAATCCCAAGATACTTAATAATAGATGAATTAGGATTGATTAATAACTTTTTAGTTCATATTCTTCCTTTGCTAGCTATGCCAATCGGACTGTTTCTAGTTAAGCAGTTTATCGATCAAATACCTAATGAACTAATTGAAGCGGCGAAATTAGATGGCGCATCGGATATACACATCTTTACAAAAATTATCATACCACTAGTAAAGCCTGCTATTGCAACCATTGCGATATTATCGTTTCAGTTAGTTTGGAATAGTGTTGAAAGTTCGACATTTTATGTAAATGATGAAGGATTAAAAACCTTTTCTTTCTATATGTCGACACTAACTTCACAGGCTACGGGAAATGTTGTTGCCGGACAAGGCATGGCAGCAGCTGCTTCATTAATCATGTTCGTTCCGAACTTAATTATTTTTATCGTACTTCAAAGTCAGGTTATGAATACAATGGCGCATTCTGGTATTAAGTAACAGATAGGGGGAGGGACATGCAGCATTTCATTAGAGTTATATTATGCTTAGGTTTATTATTAATGCTTCCCTTACAATCAATTGCATTTGCTTCTGCTCCATATAAAACAGAAACATTATCATCTGATGGGGGATTAATTGAAACACAAACAGCATTTACACCTCTTGGTGAATTTTTATCAGGAGAAGAGGTAGTAAATCCTGAAGATATTTTTTCTGATACAAATGGTTTCATTTATATAGCCGATTCTGGAACAAAAAAAGTAATTATGGCTGATGAAAACGGCAATATACGAGCACGAATTGGAGAAGGTGTACTTGAGAAACCAACAGGGGTTTTTGTTGACGATAATGGCGATATTTTTGTAGCAGATTATGCAAAAGAAAAAGTTTTCCGTTTTAATTCGGGCGGGGAACTTAAGGGTGAATTCGGAAAACCAGATTCTCCGCTTTTTGGAAAAAAATCTCCGTATAAACCACAAAAGGTTGGAGTGGACCGCCGTGGAAATCTTTATGTCATTAGTGAAGGTTCAACGAATGGAATAATTCAGCTTAGTCAGGATGGTTCATTTTTAGGTTATTACGGTGTAAATAATACTGAGATTAGCTTTAAGTCAGTTATTCAGAACTTGCTTACTACGGAAACTCAAAAATCTAAAATGTTTATGAAAACTCCACCTGCCCCAGATAATATTGCACTCGATAAACAGGGACTTATATATTCTGTGACGGAAGGAACTGAAAATGAAGTAATCAAAAAACTAAATGTGGCCGGAAAGAATATGCTCGACCCGTTTATCTCTTGGGACTCAACCTATCAAGATATCACGGTTGATAAAGATGGGAACATTTTCACCTTAAATAGCACTGGAGAAATTCATGAATTTGACAGTTTCGGAAATTTGTTGTTCGTTTTTGGAGGAACAGATGATGGTTCAAACCGGTTGGGATTATTTAAACAACCGACTGGAATTACGATTGACCAAAATGGCAAGCTTTACATAACTGATAAAGAGCGCGGCATGATCACGGTTTTGGAGGCAACTGCTTTTGCAGGTCAAGTTCATAAAGGAATTGCATTATTTAAAGAAGGCTTATATGTAGAAAGTCAGCAATACTGGGAATCTGTTTTGGAATTAAACTCTTCTTTTGGACTTGCCCATACGGCAATGGGAAAATCCTATTATAAACAGCAAGACTATGAAAAAGCCTTAGAAGAATATAAATTTGCTGAGGATGTTTATGGATATTCAGATGCTTTCTGGGAAGTTCGACAAGCGTGGATGCAAGAAAATCTTAGTTCCGTTTTGCTCATAATGATCGGATTAATCGTACTCTATTATTTTATTAAATATCTTGATAAAAAGAGAAAAATATTGGATGTACCGAGAAACAATTGGAATGAATTGAAAACAAGAAAGCTTTTGTCAGAATTACTATTTTTATTTAAATTTTTTAAGCATCCGATTGACAGCTTTTATTATTTAAAACGAAAACAGTATGCTACTGTTTTGTCTGCAACGATTCTTTATATCATTTTATTTATTGAATATTTGATAGCAAAATTTCAAACAGGATTTATTTTCTCGTACCATGGACTAGGTGAGAAAAGCTTACTAGTGGAAATTTTAATTGTTTTTGTTCCGCTTCTACTATTTATATTGATTAACTATATGGTAAGTACTATTAATGATGGAGAAGGAAGATTTAAGGATATTTATATTGGGACGATCTATTCACTTGCTCCTTATCTCGTATTCATTATTCCTATTACCATCCTATCTAATGTTCTGACGTATAATGAATCATTTATTTACATTTTTTCAATCCGTATTATTTACGTCTGGTGTTTAATCATTTTGTTTATCATGATTCAGGAAATACACAATTACACCTTCTCAGAAACGGTACGAAATATTTTTGTTACTTTGTTTGGTATGGCCATCATGATTCTTGTTGTTTTCATCGTATTTGTCTTATTTGACCAAGTCTATGACTTTGTCTATTCCATCATGAAGGAGGTTATGATGCGTGTATAGGATATTATTAATTGCCCTTACCATTATGCTTTTGCCCATTCATGCAAATGCGGATTCGACCAAAAAATCAAATTCGGAACAACCTTCTGTATTAAATGAGAATGAACATGATGAAATGAAATATAGTTCTGCTCAATTTACTAAACCAGAAAAATCAAACGAGAAGCAAGCAACACAATCACCATCTTTCGAAGGATTTGAAAAGGCTGCGGAAAATGAGAACTTGATCCTTTACGTAAATAAAGAATCTCTCGCTTTAAAGATTCAGGATAAACAAACCCAATATGTTTGGAATACCGGAGTCGATCATCCTGATAACTATCGCATCAATAAAACATGGGAAGAAATGATTCAGTCCGCCATTACAGTGGAATATGCTGATCGTAAAGGGAAGGTAAGAAGCGAGAGCATATTGACAAACAACTCCAAGCCTAAAATTGAAATGACCAAAAATGGTTTTACTGCCAAAGTGTTTATGAATCAGGCGAAAGTTAGCTTTCAATTAAATGTAGAATTAGAGGATGATAGTTTACAAGTTTCCCTCCCAAAAGAAAAGATTGAAGAAAATAAGCGTACGAAGCTGATTTCTATTAAGATTTACCCGTTCCTAGGGGCGGTTAACGAGAATGATTTGAATGGATACATGTTTTTGCCTGATGGCAGTGGTGCTTTAGTTAGATATGAGAAGAGTGGAAAAAAAGCAGATACTCCATTTGTTGGCTCCATCTTTGGAAAAGATGAAAGTTTTAAGAAAACGGTAAAAGTCAATGAAAAAGTTTATCCAGTCCAACAAATCAAGATGCCTGTTTTCGGCGCTGTACATGGAGTAAAACAAAATGCTTTCCTAACAGTTATTGAAGATGGATATACTTACGGTGATGTTGTGGCTTACCCAGCGGGGGTTTCAACTGATTTTAACTGGGTATCTTCTCAGTTCCATTATCGGAACGAATATTACCAGCCGACAAGTAAGAGCATGAATGGAATTAATGTATATCAAGAAAATGCAAATAACTTTGATATTACACTCCGTTATATGTTTTTAAGAGATGCAGATGCTGATTATGTTGGCATGGCTAAAAGATATCAAAAGTATTTAGAAGAAAATGATCAATTGAAAAAACAAGTTGATAAGTCTCAAGTACGTCTTGAAATTCTTGGCGGTGAAGTAAAGGAGGGATTAATTTTGGATTCTGTCATTCCGATGACAGAAATTAACCAAATCCCACAATTCACCAAAGAATTGAAAAAAAATAAAGTGGATAAAATGTTTGTTGTGTATAAAGGCTGGACAAAGGGTGGTTTAACAGGAACACTGCCAACTAAATTTCCGATTGAGAAAAAGCTGGGAAATAAAAATGATGTTCAAGATACAACCGCTGCATTAAAAAAGGACAACATACCACTCTATTTTTATACTGACTATACAAAAGCATATGAAGGTGCATCTGGATATTCAGGAAGTAAGGACGTAGCTAAGAAAATAAGTTCCGAGACAATCTCACTCTTAGAAGGAAAAGAGAAAGTATTTTATCTGTCTCCTTTGAAATCTTTGGAGATGGCCAAGGATGACATTGAGAATTACAGTAAAAATGGAATATCCAATCTTGCGATAGATTCGACTGGCTTTACACTGTTTTCTGATTATAATAAGAGTTCATCTTCAGATCGTATGCAAACGATAGATACCTATAATGAACTTATTCATGAATTTAACAAAAAGATGGGGAATGTTGCTCTATATGAGCCGAATGTATATACATGGAAACAGACAAATCGTTATTTGGACATACCAATGTATTCATCAAACTATGTTTTTGAAACAGATACCGTCCCTTTCTTACAAATCGTCTTAAAGGGGTATATCCCTTATTTCGCACCATTTTCTAATTTCAATGCTAATCCCTCGGAGGATGTGCTAAGGATGATTGAATATGGAGCATATCCATCTTTCTTATTAACCGATCAACCGTCGCATTTATTGAAGAAAACACCATCTAATGGTGTCTATACTTCTGAATTTGATCTTTGGAAAGATGAAATTGTTGAACAATATAAAATGATTGAAGAAAGTCTTGGACAAGTAGAAGGTGCAGCGATTACAGCAAGGGAAATTCCGAAAGCTGGAGTTGTGGAAGTTTCTTATTCCAATGGAAAGATGATCATTGTGAATTATACAGACTCGCCATATAGTGCACATGGAATTCAGGTGCAGGCACAAGACTTTGCTGTGATTGAGAGGGGGGAATAGCGGTGAAAGGGTTAAAGACAAAAAATAGTTTAGTAGGACTGTTATTTGTATCACCATGGATAATAGGGTTTGCAATTTTTACCGCTTTTCCTCTATTATATTCTTTATTTTTAAGCTTTCAAAAAGTGAAGATTACTACAAGTGGAATTCAAACTGAGTTTATTAGATTTGAAAACTTTCAATATGCATTTGTTGTCGATGCGATCTTTACTGAACGATTAACGAAGTACCTTGAAGAAATGATTATTTCTGTTCCCATTATCATTGTATTTTCATTAATTATTGCTCTGCTTCTTAATCAGAAAATCAAATTCCGAGGAATGTTTCGAACTATTTTTTTCCTCCCGGTTATCATTGCCAGCGGTCCAGTAATGAAGGAGCTTATCGATCAGGGAATAACGACGATTCCAACGATAGAGAAATACGCGATCTATCAAGCACTCACTGCTAGTCCGGATGGCTTTTTGAATGGGATACTTTTGTATCTCATTAAAAATTTGATTATGATTCTTTGGTTTTCTGGAGTACAAATACTAATTTTTATTGCAGCATTACAAAAGATGGATAAGCAAATCTATGAAGCTGCGAAAATTGATGGCGCCTCAAATTGGGAGTCATTTTGGAAAGTGACACTTCCAAGTTTATTCCCAATGATTATTGTTAACACCATTTATACAATTGTTATGTATTCGATGTTTTCTTTGAATCCGATTATTGAGCATATCCAGACAAACATGTTTAAAGTTGATACTGGTTTTGGATACGCATCGGCACTGTCCTGGATTTACTTTCTCATAATTGCACTAGCGCTCGTTTTAAGTGTAGGAGCAATGACGTTAAAGGGGAAGAAAAATTACAATTAAAAAGGAAGGGTTCAAAGTGCAAAACTCTAAAACGCAGCAGCTTGATAAATATTATTTAAAAACAAAACGGTTTTTTCTTGGAATGCAAGGGACTGACGGCTTGCTATTTAAAGTCCTAGTCTATGGATTGCTGGTAGGAATTGGGTTTGTGTATTTGTTTCCAGTAATTTATATGGGGATATTTAGTTTCAAAAGCCTAGATGATCTTTTAAATCCAATGGTCAATTGGATTCCAACTCAATTTTATTTAGATAATTACACCAAAGCTAATCATGTACTTAATTTCTTTTCAACACTTATGGAAACATTGTATGTGACGGTTCTACCTGCTATAGCACAGACAGCTGTTGCAGCGGTTATTGGCTATGGATTAGCGCGATTTGAATTCCCTGGGAAAAAGGTTCTTTTTGTTCTAGTCCTAGCAACTTTTATTATTCCTCCTCAAGTCACGATGATTCCAAGATATCTATTTTTTAATGAATTGAATATCCTTGGAAGTCTGAAGGCCTTTATGCTTCCCGCTGCTTTTGGACAAGGATTGAATAGTGCTATATTTATCCTGATTTTTTATCAGTTTTTTAGAATGGTACCAAAAGCACTTGAGGAAGCTGCTCAAATCGATGGTGCAGGTCATTTTCGAATATTCTTTACCATTGCTCTTCCAATGGCGGTTCCAGCCATCATTATTTCATTTCTATTTTCGTTTGTATGGTATTGGAATGAAACATATCTTGCAGCGATTTATTTTGGTGATGCTCTAACCACTTTACCCCTGCAGCTGCAAAAGTTTGTTGCAACCTATGAAAAAATGTTCCCAGCAGAGATGGGGCTAGAGGGAAATCAACTGAACGAAGGAATTAAGATGGCGGGGACTATTTTATCAATCCTTCCTCTACTGATTGTTTATTTTATTACTCAACGTTGGTTTGTTGAAGGAGTAGACCGTTCTGGTATTACAGGTGAATAAAAATAAAGGGTGGTTTTACCACCCTTTATAATTGTTACAAAACGAAAATAGATGAAAGGCAGGGTGCGTTATGATTGAAATTCAAAATAAACAAATCATTATCGATGGTAAGCCTCAAATCATTATGTGTGGAGAAATTCATTACTACCGTCTTGACCGAAATGATTGGCAGGACAGGATTGATAAATTAAAACTTTCTGGCTGTAATGCAGTCGCGACTTATGTTCCGTGGCTCCTTCATGAACCCGTAGAAGGGGAAGTAGATTTACATGGGAAAATACGCCCAGAGTTAGATTTAGAAGGATTCATAGAGCTTTGCGAGGAAAACGATTTATACTTTTTTGTCAGGCCTGGTCCATTTATTATGGCTGAGATGAAAAACGAAGGAATCCCATACTGGGTTTATGATAAACATCCAGAAATTATTCCGATTTGTTGGGATAATAATCCTGCTACAACGCCAACCCTAGACTACAATGCGCCTGGATTTTTAAAAGAGGTTCGTAATTGGTACAAGGCTCTTATGGAAATTGTAACACCTAGATTACATACGAACGGCGGGAACATCATTGCATTCCAGCTTGATAATGAAATTGGGATGCTTTCTTGGGTAAGTAATTGTCCAGATTTAACCGATTTTGTTATTGATGAGTTTTCGATTTGGTTATTGAATCGATACGATGAAGAGACACTTACTTCTCGTTATCCATTTAATCTAAATGAAAAAGAAGGAAGAAACAATGCAATCCGATCACCTAAAGAAGAGTATGCGGCTGAATTAATGAAGGATATCGGTTACTATATGAGACACCGTTTTGCTCAATATGTAGATACTCTTAGAGGATTTGCAGAAGAATTCGGTGTGAAAGACATCCCATTTGTCGTTAATATTCATGGAACCGGCGGTGGCCGCGGATTTACTTATCCAATTGGTATAAGCCAGCTATATGAATCCTATACACAAGCACCTGGATATCTATCAGGTTCAGATATTTATTTTGGTGATCTAGATATCGTAACCTTTCAAGACTTATATATCATCAACGGTTTCATGGATGCAGTCCATAACCCGGACCAGCCATTGACTTCAGTTGAATTCAACTGTGGGGATGGTAATTTTGGTAATAACTTAGGTTCACGGTATGACGTATCTGCGGCTGACTTTAAAACAAGAATGTGCATTGCTCAAGGAAATCGCTTGTTGAACTATTACTTGTTAACAGGAGGCAGAAATTATCGTCTTGATCAAAAAGTAGGAGACGGAAACGATAGGATTGCAAGCACAGGAGAACGTCATGGTTTTGCAGCACCTGTAAGTCCTGAAGGGGAGCTTAACTATACTTTCCCGCGTATGGCGAGAGCGATCAAAACGATGATGGCCGTTTCAGACAAAATAGCTGTAATGGATGAAGAACGCGATGATGTAGCATTTGCGTTTATCCCTGATTATTACATGACTGAGTACCATTATCCTCATAGTGAAAAAATGAGAGAAATTCTTTCAAACATTGAAGCCAATCGTAATAGAGGGGCATGGGAGATAATGGGTAAATCAATGCTTCTTTCAGGCTATCGTTTCGGGTCAGTTGATATCCAGAACAAGCCTTTATCAGCTAGTGAAATACCTGTATTAGCACTCCCTTCCGCTAGGTACATGGATAGTGAAATCCAAAGAAAGCTTGTTGATTATATGTACGAAGGAGGATGCATTTTCTTATATGGAGAAGTTCCTCTGTTTGATATGGAAGGTAAAGAATGCACGATTCTTGCAGATGCTTTTGGGGTTAAACCAAAAGGAATCTATAGAGACTCACATAGACATTTTCTGTCTCTTTACGCTGAAAACTGGGCAGCACCACGGCCTGAAGTAAGGAGTCATTTTGCACAAACATTTGAAATCAGTCATGCTGTGCCGTTACTGAAGGTTTATGGAAATGATGAAGTTTGTTCATTCGATGTGGCAGTCGGCGATGGACGTGCAATTGTAATGGCCGCTGCCTATTCATGTGATATCGCATTCTTTAAAGAAGGATTTGAAAAGCTCGGTGCAAAAGCGAAGCTCACCCATGATTGTAAGGAACACGGAATCTTTATGACATCCACTTCAAATCATGAAGGTGAGAGATTTATCCATATATTAAATCTTGATGGTTTTAATAAAGAACTGAAAATTTATGATAACGGCGAAGCTTTATTTGGCGGTAAGTCGATTACTCTTCAAAGTAAAGATGGAGTGATGTTACCTGTCAATCTATTGATAAATGAAGGTAAGATTGTATACTCCACAGCCGAAATTACAAAATTTACTGAAAATGCTATTCAGTTCCGTTTAACGCAAAGTCAGGATGTTATTGCATTTGAAACTACCAAGGAAATTGCACCTAATGAGAACTATTCCATTGTGAAGATAGGAGAATTAACACTGGTTAATAGTCAGAAGCACGCAAAGGTTGATGACGCTCTAACCATCTATTTCAAGTAAGTGAGAGGAGATATGTAATGACTTTAGTAACAGACTTTTATAAGGAACTCCCAGCTAATGTAAAAGACTTTTTCGATCGTCAGTATCAAGATTCGTATGCGTTGTTTGATGCTTGTCGTCACTCAAGAACAGGTTTATATGCTGATGCCTATATGACCTTCGGAGAAAATCCTGATTACCGATGCTCTATTGCTGCTACAGGGGTAGGACTAATTAGTCTTGCTGTAGCGGATATGGAGGGATGGGATGAGGAAGCCGCAGAGAAGGCATTGCTTACTTTGCGGGCTTGCCTCGGTGAGGTGGAAGGCTGCCAAATAGCACGTGACACTGCAACCGGATTTTTTGCACATTTCGTTGATATGGAAACAGGTGAAAACCTCCATTCGGAGATATCAACAATTGATACTTCATTGTTAGTAGCTGGAGCACTTTTTGCTGGGCAGCACTTTAAAGATAGGGCTCCTCAGATTGATGAATTGGCTCAAAAGCTTTTACAATCAATCGACTGGAGTGTCGTCGTGAATGATAAAGAGAAAGGTGTCATCAATATGGTGGTGAAGGATGGAAAAGGTACGCTTCCACTTCCTGCCTACAATGAGTATGTAATGGTCTCATATCTTGCATTATTGTGTCAGCCTGAAGACCAGGATATCCAAGATTTATGGAACAATAATTTTGCGGAAGAGCAAATCAGCAATTTACCTCAAATCCATTATCGCGATATTCCTGTTCTTACGGATCATGATGCAAAAGCATTCTTGTCATCCTTTGTACATCAATTTCCATTTTACCTTGTCCCAGAATATGCTACAAGTCCAATATATCGAGAGTTCTATCAGAATGCTTGTATGGCTGATCGCTTGAAATGGAAGGAATTAAATGATGTTGGATCTTATGTATGGGGATATGGAGCCGGTCCGAATGACGGATTACACGGAGGCTACCATGCCGATAAAATTAATGATTCACCACATGATATTGCTTCTGCTTACATTGTAGCTGGGTTCCTACCTGTATACCCTGCTGGAATTTATGATTTATATGCCTTATATCGTCTACATATTCCCTATGATGTCTATACCAATCCGGAAGATAAAGAGGATGAGATGAGGTTTAGAGCAGCTTATAAGTATGGATTGCATCGATATTCGTGGTGGCATCTTGAGCAGCCAAATCGTTGGTACCCAACGAAGGTTACGCTAATTGACTGGAGTTCCATGCTGTATGGGTTAACTGCTTTTAAACGAGGTATGTCCTTCTTTACAGAGCGCCTTGTAAAATAATTTATATAAAGCTCCATAAATACAATGAGACTTATATAAATTGCGAGGAGAGATAGATATGGACTTTATTTTTGAAGATGATATGCTGGCTGTCGCCGTTGTCAAGGCGATCCATACGGGGGATGTCCTATCGTTGGAACGTCTGCTTGCTGAAAATCCTGGTCTAGTCACAGCGAGAATTGTAAGAAGAGACTATGATGAAAAGTGTAACAGCTTTGGAATGTCACGCACTCTGCTCCATATTGTAACCGACTGGCCTGGTCACTTTCCCAATGGCGCGAAGATAGTGGGCGTGTTGCTTAATGCCGGTGCTGAGGTGAACGCTCGGTTCACCGGTCCACACACCGAAACACCACTTCATTGGGCGGCAAGCAGTGATGACGTTGAAGTGATTGATGCTCTTCTAGAAGCTGGTGCCGACATTGAAGCTCCTGGGGCTGTCATAGCCGGTGGTACGCCGTTAGACGATGCGGTGGCATTCGGGCAGTGGAATGCAGCACGAAGACTAGTCGAATGTGGTGCAAAGACTAAGCTTTGGCACGCTGCTGCGCTCGGGCTATTGAATCACGTAAAAGAATACTTTAAGGGAAGTGCTATTCCCAATCCAAACGAGATTACCGAGGCCTTCTGGTGTGCATGTCACGGAGGGCAGAAGACTACAGCGGAATACCTCCTCGAGCACGATGCTGACATTAATTGGATTGGCTACGACAAGCTTACCCCCCTCGATACTGCACATCGTAGTAATGCCTACGAACTAGTTGAGTGGTTGCGGAGTCGAGGTGCTAATACCGCCGCTGATCTAGAATGATTAATTCGGTAGTTTTCAATACATTAAAGGTTTCTTCAACTAAAAAGAAGCAGGAACGTCAATTGGCGTTCCTGCTTTTCCCTTAATTATGACCATAACTATTGCTTTTGACTGACTCGCCTTCAAATAAAGTCACAAATATCTGTTTGTTATCAAAGGGGTGATTCTCAATTAATTTCAATAATTGCTCAGAAGCCAATGCACCCCATTCTTGCTTTGAATAATCAATCGTTGTCAGGCGCGGCTGTAAATAATGGGAAACCTCAATGTTATCAAATCCAATAATATGGAAGTGTTCACCGATACGATAGGGGGTCTTAGCTAAATAATTGTACATCCCAATTGCCATTTCATCATTTAAACAAAAGACTGCAACTGGATGTTTATAGTCACGGACCAATTTCTCAGCTGCTAGTTCGCCTGTGGACTTTGTGAAGTCGCCATCCAATTCAATAATGGTTAAATCTTTGCCTACTTCCCTAGCAGAAAATAGACGTTGGTTGGAATCGTATGAGCCCTCGGGGCCTGTTAGGATAATAATTTCGGAAAATCCTTTATCAACTAAGTGTTGAATGGCTAATTTAGCGCCGCCTTTATTATCAAGCAGCACTTGCTTGATGGCAGGGTGATTTATTTCTCGATCAAGTACAACTAATTTATTCCCGAGGTCTGCATATCTTATTAGTTCTTCATTGGAAAACGTTTCATCCAAAATAATGGCTCCATCAATCATACGTTCTGGCAGAAATCGGTGGGAGTGTTCACCGCTGCAGACGATTAAATCATAACCATTATGAGAAAGAGTTTCTCTCATACCTTTGAGGAGTTCCCCATAAAAGGCCCCACTAAATTCTGTTAAAAATGCACCAATAATTTTTGTTTGCCTCTTCTTAAGTGTTCTTGCAGCTGCATTAGGTATGTAGTTCAACTCTTTTGCAATCGCTAAAATTCTCTCTGAGGTTTCTTTTGTTACTTTTGAGCTTCCATTCAGTGCGTAGGAAACTGTAGAAATGGAAACACCAGCTATTTTTGCAATATCCTTTATATTGACCATAACTTGTTCTCCTAACATTCATATACTTCTATTATATAATCCATTATAACAATAAGTAAAAGTTTCATTCCAAAAAAGCCGGCGGTATGGTTAACCGCCGGTCATAACTACATAAATATTTCAATTACATTTTCGTTGTTGTTTAAGTGTTGTTCGAGTTCTTGCTGATTAACACGAACTCCACCTTTACGATAACGGTTAGATAGAGACTCCAGCTTCGTGACCTGTCCATTAATCACAACTCTTTTTTCTTCCTGATTTGTTAAATGATAGACAAACATAACAAGGAAGTCATTAACCATAAATTCGAATTTTAATCCATCAAAATGTTGTGGTAACACTGGATCAATAACTAAATCTGTTGCTTCAAAGCGAATCCCCAAGCAATTAGAAATTAGTTGATTCATATAGATTCCTGGTCCACTAGAATAGATTCGCCATCCTCCTTTTACCTGAACGGTACCTTTTCGTAATTCATCAAAACGTTCCTGTGCTTCATAACGGGTGTTGAACTTTCCGTCTGAGCTACTGAAATAAGCATTACTTTGGCGAATTTCTGCATTTGGAACAACAGCTTGAATACCAATGGGGTTAATAACCTGCAGCCCATTCCAAGCCTCATCTACTTTTCCTAGCTTTGCCATCGCTTCAACAAAACGGATATGAGCATGAACATATTGCAGACCAATTTCTCGACCGAAATTGGCTGCCTGCTCGGCACGCTTGAAGTGTGTGCTTATTCCACCTGTATACTTAGCAGGTCGGTTCATTAAACGAACACCATCAGGGCAAAGGAGCTTTTCTTTGATGATTTGATAATGTGTCTCTGCTTGCTCAGGTGTTAATAACTCGCTAATCATGCTTCGCGTCATTGGTAATAAGCGATAGTTAATACCTGTTTTTGAATCAGTTGGATGAAGCATCAATTCTGCTTCTTCTGGATTCTCCATATAAACGAACCCAGGGATGATTTCATTCTGCAAAATATACTTATTAAAATCAGCTTCGATACCAGTTGCTAATGTTCTTAATTCATATGCAATAACAGAATCTACTTTTTCCATTACTTTGGATAGTTGATTCATCACTTGGTAGGTTAAAGAAACGGTCCAGCTGCTTACCATGAATTGTTTCAACTGTGCGTTGGCTGGTTGAAGTGTATCGTCCCAATCACCATCACCATAGGAAGACAAATACGTATCGTGAAGGAAATTGTCTTTAATATAGCCAATCTCTTTTTTTGCATGTTCTAAAATAGAAGCGATATTTTCAGTGAACGTGTACGTTTTCTTAGATGTATAGGGTACATGTTCTTCTAAAATACTAAAATCATTTGTTACCGTTAAATAATCACTAAGCATTTTTAACGGCCACACGATAATATCACCATGGCATTCGTGAGCTTGAATAGTTACATAGTTATCAAACATAAACCATTGAGGCCAATTTCCAGTTTCTTCATACTGGTGTGAGAAGACGGTTTTAATAATTTCACGTACGGCATCGTAATTCTGAGTTGCCATGAAATATTCTGTTGGGCCTTGGCACACATCACGTGTTCCCCAGGCTGCTCCACCGTATTGCTCAAGACCATGTGGTACAGAGTAGTGGACTAACATATTGTGCGTATACCACCAAGTTAAAGCATTTACCTTTTCAAGTTCAGCAGGTGTGTTTTCGTTTTTAGAAAGCTTGAAACCTTTCATTATCTTGCGATAGACTTCTCGGTAAGTTTCAATTTCGATTTCCGCTTTGCGTTTAACAAATGGGATTGTTTCTCCATGGAGAAGTCCTTGAACAGTGATTTCCCATTCAGGAGTTTCGCTTAATTCTAATACAACCAATGAAGCCGATTGAGGAATCAGATTTTCTCCAAACTTCTGTTCATCACTCACATTATAATCTGAACCAGAAACTTGAATACGATAAGTAAGATTTGGATAAGCTTTAGCACTATCCGCTCCAGAATCAGCACGGAACGTAATGGTTTGATCATCTATTTCCATATGGAATGGTACAACGTATTCATTATTGTTCATGGACACTTGGTTTGACACAAGATAACGATAGGATTTACCGCTTAAAGAACGTACATGCAACAGTACTTCTGGTGTATCCACAGTCGTGAAATTCGTAATGATTAGTGTTTCTTCAGCTGTTTTGTAATACCAACGTGCATAGTTAAAGCCCATTTCATACATTGAAGGCATAGTAAGCAGTTGAAATACGCCTTCCATTTCAATATAAATCCGCTGGCCAGATGTTTTCAGGATGTTTAATGCATTTCTAGTATTTGTTATCATTTTATTCATTGAAGTATTGCCGACAACAAGTTGGGCATTAAACACTCCGTACATATAAGAAGTGGTGGTAATGATATTCTCTTTCATCTTGCCATTTTGACCAGTCATAATAATATGGCCATGCGGTCGTTCAACAAGCAGTTCCTTTTCTTTTAAAACAACATGCTCATACTTGTCAGTGAAGAAAGAAAGTAGGTTATCTCCTTCCCATTCCTCTTGATGACGGTTCGGGAAAAGTTGCTCAATTTCGTTTTTTTCCATCGATAAAGTTTTTAACGGCTCACCAATAATAGGGGAAATCCTAACTTCATCGATAGTAGCAGAAGATGGGTTTAATTCTTTAACTTGATCCCAGGCATCCATAAGTTCTTCTTCAAACTCTAATGTGTTGATCACTTCTTGGTGGGTGTCTTTAAAGAGACCATAGAAAACAAATTGCTTTGACCCACTCAAATGAACACGTTCAGATTGAAGGGCAGTATAAGCAAATTCATATTGGTATACTTCATTCTCAAGCGATAACTTTGTTAATATTTCTGGTTGGTTTGTTTCTTTATAAGAAAGACCAAAAAATTGGAAACCATCTGTTGAATAAGCTACTGTCTTTGATAAGGAACCCTGTTGTAAATAAGGGAATCCTGCTGATTGAGGTTGGTTTTGGCGGGAACAAACCACATACCCTCGAGAAGCATCTTCAAATACAGTGTGATCAATATATTGAGCCATATATGATTCATTTGATCGAACAGCCCCCATATCAGCAAGACCTAGATCTTGTCCATAGATCACATCTATTTCTACATCTGTTCCTTCGACATTTACTTCCCAGAACCAAATGCCTTTATCAGACAGCCTAAATGTGACCATATAAATTACCTGCTCCACTTTTCCTTCCCAAGATATGTGAGAATCAGAATAGTGTACGGTGCTTTCAGATTTGACTCCTAGGAGCGGAACAATCATTATTTCATTATTTTTATGAAGTCTTAAATAAAGGTTATTTAAGGATCCATCGATCGGATTACCAATGATTTGGTTGATCATGACGTGTTTAAAGGTGATAGAAGCTACATCACCACTATTTATAAACGAAAAGGACAAGTCCCCTGATTGTATCTGCAATGTTGACTTTTTTGCTTTTAACATGTTTTTCACCTCTAGTTTACTATTTTACTAATTTAAAAGTAAGAGCGGATACATCTTGGCTGTTTCGACCAACATATGCGATATACGTACCAGCATCACTTGTAAACTGAAGGTTCTCATGATGGTATCGAAGTTGTTCTTCTGTGATTGTGAAGGAAACTTCTTTCGTTTCATTCGGCTCTAACAAAATCTTTTTAAACGCTTTCAATTCCTTTACAGGTCGGACAATTTCTCCTGCAACGTCACGTATATATAGCTGTACGACTTCTTCTCCAGCAACATTGCCGGTATTCGTTATGCTTACAGATAGAGTAATAGCTTGTTCAGAATTCATACTCTCTGCCGACAACGATGCATCGGTGTATGAGAAGGTGGTATAGCTTAAACCAAATCCAAATGGAAGTAAAGGTTCATTCGGAATATCCAGATAGTGTGATACATACCGCACATATTCTTCAGAAGTTTTCGGGCGGCCAGTATTAAAATGATTGTAATATACTGGAACTTGTCCGACTGAATATGGGAATGTCATGGACAATCGACCAGATGGATTGGCATCACCAAATAGTAAATCAGCAATCGCTGCTCCACCTTCTGTTCCTGGATACCAAGCTTCTAACACTGCATCTGCTTGATCGATCACACCATGTAAATCGAGAGGACGACCATTAAATAATACAGCTACTATTGGTTTTTGCAGTTTTTTCACTTCGGCAATCAATTGGAGTTGAATTTCTGGTAAACAAATATCAGCTCTACTGCCACCTTCTCCGCTCATTGCTGAACTTTCACCTAAAGCAAGGATAATAACATCTGCTTCGCTTGCCACATTTAATGCCATATTCATTTCATTTTCAGTACCTGTTTCAATGTCACAGCCTTTTGCGACTGTAAGCAAAGAAGGGTCAAGTTTCATTTTTATACCTTCGTCCATTTTAACGGCTTCCTCATAAGAACCTTGCCATGACCAAGGGCCTAAAATATCACCATTTTGAGCAAAAGGACCAATTAACGCGATTTTCTGGTGCCTATTTAATGGAAGAACGGATTGATTCTTTAATAGTACACATGACTTTGTCGCTACTTCTCGTGCTGCCCTGCGATGACCCTCAGATAGAATATATTCTTGCTCACGTTTTTCATCTGCACCACGATATGGATTTTCAAATAATCCTAATTTTTGTTTTAATTTCAAAATTCGAAGAACCGCTTCATCAATTAGTGTTTCTTCTATAGTGCCACTTTCCACAAGCTGCTTTAAGTTATCTACGTAGCATGTCGTCATCATTTCAATGTCCACACCAGCTTGAAGAGCTTTTACAGCAGCTTCTGAGGAATCTTCAGCTATACCATGCGGAATTAACTCCTTGACCGCACCCCAGTCGGAAATCATGACTCCGTCAAATCCCCATTCATCACGAAGCAAATTGCGCATTAACTTTTTATTTCCTGTAGCAGGGATACCATCTACGGTGTTAAAAGCAGTCATTACCATTTCACAGCCTTCATCTAAGGCGGCTTTATATGGTGGTAAGTATGACTCACGCAGTTGTCTTTCCGACATATCAACAGTGTTATATTCACGTCCACCTTCAGGCGCTCCATAAGCTGCAAAGTGTTTAACACATGCAGCTACACGATTTTGGTCATTCGCTAAATTCGTTCCTTGGAATCCTCGAACAAATGCACGAGCAAATAGACTATTTAAATAAGGATCTTCTCCAGTAGACTCCATGACCCTGCCCCAACGTGGATCACGAACTATGTCAACCATAGGAGCAAATGTAACATGAACCCCAGAAACTGCAGCCTCTTTAGCTGCAATCTCAGCACTCTTTTCAGCTAGGTCCAGGTCCCAAGAACAACCAATTGCTAGAGGTACAGGGAAAATCGTTTTAAATCCGTGAACAATATCGGCCATCATTAATAAAGGAATCCCGAGACGATTTTCCTCTAAATGGGCTTTTTGAATGTTCATAACTTCTCTTGCACCTGAGGCACCCAAGACCGAACCACAATTTTGTGAGACTTCATCAGTAATTCCCATCCCTGTCATTGGTCCAGTTATCTCGCCTTTATCGGATGCTCCTTTAAAGAAGGGTGTTGCTAACTGAAGCAGTTGGCCAATCTTTTCGTTTAAAGTCATTTTCTGAATTATTTCATTCAATTGTTGTTCCACCATTTTTCTCCTCCATTTTTATAATGTTCTTTAAACCAATTGAAACGTTTCAATAGAAATTATAATTGGATTATAAACGCTTTCAAAAAGAGAGTCAATGAAAAATCGAAACGTTTTTATTGCAAGATTAAAAGACATTGATAAAGAATTAGAAAACAGCTACTCCATATCCAGACGTCTGTAAACTCCGGGAGCTACGCCATATTTTTTATGAAATACCCTGTGAAAATAAGGATAGCTGCCGAATCCGCAATCATCAGCTATCTGCTCGAGTGTCATAGTAGTATACTTCATCCGTTCGATTGCTGCGGAAAGCCGAATTTCATGTGCATATTCAATGATTGTTTTCCCGACATGACTTTTAAAAAGATGCACAGATCGAGAAACGCTAAGACCAGCATGTCGTGCCACATCCTCTAGTTTAAAAGCGGTAGTGGCGTGTTCTTCAATATAACGCATCATTCGCGACACCGAATATGGGTAGATAAAGGATGGTACCGTTTCGTTTGCTGCACGTTCTAAATATAAACAGAGCGCTCGCAGCAAATAGCCGGTCAGCTCTTCGTTTTGGCTGGAAGATGGACGGCGCTTTTCCATCATGATTTGACGCCATAAAGTCAGCAATTTGTCATCAATTCCAATTTGAGAAATATTATCTATGTCAGAACTGCGCCACCATGCGTCAATCCATGACCCTTCACATCCTAAGTGATAGTCCCCGCAGTTTTGCCCCTCTTTGACCAGCAGTTCATAATGATCACCAGGTTCTATAATCAAAAGGTCACCTTTCTTAAATTCCACTTTTCTTCCCTTCACCACTACTTCACTAAGACCTTCCGTTTGCAGGCGGAATAGATAAGCTGGATACCCGGATTTGTGTTGTGAATGATATCCATTAGTATGATAGGAATAGCCGCAAAAAAATATATTGGTTTTCATAATTCCCTCCTTGAAATAAAGAAAAATAGCAAAATAGTAGATGTTTTAATTATATCATCTATGTTTATTTGTAAACACAGGATTTATGATGTAATCAAATAAGTAAGGTTATAGGAGTGAAAGTTTTTACTGGCTGACAAAGGCAGGAGAAAAAAGCTTAAATTATTTAAAGAAAAAGGGAGTTGGTTGTTATGGTAAAAGTAACAGTTTGGAATGAAAACCGTCACGAACAAAAAAATCCTGTTGTAAGAGATATATACCCTAATGGAATACATGGTGCGATAGCAGAATTTTTAAAGGCAGACGGCTTCGAAGCAGGGACCGCTACTCTAGACGAACCAGAGCATGGCTTAACGGATGACGTTCTAGACAAGACAGATGTATTAGTTTGGTGGGGACATTTAGCACATGGAGAAGTAAAGGATGAAATTGTCCAAAAGGTTCAGCAGCGAGTTCTTGATGGCATGGGTCTGATTGTTCTTCATTCTGGTCATTTCTCAAAAATATTTAAAACTTTAATGGGAACAAGCTGTGATCTAAAATGGCGGGAAGCAGATGAAAAAGAACGTCTTTGGGTTGTGAGCCCAAGTCATCCAATTGCAGAAGGGATCACTGAATACATTGAATTAGAAAAGGAAGAAATGTATGGGGAGCATTTTGATATTCCGCAGCCAGATGAGCTCATTTTCACAAGCTGGTTCGAAGGCGGAGAAGTTTTTCGCAGCGGCTGTACTTACAAACGCGGAAATGGAAAGGTATTTTACTTCCGACCAGGTCATGAAACCTATCCTACGTACCATAACAAAGACATTCACCGTGTCATTAGCAATGCAGTGAAATGGGCTCAGCCTGTAAAGCGTGAACGTCCTGTCTATGGAAACACGAAACCACTAGAAGTAATTGGAGGGAAATAAGAATGGAAAAATTAAGAGTTGGTGTGATTGGCTGCGGCAGTATTGCCATACATCGTCATTTGCCTGAATATAGTTCGAATAAAAATGTTGAACTGGTTGCTGTTTGTGATATCAATGAGGAACGTGCCCAGGCTACAGCTGAAAAATATGGGGCTAAAGCTTTTACAAGCTATGAAGAGTTAGCCAGCAGCGGTTTGGTAGAGGCAGTCAGTGTCTGTACACCAAATTATCTCCATGCTCCCATTACGATTGCTGCTTTAAACGCGGGACTTCATGTCCTTTGTGAAAAACCAATGGCCACTTCAAAAGAAGAAGCAGAAGAGATGATTGCTGCGGCAAAAACGAATGGTAAGAAGTTAATGATTGCTCATAATCAGCGATTTGTACCATCACACCAAAGAGCACGTCAGTTAATCCAAAGCGGAGAAGTCGGCAAGATTTATAGCTTTCGTACCGCATTCGGACATGGAGGACCAGAAGGCTGGAGTGTTGATGGTAAAGATAGCTGGTTCTTTGAAAAAGAAAAAGCATTTGTTGGGGCTATGGGCGATTTAGGTGTACACAAGACCGATTTACTTCGCTATGTGCTGGGCGAAGAAATTACAGAAGTAGGATCTTTTGTTGAAACAAATGCAAAGGAATTCGCAACGGTTGATGATAATGCAGTATGTGTATTAAAAACCGAGAGTGGAATTATTGGAACTCTTGCTGCTAGCTGGGCTTATACAAGCAAAGAAGATAACTCAACCATTATTTATGGAGAAAAAGCGATACTTCGTTTAGAGGATGACCCTATAAATTCTCTTGTCGTTCAATATACAAACGGAGAAATAGCGAACTATCAGCTTGGTAAAATTCAGTCCAATAGTGCCGGAGGACAAAATAACTCTCGTGTAATTGATCAATTTGTTGATGCTGTAATTAAGGGGCATGAGGTGCCTGTCACCGGCGAAGAGGGCATGAAATCTTTGGAGGTTATTTTGGCTGCATTAGAGTCCAATGAAACGAAGCGAATTGTGAGAGTGAGAGAAAGATGAAAAAGCTACGTATTGGAATTATCGGAGTTGGAGGTATTGCGGTAGGCCGCCATATTCCTTCATTTCTCCAGTTGCAGGATATCTGTGAGATTACTGCTTTAAGTGATATTAATATCGATCGTGCTCAGGAAACTGCAGAAAAATATAATATTCCTCATGTTTTTCCGGAATATCATGACCTTTTTTCAGTGGTTGATGCAGTATGTATTTGCACGCCAAATAAATTCCACGCAGAAATTACGATTGCAGCCCTTGAAGCAGGAGTACATGTATTGTGTGAAAAGCCAATGGCGTTATCTGCGGAAGAATGTGAGGCGATGGTCGCTGCTTCTAAAAAGGCAGATAAAGTTCTCGCGATTGCGTATCATTACCGTTTTATGAAGGAAGCGCAAGCTGCTAAGAAAGCCATGGAAGACGTAGGTACACCGCTTGTAATAAGGGTACAGGCATTGAGACGCCGAAAAGTACCGGGGTGGGGAGTATTTACCAACAAAGACCTGCAGGGCGGCGGCAGTTTGATTGATTATGGCTGTCATTTGTTAGATTTAGCTCTATGGCTGATGGGGAATCCAAAACATACAACGGTGACAGGCACCGCCTATAACACGTTAAGTAAAATGCCTAACCAAGTGAATCAATGGGGCGCCTTTGATCATAAAACCTTTAATGTCGATGATCATGTAACAGCCTATATTCAATTTGAAAATGATGCATCTATGTTGTTTGAAACATCTTGGGCTGCCAATATAAAGGATGACGCCGAACATCTTAGCATTTCCGGTGTTGACGGGGGATTAAGTGTCTTCCCATTCGAACTTTATACTACAAAGAACGGAATGCTTTTAAATAGTGAAGCTGCATGGCTACCTGGTGAGAAAGAACCTGGTTTGCAGCAGGATAGGAACTTTATTGAAGCATGCCTTGGATTGGCTGAGCTTGTGGTAAAACCAGAAGAGGCACTTCAAGTTTCGCAGATTATTGATCAAATATATGAGAGCGGGGGAAATAAATTATGAAACTAGGAGTTTTTACGGTACTGTTTGCAGAAAAATCATTTGAGGAAATGCTAGATACTGTCAAGGAAGCTGGCCTTCATGCAGTTGAAATTGGTACAGGATGTTATCCAGGAAACAGCCATTGTGATTTAGACGGGTTACTAGAGAGTGAAGATGCTCGTCATCGATACCTTCAACAAGTGGAAAGCCGTAGATTGACAATCAGTGCATTTAGTTGTCATGGAAATCCAATATCACCTGAAGAAAGTTTTGCAAAAACTTCTCATGAAACTCTATTAAAAACAATTAAACTTGCCTCACTTTTAGGTGTACCAGTTGTGAACTGTTTTTCTGGGACAGCTGGGGACCATGAAGGGGCAAAATATCCAAATTGGCCCGTAACACCATGGCCAAATGAATTTGGGGATGTGCTAAAGTGGCAATGGGAAGAAAAATTAATTCCTTACTGGAAAGAAGTCGGTCAGTATGCGAAGGAACACAATGTGAAGATTGGACTGGAGCTTCATGGTGGATTTTTAGTTCATACTCCATATACCCTATTAAAACTGCGTGAGCAAACATGTGATGCAATCGGCGCTAATTTAGATCCAAGCCACTTATGGTGGCAGGGAATTGACCCTGTGGCTGCTATCAAAATTTTAGCAAAAGAAAATGCCATTCACCATTTTCATGCGAAAGACACATACATTGACCAAGAAAATGTGAATATGTATGGACTAACAGATATGCAGCCTTACGGGGAAGTAAGAACGCGGGCATGGACATTCCGTTCTGTTGGCTGCGGACATAGTTTAAAAGATTGGTCCGATATGATGAGTGCACTTCGTACGTACGGTTATGATTATGTAGTCAGCATTGAGCATGAAGACCCAATCATGTCTATAGATGAAGGGTTTAAACGTGCCGTGACCAATTTGAAATCTATTTTAATAGAAGAGTCTGTTTCGCAAATGTGGTGGGCATAGACTACACAAAAAACCATAAGGGACTTTGCGTCCCTTATGGTTCCAGGCTGTCGAGAAAGTCTCGACAGCCATTTTATAACTTTAACATTGCACCAATATTAGTGGCGTACAATTGTCCTTAGGACCCCGGATGAAGGATTAATCCTTCTGGCAGCGCATAAGATTTGTCTTTAAGACCCCCGATGAAAGACAAAACCTTCTGGAAGCGAATAAGATTTGTCCTTAAGACCTCCGATGAAAGACAAAACCTTCTGGAAGCGAATAAGATTTGTCCTTAAGACCCCGGATGAAGGACAAAACCTTCTGGCAGCGCATAAGATTTGTCCTTAAGACCCCGGATGAAGGACAAAACCTTCTGGCAGCGCATAAGATTTGTCCTTAAGACTCCGGATGAAGGACAAAACCTTCTGGCAGCGCATAAGATTTGTCCTTAAGACCCCGGATGAAAGACAAAACCTTCTGGAAGCGCGTACGATTTGTCCTTAAGACCCCCGATGAAAGACAAATCCTTCCGGCAGCAGGTACGATTTGTCCTTAAGACCTCGGATGAAAAAAACATAAGGGACTTTGCGTCCCTTATGTTTCTTTACTTTTTTCGATTAATTTAATACTGCTTTCGTAAGCCGTTCCCACGGTTTGCTTAGCCAGCGTTTTAAAGCAAAACAACCGCGCAGCCACTCATCAGCCCCTTGGGCAAGCCATATACCCAAAAGTCCCAAACCATAGTGAACGCCTAGCAAATAACTTAAGGATACCGCTATTCCCCACATCGAAATAATACCAATGATAACGGGAAAACGAACATCTCCTGCAGACTTTAATGAATTCATCAAGACGATATTCATGGCTCTTCCAGGTTCAACGAAAACTATGGCCCATAAAACCGGCAGTCCAACCATAATAATGGAAGGATCCTCTGTGAATACTCTTAAGATGAATTCTCCTCCAAAGGCGATAATGAGTGATGCAAAGGTTGAAGCAAACATCGCTATTTTTAAAGTGCGAATACCTCGTTTTAAGGCAAGGTCATATTGTTTGCCCCCAATATATCGTGCTACTAACAACTGGGTTCCTTGAGCAATCGCGACTGTGAACAAAAAGCAAAGCATGCTGATATTTAAAATATACACTCTTCCAGCCAAAGAGGCAGTACCCATTGTAACAACAAAGCTAGTAATAACCACTTGAGATAATTGGTAGGAAAGATTCTCTCCAGCGGAAGGAATTCCAATCTCGAGCAATTCACGGATATCCTCTTTTTTTGCGTTGAAGATGTCCTTGATGACAATTTTTAAAGAAAGTCTGTTATATAGCAAATACAATAGAGCACAAACTGCATAGGCTCGAGCTGCAAAGATAGCCCAGGATACACCCGTCACACCTGTAATCGGCAGCCCTAAGAATCCAGTGGTTGCAATAATATTCCCGCCAATACTGATTACATTCATATAAACAGTAACCATCATTGATTCCTTCGTGTATCCATGACTACGAAGGATCGCACTTAAAGCCAGAGAGAGAGATTCGAAAAAGAGTGAAAGTGCACATATTCGTACAAAGGTAAGTCCGTAGTCGAAAACCGGACCTTGAACATCATACAAACGAAGCAGTGGTTCTCCTAAAATAAAAACAATAATGGCAATACATATTCCAAACCAGAAATTCAAACCAAATACAGAATAAGATAGCTGCCTCGCACGTTGAAGGTTTCCTGCACCTAGATTTTGACTGATTAGAACAGTTGCCCCAATAGATGTGACATTAAAAACTAAAATAAAAATATTTAACAGCTGGTTGGCAACTCCAACACCCGCTACTGCCTGATCAGAGTAATGGCTTAACATCAGTGTAGCCACAATCCCCATTCCCATATGAAGCGAAAGCTCAATAAAGAGCGGCCAGGTAATACTGAAAAGAGTCTGTTCTTGATAGTTGTTTTTTTGTTCCTCCACGAAATTCTCCCATCAGTTTTAATAAAATAATGTTTTATTTTACTACTTTATTAGTGATATAGGAATAGGAAAATAAGGTTGAAAAGTTTTTCCAAAAAAGGGAATCACAAATGGAAAAAATAATAAGATTGTTATCAAGCCTTGAATTTGCTATTTTTAAACTATAACAACACTAAAATGGGGGCAAATATGTTTACAAAAAGAAATTTATACAGGTTTTTGTTAATCCTCATTATTGGTTTATTTGTCCTTTTACAAGTTATAGATTTAATCAATCCAGACCTCTTTCATTCTATTAAAATAGTAAGCAATATCGCTTCAGTTGTTTCAATCGTTGCCATCGGTTTCCTATACTTTTTAGTTAAAGAGTTCGATAAGAAAGCCGATGAATATACGATAAACCAGAAGAAAATGAAAAATATATTTGATACTCTAGATGTTGCCATCTGGTCCCATGATTTAAAGTCTGACACACTATTAATCACTCCTGGAATAGAAAAACTTTATGGATATAAGCTGGATAAATTTTATGAAAACATGAACCTTTGGAAAGAAGTTATTTATCCAGAGGATTTGTCTGTTTTAAAGGATAGAGAAAAGAAGCTTGCAGTTGGAGAAACAGCCACTAGCCAATATCGTATTATTCGCCCTGATGGTGAAGTACGCTGGATACAGGACAGAGGGATACCAACCTTTGACCAAAAAGGCGACTTTGTTGACTTTACAAGTGTGTTATTCGATATTACAGATCGAAAAGAAAGCGAAGGGCTCTATCAAAGTCTAGTTGAAATGTCACCTGATATTATTGCCGTCGTTTATGATGGGAAAATTGAATATATAAATGAAGCAGGCTGCAAATTACTTGGTGCACAAAGTCAGGAGCAGGTGATTGGGCAATCAGCTAAGAATTTTGTTCCTTCGCATATTACAGATTTAATTAAACGTAAAGTATTCTCACCTGATAAATTGGAAAACGAGCGACTTAGGCTTGAATTCCAGGTTAGGCGAACAGACGGTGAAAGCATTGATGTGGAGATGGCAGCTAGGTCTATTCTATACGAAGGCCGATTTGCCATTCAGGTAGTGGGCAGAGATATTACCCAAAGGAAGAAATCGGAACAAACGATTAAATTCATGGCCTATTATGATTCATTAACGGGCTTGCCAAATCGAAATCAGTTTAGGAACCATCTTAACGAAGTATTACGTCATCAACAGAATAAAATGCACGCAGTGCTATTCCTAGATTTAGATCGCTTTAAAATTATCAATGATACAAAAGGTCACTCAATTGGGGATATTATTCTCCAACTGGTAGCAGGTCGATTAGAAAAAGCCGTACAAAATGAAGGTCTAGTTTCTCGCCAGGGCGGGGATGAATTTATTATCGTCCTGGAAGATGCTGATAAGGAAAACACTTCACAGGTAGCTAAACGAATTCTCAATGAATTTTCAAACCCATTTGAAGTGAACTGTGAAGAATTTTATGTCACGCCAAGTATCGGAATTAGTATCTATCCTACAGATGGAAGCGATGAGGAAACACTCATTAAAAATGCTGATACCGCCATGTACCAAGCAAAAGAACGTGGAAAAAATAATTATCAATTCTACTCCACTAACCTTGATGGTATATCAACGTGGAAAATGAAATTAGAGAACTGGTTACGAAGAGCTTTGGAACAGAATCAAATGACACTCCATTACCAACCGCAGCTGGATTTACGTACCGGGGAAATTGTCGGAGTGGAAGCATTAATTCGCTGGAATCATCCAGAATATGGATATGTAGCACCTTCTGAATTTATTCCACTCGCTGAAGAAACAGGGCTCATCGTACCATTGGGAAAATGGATATTACGAGAGGCATGTGAACGGAGAAAAGCATGGAGGGATTCAGGATTCAGTGATTTTCCTATTGCTGTAAACGTTTCAGTAAGGCAATTTCAGGATGAACATTTCATTCCATTCATTTCAGGCATGCTCGAGGAAATTGGATTAGAGGCAAATTACTTGGAACTCGAAATTACTGAAAGTCTTATGCAAAACCTAGAGAACTCTACCATCATTCTGAATCAATTAAAGGATTTGGGTGTTCTACTATCGGTGGATGACTTTGGTACGGGCTATTCCTCTTTAAGCTATTTAAAACATCTTCCCATTGATAAAATTAAGATCGATAAATCCTTTGTCGATGACATAATCTATCACTCTAATCAAGGCATGATGGTGAAAACTATCATCGATATGGGTATGAATTTAAAATTCGGTGTCATTGCAGAAGGAATTGAAACGGAAGAACAGGTTAAATTCTTAACGCGGAATGCTTGTCAGATTGGACAAGGGTATTACTACAGCAAACCGCTGTCTGCTGAGAAGCTGGAAGAATTTTTAGTAAAAGGCAATGTTTCTATCGAATAGGCTTCTGGCGGAACACTCCGCCTCCTTTTTTTTGAGAATGCTGTTTTAAACTTGGCTGTTGATTTGTGCTCCACTAAGGAAAGCTTCTTTGAATAATCACCGCAGTGACAGGCGGTCTCTGCCTGTCACGAGGCGCTTCGCTTTCCGCAGGCGGTTCGGGAAGCCTCCTTGACGCTAAGAGATAAGCGGGGTCTCCCCTGTCCCGTCCTCCTGCAGGACATTGAATTACTTCCGCGAATCTGCCCACGCACGAAGAAAATGCGTAGCATTTTCGAGGAGTCTCGCGCCTTCCGCACAAATCAACAGAGTGCCAAAATCAATAATAAGCTTTAACATAGCCTTTGCAAAAAAGACCTTCTGTTGAAGGTCTTTTAGTTTCCCCATTTCATGTGTACGCTTAAAGTACAGCAGGACACGGGACTGCTTGGATCGGGGTGGGCGGTAAGCTCGAAAGTGATACCGGTTGGTGTATATTTGGTTTCCACCGGTACTTTAAGACCAATCGTTTTGATTAACTTATCAATTTCGGTTTTGTTTCCCTGCTGAGCAAAAGACATTAACTTCACATCAAAATCTTCATCACCTAACCGGTCCAACAGGATACTGCCTTGGTCCATTAGTAGCCGATAGGATTTAATGGACTTCGTGAAAATATTTACATCCACCTGCGGATACTGCCTGGTTACTGGGGGATACAAATAATATCCTGGGTAAGCAGGGGGCTGAGGATATGGCGGATAAGGATAGTGGTAATAGTACATCATAACGCTCCTTCCATAGTAAAACACAAGGCAATATACGGTATGTATATTGGACTTTTTTGGTTACAAGTAAAGAGCGCCTGGAGTTTGGCTCCAAGCGCTCTTAAAGTATTAGAATATATGAATATTACCGCTAGATACGGAAACTTTTATTTGATTCTTACCGGAACCGTGTGTTCCCTTCAAACTCTTTTTATCAGATCCATTAGTGGTTAATGGAAAATCACTCGAAATATTTCCACTGCTTACTTCGCCATCTAAGTTGAAATCCGCATTATCAGGTAAATCAAGATTAATATTTCCTGAGCTAAGCTCAATCTCAATCGGATCATTAAGTTTATCCATTTGCATGGTGAACCTTCCAGATGATACATCTGCTTTAAGTGCGCCTATAAAGTGGTTAACCTCTAAATTTCCAGAACTAAGGTCAAAGGTGCTTGATTTAGTCCTTAATGAATCAATTTTAACATTGCCTGAAGAACCATCATGAGTAAACTCATTCACTTCTAAATGATCAATATTCACATTCCCAGAACCAATATCTAAAGAAAGGTCATTTAATTTCATCAACTGTCCAGAGAAATTTAAGCTGCCTGAGCCAACCTGAATGGTCATATTACGGTTATAATCTTCAGGAATATAGATTTTAAGGTTTCCTTTTTCAGAGAAGGAGAACCAATTAAACATTTTCCGTTTTGTTTCCACTACCAATCTATTGTCTATTTCTTTCACAATGAGCGAGCCTTTCCCTTTTAAAACGGCTTCAATATCATCACGTTTTTCAGGAATAATCGTCGTTTTTACTCCGCCCACATTAATATCAATGGTTTCAATGTCATTTGATAACGCAGCTCTCCCATCCTTATTGCCTCCAAATGCAAACCCATCAAATTGGAAAGATTGATTAAATACGATATATAACCCAGTGATGATTAATAGGAGAATCACAATCCTCTTCATCTAAATCCCTGCCCTTCATTTCTTATAGCTTAATCATAAGGGATTTTTCATAAACCACCAATGAACCTAAGATTTAATTATGTCTAAGGCTTGCGACGTATAATGGAAGACAAAGTGGAAAACTTATTCGATTTCCGAACTATTAATAGTATGATATTCTTTGTATTGGAGGTGTTATCCATGACATTAAAAAATATTACCCCTAAAGAACTTCACGAGAGAATAAAAGGTGAGAATCAGATTATTCTTCTTGATGTTCGAGCAGCCGAAAAATACAATGAATTCCATATCGAAGAACCCCAGGTGGTGAGCCTAAATATTCCCAAGACGGAAATATCCAATCTTGAAGAAGATCTGGTTCTTTCACAGCTGCCAAAGGATCGTCCGGTTGTCGTTACTTGTACGACTGGAAACTCAGCGGCAAAGTGTGCAAAGATTCTTGATGGTCTCGGGCTTCAAGTTGAAGTTTTAGAAGGCGGCCTTACCGCTTGGAAGGAATATAGAAAATAGCTTGGAGAGAAGCAATATGCTGCTGACGTTAAATAAACAACTAGAAAAAATAATGCCTTTAATCACTCCCGCGAGTGTTGTATTGGGTGTATTACTTTCTATCTATATTAAGGACTTTTCGTATTTAATCCCTTGGGTATTTGCCTTTATGACATTTGCTGGGAGCTTGAACTCCAATTTCAAATCATTATCGGATGTGGTGCGTCATCCACTTCCAATCCTTGCTGCAATGATGTTATTACACATACTCATGCCAATTTGGGCTTGGGGTGTCGGGCATATTACTTTCCCAGACGATATCTTTACCATTACCGGTATTGTGTTAGGCATGGCCATTCCAACTGGTATAACTAGCTTTGTTTGGGTTTCAATATATAAAGGAAATATCCCGTTGACCTTATCCATTATCTTAATTGATACCATTCTTTCACCGTTGATTGTTCCTTATTGTTTATCCTTCTTAATAGGTGAAAAAATTGAAATGGACATGGTCGGAATCATGAAAGGCTTAGTTGGAATGATCGTACTGCCTTCTATCCTTGGAATGCTGCTTAATCAATTTTTAAAAGGCAGTGTAACAAAAAAGTTGAGCTCGACTTTGTCACCTTTTTCAAAAATTAGTCTCGGAATTGTTGTCATGCTTAACGGTGCAGTCATTGCGCCTTATTTAAAAAATATTAATTTTAAATTAATTAGTATCATCCTTGTGGTCTTTTTTATTGCGGCTACAGGTTATGTATTTTCGTTCTTCATTGGTAAACTAATCAGAAGTGACCGAGATACTGTCGTATCTTTAACCTTCTCTGGCGGAATGAGAAACATTAGTGCGGGTGCTGTTATTGCGGTCACTTACTTTTCACCAGCAGTGGCAGTTCCGGTGGTTGTCGGTATGCTGTTCCAGCAGGTACTGGCTTCTTTTACAGGATATTTTATGGCCCGTTATTTTAACAAGAAAACGTTATATATAAAGTTTGAAGGTGTTAACAAAAATGAAGGAATATGATACCCGAGGCACTTCTAATGGAAGTGTCTTATTTTTGATTGTTAAATTTCGATTTTGGGTAAAGTAAATGGAGAAAATGGATTGACATGAAACCAAAAGGTTTTATATAATACAGAAAGTGAAACCAAAAGGTTTTATATAAAAGTTGAAAGTAGGAGAAATTCTTGCAAAATACATTACAAGATATTAAACAAACAGTAGTCATTAACGCACCTATTCAAAAGGTATGGGATCAAGTATCAACCTCAGAGGGCATAGCAGCTTGGTTCATGCCAAATGACTTTAAACCAGAAGTAGGCTATGAATTTCATATACAATCCCCATTTGGTCCATCACCATGTAAGGTGACTGAATTTGACCCGCCTAATACTCTATCGTTTATCTGGGATACGGATGGTTGGTTTTTATCATTTATCCTGAAAGAAGTAGACGGCAAAACAGAGTTCACCCTTATTCATGGCGGCTGGAAACCAGCGGACGAAATTGTTGGAAAAGCTGGCGAAAAAACCTCTGTTATTCGTGATCGCATGTCTCAAGGCTGGACAGGCATCCTTGAAAAACTTCGTAAGCTTTTGGAGAACTAAGTGTCAGCTTCAGCACAAAAGCATGATGTTTTTCAAGCAATTGCAGACCCAACCCGGAGAGAAGTATTAAGACTGCTTGCGGAAAAGGAATTACCTATCTCAGAAATAACCTCTCATTTTCCAATCAGCAGAACGGCCGTTGCCAAACATCTTCAAGTCCTATCGGAAGCAGAATTAGTCAGCGGAAGGAAGGTAGGAAGGGAAAAAATTTATCGTTTGCACCCAGAGCCGTTAACTGAGCTAAAAGATTGGCTGTCCTACTACGAAAAGTTTTGGGAAAACAAACTTTCGATCCTTAAACATATCGTTGAAAACCCTAGTATGAACGTTAATAAATCAGATGAAACCGACAAGAAGTAAAGTCGGTTTTTTTTATGAGAAAAGTCGTTGGAACAATTTATATGGGTTTAGGTTTATAATTGGTATTCCAAAGTTGAAAATAGAAGTAGCGGCACATTGAAAAGTGTGCTGCTATTTTATTGACATGATGCACTGATTTATGATATTTAAATATTGTTGATGTTAGCACTCTTAAGGTGAGAGTGCTAAAAATTCAAAGTATCTATTAAATTATAATGAGTAAGGAGAGGTTTCTATGGCAAAAAAGCAGTTTAAAGCTGAGTCAAAAAGGCTGTTAGAAATGATGATTAACTCTATTTATACACATCGTGAGGTATTTTTACGTGAGTTAATCTCTAATGCAAGTGATGCAATTGATAAAATCTACTACAAAGCATTAACGGATGACGCATTAAGCTTCGACAAGGACAGTTACTTTATAAAAGTAATCCCTGACAAGGAAAATAGAACCTTGAAAATCATTGATACTGGGATTGGTATGACGAAGGAAGAGCTTGAGACAAACCTTGGTACAATTGCCAAGAGTGGATCTTTAGCCTTCAAAAAAGAAACAGAACTAAAAGATGGCTATGACATTATTGGCCAATTTGGTGTCGGCTTCTATGCTGCTTTCATGGTCGCAGATGTTGTAACTGTAATAAGTAAATCATTAGGCAGTGAGGAAGCTTATAAGTGGGAATCTGATGGAGCAGAAGGTTATACGATCGAAACTGCCGAAAAAGATTCTATTGGTACGGAGATTATTCTTAAAATCAAAGAAAATACCGAAGATGAAAACTATGATGAATTTATAGAAGAGTACCGTTTAAAGTCGATTATCAAAAAGTACTCTGACTTTATCCGCTACCCGATTAAAATGGATGTGTCTAGCAGAAGACCAAAAGAGGGCAGCGAAAATGAGTTCGAGGAATATGTTGAAGAACAAGTCATCAACAGCATGGTTCCAATTTGGAGAAAAAATAAAAGCGAACTTACCGACGAAGATTACGCGAATTTCTATGCAGAAAAACGTTATGGGTTCGATAAGCCTATTAAACATATCCATATTAGCGTAGATGGAACAGTCCGTTATAATGCCATTTTATATATTCCAGAAAAAACTCCATATGACTTCTACTCAAAAGAATTTGAAAAAGGCTTGGAGCTCTATTCAAATGGCGTTTTAATTATGGACAAGTGTGCAGACCTGCTTCCAGACCATTTTAGCTTTGTTAAAGGAATGGTGGACTCTGAGGATTTATCTCTAAATATTTCTCGTGAGATGCTGCAGCATGATCGCCAATTAAAGCTCATCTCTAAAAACATTAACAAGAAAATTAAAAGTGAATTACAAAGCCTCATAAATAATGAACGTGAAAAATACGAAGAATTCTATAAATCGTTTGGCCGTCAATTAAAATATGGCGTTTATAGTGAATTTGGAGCGAATAAAGAAGTATTACAGGACCTCATCATGTTCTACTCATCTAAAGAGAAGAAGTTAGTTACTTTAGATGAATACATTTCTAGAATGCCTGAAGACCAAAAGTATATTTATTATGCTTCTGGAGAATCCATCGATAGAATCGATAAATTGCCACAAGCAGAGTTTGTCTCTGAAAAGGGCTATGAAATTCTGTACTTCACTGAGGATATTGATGAATTTGCCATCAAGATGCTAATGACCTACAAGGAGAAAGAATTTAAATCCATCTCCAGTGGTGATTTAGGAATTGAAGGAGAAGAAAACAAGACAGATTCCGAATCTGAAGAGCAGGAAAGCAAAGAAATCTTTGACTATATGAAAACTATTTTAGCTGATAAGGTCAAAGATGTTCGAATTTCTAAGCGGTTAAAGTCTCATCCTGTCTGCTTGGCAACCGAAGGTGATATCTCCATCGAAATGGAGAAAATCCTTGCTGCCATGCCTGATAATCAAAATATCAAAGCAGACAAGGTTTTAGAGATTAATAAAAATCACGAAGTATTCCAATCCTTAAAGGATGCTTTTGAAAATGATAAAGGAAAGCTAGAATTGTATACGAAGTTATTATACAATCAAGCATTGTTGATTGAAGGATTACCAATCCATGATCCAGTGGATTTTACAAATGATATATGTAAAATAATGGTATAATCAGGTCGAATTTCATCCTAATTCATTATTTATTGGATACTTATACCAGGAAACATGAACAAGCTGCCGTGCTCACAAAATAGTGAGCGCGGCATTTTTTATTATGACTTACTTTTTACTTTTTGATTTCCTTGTTTTATTTTTATTTGAGTTTTTGGCATTTCGGTATTGTGAAGGAGAAAGATTGGTTACCCGTTTAAAGGATTGTGCAAAAAAGGACTGGGAAGAAAAGCCGGTAATGGTTGATATATTAGAAATCGGGTAGTTGGTGGTTTCTAACAATATTTTACTTTCCCGGATACGGGTTTGAATTAAGTACTCTATCGGAGAAACACCGAATGCTTTCTTAAAGGAATGAGCAAGGTAGTATTTATTGATATGACCAACCTCAGCTAAAGTATCCAAATTTATTTCTTCGCGAAAATACTGCTTAATATAATTTTTGATAAAGGCCACATCTTTACTAATTTTTTTAGTAGAGGTTTCCTCCAGGGTAAATGCCTTTTTCCTCATCATCTTAAGCAACAAAATTTCTAATATGTTTTGTATGAGCAATTCATAATCTTCTTTTTGGTTTACCACTTCTTCAATCAATTGTTGGAGGTAAAAGAGATAGACGTTTTGCTCCTGTTTATAATTGAAAAAAGTGACCTGTAATCCCGGATCATCTGGAGATGAAAAAGCTAGACCTTGGATGCCAAGCGCAATATATTCAAGGGGGTGATCGACACCAGACTTTTCTGTGTGCTCGGCATTCGGATTGATGACAATTAAATCATGCTCTTTGACGGGGATTTCTTGTTTTGAAAAAATGAAAGTCCCTTTGCCCTTAGTAATATACAATATTTCAGTAAAATGATGAGTATGATTGGTGCTATGCCAATCTTTATCGTATTTCGCTTTTGTTACATATAGAAGTTTAACTGGAAGGTGGCCCCGTGCCGATGGTGGGACCTCATAAATTTCATTTGACAAATGACTTCCTCCTTCAAAAGCATTCTATTAAACTGTATTATAGGTTTTTTAGTGAAAAATTACAATCGATAGCAAGATACCTAAAAAACAGAACAAGATGTTTATTGTGAAAGCGTTTTTCTAAACGTATACTTTTCCTATAAAGATATAAAGGGAGGATCAATATGAAAAAGAAACTATTGTTGGCAGGTTCGATTGCAATGTTATCTCTAGGTTTGATGGCATGTAATAACGATCAAAAAGTAGATTCAAAGAATGGTAAAACCTCTAGTGAACAACAGACCCTTCATGTGGCAGCATTAGAGTCAGCTTATGGTAAAGATATGTGGACCAAAGTGATCGATGCGTATGAAGCAGCAAATCCGAAAGTTGATGTTGAATTAACTGTGGATAAAAATCTTGAGGATGTTATCAGCCCGAATATGAAAGCAGGGAACTATCCGGATGTGGTTTTATTGGCAACTGGGAGAAAACTGGCACTGACAGAAAATTTGATTAAAGATAAAGCTTTAGAAGACATTTCAGATGTTTTGGATAAAAACGTTTATGGTGAGGATGTCAAAGTAAAGGATAAGTTGGTACCAGGTTTTACTGATACACTGGCAACCAGCCCTTATAATGACGGGAAAACTTATATGGCACCGATGTTCTACAGTCCAACTGGATTGTTCTATAATGCCGGCTTGTTAAAAGAAAAGGGCTGGGAAGTACCGAAGACTTGGGATGAGATGTGGGCGTTGGGTGATAAAGCGAAAGCTGAAGGAATCGCATTATTCACTTACCCTACGACCGGTTACTTTGATGCATTCTTCTATTCTTTACTATTAGAAGCGGGCGGACCTGACTTTTACAATAAAGCGATGAAATATGAAGATGGTATTTGGGAATCTGCAGAAGCAACGAAGGTTTTTGAAATTGTTGGAAAGTTAGCTAAATACACAGAGCCAACAACTGTTGCCAATGCCAATGACAAAGACTACACGAAAAACCAACAATTGATTCTTGATAACAAAGCGCTGTTTATGCCAAATGGCACGTGGGTCGTTGGTGAAATGGGAGAAGCGCCTAGAGCCGATGGCTTTGAATGGGGTATGACAGCATTGCCAGCTATTGATAATGGCGGTGATCGTTACGCATTTACCTTCTTCGAACAAATGTGGGTACCTGCTCAAGCTAAAAATAAAGATGCAGCGAAGGATTTCTTAACGTATGTTTATTCCGATGAGGCAGCGGGAATTTTTGCAGAATCTGGTGCGGTACAACCAATTGAAGGGATCTCCGAAAAGCTGACCGGTGACAATAAGCTATTCTATAGTATTTATGATTCCGGAGCTAAAGCAGGTATGGGTGGATTTGCCGCAACAGAAGCCGTTGAGGGTGTCAGCATGGCAGATACATTATTCAGAACGATCGACAGTATTGTTTCTGGCGATAAAAAAGTAAAAGATTGGCAAGAGTCCGTTGAAAAAGTGAGTGACCAATTACGGTCAGCATTAAAATAATAGTTCACTAGTATAACGGTGAGTATCCTTCCTCACCGTTATATTAATTAAATGAGGTGATATCCATGAATAAGACAACGGAAAAAAGGATTTTTATTTTTGTTTGTACGGCACCCGCACTGATTTTGTTAACCATTTTTATGATTTTCCCTACGATTGAGGTTTTCAGGATGTCCTTATATAAGTGGGGTGGGTTTTCTAATAATAAGGTATTTGTCGGGCTCGATAACTTTAAAATCTTATGGAATGATATGAACTTCTTTCGGTCTCTCCAAAACAGTATTGTATTGATTGTTATCGTCACAATCATCACCATGCTGGTAGCGATTTTGTTTGCCACTTTGTTAACGAGAGAAAAGATGAAAGGCAACAGCTTTTTCCGGATTATTTTCTATATCCCTAATATCTTATCCGTTGTGGTCATTGCTGGTATTTTTTCTGCGGTTTATGATCCTACCACAGGCTTGTTGAATAATCTACTTGCTTTATTTAACCTTGAGAACCTTCAAAAAATGTGGCTTGGCGATCAAAACATTGCCATCTACAGCATCGGCGGGGCACTCGTTTGGCAAGCGATTGGTTACTATATGGTCATGTATATGTCGAGTATGGCGAGTATCCCAGAAAGTTTTTATGAAGCGTCTTCCTTGGAGGGTGCTGGACGAGTCAGACAATTTTTCAGTATTACCTTGCCGTTGATTTGGAATAACATTAGGACAACATTAACCTTCTTCATTATCAGCACAATTAATTTAAGCTTTCTTCTCGTCCAGGCGATGACTGGCGGCGGTCCTGACGGGTCAACGGAAGTATTTTTAAGCTATATGTATAAGCAGGCTTACACCAATTCTTCTTATGGTTACGGTATGGCTATTGGGGTGGTAATCTTCCTTTTCTCATTCGCATTATCTGCGATTGTCAGTCGCGTTACCAAACGGGAAGTCCTGGAGTATTAAGGGGGTCCATGAACATTGAAAACACAAAAAGGAATGAGTGCAGAAACAGCTTATCGCTTGTTTATCTACGTCGCTCTGATTACATTAGCAATCTCTATCATTATCCCTGTGGCATGGGTTTTCTTAGCTTCAGTGAAGCAAAATTCGGAATTCTATGGCAGCCCTTGGGTCATGCCGAAAGGCTTCTATTTTCAAAACTTCATCGATGCTTTCCAAAAGGCAAACATGGGTACTTATATGTTGAATTCGGTCATGGTGACTGCCTTGGCGCTGCTCATTTTATTGATCGTGGCCTTGCCAGCAGCCTATGTGCTGGCCAGATACACCTTTAGAGGCAGTCAATTTATGAATTCCTTGTTTAAAGCTGGATTATTTATCAATGTGAACTACATAGTTGTTCCAATTTTCTTGATGTTATTAGACGGGGATAACTTTTTACGGGAACAATTTGGAAATGGATTCCTACTGGACAATCTATTTAGTTTAGCTGTGGTTTATGCGGCGACTGCTTTGCCATTTACTATTTACTTGTTATCCAGCTATTTTCAATCACTGCCATCAACATACGAAGAAGCTGCATTGGTCGATGGGGCTGGATATTTCAAAACGATGATTTCGATTATGATACCGATGGCTCGGCCAAGTATTATTGCTGTCATTTTATTTAACTTCCTTGCTTTTTGGAATGAATACATTATTGCCCTGACTTTGATCCCAGGTCCAAATAAGACCTTGCCTGTTGGGCTGATGAACTTAATGGCGGCACAAAAATCAGCAGCAAACTATGGCCAAATGTATGCGGGAATGGTTCTTGTTATGCTGCCAACCTTGATTTTATATATCATTGTTCAAAAGAAATTGACACAAGGGATGACCCTTGGCGGTTTAAAGGACTAGAGGAGGATTTACATGAAGAAGAAAATAGGCCGCGTTACTTTGCCAAGTGAAGAAAATTTTATTAAAGAAACAAAAGAATTGATGGAACGATGGGGCGCGGATGCGATTCGAGATAGCGATGGAACAAAATTAGATGATGATATTAAACAATTGGATGCAAAAATTTATACGACTTATTTTGTGGCACGCGGCCACAATGAGTTCGCCGAGAGCCACATGGATGAATGCCAACAGCTTTATTTAATGAGCTTGTTCAATACTGCACTTACGGACACGCTGGAAGTTTATTTTATGAAAGGCTATTTTGAAGAACAATTACGGCCGGATTACCTCCATGATCCTAAGAAATACTGGGAAGTCATCGACCGGACAACAGGAGAAGTGCTCGACACGAATGATTGGGAAGTAAGCGAAAAGGACAATCGTGTCTTGATTAGGAAGGCAATTCCTTGGCATGAATACACTGTTTCATTCTTAGTTTATGCGATTTGGGATCCTACACAAATGTACAATCATATTACCAACAATTGGGGCGATAAGCCGCATGACATTCCTTTTGATGTTAGACAGCCATACTCCAATGAATATATGAAAACCTATTTAAAACAATGGCTGACAGAAAATCCGGATACCGATGTGGTTAGATTCACAACATTTTTCTATCATTTTACACTGGTGTTTAATAATCTCGGCAAAGAAAAATTTGTAGATTGGTTTGGTTATGGGGCCAGTGTTTCGGTGGCTGCCCTAGATGCTTTTGAACAAGAAAAAGGCTACCGCTTAAGACCAGAAGACATTGTTGACCAAGGCTATTACAATACAGCTTTCAGAATTCCGACGCAGGCTTATTTGGACTATATCGATTTTGTTCAACAGTTTGTTGCTAAGGAAGCCAAAGAACTCGTCGACATCGTTCATGAAAGTGGCAAAGAAGCGATGATGTTCCTTGGTGATAACTGGATTGGTACGGAACCGTATGGAAAATACTTTGAAAGCATCGGCTTGGATGCCGTGGTTGGAAGTGTTGGCGGAGGTGCTACATTACGAATGATTGCCGATATCCCACATGTACGTTATACAGAAGGGCGATTTTTACCTTACTTCTTCCCGGACACGTTTTATGAAGGGAACAACCCGGTGATTGAGGCAAATGAAAATTGGATTACGGCCCGAAGAGCATTACTGAGGAATCCTGTTGATCGGATTGGCTATGGCGGCTATTTGAGCCTTGCTTATCAATTCCCTGATTTTGTTGCTTATATTGAAAAAGTGACTGAGGAATTCCGCGAAATTTATGACATAATCAAGGGCGTTACACCTTACAGCGGCCTTAAAGTAGCGATTTTGAATTCTTGGGGCGGGCTTCGAACTTGGCAGACACATATGGTTGCCCATGCATTATGGTATAAACAAATTTATTCTTATTTAGGTGTTTTGGAATCGTTGAGCGGGGCTGCCGTGGAAGTTACCTTCATTAGCTTTGACGACGTTATCAATGATGGGGTGCCCGTGGATGTTGATGTCATCATAAATGCTGGTGACGCTGGAACAGCTTTTTCAGGAGGGGAATATTGGACGAATGAAAAGTTAGTCACCACCATCAGAGCCTGGATTCATAACGGCGGCGGCTTCATAGGAATTGGTGAGCCGACAGCCTATCAGCATGAAGGCCATTATTTCCAATTGGCGACTGCATTAGGTATTGACAAAGAACTAGGATTCAGTTTATCAACAGATAAATATTTTGTGACTCCTGTCGAAGAGCATTTTATTTCTGCTGACAGCACCAAATTCAATTTTGGTGAAGGTATGAAAAATATTTTTGCATTGTCAGAGGAGACGGAGATTATTGAGTATTCAAATGGAGAAGTTCACCTATCCAGCCACTCATTTGGAAAAGGCAGAGCTGTCTATATCGCAGGGCTTCCATACAATGAAGAAAACACTAGGCTGTTGATGCGCGCACTATTCTATGCTGCCAATAAAGAAGAGGAATTCCACAAATGGCATGCAAATAACATCTATTGTGAAGTCCATGCCTACCCATCCATTCGAAAAATGGCAATTGTCAACAATTCGATTAAGGAGCAAACGACGGTAGTCTTTGATGGAGAAGGCAACAGTAAAGAAGTTACCTTGGAGCCTAGTGAAATCCGCTGGGAGGATTTTTCCAATGAAAGCTAAGGTATTAATCATACTAAAAATGGTTGTGTTTATCATTTGTTTGGCATTGATTATCACCGGACAAAAGACAGTTGGAAAACTCGAGCTGGGCATGATGTTGCTCGGATTAGCCGGTCTCTTAGGATTGCTATATGATTACAATCGGAAATATGTGTAAATACCACCCATCATTTCATATACAAATGTAGTGGTGAGGATAAATGAATATTAATAACCCACCGTGAAAAATAGAAATAGCTTCAATTTACTTTGATGTTATTTCTATTTTTTTGTTGTTGAGAAGAAGAAAGAATGATTGAGGTGAAAAAAGTGATTCACAAATTAGTCCAACAATTAATCAATCAAGCGTTAACCTCTCAATTGATTGAGAGAGTAGATGAAAGATATGCCCGCAATCAACTCCTGTCGCTTCTCCATTTGGATAAGTTTATGGAAGTGGAATCGACTAGGGGTAAATACGACGAAATTCCTGATTTACTTGATCAAATCGTTAATTATGCCTGCGCTCAAGGGATTATAGAAGATATTTTTGATGAAAAAGAAATTTTTTCAAGCAAAATTATGAACTGCCTTATCGCCCGCCCATCGACCGTTAATCAGCTTTTCTGGAAGAAATATAAACAGAGTCCGATAAAGGCGACACAGTATTATTATGAATTAAGTAAAAACAGCAACTATATTCAGATGAAGCGGATACGAAACAATATCGAGTTTAAGGCCGCTACTGAATATGGGATGTTAGATATCACAATTAATTTATCGAAACCTGAAAAAGATCCAAAAAGTATTGAACTAGAACGAGCGGCAAAAAAGAATGACTATCCGAAATGCTTGCTTTGTGTGGAGAATGAAGGGTATGTGGGGCGAATTGGTCATCCGGCCCGTTCCAATCACCGCATGATTCGGGTGAATCTATTAGGAGATCAATGGTATTTACAATATTCACCATATGTTTACTACGATGAGCATTGTATCCTGCTTTCAGAAAAGCATTCGGATATGAAAGTTAGCCCGAAATCATTTTTACGGCAATTAACCTTTGTAAAGCAGTTTCCACATTATTTTGTTGGTTCTAATGCAGACTTACCAATTGTCGGTGGCTCAATTTTATCCCATGATCATTACCAAGGCGGTCATTATGAGTTTGCCATGTCAAAGGCAGAGGCCGACTTGACCTTTGAAATGGCAGGGTTCCCGAAAGTGGAGTGTTCTGTTGTCAAATGGCCAATGTCCGTAATTCGCCTTCGTTCAAAACAAATAAGCATGCTTGTTGAAGCAGGGGCGTTTGTTTTAGAAAGATGGAAAAATTATAGTGACGATGGACTTGAGATTGTGGCGAAAACTGGTGAGACGGTGCACAATACGATTACCCCAATTGCCCGTAAAAATGGGGAACTATTTGAACTGGACCTGGTGCTGCGTAACAACCGGACGAATGCGGAGCATCCGCTGGGGATTTTCCACCCACACGCCGATGTACATCATATTAAGAAGGAAAATATTGGTCTGATTGAAGTGATGGGGCTTGCCGTTTTGCCGGCACGCTTAAAAGAAGAGCTTGGAGAAGTGGAAAAATACATTCTTGGTGAATCACATATGGTAGCCGCCTATCATTTAGCTTGGGCTGATGTATTGAAAGTACGATACCAAGCGATTGCAAATAATGCGAACATTGAATCACTAGTAAAAGAAGAATTAGGGAAGAAGTTTTTGAGAGTATTAGAAGATGCTGGTGTTTTTAAGAGAAATGAAGAGGGAAGAGCTGGGTTCCATCGATTTATCAAAAGATTAACATAGGGACGAGGGGACAGGAACCTCGTCCCTATGCAGTATTACTATTAATCTGGAAATCACTAAAAAAACAATATTTCTAAAAATTTAGACAATATCTTTATTGTGTAAGCGTTTTATTAAAAGTAAGCTAGATTACAGGTAGAGGGTGCTATTTGATGTTCAGGCATCATCTTCTATTAAAATAGTAAATTCAAAGGAGGAGAGGATTTGAGCAGGAACAATTACAAGAGATTTAGCCATACCCTGCTTGCACTTGTGTTATTTTTGCCAACGTTCTTGACTGGGTTTATTCCGCCGTTGCGTGTGGTAGCAGAAGTGACGAATCCATGGGTTACCATTTCAAATGGAGGAAATGAAGTAAATGAAATGGTCAACAAGAATGGGAAGGCCTATGCAAGGCTTGGAGCAGGTGCTGGAAATGACAATGGAACCAAAGCAGCTATTTTTCAAGAAGAGAAGGCAGCAGCAAAAGAAGCAGGAACGATGGAATATACCTTTATTCCTGAATTGAATGGGGCAGATACCAGATTTGGTTTCTATCCTCATTTTATTGATCATAATAACTTTGTTTTTGTAGGCTATGACTCTATAGGATGGTTCTATGAATACAAATATCAAGGCAGTGGAACCTGGCTGCAAACTAGACCAAACGTGCCACTTCCAGAAGCAGGAACTAAACATTCTATTAAAATTAATTATAGCGGAACCACTTTAAATGTTACTTTAGATGGCCAAGATTTATTTGGACAGGTTACTTTATCCAAAGATGTAAATAACCTGCTTACAGGTAAGGAAGCGGTTAAACTGGGTGCATTTGGAGGTAAAAACAGCCAAGTCCTCATTGAACTGGGGGATGCTCTTGAAGATGGAGGCACAGACCCAGGTGATGGAGAACTTGTCGACATTACCGATAACCAACTGGAAGAAGGAGATTTTAAAATCCTCTCAGGTGGCGGAAGCGTTACCTATAATGAAGATGGTTCAGCTACCTTAAAGGTTACCTCTACCCAAAAGAATCGAATTGTCTACAATCAAATGAAACCAATTAAGAATGGTGTTTTTGAAGCGGATATTACACCAGGAACTGGCACGATGAACCGATTTGGCCTCATTTATCGTGTGCAAAATCCATCTGCCTACACGTATGTCGGAACAGGGGATCAGAATAATCAATATTTTGGCGAGATTTTTGGCCCAGCTAATACGTGGACATCGATGACATCAGACGTGGCACTAGAAGCTAATAAAACCTACCATATGCGCTTGAAATTCATGGATGATGTCGCAACCCTTTATATCAACGATAAAAAGGTGAATTCGTGGACATTATCAGGCGGTGTCGATCAAGCAGGATTACTTGGATTTGAAAAAAGCCGGGGTGCTGCAGACATCACGATTTCCAACATCAAAGTGAAAGAATATATTCCCCCTAAAGCACCAGAAACACCACCAGTAGAAGATATAGTAAGTTCCGACTATATGAATGTTAAAATTGACCAAGTGTTCCCTCGTGTCATCGAATACCATGTTGGCGATAAGGTGATGGATGGTCAAAAAACTCCTGTTTACGGTTTAAAAGTGAACGGCGTTCTTTATTATCCTGAAGTAAGTTTTGAAAAGAAAAATAAAAGTGAAGCATTATATACCTTAAAGGTTGTCGATGAGTATGAAAATCTTGACGCGGTATTTAAGGTCTCTTTAAAAGTCCAAAAAAATAAAGTGATTTATACCTTTGAAGAAATCAAGAATGCCAAAAGCGCCAAAATAGAAACGGTTGAATTTGCGGATCTGAACTTTATCTCCGTCAATTCCACTCAAACCAATGCGAAAGCC